>NZ_JAIUHQ010000001.1:0-730738 GCF_020165215.1 Mesorhizobium sp. CA15
CCGGGCCAGCGGCGCGGCCGGAAAGGACTGACCGGCGTCAGCGCCAGAAGCGGCGCATCGAGCGGCAGGATCGGCCCATGCGCCGACAGATTGTAGGCGGTGGAACCGGCGGGCGTCGCGATCATCACGCCGTCGCAGTTCAGCTCCTCCAGCCGCACCTGGCCGTCGACGGTGATGCGGATCTTCGCCGTCTGGTAGGATTGGCGCCACAGCGCCACCTCGTTGATGGCCGGCGCCGAAATCGTTTCGCCGTCATGCGTCACGGCGACCATTTCCAGTGGCCGGATCGTCTCGGAGACGGCGTTGGCGATGCGTTCCTCGAGGCCGCCGGCGCGATATTCGTTCATCAGGAAGCCGATGGTGCCACGGTTCATGCCGTAGACCTTCTTGCCCGTGCTCATCGTCTCGCGCAGCGTCTGCAGAAGAAAGCCGTCGCCGCCGAGCGCGATGATGATCTCGGCATCCGCGACAGGCACCTGTCCATAGCGCGCGGACAGGCTTTCCAACGCCGCGCGGGCGTCGTCGGTGTCGGAAGAAACGAAGGCGAAACGGCTGGCGGCTTTGCTCATGGCTCCCGGAGGGCGACCGTCTGCGGGGCCGCGCCGGCGACGGCGTAGCATGCGGCGCCCACGTCTGTGAAGGGCGCTGCGCCGGCCGGGGGGCACACCCGACAATCGCGCTTCGTGACAGCCGCGACATGAATGTGATGGCTGCTATGGTTAAGGCGAAGCTTAAACACTCGTAAAGCCGGATCGATCATGTTAGCCGACAGTGGATGGGTTGGCGGGGGCTAGCCAGTCGAGAGACCTGTCTATTGCCGGTAACGCGTCTGATCATAGTCTTCCTGATGATGGGAAGTTTCGCGCTGATGTTCGCCGAGCTGGTGCGTCATTCCGAAGAGATGAGCCAGCGGCCGCAGCCGACAGCTTCCCGCTGCGGCGACGCCACGGGAACACTTTGCCCGCAAAGGGCGCTGTAGGCTTCGCTTCCCTGATCGCTCAGCCGCTCTGCAAGTGGCACCCGGCCTTGCGTTTGCCCGCGACATACTCATCGATGAGTTGCCGGTAGCGCACCTTGCCGAAGCTCGGGAAATGGCCGCCATGCACGACCGAGACGTTGAGCTCGCGCATGGAAAGCAGGGTCCCGACATAGTCATCGATGTCGGAGTGATAGACGTCGTCGATCAGCGGCCCGTCATAAACGATGTCGCCGGACAGCAGGATGCCGGTCTTTCTCTCATAAAGCGCGATCCCGCCGGGCGAGTGTCCAGGTGTGTGGACGACCTCGAAGGCGCGGTCGCCGAGGTCGATCACGTCGCCATGCTCGAGCAGCCGGCCCGCCGGCGCGGGCAGGATGCGGTAGCGCGCCGTATCCCAGCCTTCAGGCGCACCGTCGAACATCTCCTCATTGGCGTAGCGGTCCGCCACCGTCCATTCGTTGCGTGGATCGGCGAGGATTGCCGCTTCGGCGGAGTGCACGCAGCGGTCCGGGAATTCGTGATGGCAGCCGATATGGTCGAAATGCGTGTGGCTGGCGACGCAGGTAAGCTTGTGCTCGCTCACCAGCGGCACATGGCGTTTCAGGCTGAAATGGCCAAGGCCGGTGTCGAACAACAGGTCGCGCTCGCGCCCGCGCGCATGCCAGATGTTGCAGCGGAAGAACGGTTTTATCCACGGCTCATGGATGAGCGTGATGTCGTCGCCCATGCGGATGGTTTCGTACCAGTCCGGAGCCTCGATGACCGGAAGCGTGCTCATGGGTCAGTCCGCCAGCAGGATGATGTCTTGAGCGTTGCATGAAACCTGGATCGTGTCGCCTGCCTGAACCGTAGCGGAAGCGGGCACCTTGGCGATGAATTGTAGCGCGGTATCCTGCGTCGAGATGGCCAGCACACGCTTGAAGCTGCCCTGGAAGACGACATCGCCGATCTTGGCCGTGCCGAGCGCGACATCGCCTTTCGCTTCGCTGAGGGCGATATGCTCGGGCCTGATGGCGAGCGTGACCTTGGCGCCGGCAGGCGATGCACCTGGCAGTGAAATCGGCCCCACCGCCGTCGAGGCCGTGACGATCCCGTTCCTCGCCTCGGCCACCGTGCCGGCAAGGATCGTGCTCTCGCCCATGAAGGTCGCGGAAAAGCGCGTCGCCGGCCGCGCATAGACCTGCTCGGGCGGGCCTTCGTCCTCGATGCGGCCGTCATTCATCACCACGCAATGGTCGGCCAGCGCCATTGCTTCCTCCTGGTCGTGGGTGACGTGGATAAAGGCGGTGCCGACGCGCTTCTGGATTGCTTTCAGCTCGTCCTGCATCTGCCGGCGCAATTTCAGATCCAGCGCACCGAGCGGCTCGTCGAGCAAAAGCACCGCCGGCTCGATGACCAGCGCGCGGGCCAGCGCTACACGCTGCCGCTGGCCGCCGGAGAGCTGATGCGGCTTCTTGCCGAAGGCGGCCGCCAGCCCGACGAGGGCAAGCGCATCGCGCGCCCTGGCCGCTCGGGTCGCGCCGTCTACGCCTTGCATGCGCAGCCCGAAGCCGACATTACCGCCGACGCTCATATGCGGAAACAGCGCGTAGTCCTGGAAGACGGTGGTCGTCGGGCGCTTCGCCGGCGGCACCGCGGTGCAATCCACACCACGGATGAACACCTTGCCCTCGCTGGGCGTGACGAAGCCGCCGAGGATCGAAAGCAGCGTGGTCTTGCCGGAGCCGGACGGCCCGAGCAGGATCGTGTAGCTGCCGGGCTCGATCGCCAGCGAGACGTTCTTCAGCACCGATAGCTGGCCGAAGCGATGCGAGACATTGCGGATATCGACCAAGGGCGCGCTCATGCCGGCTTTCTCCGCAACAGTGTCAGCTCGAAAAGCACCACCATCACGATGGAGACGGCAAAGACCAGCGAGCCGACGGCATTGGTCTTGGGATTGAGGCCGGAGCGCAGCAGGTTCCAGATCTCCACGGGCAGCGTCGTCTCGAAGCGGGTGAGCAGAAAGGAGATGACGAACTCATCCCAGGAGAAGGTCATCGACAGGAAGAAGCCGGCGAAGATCGCCGGCGCCATGACCGGCACGGTGATCATGAGCAGCACCTTCCATTCGGCGGCGCCGAGGTCGCGCGCGGCGCGCTCGATGTTAATCTGGTGGTCGCCCATCTGGCTGTAGATGATGGCAAAGCAGAGCGGCAGGTTGATCACGACATGGCCGATGCCGGCCGCGAGCAGCGATTTCGGCACGCCGGCCCAGTTGAACAGCACCAGCAGACCCATGCCGATGATGAGATAGCTCACAGTGAGCGGCAGCGTGATCAGGCCGCGCAGGATGGCCGAGCCCGGCAGCGTGAAACGGGCAAAGCCCCAGGCTGAGAGGAAGCCGAGCGTGACCGAAGCGAGCGAGGAGAGCACCGCCACCAGCAGCGAATTGAGGAGCGCCGAGGTGAGCCGCGCGTCTGAGAGCACCGCCTGATACCAGCGCAGCGACGGGCCGGTGAAGGGCGGGATCGGGAAAGACGTGGCCTGCAGCGAGAACAGCACCAGCACGATCACCGGCAGGAAGATGAAGCCGTATATCGCGACGGCGTAGACCCAGGCGGCGAGGCGAACGGCGGCGCGCATGGTCAGGCCCGCTCGATCTTCAGCCAGCGCGCGCAGGCGAGATAGGCGATGGTGACGACGGCCATCAGGATGATCGACAGCGCCGAAGCCAGCGGAAAATCGCCGCGGCGGCCGATCTGCATCATGACGAGCTGCGGCATGACCAGCTCATTGTTGCCGCCGAGGATCTGCGGCGTGATGTAGTCGCCGATGCAAAGCACGAAGGTGAGGAAGGCGCCGACCATGATGCCCGGCAAAGTCAGCGGCAGCACGACATGCAGGAAGGTGCGCACCGGCCCGGCGCCGAGATCGGCTGCTGCCTTGCGATAGCTCGGGCTGAGCTGCTTCAGATTGGCGAAGATCGTCAGCGTCAACAACATGACGAAAAAATGCACGAAGCCGGTGACGGTGGCGAAACGCGTGTTGGCAAGCTGGAGCGGCTCGCCGATCAGGCCGATGCCGGTAAGCGCCCGGTTGATGACGCCGTTCTGCGCCAGCACCAGCAGCCAGGAATAGGAGCGCACGACATAGGAGGTCCAGAACGGCAGCACGGCCAGCATCAGCGCCAGCCGCTGCCAATGTACAGGCACCATCTCGGCCAGAATCCAGGCAAAGGGATAGGCAAGCAGGATCGAGATGACGGTGACGATCGCCGTCACCTCCAGCGAGTTCTCCATCGCCCGCCAATAGGACGGGTCCGTGAAGAACTGGCTGTAATTGGCTAAAGTGAAGCCGCCACCTTCATGCGCCGTGAGGCTGGAAAACCCCATGGCGATGAAGGGCAGCACGAAGAAAGCACATGTCCACGCCAGCGCCGGCGTGACCAGCGCCCAGGGCAGGGCGCGCGACCTGTTTCCCGCTGATGTCATCGGCCGGGTTACTGTGCCTGCAGCATCTCGGTCCACATATCCTGCATCTTCTTGTCGAGATCGGCGTTCGGCGCCGGATAGGCCTGGGCGCGGGCGAGGAAGCCGGGCTGCTCGTCGAAGCGCAGGATCTTCTTCTCGTCATCAGTCAGCGCCGCCTTCTTGTTCGAAGGCATGCCCCAGTAGCAGGAAGAGGTGGCAAGCCGCGCCTGGCCCTCGGGGCTCAGGATATATTGGATGAATTTCAGCGCCATGTCCTTGTTCTTGGAATCCTTGAACATGGCGAGCGACTGCGACCAGAGCACAGCACCTTCCTTCGGGATCGAGAAATCGAGCGCCGGGTTTTCCTTGGCAAGGCCGGCCGTCACCCATTCGCCGCCGCCGACCAAGATATCCACCTCGCCGGTGGCAAGAGCCGTCTGGCTGGCTGTGACCTCGCCGACCAGCTTGGCATTGGCCTTCATCTTGAGCAGCTCGGCCTTGAGGGCAGGCAGGTCGGCCTCGGTGAGGTCGGCCGTCTTCTTGCCGATGGCCAGAGCGGCCATGCCGATCACCGGCAGGTAATAGTCGTAGATCGCGACCTTGCCCTTGTATTTGTCGCTGGTGAGCGAGGCCAGCGACTGCATGTCGGCCGGGTCGACCTTGGTCTTGTTGAAGCCGATCGTGTTATAGCCGAACTTTTCGGTGATGCCGTAGCGTTTGCCGTCGACGATGGTGGACTTGTCCATCTTCACTTCGGGGAAGAGGTCGGCGAAGGGCAGCTTGTCTTCGGGCAGCGGCTCGAACAGGCCTTTCTCGACGCCGCGCGGCACGTCGATGCTATCGATCACCATCACGTCCCAGTCGCCGGGCTGCGACTGGTCGACGATGGCGAGCCCCGCGCCGGTGCCTTCGAATTCCTTGACGTTGACCTTGACGTTGTTGGCTTCCTCGAAGGGCTGCAGCAGCGCCGGATCGGAATGATCGCACCAGATCAGAGCGTTGAGATCGGCCGCCTGGGCGGCACTGGCTGCGAGCAGCAACGCGGCTGTCGCGCAGGCCGCTGCGAGATAAGACTTCAGGGTGGAAAGCGGATTCCGAGTGTTGACGGTCATCGAGTGTTCTCCCTGCCTTGCTGGCTTGTTGGAAGAAAAGTTGAACCAATTCTAAAATTGAGTCAATTATGATTTTGTGGCAGAGAGGCCGATATGAGCGGATTGCGCGAACGGCAGAAGGCGGACCGGCACAGGCGCATCATCGATGCGGCGACGGAGTTGTTCCGCGAGGCCGGCTACGAAGGCGCCAAGATCGAGGCGATCGCCGCGCAGGCCGAGGTCTCGATCGGCACGATCTACAATTACTACCAGAACAAGGGCGACATCCTCGGCGCCATCGTGTCGTTGGAGGTCAATGAGGTGTTGAATGCCGGGCGAGGGGTGGTCGCCAGCCCGCCCGCCAATGTCGGCGACGCGCTGGACACGCTGATCGGCATCTATATCGAGCACTCGCTGAATTATCTGAGCAAAGAGATGTGGCGCCAGGCGATGGCGATCTCGACGCAACTGCCCGACAGCCCCTTCGGCCAGGCCTACACCGCGCTCGACCGCGAACTGACCAAGCAGATCAGCGCGCTGATAGTCCGCCTGCAGGAACTTGGCCTGGTGCGCCCGGACATCGACGGCCTGGCGGTGGGCGAGCTGATCTTCAACAACATGAACATGATGTTCATCGAGTTCGTGAAGCGCGATGAGGCGAAGATACCGGAATTGCGCGCGGCGATACGGCGGCAGAACAGGGTGCTGGTGGCGGCGATCGGGGTGTGAGTGCGAAAACGCTGCCGCCGAAGTGCTAACGGTTGATCAGCCATAGGATCGCCGAGACCACGACGCTGACCAGTATTCCCGTGGTGATGGGAATGTAGAGCCTGAAGTTCTCGCGCTCGATTACGATATCACCAGGCAACCTGCCAAGGCCGATCCGGCCCACCCAAGGCCATAGCAGACCTACGGCAACCAAACAGAGACCAACGATGATCAGGGTTCGCGACATGCTTCCCGCGTCTGCGTCACGCCACTAGCGATCATAACCGGCGTGCTCAGCCGCGTGCGCTCGCGAACAGCGTTTGTTCGAAGGGCATTGCGGGCGTCTCCGCTACAGGATGGTGCCCCCGGCAGGGATCGAACCCGCGACCTTCGGTTTACAAAACCGCTGCTCTACCAGCTGAGCTACAAGGGCACGGCGCTCCGGTAGCACATTTCGTGCGCCAGTAAAGACAAAACTCCGTTTCGGGTTCCTAACGGACCGCGTGGCTTGGTCAGCGTGCTGAAAAACGCTGCGCCGCTTCCTACATCTTTGTCGGGTGCAATCGCATCGAACGGGTGCCGCATGATCAGATTCGTCATCATCCTGCCGCTCATCGTCGTGACCTGGCTTCTGCTGGTGAAGGTCATCAGCGATCTGAAGAAGGCCAACATCGACTGGACCGGCGTCGCCACATTCATCGGCTTCATCGTGCTGGCCTTCTGGCTGAGGCATGTCACGGGGATGGGGTGAAAGAGAGCGAGTAGCGAATAGTGAATAGCGAATAGGGGATTTGCATTCAGCATATCCCCGCTTTCCCTACTCGCTATTCGCTACTCCCTATTTGCTCAATCCCGGCGAAAAAAATCGCGAAAATACTTCGAACCTTTTTCCGGGCCGCAGCGACAGACGATCAAGAGGCGGATGGTTCGCCTCTCCACCGAAACAGGAGATCGTCATGTTCAAGCGCACCATCGTTTCCGGCCTCATCGCCACCACCGTCGCCGCCGGCTCACTCGTCGGCACCGTCCAGCCTTCGGCCGCCCACGACCATCATCACCGCCGCGAGCTCGGCATCGGCATCGCCGCCGGCGTCGGCGGTTTCGTTCTCGGCAGCCTGCTTGCCCAGCAGCAGCCCCGCAGCGTCTATGTCGAAGACGACAGCTACGACTCGATCCACGTCCGCCGCTGCTACGCCCGCTACGCCAGCTACGACGAGCGCACCGACACCTATATGAGCTACGACGGCCCGCGTTATTGCAGGCTCTAGGAGGGAGCTGAATAATCGGCTGGAAAGAGGGGCTGCGCGCAGCCCCTTTTCTTGCGCTGAGCATCCGCCTGATTGGCTTGATGTGAAGCGAACGACGTTTCGGCCTCCAGCAATTCAGGAATTGGACTTCAGCTCCAGCATTGCCAATCCCGCCGCCTTGCAGGCGCCGATGACTGAAACGTCATTTATCGCAACGAGTTCAAAGCTGTTTCCGGCATCGGGATAGATCTTGCCGATGAATGGCTCGCTGCCGCCGGGAGAGCCCTTGTCGTCGACATAGCCGCACGCCACCACTTCGTGGCGGCCGTTCAACGTGCGTTCTCCGGCGAGCATCGTTCCGAATCTGGCAGCGATGGGGTTCTTCAAATGCTGGCGGACGCCGGCGGTAATGATCTCCTCCAGAGCGAGCGAGATCGGAATGGGATCGACCAGTGGGTTGCCGATGGCCTCGACCGGCGGCGGTTTCGCCGCCACGCATCCGCAAAGCGAAGCGGCGCATAGAAGATAAGATGTTTTCCGCATCCGTGCCCTTTGGCATGCATCCCGACGCCGCGGCAAGACGGTCGAGTCCGGCGTCCGGTCGGTTCCTGCTGTGCAACCAAAGATGTACAGCGATTTTGCAAGCGTTTAGTCTGGCTTTGACGGCAATCGAGGGGAGGGTCGCTTGGACAATCAGGATCCTAGGGAAGAACGGGTCGAACCGGTTTTCCGCAACGGCACCATCACAATCGTCGGCATCCTGCTGGCGTTCTCGCTAGGCTTCATCACCCATTGGGCGGCCAACCCCATCCCATGGCAGACCTACCATCTGATTGCCGTCCTGCCGATCCTGGTCGGCATTGCGCTGCAGATCCGGGCGCTGGCCATTCTGCTCGACATCAAATCCTTGCAGCGAAGCATTCATGACCGCGCCAGTCGGATATTCCTCGCCGGCCTCATTTTCGCGGCCTGTGGCGTCGCGCTGGCCATCCTGCTCGATTTCTTCGACATATCGGCAAAGAGCGCATTGCCAGGCGCGTCTTAGTTAGAGCAATTCCAGGAAAAGTGTGTGCGGTTTTCCGTTCGGAATTGCGTAAAAACAAAGAGCTAGAGCGGTTCGCCGTTTCCATGAAACGGTGAAACGCTCTAGTAGGCTTTCACGCCGCCGATCATCTTCGTCACCTCGACCGCGGCGTCGCGCACCAGCGGACCGATCTCGGCCAGCCGCTCAGGCGTGACCCGCACCGTCGGTCCGGACACCGAAACGCCGCCGAGCGGCTCGCCGAACTCGTTGAAGATGGCGGCGGCCACGCAGCGCATGCCGGGGTGGCGCTCCTCGTCGTCGACCGACCAGCCGCGATGCTTGATAACGGCCAGATCATGGGCAAGCGCCGAGATGTCGGAAAGCGTCTTGTCGGTGTAGCGCTGCAGGCCCGCCTTGCGCAGGATGGCGGCGACCCGTTCGGGCTCGAGATGCGCCAGCACCGCCTTGCCGATGCCGGAAGCATGGAACGGGCTGCGCGTGCCCGGCCGGAAGAAGGCGCGGATCGCCTGATGCGTCTCGACCTGGCTGACGAAGACGACGCAATCGTCCTCGGCGACGCCGAGATTGGCCGTCTCGCCGGTCTTTTCCATCAATTCCTGCATCACGATGCGCGCGCGGTCGACCAGCTTGCGCCGGCGCAGGAAGGCAGCGCCCATGCGGTAGGTCTCGACGCCGACGGACCAGAGCTGGTCGGTCGTATCGAACTCGACCATGCCATGGTTCTCCAGCGTCGTCAGCATGCGATAGGCGGTGGAGGCGGCAATGCCGCTTTGCGCTGCGATTTCACTCAGCGACAAGCCACTGGCCTCGGCGACGATGGCCAGGATCCGCAGCGCCCGGTCGAGCGACTGCACCGAGGCCGCTTCGGACGGGCCGTTGAAGGCGCGCGGCCGGCCGCGCTGGCGTTTTTCCGTCGTTTCCATACTGGCCATTCTCGCCGATTTGACATCGGATGCAATGAAAAAGTTTTTCAGTAGCGGCCATGAGCGATTTTTTGGAAAAGGAAAAGTGAGGCGAAATCAACCCGTAACAGCGGTTTTCTAGAAATGAAAAAATATTCTGAAAAAATTGAAAAATCGCACGCACACTGGCATTCTCAAGCCAACCAACGAAATGGAGGCTTGCCATGGCCAGGATGCGCGCTGTCGACGCTGCGGTTCTCGTTCTCGAAAAGGAAGGCATCACCAATGCCTTCGGCGTGCCGGGCGCGGCGATCAACCCGCTCTATTCGGCGCTGAAGGCGCGCGGCACCATACGCCATGTGCTGGCGCGCCATGTCGAAGGCGCCTCGCACATGGCCGAAGGTTATACGCGAGCCAAGGCCGGCAATATTGGCCTTTGCATCGGCACCTCAGGTCCGGCCGGCACCGACATGATAACTGGCCTCTATTCGGCATCGGCGGATTCGATTCCGATCTTATGCATAACTGGTCAAGCTCCCCGCGCGCGCCTCAACAAGGAGGATTTCCAGGCCGTCGACATCGCTTCGATCGCGGCGCCGGTCGCCAAATGGGCCGTCACCGTCATGGAACCCTATCTGGTGCCGATGACGCTGCAGAAAGCCTTCCATCTGATGCGCTCCTCGCGGCCCGGGCCGGTTCTGGTCGACCTGCCGGTCGACGTGCAGCTTGCCGAGATCGAATTCGACATCGACGCCTATGAGCCGCTCGCTGCCTTCAAGCCGGCGATAACGCGTGCCCAGGCCGAGAAGGCGCTAGCGATGCTCAACGAGGCTGAAAAGCCGCTGATCGTCGCCGGCGGCGGCATCATCAACGCCGACGCTTCCGATCTCTTGATCGAATTCGCCGAAGTCACCGGCGTGCCGGTCATACCGACGCTGATGGGCTGGGGCGCGATCCCCGACGACCACCGGCTGATGGCCGGCATGTGCGGCCTGCAGACCTCGCACCGCTACGGCAATGCGACGATGCTTGAAGCCGATTTCGTCTTCGGCATCGGCAACCGCTGGGCCAACCGCCACACCGGCTCGGTAGACGTCTACACCAAGGGGAAAAAATTCATTCATGTCGACATCGAGCCGACGCAGATCGGCCGTGTCTTCGCGCCGGATCTAGGCCTTGTCTCGGATGCGGGCGCCGCGCTGAAGATCCTGCTCGACGTCGCCACCGAATGGCGCACGGCCGGCAAGCTGCGCGACTGGTCGGGCTGGGCGAAGGAGTGCCAGCAGCGCAAGAAGACCATGAAGCGCAAGACGCATTTCGAGCAGGTGCCGCTGAAGCCGCAGCGCGTCTATGAGGAGATGAACAAGGCGTTTGCCCGCGACACCACCTATGTCACCACGATCGGTCTGTCGCAGATCGCCGGCGCGCAGTTCCTGCATGTCTACAAGCCGCGCAACTGGATCAATTGCGGCCAGGCCGGCCCACTCGGCTGGACGCTGCCGGCGGCACTCGGCGTGCGTGCCGCGGATCCGGATCGCGACATCGTCGCGCTTTCCGGCGACTATGATTTTCAGTTCATGATCGAGGAACTGGCAGTCGGTGCCCAGCACAAGCTGCCTTACATCCACGTCGTCGTGAACAACGCCTATCTCGGCCTCATACGCCAGGCGCAGCGCGGCTTCTCGATGGATTATGAGGTGAGCCTCGCCTTCGAGAACGTCAACCGTGCAGGCGATCCGGAGGCGGGCTACGGCGTCGATCATGTCGCGGTGGCGGAGGCGATGGGCTGCAAGGCGGTCCGCGTGAAGAAGCCTGAGGAATTCGCCGGCGCGTTCAAGGAGGCGCAGCGGCTGATGAAGGAGCACCAGGTTCCGGTCGTCCTCGAATTCATCCTCGAGCGCGTCACCAACATTTCCATGGGCACGGAAATCGACAAGGTCACCGAATTCGAGGAGCTTGCCGAGCGCAACGAGGATGCGCCGACGGCCATCATGATGTTGGATTGAGTTCAGGCGGACAAAGGAGAAAAAGAATGCCGCGCTTTTCAGCCAATCTTTCGGTGCTCTTCGGCGAGCATGAGTTCCTGGATAGATTCGATGCCGCCGCCCGCGCTGGCTTCAAGGGCGTCGAATATATCGGCCCGTATGAGCATGCCCCGGATGTCGTGGCGGCGCGGCTGAAGAAGAATGGCCTGACACAAGTTCTCTTCAACCTGCCGGCCGGCGACTGGGCGAAGGGCGAACGCGGGATTGCCGTGCTGCCGGACCGCGTGCCGGAATTCCGCCAGGGCGTCGCCAAGGCGATCACCTACGCCCGTGCGCTGGGCTGCGAGCAGATCAACTGTCTTGCCGGCATCGCGCCGCAGGGCGCCGACCGCACGGCGCTGGAAGACGTCTTTGCCGAAAACCTCGCCTTCGCGGCCGAGAAGCTGGAGCAGGCCGGCATCAGGCTGCTGATCGAGCCGATCAACACCCGCGACATCCCGGGCTTCTTCCTGAACTATTCCGACCAGGCTCTGGCGCTGATCGATCGCGTCGGCTCGAAGAATATCTTCCTGCAATACGACATCTACCACATGCAGATCATGGAGGGGGATCTCGCCCGTACAATCGAGGCCAACCTTGGCCGCATCGCGCATATCCAGCTTGCGGACAATCCCGGCCGTCATGAGCCGGGGACGGGCGAGATCAATTATCCCTTCCTCTACGACCACATCGACCGCCTCGGCTATTCCGGCTGGATCGGCGCCGAATACAAGCCGAAAGCAGGCACCGAGGCCGGGCTCGGCTGGTTCAAGGAATTCGCCGGGCAGGGCAGCGCGGCGGCCTAAGAGCTTCCTTCTCCCCGTCTCTATACGGGGAGAAGGTGCCGGCAGGCGGATGAGGGGGCAGCGCCGGCCTTCGATGAGTTAGAACAAGCTTCAGGAGCAACACCAATGGACACCATCGGCTTCATCGGCCTCGGCATTATGGGCACGCCGATGGCGGGCCATCTTCTCGCTGCCGGCTACACGGTCGTCGCCAGCGACCATCGCTCCAAGCCGCCCGCCGACCTCCTCGCCAGGGGCCTGAAGACCGTTTCCGGCCACGACGCTGTTGCCGGGGCTGCCGACATCATCATCACCATGGTTCCGGACACGCCCCAGGTGGCCGACGTGCTGTTCGGCGACAGCGGCGTCGCTTCCGGTCTCACCAAGGGCAAGCTCGTCATCGACATGAGCTCGATCTCGCCGATCGCCACCAAGGAATTCGCCAAGAAGATCAATGATCTCGGCTGCGACTATCTCGACGCGCCGGTGTCGGGCGGCGAGGTCGGCGCCAAGGCGGCGTCGCTCACCATCATGGTCGGCGGCGAGGAAAAGGCCTTCGAGCGCGCCAGGCCAGTGTTCGAGAAAATGGGCAAGAACATCACACTGGTCGGTCCGAACGGGGTCGGCCAGACCACCAAGGTCGCCAACCAGATCGTCGTGGCGCTGACCATTGAAGCCGTCGGCGAAGCGCTGGTCTTCGCCTCGAAGGCGGGCGCCGATCCGGCCAAGGTGAGGCAGGCGCTGATGGGCGGGCTCGCCGCCTCGCGCATCCTCGAAGTGCATGGCGAGCGCATGATCAAACGCACCTTCGCGCCCGGTTTCCGCATCGAGCTGCACCAGAAGGACCTCCACCTGGCGCTGGAAGGCGCCAAGGCGCTCGGTGTGTCGCTGCCCAACACCTCGACCACGCAGCAGCTCTTCAATTCCTGCGCCGCCAATGGCGGCGCCAAGGAGGATCACTCCGCGCTGGTCAGGGCGCTGGAGCGGATGGCGGGGCATGAAGTGGAGCGAATAGCGAGTAGGGAGTAGCGAATAGGGGGGTGCGGGGCCGAAGGATCGTGTCCCGAATATTCGCTATTCGCTATTCGCTATTCGCTACTCCCTACTCGCTATGAATTTCCTTGCCGCATAAAGGCTCACCGCCGCCGCGTTCGACACGTTGAGCGAGTGGATGGCGCCGGGCATGTCGAGGCGGGCGAGCGTCGTCACCGTCTCGCGGGTTTTCTGGCGCAGGCCCTTGCCTTCCGCGCCCAGCACCAGCGCGATCCTCTCGCCGGCGAAGGTCTTTTCGAGCTCGGCCGGTCCTTCCGAATCGAGGCCGATGGTCTGGAAGCCGGCCTCGTGCAACTGCGCCAGCGCGTCGGCGAGGTTCTTCACCTCAATCTGGTCGATATGCTCGAGCGCGCCGGAAGCGGATTTCGCCAGCACGCCCGATTCCTGCGGGCTGTGACGGGCAGTCGTGATCAGCGCGCCGGCGCCGAAGGCGACCGCGGAGCGCAGGATGGCGCCGACATTGTGCGGGTCCGTCACCTGGTCGAGCACCAGCACCAGCTTTGTGTCGGCGAGCGCGTCGAGACGCTTCGGCTTGAGCGGCTCGGCCTCGATCAGCACGCCTTGATGCACCGCATCAGACCCGGTGATCCTGTCGATGTCCTTCGGCTCGACAAGCTCGGACTTGAAGGGCAGGGCGGCAAGATCGCCGATCGAAAGCCGCTCGGTGGCGTTGCGCGTCACCAGCATCGTCCTGATCTTGCGCCGCGGATTGTCGAGCGCAGCCCGCACGGTATGCAGGCCGTAAAGCCGCACCAGCCCGTCGGCGGCAGCCTCGCCCGGTGGCACCGGCTGGCGCGGCCGGAATGCCGGCGGCCCGCCCGCCTTCTGGTCGCGATGCGCGCGCCTCAGCTTGGCGTAGTGGGTGTCCTTGCGCGTGCCGGACTTGTTGCTTTTATCGTCGCTCATGCCGGCCTCTATAGCCGCCCCGTCCGGCTAAGGATATGGGCTGGCCAAATGAATGCCGAACATCCTCGAAAAACCCTTGCGGCGCCGGTTGACACCCACCGGCCTTGCCGCCATAAGGCGCTTCGCTGATTTCGGAGAAGATATTACTCGGGCTCCGGATCGGCGGAAATGCCTCGTTGCATGGCTCCGGCGGCAGACTGGAGAGGTGCCCGAGTGGTTAAAGGGGACGGACTGTAAATCCGTTGGCTTAGCCTACGTTGGTTCGAATCCAACCCTCTCCACCACTGCCGGCCCGGAAGCCCTGAAACGAAAAGTCTCGGACCGAAAATGCGTGGCGCTTTTCGGATGAATCCGGTACCTCAGTGCAAGGCGCGGGTATAGCTCAGTGGTAGAGCAGCAGCCTTCCAAGCTGAATATGCGGGTTCGATTCCCGCTACCCGCTCCAGATTTCTTCCCGCGAATCCTCAAATGAAACGCCGCGCGCCGTGGCACGCGGCGCGCTAGCAGGCCACTTCCCTAGCTGTTGAAGGCTGAAACGACCTGATGGTGCTGCGGGATTTGGCCGTTCGGCGTCAGCTTGTCGACGATGCCGGGCAGCGCCGTGGAGAGCTGCTGCAGCAATTCCTGCTCGCTCATCCCGGTGCGCTGCGCGATCTCGCGGATCACCGAGGGCCCGAGCGCCGAGCCGAGATCACCCGGGTTGATCGGTTGGTTCTGGCCGGTGCCGACCCAGGAGTCGGCGACATTGCCGTGGCCAGCGTTCTTGAGCTTGTCGAGCAGGCCGCCGAGACCGCCGAGCAGGCCGCCATCGGCAGATGCGTCGGTTCCGGCGGGCGTCGGCGCCGGCGCTTGCGGCGCGGCCGCCTCTTCGCTTCTGCCGCTCAGCATCTTGCCGACCAAAAGCGCGCCGAGCGCGATCATCAGGGGTTTGGTGATGTTGCCGCCCGGAACGGCATTGTCGAAAAGGCCCATAATGGATCTCCTTGTCCAGCCAAGTCCGCCCGGCCCCAGAATGGCGCAAACAGGCAGAATTTCAAGCTGACTTGAGCTTTTGACAATCATGTGACCATGATGGCGCGGCGGGGGAATTTTGGAGGGAATTATGGGCATCATCAGCTGGATCATTCTCGGCCTTATCGCCGGGTTCATCGGCAGCAAGATCGTCAACAAGACAGGCCAGGGCATGATCATGGATATCGTGCTCGGCATTGTCGGCGCCATCGTTGGCGGGTTGATCTTCAGCGCCTTCGGCTCGTCGGGTGTCACCGGTCTCAACATCTGGAGCCTGATCGTGGCCGTGATCGGCTCGATCGTCGTGCTTTGGGCCTATCACCAGATTTCCGGCAAGCGCACGCTGTAGAAGGCCAGGGATCAGCCAGTAGGCTGCTGGAGATCGACCCGGTCGGGTCGACCCAGGCTGGAGGCGCGCCGTCAGGCGACCATGGCCAGCCGGCGTTTTCTTTCGTCGAGCGAGACGATGGCGAGACCGCTGGCTAGCACCAGCAGGATGCCGCAGACCGCGAGCGCGTTGGGGAATTGTCCGAACACCAGCAGGCCCGAAATGACCGCCCAGACGGTGAAGCAGTAATAGAAGGGCGCGACCGCGCTTGTCGGCCCGACCCGGTAGGCCATGAAGATGAAGAAATGGCCGAAGATCAGGAACAGGCCGGCTCCGGCGATCAGGAGCAGATGATGTCCTTCGGGCATTACCCATTGTTCGGAGACGAGATGCGCCGCGCCTGAGCCGGCCAGCACCACCACGACCGCGGAGATGGCGACGATCATGCCCGGCACTTCGGCGCCCACCTTGCGCCCGGCAAGGTCGCGCACCGCCGCGAAGGCGGCGTTGCCGAGCGCCAGCAGCGCATAAACCGAAATGCCCTGCATGGTCGGCTGCGCCACCATGAGAGCCCCGACAAAGCCAAGGCCGATCAGCGCCATGCGCGTGGCGCCGATCTTTTCGCCGAACAGCATCGAGGAGCCGACCAGCACGATGAGCGGCGTGACTTGCCCGAGCGCGGTGGAATCCGCGATCTGCATGTTGGCTAAAGCGACGACGTAACACAGGATCGCCAGCAGCTCGAACAAGTTGCGGCGCAGCACCTTGCGTTCGAAGAGCAGGGGGATCTGCCTGGCATAACCCAGCACCAGAAGCAGCGGCACGCCCCACAGCGTGGCGGCAGCACCCCGCAACAGGAGAACTTCATAAGGCGGCAATCCGACGGTGGCGAGCTTCATCATCGTATCGTTGACGAGATAGGACCCCGTCGAGACGATCATGAACAGCGGGCCGCGGATATTGGACGGAATGAACTGCATCCGGCGAACAAGATCAGAGCGGCGTCGTGGCGGCAATGGGCCAGCCCGGAGCCTTTGATTTTACACGCGGCAGCCCTATATCCGCGCCATATCCCACCGAAATCGACCATTGGTTCGGGTCGAGCAAGAATCCGCTCAGCCACAAGGTACTTGTGTTTTTCAGCCGTTGTCGCTAATCGCCCCGCATTCGACTGAACTGAAGGTCAAGGCCGTCCAAGGAAAGAGACTATGGCAAAAGGTAAATTCGAGCGCACCAAGCCGCATGTGAACATTGGCACGATCGGTCACGTCGATCATGGCAAGACGTCGCTGACGGCGGCGATCACGAAGTATTTTGGCGAATACAAGCGCTATGACCAGATTGACGCAGCACCCGAAGAGAAGGCGCGCGGCATCACGATCTCGACGGCGCATGTCGAGTATGAGACGGCCAACCGTCACTATGCCCATGTCGACTGTCCCGGCCACGCCGACTATGTGAAGAACATGATCACGGGTGCGGCGCAGATGGACGGCGCGATCCTGGTGGTTTCGGCCGCCGACGGCCCGATGCCGCAGACCCGCGAGCACATCCTGCTTGCCCGCCAGGTCGGCGTTCCCTCGATCGTGGTGTTCCTGAACAAGGTCGACCAGGTCGACGACGCCGAGTTGCTGGAGCTGGTCGAGCTCGAGGTTCGCGAGCTTCTGTCGAAGAACGAGTTCCCCGGCGACGACATTCCGATCGTCAAGGGTTCGGCGCTGGCTGCGTTGGAAGATTCCAACAAGACCATCGGCGAGGACGCCATCCGCGAGCTGATGGCGCAGGTCGACGCCTATATCCCGACGCCGGTTCGTCCGCTGGACAAGCCGTTCCTGATGCCGATCGAGGACGTGTTCTCGATCTCGGGCCGCGGCACGGTTGTGACCGGCCGCGTCGAGCGCGGCGTGGTCAAGGTCGGCGAAGAGCTGGAGATCGTCGGCATCCGTCCGACCACCAAGACGACCTGCACGGGCGTTGAGATGTTCCGCAAGCTGCTCGACCAGGGCCAGGCCGGCGACAACATTGGCGCGCTGCTGCGCGGTGTCGACCGTGAAGGCGTCGAGCGCGGCCAGGTTCTGGCCAAGCCCGGCACGGTCAAGCCGCACAAGAAGTTCGTGGCCGAAGCCTACATCCTGACCAAGGACGAGGGCGGCCGTCACACGCCGTTCTTCACCAACTACCGTCCGCAGTTCTACTTCCGCACGACGGACGTGACGGGCATCGTGACGCTGCCGGCCGGCACCGAGATGGTGATGCCCGGCGACAACATCACCGTCGACGTCGAGCTGATCGTGCCTATCGCGATGGAAGAGAAGCTGCGCTTCGCCATCCGTGAAGGCGGCCGCACCGTCGGTGCCGGCATCGTCGTCACCATCAAGGAATAATCGATCCGGCTTTTGCCGGTTCGACAAGGAAAGGGCGGTCTTCGGGCCGCCCTTTTGTTTGAAGCAGTGCTGCCAAGCCCTTTTCAATTCTGTTGCAACCACCGGCGCCGCAACTAGTATGGTTGCACCGAGGGGCTTGCCAGACGTGGTTTCCACATTCCGTTCAAAGACCATGCGGTGTTGGCGCGGGCTGCTTCGGCTGGGATTGGCCGCCGCGATGGGGCTGGCCGCCTTCGGCGCCGGCGCAAAGGAAGAGCCGCCGGACTACGGTCCGACCATGCGCTTCGTCGTGGTGCGCAGCAGCGCGCCGGGCTGCGAGCCGAACTGCCCGGAATGGATTTCTGCCGAAGGCACGATCGAGGCCGGCACGCCGGCGCTACTGAAACGCCTGCTGAAGACGCTCGGCGGGCGGCAATTGCCCATCGTCGTCAATTCTCCCGGCGGCAACGTCGATGCCGCGCTCCAGCTTGGCCGCATGGTCCGCAAGAACAAGCTCGATATCGCGGTCGGCATCACGGAATTTTCCGGCTGCTCGCCGGGGACGAAAAATTGCCGGGACAATGACGGCAGGGGTCAGCCCTATTCCGGCGTCGCTTACGACAGCGGTGCGATGTGCAATTCGGCCTGTCCGCTGATGTTTGCCGGCGGCATCCACCGTGTCGTCGGCGAATGGGCCTATCTCGGCGTCCATCAGATCACCACCACCTACCAGCGCGAAAAACTGCTCTACCGCACCACCTACCGGGTTGTGAACGGCAAGAAGAAGATCATCGGCACCAAGATCGTCAGCCGCAAGAATGCCGGCAGCTACAAGACCTATGAGATGAGCAAGGCGATCGAGAAGCGGCTGTCGGCCTATTTGAAGGAGATGGGCGTCGAGCAGGGCGTGCTGGGCGTGATGAAGGCCACACCTGCCAGCGACATCAGGCAGATCGAGCCCGATGACATGCTGGAGATGAAGCTCGTGACCAGCCTCGATTCGCTCGATCTGCTGACCGAGAGAACCATTTGCCAGCGCCATCCGGCACCGGCGAATTGTCGCGAGATTCCCGCGAACGGCGCGCCCGTCGCGGTCGCGGCAGTAGAGGCCGGACCTTCTTATACAGCGCCGGCGCCGCCGCCGACACCGCAAGCCCACGAACAGCAGATGCGTTTCGTTCTTGTTCGCGGCAGCAACCCGCTCTGCAATCCCGATTGTCCGGAATGGATTTCGGCGGAAGGCACGATCGCTGCAGATACGGCCGACAAGCTGCGCCAACTGCTCGATACGATCCGTGAGCGCCGGTTGCCGGTCGTAATCAACTCGCCGGGTGGAGATGCGCAGGCTGCGCTCGCCGCGGGCAGGCTGATCCGCGAGCACGGCTTGGATATCGCGGTCGCGCGAACGGATTTTCTCGACTGCGATCCGGGCGCCGTGGGGTGCGTCGCGGCCGACGGTCTCCATGCCGGGCTCACCATGGATGCCGGCGCCGAATGCGACGCCGCCTGCGCGGTGATGGTCGCCGGCGGCGTCCGGCGCCTCGTTGGCGCCGGTGCGCACTTCCTCGTGCATTCCATGGGCATGGAAGACAAGGTCAGGGCCTATCTCGACGAGATGGCGGTCGGCTCGGGCTTTTTCGCCGCCATGCAGTCGGCCGAATATGCAAAGCACAGGGAACTCAGCCGGGACGAACTGAAGGCATTCGGGCTGACGACCGGACCGCAATCAGTGGACGCGCTGACGGGCGCCACCATTTGCAGATCCGCACCCAGGCCGGACAATTGCCGGGTTCTTCCGTCCGCCGATGCCGAGGCGAAGGCGCCGGCGAAGCTGTAGATCAGGATGACGTTTCGCTGAATCGCCATCCTGATCTAACTCTTTGTTGGAGCATGATCTTCTCCGAAAACAGGTTTCCACTTTTTGCATTCGCTGACCTTCGGTTCGGGATCATGCTCTAGCTGCGCACTGGCCATCGAGGCAGGTTGAGCGGGGCAGGGCGCTGCCGCTATCTTGCTGTATGCACAGGAAGGAGCGGCGATGAGCGAGGACATCCCGACTTTGTACGAATGGGCCGGCGGCAGCGAGGCGCTGAACCGGCTGACACGAACCTTTTATGACAAGGTGGCGGCGGATCCGGTCGTCGGTCCGGTGTTCAGGATGATGTCGCCGGATCACCCGGCGCATGTCGCCGCCTTCATCGGCGAGGTCTTCGGCGGCCCGAAAACCTACAGCGAGAAGCATGGCGGCCATCGCGAGATGGTGATGCATCATCTCGGCAAGCATCTGACCGAGGAGCAGCGCCGCCGCTGGATCGGTCTCCTTGCCGACGCGGCGGATGAGGTCGGCCTGCCCGATGACCCCGAGTTCCGCTCGGCCTTCATGGGTTATGTCGAGTGGGGATCGCGGCTGGCGAAGATGAACTCGAATCTGGGCGAGACCTGCGATCCCGAGACCGAGCCGATGCCCGCCTGGGGCTGGGGCGTGCCGGGCAGGCCATACAAGCCGCCGGCCGGCAAGTCGTAGGCGCGGGGGTTGTTTGGCGAGCGCGATCGGTCGCCGGCGGTAATGGAATCCAGATTTCCGGCAAAGGGTTTCAAAACCATTGCAGAGTGCTCTTTACAGAGCGCACGGAAGCTTTTAGGAAGCGCCTGCGCCGAACAAGCGCATGCACGGGCATAGCTCAGTTGGTAGAGCGGCGGTCTCCAAAACCGCAGGTCGTAGGTTCGAGCCCTGCTGCCCGTGCCATTCCTTCAAGAGGGCAGGCATCCGGCAACCGCGCTCTCGATCGCCGAAATCAGCCTTTTCTTCCGCGCGTCTGCCGGCCCTTGAGGTCATCTACCTGCCGGCCCGTGTCGCGGGCCTGTGAGTGGCAAAATCGTTGCGCCTTAAGACCAACGATGTAAGGTTTCGTCCCTAGCGCTTGACTGCAACCGCCGTTCTTAGGCCGCCAAGCAGGGATGTAACTCTCCCCTTTCTTGACGCAATGTAGGTGGCGGGTCTTGATAGCCAAGGGCGCAAAGAGCGGCACCTCTTTCTGGTGGGAGGACAAAAATGCATCCCCTGGTCATCGACGCGAAGCCTCAACCTATTTCGATTGATCTTGCTAACGCCGCAGTTCTCGTCGTGGACATGCAGAATGACTTCGGCTCGCAAGGTGGAATGTTCGACAGAGCCGGAATCGATATCTCCGGGATTCAACGGGCTGTCGGCCCTACGGCCAGAGTAATAGCTGCCGCTCGCGGTTTGAGAGTGCCGGTTATCTATCTGAAGATGGGGTATTGTTCCGACCTCTCGGACCTCGGAACATCGGACGCCCCCAATCGTCTCCGACATCTCCAGATCTTTGGGTTCGGTGAGAGCATGATGGCCCCGGATGGCAGCGAGAGCCGGATTCTGATCCGCGACACCTGGGGAACGGATATTGTTAACGACCTCAAGCCAGAGGCAGGGGATGTGGTCGTCTACAAAACGCGGTTCAGCGGTTTCTACGAGACCGAACTCGATTCTGTTCTGAAAACCGCAGGTATCAAACACCTCATCGTGACAGGATGCACGACCAGCGTGTGCGTGGAATCGACAATTCGGGATGCCTTCTTTAGGGACTACCACTGCATACTGCTGACGGATTGCACCAGCGAGCCCATCGCCTGGGACGCATCAAGGAGCAATCATGAAGCCTCGATCACGCTCGTGCAGATACTCTTTGGATGGACATCGACGTCCGACGATTTCCTGAAGGCGATCGAGGAGCGAGTTCAGGGACGTCTTGAACTAGCCAAATGAGCTGACGAGGCGGCGTATCGCCACGATCCGCGCCTTCTCTTCCGGTAGCCACGTCGTCGACCCCGAACCTGTCAAGATCTCCAGCCGACGGACCGGTTCCTCGCTCCTGGATTTAGGCTTAATCTCTGAAATCGTCATATGCGAGACCTTCAAGGCTCCGCAGCGGCCGCTCCGGCGTTGAAAATCGGCGGACGGCTTGCCATATGGCAGGAATTGGGGCATAAGCCCCGTATAGCCGGGACGGGACGACTGGATGGTTCCGAGGCGGCGTTGAGACATAAAGCGGACCCTTGCCACTTGCGTGGATTAAGAATCGGTTTTATGTAGACAAGACAGACACGCGACGCGTGGAGCTGGGAAGCCGGCTTTACGCGTCTGATTTGCGTGGGTGAAATGGCGGCGCTGATTCGCGCAGCATGGAGCCCAGGCGGCACGTCCCGGTCAGCGGGATCATCCAGGAGGCCCGGCCAACGGGTCTCGAAAACAGGCGGCGCATGGCTTCGAAAACCACTAATCCCTTCACCTTTCTCCAGCAGGTTCGCGCGGAGACGGCCAAGGTGACATGGCCTTCGCGGCGCGAAACCATGATCTCGACCGTGATGGTCCTGATATTCGCGGTGATCGCGATGCTGTTCTTCTTCGCTGCCGATATTCTGATGGGCTATGCGATCGAGTGGATCCTGGGTCTCGGGCATTAATTCGGCGGATTACGGAGAGGTCGTGAAATGACTGCGCGGTGGTATATCGTCCACGCCTATTCGAACTTCGAGAAGAAGGTCGCCGAGGACATCGAGAACAAGGCCAAGCAGAAGGGCTTGTCCGGGGACATTGAGCAGATCGTGGTCCCGACCGAGAAGGTCGTCGAGATCCGTCGCGGCCGCAAAGTCGATGCCGAGCGCAAGTTCTTCCCGGGCTATGTGCTCTTGAAGGCCAATCTGACCGACGCCGTGTTCTCGCTGGTCAAGAACACGCCGAAGGTCACCGGCTTCCTGGGCGACTCCAAGCCTGTGCCGATCACCGAGACGGAGGCGCAGCGCATCTTGAACCAGGTCCAGGAAGGCGTCGAGCGGCCGAAGCCTTCGGTCACCTTCGAGATCGGCGAGGCGATCCGCGTTTCGGACGGTCCTTTCGCGTCGTTCAACGGCGTCGTCCAGGAGGTGGACGAGGAGCGGGCCCGCCTCAAGGTGGAAGTTTCGATCTTCGGGCGCGCTGTGCCCGTCGATCTGGAATTCGGGCAGGTCGAAAAGGGCTGATCCGCATACCCGCGCCCGAAAGGGCGTCGGGATACCGCGCCGCAAGGCGTCGGGAGGCGGCGTGAACAGACGCCGCATGAACGGGTGGGAGGCGAAGGCGGCATAGCCGGCCGTCGGAACCGAACCACCAGACTGCAACCGCCGCGTTTCCCGGGTAACAGGGCCGGCATGAGAAAAGGCAGGAATAGAGATGGCTAAGAAAGTTGCAGGCCAGCTCAAGCTCCAGGTTGCCGCGGGCTCGGCTACGCCGTCGCCCCCGATCGGCCCGGCGCTTGGTCAGCGCGGCATCAATATCATGGAATTCTGCAAGGCGTTCAACGCGCAGACCCAGGAACTCGAGAAGGGATCGCCGATCCCGGTCGTCATCACCTACTACCAGGACAAGTCGTTCACCTTCGTCATGAAGACGCCGCCGGTGAGCTACTTCCTGAAGAAGGCCGCCAACCTGAAGTCGGGCTCCAAGGAGCCGGGCAAGGTCAAGGCCGGCACGATCAGCCGCGACAAGGTGCGCGCGATTGCCGAGCAGAAGATGAAGGACCTGAACGCAAACGACGTCGAGGCGGCCATGCGCATGGTCGAGGGCTCCGCCCGCTCGATGGGCCTGGAAGTGGTGGGCTAAGATCATGGCAAAGATTGCAAAGCGTGTTGCCAAGAGCCGCGAAGGCATCGATCCGAACAAGGCTTACGGCCTCTCCGAGGCGCTGCAGCTGCTCAAGGACCGGTCCGCGGTGAAGTTCGACGAGACCGTCGAGATCTCGATGAACCTCGGCGTCGATCCGCGCCATGCCGACCAGATGGTCCGCGGCGTGGTCAATCTGCCGAACGGCACGGGCCGCTCGGTGCGTGTCGCCGTGTTTGCGCGTGGCGACAAGGCCGAGGAAGCCAAGGCCGCCGGCGCCGATATCGTCGGCGCCGAGGACCTTGTCGACATCGTCCAGAAGGGCACGATCGATTTCGATCGCTGCATCGCCACGCCGGACATGATGCCGCTGGTCGGTCGTCTGGGTAAGGTTCTCGGCCCGCGCGGCATGATGCCGAACCCGAAGGTCGGCACTGTGACCACCGATGTGGCCGCGGCCGTCAAGGCTTCGAAAGGCGGCGCCGTCGAGTTCCGCGTCGAGAAGGCCGGCATCGTCCAGGCCGGCGTCGGCAAGGTCTCGTTCGACGTCAAGGCGCTGGAAGAAAATGTCCGCGCCTTCGCCGACGCGGTGACCAAGGCCAAGCCCGCGGGCGCCAAGGGCAACTACGTCAAGAAGGTGTCGGTCACCTCGACGATGGGTCCTGGCCTCAAGCTCGACATCGCGACGCTCGCCGCGTCGTAAGTGTCGGCCGATCGGGTAAGGCCGATCGCAAGGGCATGATCCTGAAAATCGGGAACATGCTCCAGCAAGAAAGAATTCCGGACCGCCGATCCGTCGGCGGCCCGGTACCCGGAAGCCGAAAGGTTTCCGGATATCCTGTCCGAGATTGCAGGCGGCCCAAAAGCCTTAATTCGATTGGGCCTGCATGAGACGGGTGAAGACCCGACAAAGGAGCCAAGCTCCAATGAAAGGTTCGAACCGTGTTTGCCTTTTGTCTGCGCACTATCCGGCGTGCCGGCTGGTGTGGCGAAAGGGGGCAGGATCCTCGAGCGTCGTTCGGGAGATCCGTTACTGGATGGCCCGGCCGGCAAAAGGCAACCGACGCCTGACCTCGTCAATGGGGCAGGGGTCAACTGGAGATAGGCAGTGGACAGAGCGGAAAAACGCGAACTCGTCACGGGCCTGAATGATGCGTTTTCAAGCGCTGGTTCAGTCGTCGTGGCCCACTACGCCGGTATCACCGTCGCGCAAATGAACGACCTTCGGTCGAAGATGCGCGCCGCCGGTGGCACCGTCAAAGTCGCGAAGAACCGTCTCGCCAAGATCGCTCTTCAGGGCACGGACTCCGCATCGATCATCGATCTGTTCAAGGGACAGACGCTGGTCGCTTATTCGGAGGATCCGATTGCGGCGCCGAAGGTCGCGTCCGATTTCGCCAAAGGGAATGACAAGTTGATCATTCTCGGTGGCGCGATGGGTGCGACCTCGCTCGACGCCGACGGTGTGAAGGCACTCGCCACACTACCGTCGCTCGACGAACTGCGCGCCAAGCTGGTTGGCATGATCGCCACGCCGGCTACCCGGATCGCCCAGATCGTCAATGCGCCCGCGGCTTCGGTCGCGCGTGTCATCGGCGCTTACGCCCGGAAGGACGAGGCGGCATGAGGCCGTTCCTCGCTGTCAACAACACACGTTCGAACCTAGTGAAGGAATACAAAAATGGCTGATCTTGCAAAGATCGTAGACGACCTTTCGAAGCTGACCGTCCTCGAGGCGGCCGAGCTGTCGAAGCTCCTGGAAGAGAAGTGGGGCGTTTCGGCCGCCGCTCCGGTGGCGGTTGCCGCTGCCGGCGGCGCTGGTGCCGCTGCCGCTGCTCCGGCTGAAGAGAAGACGGAATTCGACGTCGTTCTCGCCGATGCCGGCGCCCAGAAGATCAACGTCATCAAGGAAGTCCGCGCCATCACCGGCCTTGGCCTCAAGGAAGCCAAGGACCTGGTCGAAGCGGCTCCGAAGCCGGTCAAGGAAGGCGTTTCCAAGGCCGACGCCGACAAGTTCAAGGCTCAGCTGGAAGCAGCTGGCGCCAAGGTCGAGCTGAAGTAAGCCTGCTAGGCGAGGGCGGACGGTCTCGCGCCGTCCGCCCCCCTCCCTTGGACTGAGGGAGGGTTCTGTCACGCGAGGCGTTTGAAAACCTCTTTCCTGAGGGCCGAAAAGCGGCCTTCCGGAAACGGGTTTTCTCCCGTTTTAGCCGGTAGCCGCCAAGCGATTGGCCCAAGAAATTGGCAGGGGCGGCCGGAAAAACAGATAGGGGCAGCCGCCGAGGCAGCCCGTTGGTGCAAGGCGAGCCGCGGCGAGGTTCGTCCCGAGTTTATAGCTAAGGAGCGACGATGGCCCAGACCCAGACTTTCAATGGCCGCAGACGCGTACGCAAGTTCTTCGGAAAGATCCCGGAAGTTGCGGAGATGCCGAATCTCATCGAGGTCCAGAAGGCATCCTATGACCAGTTCCTGATGGTGGACGAGCCCAAGGGCGGCCGTCCGGACGAAGGACTGCAGGCCGTTTTCAAGTCGGTCTTCCCGATCTCCGACTTTTCCGGCTCCTCGATGCTGGAGTTCGTGAAGTACGAGTTCGAGGCACCGAAATTCGACGTTGACGAGTGCCGTCAGCGCGACCTGACCTATGCGGCGCCGCTGAAGGTGACGCTGCGCCTCATCGTGTTCGATATCGACGAGGATACCGGCGCCAAGTCGATCAAGGACATCAAGGAGCAGGACGTCTACATGGGCGACATGCCGCTCATGACGTCGAACGGCACCTTCATCGTCAACGGCACCGAGCGCGTCATCGTCTCGCAGATGCACCGTTCGCCGGGCGTCTTCTTCGACCATGACAAGGGCAAGTCGCACTCGTCGGGCAAGCTTCTGTTTGCCGCGCGCGTCATTCCCTATCGCGGTTCGTGGCTCGACATCGAGTTCGACTCCAAGGATGTCGTGCACGCCCGCATCGACCGCCGCCGCAAGATTCCGGTGACGTCGCTGCTGATGGCGCTCGGCATGGACGGCGAGGAGATCCTGTCGACCTTCTACAACAAGATCACCTATAAGCGCGCCGGCGACCACTGGCGGATTCCGTTCAACGTCGAGCGTTTCCGCGGCCTCAAGGCCGTCGGCGACCTGGTCGACGCCGATACCGGCGAGATCGTGGTCGAGCAAGGCAAGAAGATCACCGCCCGCCAGGCACGTCAGCTCGGCGAGAAGGGTCTCAAGGCCATCAAGGCGACCGACGAGGACCTGCTTGGCAACTACCTTGCCGAGGACATCGTCAACTACGGCACCGGCGAGATCTTCCTCGAAGCCGGCGACGAGATCGACGACAAGACGCTGAAGGTGCTGCTCAGCACAGGCGAGGACGAGATCCAGATCCTGGACATCGACCACGTTAATGTCGGCGCCTACATCCGCAACACGCTCAACGTCGACAAGAACGAGAGCCGCCAGGACGCGCTGTTCGACATCTACCGTGTCATGCGCCCGGGCGAGCCGCCGACGCTCGAGACCGCCGAAGCCATGTTCAACTCGCTGTTCTTCGACAGCGAGCGCTACGACCTGTCGGCCGTAGGCCGCGTCAAGATGAACATGCGCCTCGAGCTCAAGGCTGAGGACACCGTGCGCGTCCTGCGCAAGGAAGATATCCTGGCCGTGGTCAAGACGCTGGTCGAGCTGCGTGACGGCAAGGGCGAGATCGACGACATCGACAATCTCGGCAACCGCCGCGTGCGTTCGGTCGGCGAGTTGATGGAGAACCAGTACCGCGTCGGCCTGCTGCGCATGGAGCGCGCGATCAAGGAACGCATGTCCTCGATCGAGATCGACACGGTCATGCCGCAGGACCTGATCAACGCCAAGCCGGCGGCCGCCGCCGTGCGTGAGTTCTTCGGTTCCTCGCAGCTGTCGCAGTTCATGGACCAGACCAACCCGCTCTCGGAGATCACCCACAAGCGTCGCCTGTCGGCGCTTGGACCGGGCGGTCTGACGCGCGAGCGCGCCGGCTTCGAGGTGCGCGACGTGCATCCGACGCATTACGGCCGCATCTGCCCGATCGAGACGCCGGAAGGCCCGAATATCGGTCTGATCAACTCTTTGGCCACTTTTGCGCGCGTCAACAAGTACGGCTTCATCGAAAGCCCGTACCGCAAGATCGTGGGCGGCAAGCTGACCAACGAAGTTGTCTATCTGTCGGCGATGGAAGAGGCCAAGCACTATGTCGCGCAGGCCAACGCCGAGCTCGACAAGAACGGCAGTTTTGTCGACGAGTTCGTCATTTGCCGTAATGCTGGCGAAGTGATGATGGCGCCGCGCGAGAACGTCGACCTGATGGACGTCTCGCCGAAGCAGATGGTGTCGGTCGCTGCGGCGCTCATCCCGTTCCTCGAGAACGACGACGCCAACCGCGCGCTGATGGGCTCGAACATGCAGCGTCAGGCCGTGCCGCTGGTGCGCGCCGAAGCGCCGTTCGTCGGCACCGGCATGGAGCCGGTCGTCGCCCGTGACTCGGGCGCTGCCATCGGCGCCCGCCGCGGCGGCGTGGTCGACCAGGTGGACGCCACCCGTATCGTCATCCGCGCCACGGAAGATCTCGATCCCGGCAAATCCGGCGTCGATATCTACCGGCTGATGAAGTTCCAGCGTTCGAACCAGAACACCTGCATCAACCAGCGTCCGCTGGTGCGCATGGGCGACCGCGTCAACAAGGGCGACATCATTGCCGACGGTCCGTCGACCGAGCTCGGCGATCTGGCGCTCGGCCGCAACGTGCTGGTCGCGTTCATGCCGTGGAACGGCTACAACTACGAGGACTCGATCCTGCTCTCCGAGCGCATCGTGGCCGACGACGTCTTCACCTCGATCCACATCGAGGAGTTCGAGGTCATGGCGCGCGACACCAAGCTCGGGCCGGAGGAAATCACGCGCGACATTCCGAACGTTTCGGAAGAGGCGCTGAAGAACCTCGACGAGGCCGGCATCGTCTATATCGGTGCTGAAGTGCAGCCGGGCGACATCCTGGTCGGCAAGATCACGCCGAAGGGCGAAAGCCCGATGACGCCGGAAGAAAAGCTCCTGCGCGCCATCTTCGGCGAAAAGGCCTCGGACGTTCGCGACACCTCCATGCGCATGCCTCCGGGCACCTTCGGCACGGTCGTCGAAGTGCGCGTCTTCAACCGCCACGGCGTGGAGAAGGACGAGCGCGCGATGGCGATCGAGCGCGAGGAGATCGAGCGTCTGGCCAAGGACCGCGACGACGAACAGGCGATCCTCGACCGCAACGTCTATGCGCGTCTTTCCGACGTGCTGGTCGGCAAGGAGGCGATCGCCGGACCGAAGGGCTTCAAGAAGGGCTCGAAGCTGTCGAAGGACACGCTCGACGAGTATCCGCGTTCGCAGTGGTGGCAGTTCGCCGTGGAGAACGAGAAGCTCCAGGGCGAGCTCGAGGCTCTGCGCGGCCAGTACGACGAGTCCAAGAAGGCGCTCGAGCAGCGCTTCATGGACAAGGTCGAGAAGGTGCAGCGCGGCGACGAAATGCCTCCGGGCGTCATGAAGATGGTCAAGGTCTTCGTGGCGGTGAAGCGCAAGATGCAGCCGGGCGACAAGATGGCCGGTCGTCACGGCAACAAGGGTGTCGTGTCGCGCATCGTTCCGGTGGAGGACATGCCTTTCCTCGAGGACGGCACGCATGCCGATATCGTGCTCAACCCGCTGGGTGTGCCGAGCCGCATGAATGTCGGCCAGATCCTGGAAACGCATCTGGGCTGGGCTTGCGCCGGCATGGGCAGGAAGATCGGCGAGCTGATCGACGCGTACAAGGGTGGCGGCGACATCAAGCCGCTGCGCAAGACGCTGGAAAGCTTCATGCCGGCCAACGACCGCAACGAGCCGATCCGCGAGTATGACGACGAGAGCATCGTTCGCCTGAGCGAGCAGATGCGCCGCGGCGTCTCCATCGCGACACCGGTGTTCGACGGCGCGCATGAGGCCGACATCAACACCATGCTGGAGCAGGCTGGCCTGCACACCAGCGGTCAGTCGCAGCTCTATGACGGCCGCACCGGCGAGCCGTTCGATCGCAAGGTGACGATGGGCTATATCTATATGCTCAAGCTGCATCACCTGGTGGACGACAAGATCCACGCGCGTTCGATCGGTCCGTACTCGCTTGTCACCCAGCAGCCGCTGGGCGGCAAGGCGCAGTTCGGCGGCCAGCGCTTCGGCGAAATGGAGGTCTGGGCGCTCGAAGCCTACGGCGCGGCCTACACGCTGCAGGAAATGCTGACGGTGAAGTCGGACGACGTCGCCGGCCGCACCAAGGTCTACGAGGCGATCGTGCGCGGCGACGACACGTTCGAGGCGGGCATCCCCGAGAGCTTCAACGTTCTCGTCAAGGAAATGCGCTCGCTCGGCCTCAATGTGGAGCTGGAGAACACCCAGGTCGAAGAGACCCCGACGCGTCTGCCCGACGCAGCCGAGTAAGGCACTGGCGCGCGCCGCGTTCTAAGCGCGGCGCGCCCTGAGCATGATCCCGAGAAGCGGCCACCGGTTTTCGGCCGAGACCATGCTCAACCAAGAAGTCTTCGGCCGGTTCGACCGGCCAGTCTGCGGACATTTCGTCCGCGATCGATGCAAGGGGTTATCGAGGACCCCGAAAAGGAGAACGGCATGAACCAAGAGGTCATGAATCTCTTCAACCCGCAGGCGCCTGCGCAGGTGTTCGATTCCATCCGGATCTCGCTTGCCAGCCCAGAGAAGATTCTGTCCTGGTCGTTTGGCGAGATCAAGAAGCCGGAGACCATCAACTACCGCACCTTCAAGCCGGAGCGTGACGGCCTGTTCTGCGCGCGCATTTTTGGTCCGATCAAGGACTATGAGTGCCTGTGCGGCAAGTACAAGCGCATGAAGTACAAGGGCGTCATCTGCGAAAAGTGCGGCGTCGAAGTCACGCTGTCGCGCGTTCGCCGCGAGCGCATGGGCCATATCGAGCTCGCCGCGCCCGTCGCCCATATCTGGTTCCTGAAGTCGCTGCCTTCGCGCATCGGCACGCTGCTCGACATGACGCTCAAGGATATCGAGCGCGTGCTCTACTTCGAGAACTACATCGTTACCGAGCCGGGCCTCACCGCGCTGAAGGAGAACCAGCTCCTCAGCGAGGAAGAGTACATGATTGCCGTCGACGAGTACGGCGAGGACTCTTTCACCGCCATGATCGGCGCCGAGGCCATTCACGACCTTCTGGCCGGCATGGACCTGGAGAAGATCGCCGGCGACCTGCGTTCGGAGCTGGCCTCGACCACGTCCGAGCTCAAGCAGAAGAAATACCTGAAGCGGCTCAAGGTCGTCGAGAACTTCATGGAATCCGGCAACCGTCCGGAATGGATGATCATGAAGGTGGTTCCGGTGATCCCGCCGGACCTGCGCCCGCTTGTCCCGCTGGACGGCGGCCGCTTCGCCACGTCGGACCTCAACGACCTCTACCGCCGCGTCATCAACCGCAACAACCGCCTGAAGCGGCTGATCGAGCTGCGCGCGCCCGGCATCATCGTGCGCAACGAAAAGCGCATGCTGCAGGAAGCCGTCGATGCGCTGTTCGACAACGGCCGTCGCGGCCGCGTCATCACCGGCGCCAACAAGCGTCCGCTGAAGTCGCTGTCCGACATGCTGAAGGGCAAGCAGGGCCGGTTCCGCCAGAACCTGCTCGGCAAGCGCGTCGACTATTCCGGCCGCTCGGTCATCGTGACCGGTCCGGAGCTCAAGCTGCATCAGTGCGGCCTGCCGAAGAAGATGGCGCTGGAGCTCTTCAAGCCCTTCATCTACGCCCGCCTCGACGCCAAGGGTTTCTCCTCTACCGTCAAGCAGGCGAAGAAGCTGGTCGAGAAGGAGCGTCCGGAGGTTTGGGATATCCTCGACGAGGTCATCCGCGAGCATCCGGTGCTCTTGAACCGGGCGCCGACGCTGCACCGCCTCGGCATCCAGGCGTTCGAGCCGATCTTGATCGAAGGCAAGGCGATCCAGCTGCACCCGCTGGTCTGCACCGCCTTCAACGCCGACTTCGACGGCGACCAGATGGCGGTCCATGTGCCGCTGTCCCTGGAAGCGCAGCTTGAAGCCCGCGTGCTGATGATGTCGACCAACAACATCCTGCACCCGGCCTCCGGCGCGCCGATCATCGTGCCGTCGCAGGACATGGTTCTCGGTCTCTACTATCTCTCGATCGTCAACCAGAACGAGCCGGGCGAAGGCATGATGTTTGCCGACATGGGCGAGCTCCAGCATGCGCTGGAGACCAAGGCCGTGACGCTGCACGCCAAGATCAAGGGCCGCTTCCGCAGCGTCGACGCGGAAGGCAACGTCGTGTCGAAGATCTACGACACCACGCCTGGCCGCATGATCATCGGCGAGCTTCTGCCGAAGAACGTCAACGTGCCGTATGAGACCGCCAACCAGGAGATGACCAAGAAGAACATCTCCAAGATGATCGACACCGTCTACCGCCACTGCGGTCAGAAGGAGACGGTCATCTTCTGCGACCGCATCATGGCGCTCGGCTTTGCGCACGCCTGCCGTGCCGGCATTTCGTTCGGCAAGGACGACATGCTGATCCCGGACACCAAGCTGAAGCTCGTTTCCGACACCGAGGCGTTGGCCAAGGAATACGAGCAGCAGTACAATGACGGCCTGATCACGCAGGGCGAGAAGTACAACAAGGTCGTCGACGCCTGGGCCAAGTGCTCGGAAAAGGTCGCCGACGAGATGATGGCGCGCATCAAGGCGGTGGAGTTCGAGGACAACGGCCGTCAGAAGCCGATGAACTCGATCTACATGATGTCGCATTCGGGTGCGCGCGGTTCGCCCACCCAGATGCGTCAGCTCGCCGGCATGCGTGGCCTGATGGCCAAGCCCTCGGGTGAAATCATCGAGACGCCGATCATCTCGAACTTCAAGGAAGGCCTCACCGTGCTCGAGTATTTCAACTCGACCCACGGCGCCCGCAAGGGTCTGGCCGACACCGCCTTGAAGACGGCGAACTCGGGTTACCTCACCCGCCGCCTGGTCGACGTGGCGCAGGACTGCATCGTCAACTCCGTGGATTGCGGCACCGACAAGGGCCTCACCATGCAGCCGATCGTCGATGCCGGTCAGATCGTTGCCTCGGTCGGCCAGCGCGTGCTGGGCCGCACTTCGCTCGACGACATCAATCATCCGGTCACCGGCGACCTGCTGGTCAAGGCCGGAACGTTGATGGACGAGCGCGATGTGGAGCAGATCGAGAAGGCCGGCGTGCAGTCGGTCCGCATCCGTTCGGCGCTGACCTGCGAGGTCAGGACCGGTGTGTGCGCGGTCTGCTACGGTCGCGACCTGGCCCGCGGTACCCCCGTCAACCAGGGCGAGGCCGTCGGCGTCATCGCGGCGCAGTCGATCGGCGAGCCGGGCACCCAGCTCACCATGCGTACCTTCCACATGGGCGGCACGGCGCAGGTGGTGGATTCCTCGTTCCTTGAAGCCTCCTATGAGGGCAAGGTGCAGATCCGCAACCGCAACGTGGTCCGCAACTCGGAAGGCCAGCAGATGGTCATGGGCCGCAACATGGCGGTGCTCATCCTCGATGAGACCGGCAAGGAGCGCGCCACGCACCGCGTCGCCTATGGTTCGCGTATTTTCGTGGACGATGGCGACAAGGTGAAGCGCGGCCAGCGTATCGCCGAGTGGGATCCCTATACCCGCCCGATCCTCACCGAAATCGAGGGCAGGGTGGCGTTCGAGGATCTGGTCGACGGCATCTCCGTGCAGGAAACGGCCGACGAATCGACCGGCATCACCAAGCGCGAGGTCATCGACTGGCGTTCGACGCCGCGCGGCAACGACCTGAAGCCCGCGATCGCCATCCAGGACGCCAAGGGCAAGGTCGGCAAGCTGTCGAAGGGCGGCGATGCACGCTTCCTGCTCTCGGTCGAGGCCATCCTCTCGGTCGAGCCGGGCGCACATGTGAAGCCTGGCGACGTGCTGGCGCGTATCCCGATGGAAAGCGCCAAGACCAAGGACATCACCGGTGGTCTGCCGCGCGTTGCGGAACTGTTCGAGGCTCGCCGTCCGAAGGATCACGCCATCATCGCCGAGATCGATGGCACGATCCGTTTCGGCCGCGACTACAAGAACAAGCGCCGCATCATCATCGAGCCGCATGACTCGACGCTCGAGCCGGTGGAGTACCTGATCCCGAAGGGCAAGCCGTTCCATCTCCAGGACGGCGACGTCATCGAGAAGGGCGACTACATCCTCGACGGCAATCCGGCGCCGCACGACATCCTGGCGATCAAGGGCGTGGAGGCGCTTGCCTCCTATCTCGTCAACGAGATCCAGGAGGTCTACCGTCTGCAGGGCGTGTCGATCAACGACAAGCACATCGAGGTGATCGTTCGCCAGATGCTGCAGAAGGTCGAGATCACCACGCAGGGCGATTCGACCTACATCCCGGGAGACCACGTCGATGTGATCGAACTGGAGGAGGTCAACGAGCGCCTGATCGACGACGGCAAGAAGCCGGCCGAAGGTCAGCCGGTGCTGCTTGGCATCACCAAGGCTTCGCTGCAGACGCCGTCCTTCATCTCGGCCGCCTCCTTCCAGGAGACGACCAGGGTGCTTACCGAGGCTGCGGTTGCCGGCAAGACCGACATGCTGCAGGGCCTGAAGGAAAACGTCATCGTCGGCCGTTTGATCCCGGCCGGCACGGGCGGCACGATGAGCCAGATAAGGCGCATCGCCACCTCGCGCGACGAGCTCATCATCGACGAGCGCCGCAAGGCCTCCGGTGTCGAGGTCGCCGAGCCGATGCTGACCGACATGGTCAACGCCGCGCAGTAAGCGCGATGAAATGAGAAAACAAGAAAAGGGGCCCGCGCGGCCCCTTTTCGCATTTTGGCTTAATGCAACGAGGAAGAGCTATGAGCCGCGAAACCTGGACGACTGTCGACGACTACATCGTTTCCTCTCTTTTCGAAGCGGACCCCGTGCTGGATGCCACGCTCGCGGCCAACCGCGACCACGGCCTGCCGGCGATCGACGTCTCGGCCGCGCAGGGCAAACTGCTGTCGCTGCTGGTGCGTATTCGCGGCGCCAAGAAGGTGCTGGAGGTCGGCACGCTTGGCGGCTACTCGACCATCTGGATGGCAAGGGGATTGCCGGCGGACGGCAAGGTGGTGACGCTGGAGCTCGATCCGCACCACGCCAAGGTCGCGCGTTCGAACTTCGAGCGGGCAGGGGTTTCAGACAAGATCGACCTGCGGGTCGGTCCAGCGCTGCAATCGCTTGCCGCGCTGGCAGGCGAAAATGCCGGTCCGTTCGACCTGATCTTCATCGACGCCGACAAGCCGAACAACCCGAATTATCTCGACTGGGCGATGAAACTCTCGCGCTCAGGCACGGTCATCGTCTGCGACAACGTCATCCGCGACGGCGCGGTCGTGAAAAAGAACAGCGGCGACGCCAATGTCGAAGGCGCTCGCGCCGCTTTTTCGTTCATCGGCGGCGAGAAGCGGCTGGACGGCACCGCCATCCAGACCGTCGGCGCCAAGGGCTATGACGGATTTACCATCGCGATCGTAGAATGAGGATGCCCTAATCGAAGAACGCCTCGACCACATTGCGCTTGCCCAGCATGAACGCATCGGCGACGTGCTGCAGCGGCGCGAGGTCGACATCGGACGTTCCTGCGCGAACAATCTCGGCGAAGCGCTTGTAAAGCATCGGGTATTCGGCTTCCGGCTCGTCATGGATCATGCGCCCGCCGACGGCGAGCTTAGCGCCGCCGCCGGACAGCACCATCCTGCCCTTGTCGGTCTCGGCGACAATGTCCCAGCTTTGCGGGCCGGTCTGCAGCCAGTCGAGCTCCATCGTCACTGGCAAGCCGGTCGACGTGCGGAAGGCGACATGCGCCGCGACCGGTGCTGCGCGATTCTCGGGGAAATCGAGCACGGCCGAGGTGATGAACATCGCAGGCAAGATGTGTGTGGCGATCGACAGCGCGTTGATGCCGGGATCGAACACGCCGAAGCCGCCCGGCTCCCAAATCCATTCCTGGTTCGGATGCCAGCGCCGCACGTCTTCCTTCCAGTTGATGGCGGCCGAAGTCAGTCTGGCCGAGGCGAGGAATGCGCGCGCGGCCTCCACCGCCGGCGCGTAGCGCGAATGCCAGCTGGCAAAGAGCGAGACGCCGTTCCTTTCGGCAAGCGCCTTGAGGTGCTCGACCTCGCTGACCGTGGCGCCCGGCGGCTTTTCGAGGAACACGTGCTTCCTTGCTTCCAGCGCGGTACGCGCGGCGTCGTAACGGAACTGAGGCGGCATGCAGAGCGAGACCGCCTCTAGGCCAGGTTCGGCCGCAAGCATCGCTTCGATGCTGGGATAGTTCGCAATGCCGTCCACCTTGCCGTGGCGGCTGGCCGCCGCTGTCAGCTGATAGTTGCCGTCCTTGGCGACCGCCGGCAGGTGCTGGTCGCGGACGATCTTTCCCACGCCGACGATGCCGAGCTTGATGGGATTGCTGGTCATGGGAACTCCAAGGATTGAAAGGGTGTGTCTAGGCAGGGCAGGTTTGTCCGGCGACTCCGGCAAATATGACGCTGGCCGCGCTTTTCAGATCGGCTCTTCAAAGGTGACGATCGAAACCTCGCCCTCCAATGCGCCTTGATAGGCCGACAGATGCGGCTCGTCGTCGGGCTCGCCCTCCATGTCGCCGATCTGGTCGAGCTCCGCCTCGGCGTAACCTTCGGCGGCAAGCGATTCGAGCGCGCGGCGCACGGCAGAATCATCGTCGGGCGCCACAAGCATCACATGAACGCCTTCCGGCTTGCCGCCTTTCTTCTTCCAGACCCGTCCGGTGATGATCGTGACCGGCCGTTCTTCATTGTCGTTCACGGGCTGATTCCTCGTTTTCCCCGAGATTGTCCGATGCAAGCCGCCTTTTGGCACGAAGCCGGGCCGCAGGACAGCGCAAAGCCGGTCACTTTCTTCCTCGCTCTTGAAAAAAGACGCAAGAAAATTACATGCGTTTTCCGCATGGCTGCCCAGCCCCGGATTGGGCGCAATATTTGGCGTGCCGGGGTTGACGGTTAGAAGGCTTGCGAGTAGAAGCCGCCCTGTCAGAACCGATGTGAGGCTCTCCTGTCCGAAGCGACACGCTTTGGAGTTTGCCTCAAACAGGGTTCGTTTTACGAGCGAAAAGACATTTCCGGCGCGCATGAAGCGGCTTCCGCTTCCTCTGCAATTTGTTCGGGCAGGACCGCGAGGCGCGGTGTGTTGCCCGAATTTGCGTATGGAAATGACGCTTTGAGCGGCCCCCTGACAGGGCAGACACGGAATTGAGAGACAAGAGGGTTTAATGCCTACCGTCAACCAGCTGATCCGCAAGCCGCGCCTGGCGCCGGTGAAGCGCAACAAGGTCCCGGCCATGCAGCAGAACCCGCAGAAGCGGGGCGTCTGCACGCGCGTCTACACCACGACGCCGAAGAAGCCGAACTCGGCGCTGCGCAAGGTGGCCAAGATTCGCCTGACCAACGGTTTTGAAGTGATCGGCTACATCCCCGGCGAAGGTCACAACCTGCAGGAACACTCGGTGGTCATGATCCGCGGCGGTCGCGTCAAGGATCTGCCGGGCGTCCGCTACCACATCATCCGCGGCGTGCTCGACACGCAGGGTGTGAAGAACCGCAAGCAGCGTCGTTCGAAATACGGCGCCAAGCGTCCGAAGTAAGGGTTTCCCATGTCCCGTCGTCACAGTGCAGAAAAGCGTGAGATCAATCCGGACCCCAAGTTCGGCGATCTGATCGTCACCAAGTTCATGAACGCCGTCATGTATGACGGCAAGAAGTCGGTTGCCGAGACCATCGTCTATGGCGCGCTGGACCAGGTCCAGGCTAAGACCAAGCAGGAGCCGGTCACCGTCTTCCATCAGGCGCTCGACAATGTCGCGCCGCATGTGGAAGTGCGCTCGCGTCGTGTCGGCGGCGCCACCTATCAGGTTCCGGTCGATGTGCGGCCCGAGCGTCGTCAGGCGCTGGCCATCCGCTGGCTGATCGCCGCCGCGCGCAACCGCAACGAGACCACCATGGTCGACCGCCTCTCGGGCGAGCTGATGGACGCGGCCAACAACCGCGGCACGGCCGTCAAGAAGCGTGAAGACACCCACAAGATGGCGGAAGCCAACCGCGCCTTCGCGCACTACCGCTGGTAAAGCGCGAACGAGACTGAGAGGCACCTCCCATGGCCCGCGAATACAAGATCGAAGACTACCGCAATTTCGGTATCATGGCGCATATCGACGCCGGCAAGACGACGACGACCGAGCGCGTCCTCTATTATACGGGCAAGTCGCACAAGATCGGCGAAGTCCATGACGGCGCTGCCACCATGGATTGGATGGAGCAGGAGCAGGAGCGCGGCATCACCATCACTTCGGCCGCGACCACGACCTTCTGGAAGGGTCGCGACGGCAAGATGCGCCGCTTCAACATCATCGACACCCCCGGACACGTCGACTTCACCATCGAAGTCGAGCGTTCGCTGCGCGTGCTCGACGGTGCCATCGCGCTGCTCGACGCCAACGCCGGCGTGGAGCCGCAGACCGAGACCGTGTGGCGCCAGGCCGACAAGTACCACGTGCCGCGCATGATCTTCTGCAACAAGATGGACAAGATCGGCGCCGACTTCTACCGCTCCGAGGAAATGATCGGTTCGCGCCTCGGCGCGCAGGCCGTCGTCATGCAGCTGCCGATCGGCGCCGAGACCGAGTTCAAGGGCGTCGTCGACCTCGTCGAGATGAACGCGCTCGTCTGGCGTGACGAGACCCTTGGCGCTGCCTGGGATGTCGTCGAGATCCCGGCCGACCTCAAGGACAAGGCCGAGCAGTACCGCGAGAAGATGATCGAAGCCGCCGTCGAGATGGACGAGACCGCGCTCGAGAATTACCTCGAAGGCAAGATGCCGTCGAATGACGAGATCCGCGCGCTGATCCGCAAGGGCACCATCGCGGTCAAGTTCTTCCCGATGTTCTGCGGTTCGGCCTTCAAGAACAAGGGCGTGCAGCCGCTGCTCGACGCCGTCGTCGAATACCTGCCGTCGCCGATCGACGTGCCGGCCATCAAGGGCGTCGATGCCAAGACCGACGCCGAGATCGAGCGTCATGCCGACGACAACGAGCCGCTGTCGATGCTGGCGTTCAAGATCATGAACGACCCGTTCGTCGGCTCGCTGACCTTTGCCCGCATCTATTCGGGCAAGCTCACCAAGGGCACCTCGCTCGACAACACGGTGAAGGGCAAGAAGGAGCGCATCGGCCGCATGCTGCAGATGCATGCGAACTCGCGCGCCGACATCGAGGAAGCCTATGCCGGCGACATCGTCGCCCTGGCCGGCCTCAAGGACACGACCACCGGCGACACGCTCTGCGATCCGCTGCATCCGGTCATCCTGGAGCGCATGGAATTCCCCGATCCGGTCATCCAGATCGCTATCGAGCCGAAGACCAAGAACGACCAGGAAAAGATGGGTCTCGCGCTGCATCGCCTGGCGGCTGAGGATCCGTCCTTCCGCGTCAAGACCGACGAGGAAAGCGGCCAGACCATCATCGCCGGCATGGGCGAGCTGCATCTCGACATCATCGTCGACCGCATGCGCCGCGAGTTCAAGGTCGAAGCCAATGTCGGCGCCCCGCAGGTGGCCTATCGCGAGACGATCACCCGCACGCACGAGCAGGATTACACGCACAAGAAGCAGACCGGCGGTACCGGCCAGTTCGCCCGCGTCAAGATCATCTTCGAGCCGAACACCGAGAGCGAAGAGTTCGTGTTCGAGTCCAAGATCGTCGGCGGTGCGGTTCCGAAGGAATACATCCCGGGTGTCGAGAAGGGCATCAACAGCGTCATGGGTTCCGGCCCGTTCGCCGGTTTCCCGATGATCGGTGTCAAGGCCACGCTGGTCGATGGCGCCTTCCACGACGTCGACTCCTCGGTGCTGGCGTTCGAAATCGCTTCTCGTGCCTGCTTCAAGGAAGCCGCTCCGCGCCTCGGCGTGCAGCTTCTGGAGCCGATCATGAAGGTCGAGGTCGTGACGCCGGAAGATTACGTCGGCGGCGTCATCGGCGACCTCAACGGCCGTCGTGGCCAGATCCAGGGTCAGGAAGCGCGCGGTGTCGCCGTCGTCATCAATGCGATGGTGCCTTTGGCCAACATGTTCAAATACGTCGACAATCTGCGTTCGATGTCGCAGGGCCGCGCCCAGTACACGATGCAGTTCGACCACTACGAGCCGGTTCCGACCGCGGTCGCCCAGGAAGTTCAGAAGAAATACGCGTAACTCGAGCGGGTTGCACGAGACCTTAATTCAAGGCCCGCACGGGCAAGCAGGATTGGAGAGATCACATGGCAAAAGGTAAATTCGAGCGCACCAAGCCGCATGTGAACATTGGCACGATCGGCCACGTCGATCATGGCAAGACGTCGCTGACAGCGGCGATCACGAAGTATTTTGGCGAATACAAGCGCTATGACCAGATTGACGCAGCACCTGAAGAGAAGGCGCGCGGCATCACGATCTCGACGGCGCATGTCGAGTATGAGACGGCCAACCGTCACTATGCCCATGTCGACTGCCCCGGCCACGCCGACTATGTGAAGAACATGATCACGGGTGCCGCGCAGATGGACGGCGCGATCCTGGTGGTTTCGGCCGCCGACGGCCCGATGCCGCAGACCCGCGAGCACATCCTGCTTGCCCGCCAGGTCGGCGTTCCCTCGATCGTGGTGTTCCTGAACAAGGTCGACCAGGTCGACGACGCCGAGCTGCTGGAGCTGGTCGAGCTCGAGGTTCGCGAGCTTCTGTCGAAGAACGAGTTCCCCGGCGACGACATTCCGATCGTCAAGGGTTCGGCGCTGGCTGCGTTGGAAGATTCCAACAAGACCATCGGCGAGGACGCCATCCGCGAGCTGATGGCGCAGGTCGACGCGTATATCCCGACGCCGGTTCGTCCGCTGGACAAGCCGTTCCTGATGCCGATCGAGGACGTGTTCTCGATCTCGGGCCGCGGCACGGTTGTGACCGGCCGCGTCGAGCGCGGCGTGGTCAAGGTCGGCGAGGAGCTGGAGATCGTCGGCATCCGTCCGACCACCAAGACGACCTGCACGGGCGTTGAGATGTTCCGCAAGCTGCTCGACCAGGGTCAGGCCGGCGACAACATCGGCGCGCTGCTGCGCGGCGTCGACCGTGAAGGCGTGGAGCGCGGCCAGGTTCTGGCCAAGCCCGGCACGGTCAAGCCGCACAAGAAGTTCGTGGCCGAAGCCTACATCCTGACCAAGGACGAGGGCGGCCGTCACACGCCGTTCTTCACCAACTACCGTCCGCAGTTCTACTTCCGCACGACGGACGTGACGGGCATCGTGACACTGCCGGCCGGCACCGAGATGGTGATGCCCGGCGACAACATCACCGTCGACGTCGAGCTGATCGTGCCGATCGCGATGGAAGAGAAGCTGCGCTTCGCCATCCGTGAAGGCGGCCGCACCGTCGGTGCCGGCATCGTCGTCACCATCAAAGAGTAATTTGGACTGAAACCGATCTGTCGCGGGCGCGGGCGCGGCCCGCGCCGCGCCAGAACAAGGAATTGACGCATGAACGGACAGAATATCCGCATCCGCCTTAAGGCGTTTGACCACCGGGTGCTCGACGCCTCGACGCGCGAAATCGTGTCGACCGCCAAGCGCACCGGCGCCAACGTCCGCGGCCCAATCCCGCTGCCGACGCGGATCGAAAAATTCACGGTCAACCGGTCGCCCCACGTCGACAAGAAGAGCCGCGAACAGTTCGAGATGCGCACGCACAAGCGGCTGCTCGACATCGTCGATCCGACCCCGCAGACAGTCGACGCTTTGATGAAGCTCGATCTGGCCGCCGGTGTCGACGTCGAGATCAAGCTCTAAGGGAATGAGAGAGCGGTAAGGGGCGGTGCCCCTGGCCCGGAACTCTAAAGGAATTGAACCGATGCGTTCAGGTGTGATTGCAAAGAAGGTGGGAATGACCCGCATCTATAACGATGCCGGCGAACACGTTCCCGTCACCGTTCTCCAGATGGAGAACTGCCAGGTCGTGGCCCAGCGCACGCAGGAGAAGAACGGCTACACCGCCGTCCAGCTCGGCGTTGGCCTTGCCAAGGTGAAGAACACGTCGAAGGCGATGCGCGGCCATTTCGCCGCCGCTTCCGTCGAGCCGAAGGCGAAGGTCGCCGAGTTTCGCGTCTCCGCCGACAACATGATCGACGTCGGCGCCGAGCTGACCGTCGAGCATTTCGTCGCCGGCCAGAAGGTGGACGTCACCGGCACCTCGACCGGCAAGGGTTTTCAGGGCGTGATCAAGCGGCACCACATGGGCGGTGGCCGCGCCACGCATGGTAACTCGGTCTCGCACCGCACGCACGGCTCGACCGGCCAGCGCCAGGACCCCGGCAAGGTGTTCAAGGGCAAGAAGATGGCCGGCCACATGGGCGACACCCGCGTCACCACGCAGAATGTCGAGGTCGTCTCGACCGATGCCGATCGCGGCCTGATCCTGATCCGCGGCGCGGTGCCCGGCGTCAAGGGCGCCTGGATCCTGGTTCGCGACGCCGCCAAGGTTGCGCTGCCGGCCAATGCGCCGAAGCCGGCCGCGATCCGCGCCGCTGCCGCCAAGAACGAAGCCCCGGCCACTGAGGGAGCCGAATAATGGATCTCAAGATCACAACGCTGGGCGGCAAGGACGCCGGCAAGGTGGAACTCTCCGAGGAGATTTTCGGCCTTGACCCGCGCGAGGACATCCTGCAGCGCGTCGTGCGCTGGCAGCTCGCCAAGAAGCAGCAGGGCACGCACAAGGCCAAGGGCCGCGCCGAAATCGCGCGCACCGGCGCCAAGATGTACAAGCAGAAGGGTACCGGCCGCGCCCGTCACCACTCGGCTCGCGCTCCGCAGTTCCGCGGCGGCGGCAAGGCACACGGCCCGGTCGTACGCAGCCATGAGCACGAGCTGCCGAAGAAGGTTCGTGCGCTTGGCCTCAAGCACGCTCTCTCGGCCAAGGCCAAGAGCGCTTCGCTGATCATCGTCGACGAGCTGAAGCTCACCGAAGCCAAGACCAAGGCGCTGGTGGCGAATTTCGAGACGCTGGGGCTGACCAACGCCCTGGTCATCGGCGGCGCCGAGCTTGATCAGAACTTCAAGCTGGCCGCGACCAACATTCCGAACATCGACGTGCTGCCCATCCAGGGCATCAACGTCTACGACATTCTGCGCCGCGGCACGCTGGTCCTTTCGAAGGCCGCCGTCGAGGCTCTCGAGGAGCGCTTTAAATGACCGACCTCCGTCACTACGACGTGATCGTCTCGCCGGCGATCACCGAAAAGTCGACCATGGCTTCCGAGCAGAACCAGGTCGTCTTCAACGTCGCCAAGAAGGCGTCGAAGCCGGAAATCAAGGCTGCCGTGGAGGCTCTCTTCGGCGTCAAGGTGACGGCTGTGAACACGCTCGTCCGCAAGGGCAAGATCAAGCGCTTCCGCGGCACCGTTGGCCGCCAGGGCGACGTCAAGAAGGCGGTTGTGACGCTGGCCGACGGCCAGTCGATCGACGTCGCGACGGGTCTCTGAGCAAGGCCGCGAGGACAGGACAATGGCACTTAAGAAATTCAACCCGGTAACGCCGAGCACCCGCCAGCTGGTCATCGTCGACCGCTCGGGCCTCTACAAGGGCAAGCCCATCAAGGGCCTGACCGAAGGCCTGACCAAGTCGGGCGGCCGCAACAACTACGGCCGCATCACGGCCCGCTTCATCGGCGGCGGTCACAAGCGTTCGTACCGCATCATCGACTTCAAGCGTAAGAAGTACGACGTCGTCGGCACGGTCGAGCGCATCGAATACGATCCGAACCGCACCGCCTTCATCGCGCTGATCAAGTATGACGACGGCGAGCTGTCCTACATCCTGGCCCCGCAGCGTCTTGCTGCCGGCGACAAGATCGTGGCCGGCGAAGCGGTCGACGTGAAGCCGGGCAACGCGATGCCGCTGGCCTCGATGCCGGTCGGCACGATCGTCCATAACATCGAGCTGAAGCCGGGCAAGGGCGGCCAGGTCGCCCGTTCGGCTGGCGGTTACGCCCAGCTCGTCGGCCGCGACCAGGGCATGGCGATCCTGCGCCTCAACTCGGGCGAGCAGCGTGTCGTGCACGGCTCCTGCATGGCCACCGTCGGCGCCGTGTCGAACCCCGACCACGGCAACATCAACGACGGCAAGGCCGGTCGCACCGTGTGGCGCGGCAAGCGTCCGCACAATCGCGGCGTGGCCATGAACCCGGTCGACCATCCGCATGGCGGCGGCGAAGGCCGCACCTCGGGTGGCCGTCATCCGGTTTCGCCCTGGGGCAAGCCGACCAAGGGCAAGAAGACGCGGTCCAACAAGGCGACCGACAAGTTCATCCTGCGCTCGCGTCATCAGCGCAAGAGCTAAGAAGAGGTAACGCCAAGTGACTCGTTCGATTTGGAAAGGCCCCTTTATCGATGGCTACCTTCTCAAGAAGGTGGACAAGGTTCGTGAAGGTGGTCGCAATGAGGTGATCAAGATGTGGAGCCGTCGCTCCACCATCCTGCCGCAGTTCGTCGGCTTCACCTTCGGTGTCTACAACGGCCAGAAGCACGTTCCCGTCTCGGTGAACGAGGACATGGTCGGCCACAAGTTCGGTGAATTCGCTCCGACCCGGACCTATTACGGTCACGGCGCGGATAAGAAGGCGAAGAGGAAATAATCATGGGCAAGGCCAAAGCTCCGCGCAGGCTTGCTGATAACGAGGCGCGTGCCGTTCTGCGCACGATCCGCATCAGCCCGCAGAAGCTCAACCTGGTTGCCGCGCTGATCCGCGGCAAGAAGGTCGCGACAGCGCTTTCCGATCTCGAATTCTCGGCCAAGCGGATTTCCGGCACGGTCAAGAAGACGCTGGAATCGGCGATCGCCAATGCGGAAAACAATCACGACCTCGACGTCGACGCTCTGATCGTGGCGGAAGCCTATGTCGGCAAGTCGATCGTCATGAAGCGTTTCCACGCTCGTGGCCGCGGCCGCGCCAGCCGTATCGAAAAGCCGTTCTCGCACCTCACGATCGTCGTTCGTGAAGTCGAGGAAAAAGGGGAGGCCGCATAATGGGCCAGAAAGTCAATCCGATCGGGCTGCGTCTCGGCATCAACCGTACCTGGGATTCGCGCTGGTTCGCGAACACCGGCGAATACGGCCAGCTGCTGCACGAAGACCTCAAGATCCGCAAGTATCTCGAGAAGGAACTCAAGCAGGCCGCGATTTCGAAAGTCGTGATCGAGCGCCCGCACAAGAAGTGCCGCGTCACCATCCACGCCGCGCGTCCGGGCCTCATCATCGGCAAGAAGGGCGCCGACATCGAGAAGCTTCGCAAGAAGCTAACCGAGATGACGAAGTCCGAAACGCACCTCAACATCGTTGAAGTGCGCAAGCCGGAAATCGACGCCACGCTGGTCGCCCAGTCGATCGCCCAGCAGCTCGAGCGCCGCATCGCGTTCCGCCGCGCCATGAAGCGTGCCGTTCAGTCGGCCATGCGTCTCGGCGCCGAAGGCATCCGCATCAACTGCTCCGGCCGTCTCGGCGGCGCCGAGATCGCGCGCATGGAGTGGTACCGCGAAGGCCGCGTGCCGCTGCATACGCTGCGCGCCGACGTCGACTACGGCACGGCCGAGGCGAACACGGCCTACGGCATCTGCGGCGTCAAGGTGTGGGTGTTCAAAGGCGAGATCCTCGAGCATGACCCGATGGCTTCCGAGCGCCGTGCAACCGAAGGCGATGCCGCGCATGGCGGCGGCGGTGCTGGCGGTGAGCGCGAACGCGGCCGCCGTCGCGAGAACGCCTGAGACATTTGAGAATTTGGAGTTAGAACGATGCTGCAGCCAAAGCGCACAAAGTTCCGCAAGCAGTTCAAGGGCCGTATCCACGGTGCCGCCAAGGGCGGCACCAACCTGGATTTCGGCGGTTTCGGGCTGAAGGCGCTTGAGCCGAACCGCGTCACCGCGCGCGAGATCGAGGCGGCCCGCCGCGCGATCACCCGCGAGATGAAGCGCGCCGGCCGCGTCTGGATCCGGGTGTTCCCGGACCTGCCGGTCACCTCGAAGCCGACCGAAGTCCGCATGGGTAAGGGCAAGGGCGCCGTCGACTACTGGGCGGCGCGCGTGAAGCCCGGCCGTATCATGTTCGAGATCGACGGCGTCAGCGAGGAGACCGCTCGTGAAGCGCTGCGTCTCGGCGCCGCCAAGCTCTCGGTCAAGACGCGCTTCGTGCAGCGCATCGCAGAATAAGGACAGGCGATCATGAAAGCCGAAGACATCCGGACCAAGACCCAGGATCAGCTGACCGACGACCTGGCCGCTCTCAAGAAGGAGCAGTTCAACCTGCGCTTCCAGAAGGCCACCGGCCAGCTCGAAAAGACCGCGCGCGTGAAGCAGGTCCGCAAGGACATCGCGCGCATCAAGACCATCGCCGCGGAAAAAGCCGCGGCCAAGAAGGGTTAAGACCATGCCAAAGCGCATCCTGCAGGGCACCGTCGTCAGCGACAAGAACGAGAAGACGGTCGTGGTCAAGGTCGAGCGTCGCTTCACGCATCCCGTGATGAAGAAGACCGTGCGCATGACCAAGAAGTACAAGGCGCACGACGAGAACAACGCCCACAAGGTCGGCGACCAGGTGTTCATCCAGGAATCGAAGCCGATTTCCAAGGACAAGCGCTGGGTTGTCGTCTCTTCGGATCAGGCTTGATCCGGGCGAACGAACCGAATTTTGGACAGACCGGGGAGGGGTGAAGAACCCGTCCCGTTAGAAAAGAAGAAGGCGGCCAGTCATGATTCAGATGCAAACAAACCTCGACGTCGCGGATAATTCCGGCGCCCGTCGTGTCATGTGCATCAAGGTGCTGGGCGGCTCGAAGCGGAAATACGCCTCCGTCGGCGACATCATCGTGGTGTCGATCAAGGAAGCCATTCCGCGCGGCCGCGTTAAGAAGGGCGATGTGATGAAGGCGGTCGTGGTTCGCACGGCCAAGGACATCCGCCGCCCGGACGGCAGCGTGATCCGTTTCGACAAGAACGCGGCCGTTCTCGTCGACAATAAGAAAGAGCCGATCGGCACCCGTATCTTCGGACCGGTTCCGCGCGAGCTGCGCGCCAAGAACCACATGAAGATCATCTCGCTCGCGCCTGAAGTGCTGTAAGGAGCCGGACCAATGCAAAAGATCAAAAAAGGCGACAAGGTCGTCGTGCTTGCCGGCAAGGACAAGGGCCGTTCGGGCGAAGTCCTGTCGGTGCAGCCGAAGGAAGACACCGCGGTCGTCCGCGGCGTGAACCTCATTCGCCGTCACCAGAAGCAGACCCAGTCGCAAGAGGCCGGGATCATCACCAAGGAAGCGCCGATCCACCTGTCGAATATCGCGCTGGCCGACCCCAAGGACGGCAAGCCGACCCGCGTCGGCTTCACCATTCAGAAGGATGGCAAGAAGGTGCGCGTCGCCAAGCGTTCGGGAGAAGTCATCAATGGCTAAGGCTGAAACCAAGCAGGCAACTGCCAAGAACGAGCCGCGCCTCAAGAAGGTCTACAACGAGACCATCCGCAAGGCGATGCAGGAGCAGTTCGGCTACGACAATGACATGCAGGTTCCGCGCATCGACAAGATCGTGCTGAACATGGGTGTCGGCGAAGCAACCGCAGATTCCAAGAAGCCCTCGGTCGCGGCCGAGGATCTCGCGCTGATCGCGGGCCAGAAGGCCGTCGTCACCCGCGCCCGCAACTCGATTGCCGGCTTCAAGGTGCGCGAGAACATGCCGATCGGCGCCAAGGTCACGCTGCGCAAGGAACGCATGTACGAGTTCCTCGACCGCCTGGTGAACATCGCGCTGCCGCGCGTTCGCGACTTCCGCGGACTGAACCCGAAGAGCTTTGACGGCCGTGGCAACTACGCCATGGGCATCAAGGAACACATCGTGTTCCCGGAGATCAACTACGACAAGGTTGATCAGGTCTGGGGCATGGACGTCATCGTTTGTACGACGGCGAAGACGGACGACGAGGCAAGAGCGCTGCTCAAGGCCTTCAACTTCCCCTTCCGCCAGTAACGGCAGCGAAAAAGGAAACATCTGAAATGGCAAAGACCAGCTCAGTCGAGAAGAACAACCGGCGCCGCAAGCTCGCCGACCAGTACGCCGCCAAGCGCACGGCGCTCAAGGCCATCATCATGGATCAGTCCAAGCCGATGGAAGAGCGTTTCCGCGCCCAGTTGAAGCTTTCGGCGCTGCCGCGCAACTCGGCCAAGATCCGCATCCGCAATCGCTGCGAGGTGACGGGCCGTCCGCGCGCCTACTATCGCAAGCTGAAGCTTTCGCGTATCGCGCTTCGCGATCTGGGCAATACCGGCCAGATCCCGGGCCTGGTCAAGTCGAGCTGGTAAGGAGACACTGAGATGTCATTGAGCGATCCTCTCGGCGATATGCTGACCCGCATCCGCAACGCCTATGGCCGCAAGAAGTCGAGCGTTTCGACCCCGGCCTCGCGTCTGCGTGCCCGCGTCCTCGAAGTGCTGAAGTCGGAAGGCTATATCCGCGACTACAGCCAGACCGACTTCGAAAACGGCAAGTCGGAAATCGAGATCGAGCTGAAATATTTCGACGGCGCCCCGGTTGTGCGCGAGATCGAGCGCGTCTCGAAGCCTGGCCGTCGCGTCTATGTCTCGGCCAAGTCGATCCCGCACGTCGCCAACGGCCTCGGCATCGCCATCCTTTCGACGCCGAAGGGCGTCATGGCCGACCATGAAGCGCGCGAGCAGAATGTCGGCGGCGAAATCCTCTGCCAGATCTTCTGATCGGCCAAGAGATTGATGAATGGGCTTCGGTTCTCGGGATCGCGCCCGGGAACTGGAACCTGAAACGAAAGAAGTGACGAGGACAACAAAATGTCTCGTATCGGAAAGAAACCCGTTTCGCTGCCGCAAGGCGTGACCGCGTCCGTCAACGGCCAGACCGTGACGGCGAAGGGCCCCAAGGGCGAGCTGAAGTTCGTGGTGAACGACGAAGTGCTGGTGAAGATGGAGAACAACGAGATCTCCGTCGAGCCGCGCGACCAGACCAAGACCGCCCGCTCCAAGTGGGGCATGTCGCGCACGCAGATCGTCAACATCCTGCAGGGCGTGAAGGACGGCTTCGAGAAGAAGCTCGAGATCACCGGCGTCGGCTATCGCGCGGCGTTGCAGGGCAAAAACCTGCAGCTGGCGCTCGGCTTCAGCCACGACGTGGTCTATCAGACGCCGCAGGGCATCACCATCACGGTGCCGAAGCCGACCGAAATCACGGTCTCGGGTATTGATAAGCAGCAGGTCGGCCAAGTCGCCGCCGAGATCCGCGAATATCGCGGTCCCGAGCCCTATAAGGGCAAGGGCGTGCGCTATGCCGACGAGCGCATCGTGCGCAAGGAAGGCAAGAAGAAGTAATAGGCCTGGCCCCGAGAAGTTGCAGACTTTTCGAAAAAGGGCCAAGCCGCAGAAGTGTAACGCCGCGGGGAGCGGCCGCGGGAGGCTTGGCCTACCGCACAGGGTTGCCCCCGTTTTCTGAAGGCAAGGAACTGACATTATGGCAAGCCCCAAAGAAACCATCCAGCGCCGCGCGCAGCGCGTGCGCCGCCAGTTGAAGAAGGTCGCCGGCGAGCGTCCGAGGCTTTCGGTGCACCGCACCTCGAAGAACATCTACGTCCAGGTGATCGACGACGCCAACGGCCACACGCTGGCCGCCGCCTCGACGCTGGAGAAGGACCTCAAGGGTTCGCTCAAGACCGGCGCCGACACCGCAGCCGCGGCCGCTGTCGGCAAGCTGATCGCCGAGCGTGCCGCCAAGGCCGGCGTCAAGGAAGTCGTCTTCGACCGCGGCCCGTACATCTATCACGGCCGCGTCAAGGCGTTGGCCGAGGCTGCCCGCGAAGGCGGTCTCAGCTTCTGATTTTTCGCCGCCGGCGACCCTAAAGCGGCGTCGGCAAACAGCAACCCGTGCTTCCGGAAAAGAACAAGGAACAGGATATGGCACAGGAACGTAGAGAAGGCGGCCGCGGCCGCGAGCGCGAAGAGCGTGACGACGGCATGGTGGACAAGCTCGTCCACATCAACCGCGTCGCCAAGGTGGTGAAGGGCGGCCGTCGTTTCGGTTTTGCCGCTCTCGTCGTCGTCGGCGACCAGAAGGGTCGCGTCGGCTTCGGCCACGGCAAGGCGCGCGAAGTGCCGGAAGCGATCCGCAAGGCGACCGAGTCGGCCAAGCGCGACATGATCTTCGTGCCGCTGCGTTCGGGCCGCACGCTGCATCACGACGTCGAGGGCCGCTGGGGCGCCGGACGCGTTCTGCTGCGCGCCGCCAAGCAAGGTACCGGCATCATCGCCGGCGGTCCGATGCGCGCCGTCTTCGAGACGCTCGGCATGCATGACGTGGTCGCCAAGTCGATGGGTTCGTCGAACCCCTACAACATGGTTCGCGCCACCTTCGACGCGCTGAAGAGCCAGATGCATCCGAAGGATGTGGCTGCCGCGCGCGGCATCAAGTACTCGACCCTTCAGGCCCGCCGCGGCACCGCCGTTGCGGCTGAAGAATAGTCGACGCTGACCAGGGATTTCGACCATGGCCAAGAAAGCTACCAAGACCATCACCGTCGAGCAGATCGGCTCCCCGATCCGCCGGCCGAAGGAGCAGCGCGCGACGCTGGTCGGCCTCGGCCTGAACAAGATGCACAAGCGGCGCACGCTGGAAGATACCCCTTCGGTGCGCGGCATGATCGCCGCCGTCCAGCACCTCGTCCGCGTCGTGGACGAGGCCTGAACGGAAGGGCAGGAGAAGAAACATGAAACTCAACGATCTGCGTGACAAGGACGGCGCGACGCACTCCAAGAAGCGTCTCGGCCGCGGCATCGGTTCCGGCTCGGGCAAGACCGCCGGTCGCGGCGTCAAGGGCCAGAAGGCCCGCTCGGGCGTTGCCATCAACGGCTTCGAGGGTGGTCAGATGCCGCTCTACCGACGCCTGCCGAAGCGTGGCTTCAACAACATCTTCGCCAAGAGCTTCACGGTCGTGTCGCTGGCCCGCATCCAGGCTGCTGTCGACGCCAAGAAGCTCGACGCCAAGGCGACCGTGACGGCCGAGGCCCTGGTTGCCGCCGGCGTCATCCGCCGCGCCAAGGACGGCGTGCGCGTGCTCTCCGACGGCGAACTCAAGGCCAAGCTGTCCTTCGACGTCGCCGGCGCCTCCAAGGCCGCGATCGAGAAGATCGAGAAGGCCGGCGGTTCGGTGAAGCTGCCGGAAGCGGCCGCCGCCGAGTAACGGCGATTTGAAGCGCGGCCGACCGGGATGATTTCGCATTTTCCGTTGAACCGCGTCTTGACCGGGTGGATTGGGCGGCCGCGTCAACGCGGCCGCTTGCATGTTTACGGTCCCGAGCTTATCTCGTGAGCTTCGGTGACACGCGCCGCCTGAGCTGCGGCATCGAGCGCGACGTGGAAATCAAAGAAGTAGAGCATGATGTCGTCCGAAAACCGCTCCACATTTTTCGGCATCATGCTCTAGCGGAGAATCAGGCATGGCCTCGGCTGCAGAACAACTAGCCTCCAATCTGAATTTCGCGGCCTTCGCCAAGGCCGAGGATCTCAAGAAGCGCATCTGGTTCACCATCGGCGCGCTGCTCGTCTACCGCCTCGGCACCTATATCCCGCTTCCCGGCATCAACCCCGATGCTTTCGCCCAGGCCTTCTCCTCGCAGAGCAAGGGCGTGCTCGGCATGTTCAACATGTTCGCCGGCGGCGCCGTGCAGCGCATGGCGATCTTCGCGCTGGGCATCATGCCCTACATCTCCGCCTCCATCATCATGCAGCTGATGACCTCGGTCATCCCGTCGCTGGAAACGCTGAAGAAGGAAGGCGAGCAGGGCCGCAAGATCATCAACCAGTACACGCGCTACGGCACCGTGCTCCTGGCGCTGATCCAGGCCTACGGCATTTCGATCGGCCTCGAGGGCGGCAACGGCATCGTCAACGATCCCGGCATGTTCTTCCGCATCTCGACAGTCGTCACACTCGTCGGCGGCACCATGTTCCTGATGTGGCTCGGCGAGCAGATCACCGCGCGCGGCATCGGCAACGGCATTTCGCTGATCATCTTCTCCGGCATCGTCGCGGGCCTGCCGCGCGCGATCTCCGGCACGCTGGAACTCGGCCGTACCGGCGCGCTGTCGACGGGCCTCATCCTCGCGATCATCGTGCTGGCCATCATCGTCATTGCGCTCATCGTCTTCTTCGAACGCGCGCAGCGGCGCCTGCTCATCCAGTATCCGAAGCGCCAGGTCGGCAATCGCATGTTCCAGGGCGATACCTCGCATTTGCCGCTGAAGCTCAACACCTCCGGCGTCATCCCGCCGATCTTCGCGTCCTCGCTGCTGCTTCTGCCGGCGACCGTGGCGGGCTTCTCGCAGGCGACCAACCTGCCGGCCTGGGCAAGCACGATCCTCGCCTCGCTCGGTCACGGCCAGCCGCTCTACATGATCTTCTATGCGGGCATGATCGTCTTCTTCGCCTTCTTCTACACGGCGATCGTCTTCAACCCGAAGGACACGGCCGACCAGCTCAAGAAGCACTCCGGCTTCATCCCGGGCTATCGTCCGGGCGAGCGCACCGCCGACTATATCGACTATGTTCTGACGCGCATTACCGTCATCGGCGCCATTTACCTGGTGCTGGTCTGTCTGCTGCCGGAGTTCCTGATTTCGGCGACTGGCGTACCTTTCTACCTCGGTGGCACATCGCTTCTGATCGTGGTCAGTGTCACGCTCGATACGGTGGCGCAGATTCAGGGTCACCTGATCGCGCACCAGTATGAGGGCCTGATCAAGAAGTCGAAGTTGCGCGGGGGGAAGAGGAGCAGATGAGGCTGATTTTGCTTGGGCCGCCAGGAGCGGGCAAGGGGACACAAGCACAAAGACTGGTTGAAAAACACGGCATCCCCCAGCTCTCGACGGGTGACATGCTGCGTGCCGCCGTCCAGGCCGGAACCGAGGTCGGCAAGCGTGCCAAGGCGGTGATGGATGCCGGTGAGCTGGTCTCGGATGCGATCGTCAACGCCATCGTCGCCGAGCGTATCGATCAGCCGGATTGCGCCAAGGGATTCATCCTCGACGGCTATCCGCGCACGCTGGTCCAGGCCGACGCGGTCGAGGCCATGCTTGGCGAACGCGGCATAGCGCTCGACACCGTGATCGAGCTCGTCGTCGACGACAAGGCGCTGGTTGGCCGAATCGTCAAACGCGCCGAGGACGCCAAGGCCACCGGCCAGCCTGTGCGCAAGGACGACAATCCGGAGGTGTTCGAGGAACGCCTGCGCGAATACTACAAGAAGACGGCGCCGCTGACCGGCTACTACTACGCCAAGGGCAAGCTCAAGACTGTCGACGGCATGGCCAGTATCGATGCCGTGACCGCCGAGATCGGCAAGGTGCTCGCGGCCGCGGTGAAGTAGACCGGGCCGACAACTAAAGATAGCGCTTGGCGACGATTAACGATTGCGCTTGACTGGAGTGGGCCGTTGGGGTATGGCGGCCCGTCTTCCTATCAGGCATGGACTTTGCTTGCCCTTGCGGGCAAGGCATCCGCTTTGAACCAGGAAACTCCCGCAAGGGCCGGCCTCCACCGGACGCGGGGCAACTTCGACAGCGCCGGCTCGTCCGGCCCAAATGGAGAAAGAGAAGAAAATGGCTCGTATAGCCGGCGTCAACATTCCGACCAACAAGCGCGTCGTCATCGCGCTTCAGTACATTCACGGCATCGGCAAGAAGTTTGCCCAGGAGATCGTCGACAAGGTCGGCATCCCAGCGGACCGCCGCGTCAACCAGCTGACCGACGCGGAAGTGCTGCAGATCCGCGAGACGATCGACCGCGACTACCAGGTCGAAGGCGACCTGCGCCGCGAAGTCTCGATGAACATCAAGCGGCTCATGGATCTTGGCTGCTACCGCGGCCTGCGTCACCGTCGCTCGCTGCCGGTCCGCGGCCAGCGCACGCATACCAACGCCCGCACCCGCAAGGGCCCGGCCAAGGCGATCGCCGGCAAGAAGAAGTAATTGAGCGAATAGCGAGCAGCGGTTAGCGAGTAGGGGACCCTATTCGCTATTCCCTACTCACTACTCGCTTTCCAAGGTGGAGCCGCTGGCATTACGGCGGTGTAGAGATCAACTGAAAGGAATACCATGGCCAAGGAAGCCGCTCGTGTTCGCCGTCGCGAACGCAAGAACATTTCGTCGGGCGTTGCCCACGTCAATTCGACCTTCAACAACACCATGATCACCATCACCGACGCGCAGGGCAATTCGATTGCCTGGTCGTCGGCCGGTGCGCAAGGGTTCAAGGGGTCGCGCAAGTCGACCCCGTTCGCAGCCCAGATGGCTGCCGAGGACGTCGCCAAGAAGGCCCAGGAACACGGCATGCGCATGCTCGAGGTCGAGGTCTGCGGACCCGGCTCCGGTCGTGAATCGGCGCTCCGCGCGCTGCAGGCGGCGGGCTTCACCATCACCTCGATCCGTGACGTGACGCCGATCCCGCACAATGGCTGCCGTCCGCGCAAGAAGCGCCGCGTCTGATTTTTTTAAACGCCGCGCGAACGCCAAGGCGTTCCTCCGCGGTTTTCCGTGTCGCCCGCCACGATTGGATGGTGGCGGGGCAAAGGAAGGAAGACTTTTATGATCCAGAAAAACTGGCAGGAACTGATCAAGCCGAACAAGATCGAGTTCTCGTCGAAGAAGAAGACGCTGACCACGCTGGTGGCCGAGCCGCTCGAACGCGGCTTTGGCCTGACGCTGGGCAACGCGCTGCGGCGCGTGCTTCTGTCTTCGCTGCGCGGCGCGGCTGTGACCGCCGTGCAGATCGACGGCGTGCTGCATGAATTCTCGTCCATCGCCGGCGTGCGCGAGGACGTGACCGACATCGTGCTCAACATCAAGGAAATAGCCATCCGCATGGAAGGCGATGGCCCCAAGCGCATGGTCGTGCGCAAGCAGGGCCCGGGCGCCGTGCTCGCCGGCGACATCCAGACGGTCGGCGACGTCGAGATCCTCAACCCCGACCACGTGATCTGCACGCTGGACGAGGGCGCCGAGATCCGCATGGAGTTCACCGTCGACACCGGCAAGGGCTATGTGCCGGCCGAGCGCAACCGCGCCGAGGACGCGCCGATCGGGCTGATCCCGGTCGACAGCCTCTATTCGCCGGTCAAGAAGGTCTCCTACAAGGTCGAGAACACCCGCGAGGGCCAGGTTCTCGACTATGACAAGCTGACCATGACGATCGAGACCAACGGCTCGATCTCGGGCGAGGACGCGGTCGCTTTCGCCGCCCGCATCCTGCAGGACCAGCTTGGCCTGTTCGTCAACTTCGACGAGCCGCAGAAGGAAGTCGCCACCGAGGCCGTCACCGAGCTCGCCTTCAACCCGGCGCTGCTCAAGAAGGTCGACGAGCTCGAGCTTTCGGTGCGTTCGGCCAACTGCCTGAAGAACGACAACATCGTCTATATCGGCGACCTGATCCAGAAGACCGAAGCCGAGATGCTGCGCACCCCGAACTTCGGCCGCAAGTCGCTGAACGAGATCAAGGAAGTGCTGGCGGCCATGGGCCTCCATCTCGGCATGGAAGTGCCGGACTGGCCGCCGGAAAACATCGAAGACCTCGCCAAGCGTTACGAAGACCAATATTGAGCATGAATTCCAAGGATCGGCGGCGAGAGCCGCTCGATCCGACGGTCATGCGGAAAACCATCAGAGGCCGTGGCCTCTTGAACAACTGAAGAAGGAAAAGAGCCATGCGCCACGGTTTCAAAGGCCGTCGTTTCGCCCGCAGCATCAGCCACCGCAAGTCGATGTTCGCCAATCTCGCCGTCTCGCTGATCGAGCACGAGCAGATCGTCACCACCTTGCCGAAGGCGAAGGACCTGCGTCCGATCGTCGAGAAGCTGGTGACGCTCGGCAAGCGCGGCGACCTGCACGCCCGCCGCCAGGTGATCGCGCAGATCGGCAATGAAGGCGTCGTCAAGCGCCTGTTCGAGACCATCGCTCCGCGCTACGCCACCCGCAATGGCGGCTATCTGCGCATCATGAAGGCGGGCTTCCGCAAGGGCGACAATGCCGCGATGGCGGTCATCGAATTCGTCGATCGCGACACCTCGGCCAAGGGCGCCGCCGACCGCGCCCGCATCGAGGCAGAGGGCGTCAACGAGGAAGCCGCGGCCGCCTGAGGCCAAGCTTTTTCATCAATGACTTCAAGGGGCCTGCGGGCCCCTTTTTGCGTTTGGAAGAGGTTTGAGCCGGGCGCGGAATTTCACTTCCAGCTTCACGCTTTTGCGCGACAAGTGTCGCATTTGTGTGCATTAGCCTTTCATTCTGCACAATCGTCGGGACAATGGACCCTATCTGGAGGGATTCGAGAATGCACCTCAAACGACTGTTTCTTGTTGCCGCGCTGGCGGTCTTCGCCGCGGCACCGGCCGCAAGACAGGCTTTTGCCGAGGATGCCGCCAAGCCGGCCGATCCTGGCCTCTCCGACGTGCTGACCGATCTCTTGCATGGCGTCGAGGGCGAGAACGGCACGTCCGGTCCCGACAAGCGCGTGCCGTTCGGCCGCGAGGAGGTGCAGCTCTCCTTCGCGCCCCTGGTCAAGCAGACGGCGCCGGCCGTCGTCAATGTCTATGCCTCGCAGACCGCCAAGGTGACCTCGCCCTTCGAAGGCGATCCCTTCTTCGAGGAGTTCTTCGGCCGTGCCCAGCCGCGCGCGCAGTCCTCGCTGGGCTCCGGCGTGCTGGTCGATCCGAGCGGCGTGATCGTCACCAACTTCCACGTCATCAAGGACGCCGACGAGGTGAAGGTCGCGACCGCCGACGGGCGCGAGTTCACCTCCAAGGTCATGCTCAAGGACGAGACGCTCGATCTCGCCGTGCTCAAGATATCGGCCGACAAGCCGTTTCCGGTGATCGCCATCGGCGATTCCGACGCGCTTGAGGTCGGCGACCTAGTGCTTGCCATCGGCAATCCGTTCGGTGTCGGCCAGACCACCACCAGCGGCATTGTCTCGGCGCTCGCCCGCAGCCATATCGGGGTTTCGGATTCGGGCTATTTCATCCAGACCGATGCCGCCATCAATCCCGGCAACTCCGGCGGCGCGCTGATCAACATGGGCGGTCAGCTGGTCGGCATCAACACGGCGATCTACAGCCGCAGCGGCGGTTCGATCGGCATCGGCTTCGCCATTCCTTCGAATATGGTGCGCGCCTTCGCCGACGCCGCCAAGGCCGGGCTCGACTTCTTCGAGCGTCCTTATATCGGCGCAGAATTCGAAATGGTAACCCCGCAGATCGCGGAATCGCTCGGCATGGACAAGCCGACCGGTGCCTTGGTGTCGTCCGTGGACGCAGCCGGGCCTGCCGGCAAGGTCGGTCTGAAGCCTGGCGACGTCATCCTGTCGCTCAACAACACGCCGGTCGAAAGCATCGAGGCGCTCGACTACCGCATGGCGACGCTGTCGATCGGCACCAAGGCGACGTTCGCCGTGCTGAGCAAGGGGCAGCAGGCGACGCTGGAAATCGCGCTGGAGCGCGCGCCGGAAGGCGCCAAGCCCAGCGAGGTCACCTTGCGTGGTCGCAGTCCCTTTTCCGGCGCCAAGGTCGCGGAACTGTCGCCCAGGCTTGCCCAGCGGCTTGGCCTTCGCACCGACCTCAAGGGCGTCACCGTCATCGATATCAGCCGCGATTCGCCGGCTGCCGATTTCGGCTTCCAGCCCGGCGACATCGTGCGTGAGGTGAACGGAACCACTATCGAGACCGCGACAACACTGGCGCAGGTTGCCCAGCAGGACACGCGCTGGTGGCGCTTTACGGTCGAGCGCGGCGGGCAGATACTGCGCCAGGTGTTGCGTTATTGAGGCGATCTGCCCATTTAGAGCATGATCCCGAACCGAAGGTCCGCGTAGCGAAAAGCGGAACCGGTGTTCGGGCAAAATCATGCTCTCAAACGAGCGGAATCGCATTTCAAACCAAAAGACTTGCATGGCCGATCTGTTCAGTTCCGATGAGCCGCAGAAGGCGCCGCCCGGGCGGCCGCTGGCCGACCGGCTGCGCCCAAAAAACCTCGGCGAGGTCGTGGGGCAAGAGCATCTGACCGGACCTGACGGCGCGCTAACCAGGCTGATCGATTCGGGTTCGCTCGGCTCGATGATCTTCTGGGGTCCGCCCGGCACCGGCAAGACGACGGTGGCGCGGCTGCTTGCCGGCGAGACCAATCTTGCCTTCGAGCAGATCTCGGCCGTGTTTTCCGGCGTAGCCGACCTCAAGAAAGTGTTCGAGGCGGCGAAGCTGAGGCGCGCCAACGGCCGCCAGACGCTGCTCTTCGTCGACGAGATCCATCGCTTCAACCGCGCCCAGCAGGACGGTTTTTTGCCGGTGATGGAAGACGGCACGGTGGTGCTGGTCGGCGCCACGACGGAGAACCCGTCCTTTGAGCTCAATGCAGCGCTTCTGTCGCGCGCGCGTGTGCTGGTGTTCCGCTCGCTGGGCGAGGACAGCATCGCCAAGCTTCTGGCCCGGGCGGAAGAGACCGAGGGCAGGGCGCTGCCACTCGACGAAGAGGCGCGCGCGATGCTGATCCGCATGGCGGATGGCGACGGCCGCGCCTCGCTGACGCTGGCCGAGGAAGTCTGGCGCGCCGCCAAGAAAGGCGAGGTGTTCGGCCCGGAAGGCCTGCAACGCGTCATCCAGCGCCGAGCGCCGATCTACGACAAGGGCCAGGACGGCCATTACAATCTGATCTCGGCGTTGCATAAATCGGTGCGCGGCTCCGATCCGGATGCGGCGCTCTACTATCTTGCCCGCATGTTCGATGCCGGCGAGGATCCGCTCTATCTTGGCCGCCGGCTGGTGCGCATGGCGATAGAGGATATCGGGCTCGCCGATCCTCAGGCGCTTGTCGTCGCCAATGCGGCCAAGGACGCCTATGACTATCTTGGCTCGCCCGAGGGCGAGCTCGCCTTCGCCCAGGCCGCCGTTTATCTCGCCACGGCGCCGAAATCGAACGCGGTCTACACTGCCTTCAAGGCCGCGACCGCGGCAGCCAAGGAGTTCGGCTCGCTGCTGCCGCCCAAGCACATCCTCAACGCGCCGACCAAGCTGATGAAGCAGGAGGATTACGGCGCCGGCTATCGCTACGACCATGACGAGCCGGAGGCGTTTTCAGGCCAGGACTATTTTCCGGAGAAGATGGGCCGGCGCACTTTCTACGATCCGCCGGAACGCGGTTTCGAGCGCGATATCCGTAAGCGGCTGGAATACTGGGCAAAGCTGCGCAGCGAACGGAACAGCTGAGTTGCACGGCCCGGCGGTCGGCCCGCTTCGACGCGAAGCCGCGTCGTGGTGGATCACACCTGCTGCGGCATTGTGCCGGGGAACAAAAAATCCTATCAAGACGCACGGCTGGCGGGGGTCGCCGTGATTTTGTCCCATGGAACAGGATCGCGCTCCCGCGCGAATGACAATGACAAAGCAAACTGTCAAGACGCTCCGTAAGGCCGCCATCGCCGTCGTGGTTCTCGCGCTCGCCTTCTATTTCATACCGATCCTGACCGCGATCTGGGTCGTCTGCGGTCTGATCGATGTCATGCGCAACGACCAGAAGAACCGGAACCTGTTCGAGCGCTATTTCCTCGGCAACGGCCTGTTCACCTGGCTGTTGGCGCCGTTCAACCTGATCGTCGACCTTCTCTGCTACCGCAACCCCGGCGTCTGGAAGCCCGAGCAGTTCCCCGAGGACTATCAGCGCGAGATCAACGAGGTGCTGGGCGTCTTCAAGGCGCGCAAGGACGAGATCATCGCCGACATCGACGCCAATTTCGGCGCCGGCCGGCGCGGCATGTATGTCTACCAGTGGTACGGCAAGCACAAGATCGACAATGTTCCTGAATTCAACAAGGACTACAAATACATCAAGACGATCGCGGTATCCGTTTTCAGCAAGCGCGAATCGACGTCCTGGCATTTCGGTCCGCTCCGGCTCAGCCTGCGCATCCTCTACAATCTGATACCGGTCAAGGCCGAGATATTCGTCCAGTGCGGCAGCAAGAAGAACTACTGGTACGACAATCCGCTGTTCATCTTCGACGACACCCTGTTCCACCGCTCGGTCAACGAATATGACGGCCGCCGCTACTGCGTCTTCATCGATATCATCCGGCCGTCTCCGTTTCCCAGGCTGATCGCTGGCCTTCTCGCCATCGTCTCCGTCAGCGTGGAGCGTATCAATTCTGTCTTCTACAAGAACTGGAAGATGATCGGCTCGTCGAAGCCGAAGGCGGCCGCCAACTGACCACGGCCGAACCTCGCCTCAATTGGCCTTAAACCAACGTCCAATGGCGCGGACGAACCGCGACCTTTAGGACTCCAGCGCGGCTCCAGGACACGCGTAGCGATTTTTCGTCGGGAATTGCGCAAGATCAAATACGCGTTCCGGCCGGCGTTCTATCGAAAGCTGACCCGCAACTGGTAGCGGAATAGTCTACCGAGCATGATGACGGAGCGGCAGGAGGTTCCGCTCACCGGGAGGATAGGTTGATCGGACGGCAACCAGCCGTGCACGCGGACCAAGTCCAGGCCTCGGTCGCCAAGAGCGACGCAGCCCACTCGGCGGTCGTCGCCTCGTGGCGGCGGTCGCTCCAATTGCACGGCCTGGACCCCGCAGCACGCACGGCGCCGCGGCGGCTGACCGAAGGCGAGCTCAGGCTCACGAGGCAGCGCATGGAGCGGTTGATCCGCGCGGCCGAACCCAGCCTCAATCGGCTCTATCTCGCCGTGGGCGGCGTCGGCTGCTGCGTCATGCTGGCGGATCGAGACGGCATCCCGGTCGAGCGACGGGGCGCCGTCGCGGACGACGGGACATTCGATGAATGGGGCCTGTGGACCGGCACCGTCTGGAGCGAGGACAGCGAAGGCACCAACGGCATCGGCACCTGCATCGCCGACCAGCGCGCTCTGACCATCCACCGCGATCAGCATTTCTTCTCCCGCAACACGCTGCTGAGCTGCACCACGGCGCCGGTCTATGATCATGAAGGCAATCTGGCGGCGGCGCTCGATGTCTCGTCCTGCCGGTCGGACCTGACCGAGGGCTTTGTCCAACTCATCGCGGTCGCCGTCGGCGACGCCGCGCGCCGGATCGAAGCGGAAAATTTCCGCATGGTGTTTTCGGATGCCCGCATCTTGCTCGCACCCGTCACCGAGCGCAGCGCCGGTGCGCTGATAGCGGTCGATTCGGATGATCTCGTGATCGGCGCGACGCGCTCTGCCCGTCTTGGTCTCGGCATAACGCGGGAAGCGCTGGCGAGAGGACTGCTTGCCGCCGATATTCTCGGCGACTGCGCAAAGACCGCTGAGGATTTGGACGATGCCGAACGTGGTGTGGTTCAGCGGGCGCTGGCGCGCGCCGGCGGCAACGTCTCGGCCGCCGCGCAGAACCTCGGCATCTCCCGCGCCACCCTGCATCGCATGCTGGCGCGCTTCCACTCTCGCCTCCCTCCTTCATTGCAGACCCTACTGTCGCAGTTCTGCGACAGTCGGGCGCCACGATCATCCAGCCCCGGGCTGACAAGCCAACGCCGATCCGCAACCCTTCCTCCCATAGCGCCGCATCCCGCGGCGTGCTCATTGGGAGGCAGTGATGAACAAGGTGGAATTCTCGCGCACGGCCAAGGTTCCTTTCGCCAAGCGCTACGACAACTTCATCGGCGGCAAGTGGGCGGCGCCGCTCTCCGGCAGATATTTCGACAACATCTCGCCGGTCACCGGCCGGCCGCCCTGCGAAATCGCCCGGTCGGACGCAAATGACATCGAGGCCGCGCTTGATGCCGCCCACAAGGCCAAAGACGCCTGGGGCAAGACCAGCCCCGCGGCCCGCGCGCTGATCCTCAACCGCATCGCCGATCGCATGGAAGACAATCTCGACCTGCTGGCGCTCGCCGAGACCTGGGACAATGGCAAGCCGATCCGCGAGACGACCGCCGCCGACCTGCCTCTGGCCATCGACCATTTCCGCTATTTCGCCGGCGTGCTGCGCAGCCAGGAAGGCTCGATCTCCGAAATCGACCACGACACCGTCGCCTACCACTTCCATGAGCCGCTCGGTGTCGTCGGCCAGATCATTCCGTGGAACTTCCCGTTGCTGATGGCGGTCTGGAAGCTGGCGCCGGCGCTCGCCGCCGGCAATTGCGTGGTGCTGAAGCCCGCCGAGCAGACACCCGCCACGATCATGCTGTGGGCCGACCTCATCGGTGACCTCTTGCCCGAAGGCGTGCTCAACATCGTCAACGGCTTCGGCCTTGAGGCCGGCAAGCCGCTCGCCTCGTCGAACCGCATCGCCAAGATCGCTTTCACCGGCGAGACGACCACCGGCCGCCTGATCTCGCAATATGCCAGCCAAAACCTCATTCCGGTGACGCTCGAGCTTGGCGGCAAGTCGCCCAACATCTTCTTCCAGGATGTGACGGCGGAAGACGACGATTTCTTCGACAAGGCGATCGAGGGCTTCGTCATGTTCGCGCTCAACCAGGGCGAGGTCTGCACGTGCCCCAGCCGCGCGCTGGTACATGAGAAGATCTACGACAAGTTCATCGAGCGCGCGCTGAAGCGTGTCGAGGCGATCGTCCAGGGCGATCCGCTCGATCCCGCCACCATGATCGGCGCGCAGGCCTCGAGCGAGCAGCTGGAAAAGATCCTGTCCTACTTCGACATCGGCCGCCAGGAAGGCGCCGAAGTCTTGACCGGCGGCGAGCGGAACCATCTGCCGGGCGATCTCGCCGGCGGCTACTACGTCAAGCCGACAGTGTTCAAGGGCAACAACAAGATGCGCATCTTCCAGGAGGAGATCTTTGGACCCGTCGTGTCCGTGACGACCTTCAAGGACGATGACGAGGCGCTGTCGATCGCCAACGACACCCTCTACGGCCTCGGCGCCGGCATCTGGAGCCGCGACGCGAACCGCTGCTACCGCTTCGGCCGCGCCATCCAGGCCGGGCGTGTCTGGACCAACTGCTTTCACGCCTACCCGGCGCATGCCGCCTTCGGCGGCTACAAGCAGTCCGGCATTGGCCGCGAGACGCACAAGATGATGCTCGACCACTATCAGCAGACCAAGAACATGCTGGTCAGCTACAGCCCGAAGAAGCTCGGCTTCTTCTGATCCTCCCAGGGCGAAGAGGAGGGCGCGGCCCACCCGCGTCCTCCCGTCAGTCGAGGAGGATTTGATGGATAAGCCTTCATTGGGCAAGGTGTCGGCCACGCCGGAGGCCGAGGCGCTGCTTGCCGAGATCATCGCCGATCACGGCCCGGTTCTGTTCCATCAGTCCGGCGGCTGCTGCGACGGCTCCTCGCCGATGTGCTACCCGCGTGGCGAGTTCATGATCGGCGACAATGACGTGAAATTGGGCGAAATCGGCGATACGCCGGTCTATATCAGCGCCTCTCAATATGAGGCGTGGAAGCACACCGACCTCATCATCGATGTGGTGAAGGGCAGGGGCGGGATGTTCTCGCTCGACAATGGCCGCGAGAAGCGCTTCCTGACGCGCTCGACGGTTTGCGCGGTGCTTACGCCTTCGGGCAGTTGATCAGACGACGTTGGGGTAATTATCGCGCTTTGTTGGGCCTTTGGCTCGCAACCTGTCCGCCTTAGTGCTATGGCGCCGCTTTCGAATGGAAAAGCAAAGTCATGGCAGGTGTTGAACAGATCACGGTTGAGGCCGGTGAGGCGGGCATGCGGCTCGACCGCTGGTTCAAGGTCCATTATCCGGGCCTCGGCTTCGGCCATCTGCAGAAGTTGCTTCGGTCGGGGCAAATCCGCGTCGATGGCGGCCGGGTGAAGGCCGACACGCGTGTGGAGCCCGGCCAGTCCGTCCGCGTTCCGCCGCTCGATGTCGATAAGAAGGGCGATGCGCCGCTCACCGGCCACTCGATCCGCAACCAGGGCGATGCCGACGTGCTCGCCAAGATGCTCCTGCATGAGGATCCGAAAGTTTTCGTCTTCAACAAGCCGGCGGGGCTCGCCGTGCAGGGCGGCTCCGGCATCACCCGCAATGTCGACGACATGCTGGAGGCCTGGCGCAACAAGAAGGGCGAGAAGCCGCGCCTCGTCCATCGCCTCGATCGCGACACGTCCGGCGTGCTGGTGGTTGCCCGTACCCGTCTTGCGGCGATGAAGCTGTCGGAGGCGTTCCGCGCGCGAGAGACCAAGAAAACCTACTGGGCGCTGGTCAAGGGCGTGCCGCCCAAGCGCGAGGACAAGATCTCGACCTGGCTGATCAAGGAGCCGACGGAAGATGGCGACCGCGTGCGCGTGGCTGCGCATGGCGAGAAGGGCGCCGACCACGCCGTCTCCTACTACCGTGTCATCGAGCAGGCGGCGCAGACGATGACCTGGCTGGAGATGGAGCCCTATACCGGCCGCACGCACCAGCTTCGCGTTCACGCCGCCTACATAGGTTGCCCGATCATCGGCGATCCCAAATATTTCGAGGCCGATACCAACTGGGATTTCCCGGGCGGCATTCAAAACCGCCTGCACCTGCATGCGCGCCGCATCATCATCCCGCATCCGGACCACGGCGTCATCGACGTCACGGCGCCGATGCCGCCGCATATGCGCCAGAGCTGGAACCTGATCGGCTTCGACGACCAGAGCGCGGAAGACTGACTTGGCTGTCGCCCCCGCGTTGGATCGCCGCGATGCGGTCGACATGGCCGCGGCGGCCATCATGGTCGGGTTGACCTTCTCCTGGGGGCTGAACTACGTCGCCGCCAAGGTCTCATACGCTGGCTACGACCCCGTCTTCGTCTCGATCGCACGTTCGCTCATCGGGGGAGCCTGTGTGTTCGCCTGGTGCCGGCTGCGCGGCATCAAGCTCTTCGAAGCGGACGGGACGTTGTCCGCCGGCATCATCGTCGGCGTGCTCTTCGGCGTCGAGTTCCTCTGCCTCTATATCGGGCTCGAATACACGACCGTTGCCCGCAACACGCTCCTGGTCAACACCATGCCGTTCTGGGTGCTGATCGGCGGACATTTCCTGCTTGGCGAGCGTATCAATGCGCGCAAGCTCGGTGGCCTTGTTCTCGCCTTCTGCGGCCTGGCGGCGGTTTTCGCCGACGGCATCACTGCCGGCAGCGACGCGACACTGACCGGCGATCTGCTCAGTCTCGGCTCGGGCATTCTCTGGGCAGCGACAAGCATCGTCATCAAACGATCGAGGCTGGTCGAGACGCGCGCGGAGAAACTGCTGCTCTATCAGCTGGCCGGCGCCGCCGTCGTCGGCCTGCTGGTGATGCCTTTCGCCGGTCCGCCCATTCGAGCGCTTGCCGTCCTGCCGACACTGGCGCTGCTGTTCCAGTCTTTCTATATCGTCGCCTTCACCTATGTGTTGTGGTTCTGGCTGCTCACGCGCTATCCGGCGGCCGGCTTGTCGAGTTTCGCCTTTCTGTCGCCGGTGTTCGGCGTCCTTTGCGGCGCGGTGCTGTTGGGCGAGCTGCCGACGACCAGGATTTTCCTGGCGCTCGGCCTGATTGCCGCCGGGCTGATCATCGTCAATCGCCCGGCGCGCAGACAACCCACACCATAGATCAGCTCGCGGAACGGCAAGCTGCCCTATCGATTTATGTTGACGCGATTGCGGACGCAAAACCGCTTCACACTTTTCCTCAAATTGCTTTAAGGAGTTCGGCATGCGCGACATCCTCGAAGACCTCGAAGCCGGTAAGCTGCTTTCAGATCCCGATCCTGTGCGCCGCGCCCAGATCCAGATGAAGACGCCGCTGCCGAAACGTTTCTACAAGGATGTTTCGGTGGTTCCTGTCGAGAATGGCTTTGCCGTTCATCTCGACGGCCGCCCGGTGCGCACGCCTGGCAAGACTGTGATGGTGCTGCCGACCGAAAAGGCTGCAGCACTTGTGGCCGCTGAATTCAGCGCGCAAGGCGAAGTCATCGATCCCGTGACGATGCCGGTCATGCGGCTGGTGAACACCGCCATCGACGGCGTCGCCTCCGATCCGCAGGCGGTGCTGGAGGATATCCTGCGCTTCGCCTCGTCCGATCTTCTTTGCTACCGCGCCGACGGCCCGCAAGGCCTAGTCGATCGCCAGAACAAGCATTGGGACCCGGTGCTGGACTGGGCGCGGGGCCATCTCGGCGCACGCTTCAACCTTGCCGAAGGCGTTATCCATGTCGAGCAGCCGCGCGAGACAATCGCGGTCCTCGGCGTGCATCTAGGCCAGCGCTCGGAGCCGATGCGGCTGGCCGCCATTCATGTCATGACCGCGCTGACTGGCTCGGCGCTGCTCGCGCTCGCTGTCGACTTCGGTGAGCTCGACGGCGAGGAAGCCTGGGCCGCCGGCCATGTCGACGAGGATTGGCAGATCGAGCATTGGGGCCAGGATGCGGAGGCCTTGGCGCGCCGCTTGGCGCGCAAGCGCGACATGATGGCGGCGGTCAGCCTGCTCGAGGCGCTGCAGGGCTAAAGTAACTTCAGGAACGCCGCACAACGGGTTCCGTTCAGAATACCGCTTGGCCACTGACAGCTATCCGGCAACCGATCCTATGCTATTATTCGCCGCGCAATCGGGGGGCGGCAATGTCAGACTTTCGGAATGCGGTAACCTCAATGCCGGCCAGGGAGCGCCTGGCTAAAGCGCCCCATGGCGCAAAAGTTGTGATCCATGCCACTGCCGCCGAGACGAACGGCGCATTCGGGATGTGGGAAACTTTCACCCCACCCGGGAAAGGCCCGGCCCCTCACACTCACACCCGAGAGACCGAGGTTTTTCGGGTGATACGCGGGATCTATCATTTCCAATGTGGTGACGAGGAATTCGATGCCCCTCCAGGCGCCGTCGTTGTTTTGCCTCCTCACGTGCGTCACAGTTGGCGAAACATTGGCGACGAGCCCGGGCAGATGTTTGCAATAGTGACGCCGGGTGGCTTCGAGCAACTCTTCATGGAGATAGAGGCCTCTGGCGCCGACGCGCCCGACGAGATCGCATTGATTGAAGCACGCCTTGGGATAATCAACGACGAGACGTTGGCGATCAATCGCTGACGCTTGGCCATGCATCTTGAGAAACGCTTCCTTTCCAAGAAGACACATTCGATCGGCGATATTTGCCGCCTAGTGCCGGAAATGATCCGCTCCAAGTGCTGCACTCAGCTTTCGCAGCGCACCTAATACCAAAGTCATAATCCCATCGTCGCGGTGCCTTTCGCCCGCCCTTTCTGTCATTTTTCCTTCGTTGGCTGCGTTTTTGAGTCCGCGTTCGCAGGAGCGCGGACGGTGGCGCGCAGCCATCGAGGACAGACGGGATCTCACGGGAGGATATATCAATGGCAATGGCTTCGACCGCCGGCGGAACCAGCCGCGGCATGACGCGGGAGGAGAAGAAGGTCATCTTCGCCTCCTCGCTCGGTACCGTTTTCGAGTGGTATGATTTCTATCTCTACGGCTCGCTGGCCGCCTTCATCGGCTCGACCTTCTTCAGCCCGGCGATTCCCGAAGCGACGCGCAACATCTTCGCGCTGCTGGCCTTTGCCGCCGGCTTCCTTGTGCGTCCGTTCGGCGCGCTCGTGTTTGGCCGCATCGGCGATCTCGTCGGCCGCAAATACACCTTCCTCGTCACTATGACGATCATGGGCCTGTCCACCTTCCTGGTGGGCCTGCTGCCCGGCTATGCCAGTTGGGGCATCGCGGCGCCCGTGATCCTGATCGGGCTGCGCATGCTGCAGGGCCTTGCGCTTGGCGGCGAGTATGGCGGTGCCGCGACCTACGTCGCCGAACACGCGCCGGACGACCGACGCGGCTACTACACGTCCTGGATCCAGACCACGGCGACGCTCGGCCTGTTCCTGTCGCTGATCGTCATCCTGATCGTCCAGGGCTCGCTCAGCAAGGAGACCTACGCCAGTTGGGGTTGGCGCATCCCCTTCATCGTCTCGTTCCTGCTGCTCGCCATCTCGATCTGGATCCGGCTGTCTCTTTCGGAGTCGCCGACCTTCCAGCGCATGAAGGAGGAAGGTAAGGGCTCCAAGGCGCCGTTAACGGAAGCTTTCGGTCAGTGGAAGAACGCCAAGATCGCCCTTCTGGCGCTGCTCGGCCTTACCGCCGGCCAGGCCGTGATCTGGTACAACGGGCAGTTCTACGCCCTGTTCTTCCTGCAGAACGTGCTGAAGGTCGACGCATGGTCGGTCAACGTCATGATCGCTATCGCGCTGGCCGTCGGCTCGATCTTCTTCGTCGTGTTCGGCTGGCTGTCGGACAAGATCGGCCGTAAGCCCATCATCATGGCAGGCCTTGCGTTGGGCATCGTCTGCACCTTCCCGCTGTTCAAGGCTCTGACCTGGGCCGCCAATCCGGCTCTGGCCACCGCGCAGCAGAACACCCGCGCGACGGTGACGGCGGCGCCCGGCGACTGCAAGTTCCAGTTCAATCCTGTCGGCACGGCGAAGTTCACGACATCCTGTGATATCGCGACGTCGTTCCTGACCAAGAACTCGGTGCCTTACGACGTCGTTGCGACGGCAGCGCCCGGCACGGCTGCCACGGTCAAGATCGGCAACGAGACGGTGGCGTCCTATGATGCCGTTGCCGCTGGCGATGAGGCCAAGGCCAAGGAGGCGGCCTTCCAGAAAGCGGTGAACATGGCGCTGCGGGACGGCGGCTATCCGCTGAAGCGCGCCGCGGCCAAGGTTCCGGACCAGAAGCTCGACGCCTTCATCGCGGCCAATCCCGAACTCAAGCTCGATGCCGCGGCCATCCGCGGCGGCGAAAAGGCGACGGTTCCGGCCGACAAGGCGATCGCCGACAAGCTGCTGACCAAGGAGGAGGCGGCGGGTGCGCCCGAAGTCACCGTCTACAATATCCCGGGCGGCGGTCCGTTCGCCATGACTGCCGATCCGGCAGCCATCAACTGGCCACTCACGATCGGCATCCTGTTCATCCTGGTGCTGTTCGTGACCATGGTCTATGGGCCGATCGCGGCCATCCTGGTCGAGATGTTCCCGACCCGCATTCGCTACACCGGCATGTCGCTGCCCTACCACATTGGCAATGGCTGGTTCGGCGGTCTGCTGCCGGCCACGGTGTTCGCGCTCAGCGCCTACAAGGGCGATATCTACTACGGTCTCTGGTACCCGGTTATCATCGCGGCAATGTCGCTTATCATCGGCATGATCTTCGTCAGGGATACGCTCGGCACAGACCTCCACGCCAAGGAATGACCTCGGTCATCCCGCTCAAACAGAAGGCCCGGCGTGAGCGATCACGCCGGGCTTTTTTCATGCCCAATTGGAAGAAAGCGGACAGCTCAGCTCCTGCGCTGCTGGTTCTCTTCCTCGATCGCCGCTTCGTGGTACCAGCCGTCGAAGTCGGCGTGCTCGCCGCGAAGTGCCGCAAGTTCTGCCGCGAATTTGGCCTTGGCGCCTAAATTTGAGGCAGACTTGCGTGCTGCGAGCGGGAACAGCAGGACTTTTGCCGACGGCCGCGATGGCGTGACTTGCATTGCCGATCTCCTCGCCTTTTCAGGAGCGTACCGATTCACCTTCCCATCAAAATATGCCCTGCGACTCCTTTAGGCAATATGCTTACAAAAAGATCAGCAAATGCCTATTCTGTAAGCAAAAACGGCGCCTGAACGATCCAATCGCATTGCTGAGACGGCTCAACAAAATCAACGCGTTGCCATGACCATTTTGCCGCACCCCGCGAAGGCCGAGTGGCATACGAATTGCTTTTTGACCGTCGGCAGGCCGGCTCGAGCCGGCCGAGCGTCGCCACCATTTGGCGGTGATCAAGCAACGAGAGGCTCTAGAATGACCAAATACAAGCTCGAGTATATCTGGCTGGACGGCTACACACCGGTCCCCAATTTGCGCGGCAAGACCCAGATCAAGGAATTCGCCGAGTTCCCGACGCTCGAGCAGCTGCCGCTATGGGGCTTCGATGGTTCCTCCACGAACCAGGCCGAGGGCCGCAGCTCCGATTGCGTGCTGAAGCCGGTCGCGCTTTATCCGGACCCGGCCCGCACCAACGGTATTCTGGTCATGTGCGAAGTGATGATGCCTGATGGCGTCACCCCGCATGAATCCAACAGCCGCGCGACCATCCTCGACGACGAGGATGCCTGGTTCGGCTTCGAGCAGGAATATTTCTTCTACAAGGACGGCCGTCCGCTTGGCTTCCCCGAGAGCGGCTACCCGGCCCCGCAGGGTCCGTATTACACCGGCGTTGGCTACAAGAACGTCGGCGATGTCGCCCGCCAGATCGTCGAGGAACATCTCGACCTTTGCCTCGCCGCCGGCATCAACCATGAAGGCATCAACGCCGAAGTGGCCAAGGGCCAGTGGGAATTCCAGATTTTCGGCAAGGGCTCCAAGAAGGCCGCCGACCAGATCTGGATGGCGCGCTATCTGCTGCTGCGTCTGACCGAAAAATACGGCATCGACATCGAGTTCCACTGCAAGCCGCTCGGCGACACCGACTGGAACGGCTCGGGCATGCACTGCAACTTCTCGACCAAGTACATGCGTGAAGTCGGCGGCAAGGCCTATTTCGAGGCGCTGATGGCGCAGTTCGACAAGAACCTGATGGATCATATCGCGGTCTACGGCCCGGACAACGACAAGCGCCTGACAGGCAAGCACGAAACTGCGCCGTGGAACAAGTTCTCCTACGGTGTCGCCGACCGCGGCGCTTCGATCCGCGTGCCGCACTCCTTCGTCAAGAACGACTACAAGGGCTACCTGGAAGACCGTCGCCCGAACTCGCAGGGCGACCCCTACCAGATCGCCTCGCAGGTGCTGAAGACGATCTCGCAGGTTTCGACCGCCGCGGTTTCGGCTGCCGCCTGATCTCCTCGCTTGCCAGGGCGCAGGCCCCTGGCGCGATGAGCACGCTAGAAAAGCCCCAGCGGAAACCCGCTGGGGCTTTTTGCATGAGGTAAGCCGGCAATACAGGTCCGCCTGCCGCCGTCAGGCGGCAATCACGCACGCGATTTGAGCGCTGCCACCATCTTGGCGTGCGGCAGGGCGGGCGTGCGGTTCCCGTCGTTGTTGACCAAGGCGAGGAAGATGTCGCCGGAGAAATGCGAGCAGCCGGCGGTGCCGGTGCGCGAGCCCGGCCGGCACGCGCCGCGCCGGCTCGAAAGCCCGTCTTCAGAAATGAAAAGCCCTTGGAAGGGAATGCCTTCCAAGGGCAGAATTTCTATCCGATCAGAAGTTTAGACCGAATAGTACATGTCGTACTCGACCGGGTGCGGGGTCATTTCGAAGCGCATGACCTCGGCCATCTTGAGCTCGATATAGCTGTCGATCTGATCGTCGTCGAAGACGCCGCCGGCCTTGAGGAAGCCGCGGTCCTTGTCGAGGTTCTGCAGCGCTTCGCGCAGCGAGCCGCAGACGGTCGGGATCTTCTTCAGCTCCTTCGGCGGCAGGTCGTAGAGATCCTTGTCCATCGGCTGTCCGGGGTGGATCTTGTTCTTGATGCCATCGAGGCCGGCCATCAGCATGGCGGCGAAACCGAGATAGGGGTTCGCGCCCGGATCGGGGAAGCGGACCTCGACGCGCTTCGACTTCGGCGAGTTGCCGAACGGAATGCGGCAGGAAGCTGAGCGGTTCCGCGCCGAATAGGCGAGCAGCACCGGTGCCTCATAGCCCGGCACCAGACGCTTATAGGAGTTGGTCAGCGGGTTGGTGAAGGCGTTAATCGCCTTGGCGTGCTTGATGATGCCGCCGATGTAATAGAGGCAGCTCTCCGACAGGCCGGCATATTCGTTGCCGGCGAAGGTCGGCTTGCCGCCCTTCCAGATCGACTGGTGGACGTGCATGCCCGAGCCATTGTCGCCGAACACCGGCTTCGGCATGAAGGTGGCTGTCTTCCCGTAGGCGTTGGCGACCTGGTGCACGACATACTTGTAGATCAGCATCTTGTCGGCGTTGCGCACCAGCGTGTCGAACTTGATGCCGAGCTCGTGCTGCGCGGCGGCGACCTCGTGGTGGTGCTTTTCGACGCGCACACCCATTTCGGCGAGCACGGTCAGCATCTCGGAACGCATGTCCTGGCAGGAATCGATCGGCGGCACCGGGAAATAGCCCCCCTTGATGCGCGGACGGTGGCCGAGATTGCCGGTCTCGTAGTCGGTGTCGTCGTTGGAGGGCAGTTCGGTCGAGTCGAGACGGAAGCCGGTGTTGTAGGGATCGGCCTTGTACTTGACGTCGTCGAACACGAAGAACTCGGCCTCGGGACCGACATAGATGGTGTCGCCGATGCCTTCCGCCTTCATGTAGGCCTCGGCCTTCTTGGCGGTGCCGCGCGGATCGCGATTGTAAGCCTCGCCCGAAATCGGATCGAGGATGTCGCACAGGATGACCATGGTCGACTGGGCGAAGAACGGATCCATATGGACGGTATCCGTGTCCGGCATCAGCACCATGTCGGACTCGTTGATAGCCTTCCAGCCGGCGATCGAGGAGCCGTCGAACATGACGCCGTCGGCGAACATGTCTTCCTCCACCTCGACGACATCCATCGTCACATGCTGCAGCTTGCCCCGCGGATCGGTGAAGCGCAGGTCGACGAATTTCACGTCGTTGTCCTTGATCTGCTTCATGATGTCTTTGGCTGTCGTCATGTCATTTCTTCCCTGTGTGATGACGTCCGGAAATGGATTGTAGGTTTGGTCAGATGGCGTCGATGCCGGTCTCGCCCGTGCGGATGCGCACGACTTCCTCTATGTTGGAGACGAAGATTTTTCCATCGCCGATGCGGCCGGTCTGCGCCGCCTTGCGGATGGCCTCGATGGCGCCTTCGACAGCCTCGTCGCCAAGCACCACCTCGATCTTCACCTTGGGCAGGAAATCGACGACATATTCGGCGCCGCGATAGAGCTCGGTATGGCCCTTCTGACGGCCGAAACCCTTGGCTTCGGTGACGGTGATGCCTTGCAGTCCGGCCTCCTGAAGCGCTTCCTTCACTTCGTCCAGCTTGAATGGCTTGATGATCGCTTCGATCTTTTTCATGTAAAAAGTGGCCTCCACTGCCAAGAAGACGGGTTGTGTGCCCCGCTTGCGCCTTCATCAAGCACGAAGCGTGCCAATCCTGAGGAGCGCAGACGGTGAGGGGCGTTTTCGCGCCCATGCCGCGTCCGGATGCAAATTCGCGTCATCGGCTGCACCGGATGCGTCATGGACGCCCAAACCGTATACATCGCTCCTCCTCGCGCCTGCGCAAAAAATGGGCAGACAGCGCAATTTGCAGGCTGAACCCCTCCCGGACGCGACCGCATTTGCGAGACAATGCCGCAATCGCAGGTTTGCTTCGAACCAAAAACTGGACAATGCTTGATCGCATGGAGATCGGCAATCCCATGCGCAATGAACTTCTATCGCCGGCCGAAATGGCCGAGGCCGACAGGCTGACAATCGCGGCCGGGCCGCTCGACGGGTATCGCTTGATGCTACGCGCCGGCGAGGCGGTCGCTGCCGTCGTGCTGGCGCGCTATCCTGGCGCGAAGAAGGTGCATGTGCTGTGCGGTCCCGGCAACAATGGCGGCGACGGCTATGTCGTGGCGCGACTGCTGGCCGAGGCCGGCGTCGATGTGGCCCTGTGGACATCGGGCAAACCGCGGGCAGGCAGCGACGCCGCGCTTGCGGCGGCTGATTGCGCTCTGGAGCGGCACCCGCTTTCTGCCTTCACCGCGGAAGCCGGCTCGCTGGTTGTCGACGCCATCTATGGTGCGGGCCTGTCGAAGCCTCTCGCCGGCGACGCCAGAGGCGCGGTCGACACCGCGACGGGCATGAACCTGCCGGTTGTCGCGATCGACCTGCCTTCGGGCGTTTCAGGCGAAAGCGGCGAAATCCTCGGTTCGGCATTTGGCGCGGCTCTCACGGTGACCTTCGCACGAAAGAAGCCTGGGCATCTGCTGCTGCCTGGCCGCGAGCGATGCGGCGAGATCGTGTTGGCCGACATCGGCATTCGTGACGAGATCATCGACGAGGTCGCGCCGCGGGCCTTTGAGAATCGCCCCGGGCTCTGGATCGCAAGCTTTCCCGCGCCCGCCCTCGACACGCACAAATACAAGCGCGGCCATGCAAGCGTCTTTTCAGGCGGACCATCCGCGACGGGTGCGGCGCGCCTCGCAGCGCTTGCGGCCGCAAGAAGCGGGGCAGGGGCCGTCACCGTGCTGTCGCCGGCTAACGCCATGCAGGTCAACGCAGCGCATCTGACCTCGATCATGCTGCGCAAGGTCGACGCGATCGAGGATGTGCATGATCTTATCGGCGATCGCCGGCCGTCCGCCTTCGTTCTCGGCCCCGCCTTCGGCATCGGTGACAAGGCGCGCGATTTCGCGCTCGCCGTGCTCGCCAAAAACCGGCAGGACGGCGGCGTTGAGGGTCTCGTGCTCGACGCCGACGGCATCACCTCTTTCCGCAATGCGGCCTCGACGCTGTTCGAGGCGGCCGCCAGACCGGACGCGCCGGCGTTGATCATGACGCCGCATGAAGGTGAGTTCGGCAGGTTGTTTGCCGACATTGCCGGCAACAAGGCCTTGTCGAAGCTGGCCAAGGCACGCGAAGCCGCGCAACGCGCCAACGCCGTGATCGTCTACAAGGGCGCCGACAGCGTGATCGCCTCGCCGGAGGGCCGCGCCGCGATCAATAGCAATGGCGCCCCATGGCTCGCCACCGCCGGGTCGGGCGACGTGCTGGCGGGTATCATTGCCGGGCTCCTGGCGCAAGGCATGCCGGCCTTCGAAGCGGCTTGCGCCGCGGTCTGGATCCATGCCGAAGCCGGCAGCCGCTTTGGGCCGGGTTTGATTGCGGAAGACCTGCCTCTGGCCATGGTGCCGGTTCTTCGCGAACTGGCGCAGAGCGCTGTCCTATGAAGCGGCTGGGGCTGCTTGTTGCCGTCCTGGCCGCTTTCATTGCCCAGCCGGCGCGCGCCACCGATCATCCGGTTGCCATCATCGACGACCCACGCGTGCTCGCCGCACTAGATGCCGGGGGATATGGCTTCGCCGACCTCTTCGGCGTCGACGGCAGCGACGATCTGAAATCCCTCTATGATGAGGCACCAACCTATCACGCCATCGTCGACACAGTGGCCGGCGATGTCGCCGCGTTGCGCACCGAGATGAAGGCCGACGGCCGTACTCTCTACGAAGTGACCGACGGCAATGTCGGCCGCATCATCGACATGCGCTGGCTGAAGACGAACGCGGCGCGCTTCCGCCTTGTCGGCGTCGTCAACCGGCTCGACCGACGCGATTTCGCAACACTTGGCAACGAGACGAGCTGCGGCGAGGTGCGGTTCATCTATCGCCTGGCCTACAGCTTCAGGAAGAACGGCAAGCAACTGGCCTCGCGCCTGCCGTTCAACTTCAGCGCCATATACCGCGTCGCTCAAGATGCCGACGGCGGCTGTGTGGGCGCTGCCGGCCGCTGGACGCCGCAGCTCGACGAAACGGTCGATGCCGGCTGGCTGACCGGCGGGCCGCTCGAAAAGGCCTCGCTGTCCTTCAAGCAACTCGAGCTCAACGCGCAGGTGGTGCGCTTTCCTTCCGGCCAAGAAACCGAGTTCGGCGGGCAGGCCGCTTACCTGATGCGCATCTTCAGCATCGATGGTTCGAGGGTCGGCGAAAAACCGCTGGAAAATACGCCGGACACAGCCCGGCTTGCCGAGGACGCCGATCTGAAAGCGCGGCTTGCCGACTATGTCCGCGTCAATGCCGCTGCGGTCGATCTCGGCGTCTACGAAATCCCGGACGAATTCCTCGCCCGAAAAGTCGTCTCCTGGTCGACCTTCGGCAGCGCAAGGCAAGCCAATCATCCGTTCACGCCGCTGTTCGACCCACAGGAGTTCGCCGGGCTCGACTATTCGAAGTTTACCTTGGCGCGCACGCCGGACGCTTTGATCGAGCGGCTCGACAACGGCGCCTGCCAGGGTTGCCATCAGGCGGGCTCGACCGCCGGCTTCCATTTCATCGGTCTCGACGACGCCACGACCTCGCCGCTCAACCGTATCGAAGTCGGCATCTCGCCACATCTCCATGCCGAGATTGCGCGCCGCGAGGCGTGGCTCAAGGCGACGGCTGAAGCCAGGGAGCCCAATCGTTTTCGTCCGCTCTCCTTCGCGCCGCCCGCCGCCTGGAAGGATGCGGGCGAGCCCGCCTATGCGCCGGCCGAAACGGCAATGCCATGCCTGATGCCGGATGACGCAAGCCGCTTTGGCGGCACCTGGCAATGCGGCGCCGGCACGGTCTGCACGCCGATCGCGACCGCATCGGGCGTGAGGACCAAATTGGCGCAATGCCTGCTGCCCAAGGAGAGCCCTGCGATGTTTTCCGGCCATCCTTGCCTGACTGGCTCGATCGAGAGCAACAGCGCCCAGCCGTTCAACGATCGCTACAAGATCACCGGCCAATTCGCTGCTTTCGCGCCGGCGATCTCGCGCACTGCCTATACCTGCCGGCCGCCGAAGATCGGCGTTCCGGGAGGCTTCGCGTATCGCGCCTGCGACGACAAGGATCGCGCCTTCTCCACTTTCAAGCCCGGCAAGCCGATGCCGAGCGAGATCTGCGGCTTAGTCGGCGGCAAGAAGTTCGACACCTGCGTGGCCACCAACAATTTCGGCCAGTGTCTCGGCGGCTCGGTCAACCGCGGTAACCGCCCAGCCTGCTCGGCTGACCATTTCTGCCGCGAGGATTATATGTGCCAGTCGCTGCCGCCGGACACACCGGGCGCCGCCAGGGTCAAGGGCATCGGCTTCTGCTCGCCGACCTATTTCATCTTCCAGATGCGCATCGACAATCATGCTACGCCTTGGGCGACCACGGCGCGCGCGAGCATGGGCGCGGGTTTCGGGGCGGCAGCCGAGGAATAGGTCAGGTGAATTGCGGCGCGTTTTTTCGGATCGCCGCCGCAAGCGCCTCGCGAACCCTGTCCTCGGACACTGCGCGCGTGTTCTCCACCCAGCCTGGCGTCGAAATCGGCGGCTCGAGAAAAATCACCTGTTCGTTCACCGGACCGTGCATATAGGCTCGGTTCAAACCGTATATGAGCACACAAGGGCCGCCCAGCGCCCCAGCAGCGTGGGAGATGCCGCCATCGACTCCGAGAAAAATGGTTGAGGCCGCGATCTGGCACATGGCTTCTGCAATATCGGGCGTCGAGGTAAAATCCAGCGCCTCGGGCAAACAAGCCCTGATTTCCGCCGCAGCCTGCCGCTCGCGCGGCCCGCCGATCAGCCAAACCGACCAGCCGCGGGCAACATGGTCGCGCGCGATCGAGACGAAGCGCTCCATCGGCCATGAGCGCTTGTTGGCAAAGTCCGACGTGTAGAGGGCAATCGCCGGCTTCGCCGGATCGATCCCGTTGCGCCGACGCCAACCGGCAAGCTCTTCGGCGGAAACAACCAGCTGCGGAGCCGGCAATGGTCCGTCCTCGGCTGGCCTTTTGCCGAGACGCGCGATTGCGCAAACCTGGTCTGCCACCCGCGTCTTGCGCGGGCCGAATGCAAGCATTGATTTCAGCCAACCGGCGGGCAGCCGGTTGACGATGCCGAACTGGAACTCGCGCGGATAGCCGATGCGCTCCGGTATTCCGGCCAGCCATGGCACCAGGCAAGCCTTGGTGCTGCTGGTGAGCATATAGGCCGCCTGGTAATTCTCCCGGCGGATTTCGCGTGCCAGACCAGCCCGCTCTTTCAGCCCTGGCTTCCAGTGCTTCTCGGCTATCCAGGCCTTGCGAACATGCGGCATCAGCCGCGCCAGCGGCGCGGCGACCCTTGAAGTGATGATGTCGATCGGCTGCCCCGGGAATCTCTCGGCGATGATCCGGATGGCCGAGTGGCAGCGGATGAAATCACCGATCGCCGGCAGGCAGAAGATCAGGATGGGGCGCAATGCGCGATACTCTTTCGGTCCGGAACGGTCAGCGCTGCTAAGAAACACCTGCGTGATGTCTCATGGAAGCGCTTCGCCATCAAGAATACGGTGGTAGAGCTCGATATAGGCTTTTGCGGCCTTTTGGATCGGGAACCGGTCTGCCGCGGATTCGCGGCATCTTTGCGCCGGCAAACCGTCGATTTCACCGAAACCGCGCGCGAACTCCTCATCCGTGTCGAAGAAACGGCCGGTATCGGCATCGACAGTTTCGGGCAGCGCGCCGCGTGCCGTGGTCAAGACCGGCGTGCCGCACAGCATGGATTCGACCGGCGCGTTGCCGAAAGGCTCCTCCCAGGAAATCGGATTCAGAAAGGCTTTGGTCTCGCCCAGCAATCGCACCTTCGGTTCGCCGTCGACCATGCCGTGATAGCGGAAGCGCGGCGACAGGCTCTTGAAGAACACGCCCTCGCGTCGCGTCTTGCTGCGGCCAAGCAGCTTCCAGCGCGAGCCGCCGGCGATATCGAGCTTGAAATCGTACTTTTTCGCCAGGTCCACCGCCCGGTTAAGGCCCTTTCCGGCCCGCGCGATGGCCGCCATGAAGAATAGATGGTCGTTCTTCGTCGCTGCCAGGCGATAGGCATCCACCGGAAAGCCATTGTAGACGAAGGTCTTGCGCCCATGCAGCTCGGCATGGCGGGCGCTGATGAAGCTCCAGTTCGGCTGCGGCCGCGGATAATCCGGCAGATGGCCGCGCTCGGTATTGAGCGTCGGAAAAGGAACTTCGACCTTCCAGGCGTGGAGATGGACGATCTCGGTGTCCCTGGGCACAGCCGCGCGGCATTCGTCATTGGTCACTGCGTGGCGGACCTCGCACATCGGATGCGACGATCCCGGGCCGGCGATCAATGTCACCTGATGCCCCATCTTGACCATTTCCGTGGTCAGCCATCCGACCTGCCGCTGGATGCCGCCATAGCCTTTGCACGGAATAAGGCCCTGGGCCGCAAGTGTTATTCGCATTTCGTATCCGCGCTCATGTTAGCGGTTGTCCTTTCGGCTGGCGGGAGGTCTTTCACAAAGGAATGTTGTCGTGCTTCTTCCAGGGGTTCTGCATATCCTTGTTGCGCAGCATGCGCAGCGCCCGCGCGATGCGACGCCGGGTCGAGTGTGGCATGATCACCTCGTCGACATAGCCGCGTTCGGCGGCGACGAAAGGCGACAGGAAGCGGTCCTCGTAAGTCTTTGTATGAGCGGCGATTTTCTCCGGATCGCCGATGTCCTTGCGATAGATGATCTCGACCGCGCCCCTGGCGCCCATCACCGCGATCTGCGCCGTCGGCCAGGCATAATTCATGTCGCCGCGCAGATGCTTCGAGGCCATCACGTCATAAGCCCCGCCATAAGCCTTGCGGGTGATGACGGTGATCTTCGGCACGGTCGCCTCGGCATAGGCGAAGAGCAGTTTGGCGCCATGCTTAATTAGCCCGCCATATTCCTGCGCGGTGCCCGGCAGGAAGCCTGGCACGTCGACGAAGGTGACGATGGGAATTGAAAAACAATCGCAGAAGCGCACGAAGCGCGCGGCCTTGCGGCTGGCGTCGGAATCGAGCACGCCGGCCAGCACCATCGGCTGGTTGGCGACGAAACCGACCGTGCGGCCCTCGACGCGGCCGAAGCCGGTGACGATGTTCTTGGCGAAACTCTGCTGGATCTCGAAGAAATCGCCTTCGTCCGCGACCTTCAGGATCAGTTCCTTGATGTCGTAGGGCTTGTTGGCATTGTCGGGGATCAGCCGGTCGAGCGACAGGTCGTGATCCGTCACCGACTGGTAGCACTCTATCTCGGGAATCTCGGCTGTGTTCGACGCTGGCAAAAGATCGACCAGCCGGCGCATTTGCAGCAGCGCCTCGACGTCATTGTCATAGGCGCCATCGGCGATGGAGGATTTGGTGGTGTGCACGCTTGCGCCGCCGAGGCTTTCCGCGGTCACCGTCTCGTTGGTCACGGTCTTCACCACGTCCGGTCCGGTGACGAACATGTAGGAGGTGTCGCGCACCATGAAGATGAAATCGGTCATGGCGGGCGAGTAGACGTCGCCGCCGGCGCAGGGACCCATGATCAGCGAGATTTGCGGGATGACGCCGGATGCCAGCACATTGCGCTGGAATATCTCGGCATAGCCGCCAAGCGCCGCCACGCCCTCCTGGATACGCGCGCCGCCGGCGTCGTAGAGGCCGATGATCGGCGCGCGATTGCGCAGCGCCATCTCCTGGACCTTGATGACCTTTTCGGCATGCGCTTCCGACAGCGAGCCGCCGAACACGGTGAAATCCTTGGCAAAGATATAGACCGGGCGCCCATTGACGGTGCCCCAGCCGGTGACGACGCCATCGCCGGCGATCTTGGTCTTCTCCATGCCGAAATCGGTCGAACGATGCTCGACATACATGTCGAACTCTTCGAACGAGCCCTCGTCGAGGAATATCTCGATACGCTCGCGCGCAGTGAGCTTGCCCTTCTTGTGCTGCGCCTCGATGCGGTCCTTGCCGCCGCCCATGCGGGCAATCTCGCGGCGACGCTCGAGTTCCTTCAGCACGTCTTTCATTGCTAGTCCTCAAAACCAATAGATAATTTGTGGTAATCGCGCCGGCAGGGGAGCGCAAGAACCCCTGTTTTGCTGCACCGCAACATGACGCCCTTGCATTTCGGGACAAACTCAGCCATATGCAGCGGCATAGGCGCTTGGGCCGGGAATCATCCGGCCTTCTCGACGAATGAGACTGGTTGCGTCTGTTTTCCCTCTTTCCGGCAAATCGGCCCTGGTCGATCGGCAAGCTGGCGAAAAAGCCCCGAGGCATGATGCTTGCGGGCACGACAGCGCAGCCGCGCGGACGGAACCGTCCGCCGCCTTGTCGTTCCATGACAATTTATCCGACGGCAGGTTGCGCCTTGCCGCCATTGATGTTTGCGGCCACAAGGCCGCGTGAAAGAAGATTATTTTGACCAACGAAAACACAGCGGAACTGAACGGTTTCGCGGCACTTGGGATTTCCGGCGCGCTGCTCAAGGCGACCCATGCCGCCGGCTTCACCGATCCGAAGCCGATCCAGATGCAGGCGATCCCGCCGCAGCTCGAGGGGCGCGATATTTTCGGTATCGCCCAGACCGGCTCGGGCAAGACGGCGGCCTTCGCGCTGCCGATTCTCTCGAAGATCATCGGCCTCGGCACCAAGCGCCGGCCGAAGACGACGCGGGCGCTCATCCTGGCGCCGACGCGCGAGCTAGCCGTGCAGATCGAGGACACCATCAAGATCCTCGCCAAGGGTGCGCATGTCTCGACCGCGCTGGTGCTTGGCGGCGTCTCGCGCTTCAGCCAGGTGAAGAAGGTTGCGCCCGGCGTCGACATTCTGATCGCCACGCCCGGCCGCCTGACCGACCTGGTGCGTGAGGGCGACCTCATCCTTGCCGACACCAAATGGCTGGTGCTCGACGAGGGCGACCGCATGCTCGACATGGGCTTCATCAACGACGTCAAGCGTATCGCCAAGGCGACTGCGCCGGACCGCCAGACCGCACTGTTCTCGGCCACCATGCCCGATGAAATCGCGGAGCTTGCCAAAGGCTTGCTGAAGAACCCCGTCCGTATCGAAGTCTCGCCGCAAAGCACCGCCGCGGTCGAGATCGTGCAGAGCTTGGTGCTCGCCCGCACCAAGCAGAAGCGCCAGGTGCTGTCAAAGATGCTGGCCGACGAGGCGATGCGTTCGGTGATCGTGTTCTCGCGCACCAAGCATGGTGCCGACCGCGTCACCAAGGACCTTGCCCGTGACGGTTTCGAGGCGGCCGTGATCCACGGCAACAAGTCGCAGAACGCGCGCCAGAAGGCGCTCAACGATTTCCGCGACGGCTCGGTTCGCATCCTGGTCGCGACCGATATCGCGGCGCGCGGCATCGACGTGCCCGGCATCAGCCATGTCGTGAATTTCGACTTGCCCGACGAAGCGGAGAGCTATGTCCATCGTATCGGCCGCACCGGCCGCAACGGCAGGGACGGTATTGCGATCACGCTGTGCGATCCTTCGGAAAACGCCAAGCTGCGGCAGGTCGAGCGCATCATCCGCATGAAGCTGCCGGTCGTCGCCGACCATCTCGGCAGCCCGGATCCGCAGCGCGACCCCAGGGAAAAGACCGACCGTCATTTCGAACCGGCCAATGACCGCGAGCATCACGGCGCCCGTCGCGATGGCCGCCGCCCGGGCAACGGTGGCGACAACAAGCGTTTCGGCGGCAAGCCTCATGGCGAGCGCGCTCCGAAGCCGCAGGGCGAACGCCTGGCCGCGGCCAAGCCGAATGGCTCGAGCAAGCCCGACGGCTTCAAGCGCTTCAAGGGCAACAACAAGCGCCGCTTTGGCGGCAAGCGTCCGGCGAACCGGGCCGCCTGAGCCTAGAGCCGGATGATTTCAGGTCGAGTCGAGCTGAAATCTGAATCCGGCTCTAAATCAAAGACATAGAGCATGATGTCGTCCGAAAACCGCTCCACACTTTTCGGCATCATGCTCTAGCAGAACCACGCGAACAGGAACGGCCGGAGCGATGCTTCGGCCCGTTTTCCATTTCACTGGCCTGATTTCACTGGCCTGATTGCTGCTGCATCAACGCCTTCACCCACACCACGATACGCTGGGTGAGGAAGGCTGTGGTCTGCGGCGACAGCACATCGCCGGCGATGACGTGATTGTCCGGATCGCCGGTGTCGTCGACCGGCACCAGCTCATGCGGCGCACCCCAGCGCCCAGCTATCTCGCGCGTCCGGTCGGGCCGCACCACCTTGTCGGAATCCGAGAAGATGAACAGGGCAGGGATTTTCGCCTTCTCGACCGGCGCCTCATAGGCGAGATTGGTGAGCGCCGCCATCGGCAGCACCGACCTCATGGGATATTTGGTGGTCCAGAATTTCTCGTGCAGCGCGTTGCGGGCAGGGAAACTGCGCTCCTTGCCACCGACAAGCTCGGCGATCTGCCGGCCCCAGGGCAGTGTGAGAACCTCGGCGCCGGAGGCCTTGACGCCGAAATTCGGCGATATGAATGCGATAGCAGCGACACCGTCCGATGCATCCGGCCGGGTTGCAGCCCATGCCGCCAGCGAGCCGCCGGTCGAGGTCCCGATGACGATCACCTTGTCACCGATGGCACGGCCGATGGCCAAAGCTTCCTCATAGTCGTTGATCCAGGCATTGACGCTGCCTTGCGCCATGGCCCCGCCGTCCTGGCCGTGGCCGGTCAGGCGCGTGTAGAAGAGGTTGGCCTCCAATTCATTCGCAATGTCGTCCGGCAAGGGGCGGACCTCGCCCTTCGAGGCGGAAAAGCCATGGATATAGACGATGGCCAAGGGCGTCTTGGCATGGACCATCGGGTTCGCCCAGATGATCTCCTTGTCGAGGCCGTCGCGGATGTTGGGCACGGCAGCCTCTTCGCGCGCCAGATAGGCCTGTGGATCGTCGCCGATCGTCGACGGATTGAACCGGATTGTGGTGTCGACCGGCACGCGTGGACCGAGGAAGAAAACGGCTATCAGGACGACTGCAAGGCCAAGCACCGCCAGCACGATCCGCCGCCCCATTAAAGTCTCCAAGCAATGATTCTCAACCTATGGCCGTACCCGCCGGCAGGCAATCGCCGTTTCGCCGGTTTATGCCGCGTTGTCGCGGGATGGGTTCTTGTCGCCAGGCAGCCTGCGATCGAAATGCAATGGCCGTCCCCACCAGTGGGTGGTGAGCCCGATGACGAAGCGGCCGATCGGCCGCGGCAGCAGGCCGAGCACCTTCAACGGCAAGCTTATGTGGTACGGGAAGGTGACTTCGAAGCCGCCCTTCCGGATGCCGCGAGCCATGCGGCGCGACGCGCGATGCACAGGCATGAGGCCCGGCATCGGCAGCCTGTTCTTTTCCGTCAGCGGCGTGTCGACGAAGCCCGGGTTGATGACCTGGATGCGGATATTCATCTTGTCGAAATCGTATTTCAGCGACTCCGCCAGGATGTTGATCGCGGCCTTGGTGCCGCCATAGGCCGCCGTGGTCGGCCAGCCCGAATAAGCGGTGACCGATCCCACCAGAACGATATGGCCGCGTCCGCGCACGCGCATATGCTCGACGACAGGCACCACGCCGTTGACGATGCCGAAATAGTTCACGGCGAAGGAGCGGTGGAAATCGCGCACAACCAGATTCTCGCCGGGGGTGGCGATGTAGTTGCCGGCGTTGAAGACAGCAAGCACGATGGGCCCCATCTGCTCCTCGATTGCGGCGGCCGTACGCGCCATGCCCTGCTCGTCGGTGACGTCGCAGGGAAAGGATTTCACATGTCCGGACATTTGCGCCGTTTCGACGACCAGCGTGTCGGCCGGATCTTCGGGCAGAGAGGTCACCGCGACGGCATAGCCTTGATTGGCAAGATCCTTGGCCAACGCGCGGCCAAGCCCGCTGCTGCCGCCCGTGATCCAAGCGACACCATCCTTCGGATTGGCCCGGTAGAGTGTCATGCGATGTCCTGCGAATGTTCGGGCTTGCTGTAGCGGCGAAGAAATCGAATGAAAAGAGCGCTTTTGCGCTTGGCGTTGAAATGATCGCAAGCATTGCAGCGTCCAGAATGCGACTGGACCAGACAAAATCTTACCTTGAAACCGGGGCGTCCGGTTTTTAGGGTCTCGCCGCACACATAAAGGAATCCCGCATGCCCCGTTCTGTGATCGAAGCGATCGGCAACACGCCCCTGATCCGGCTCAACAAGGCTTCGGAAGCGACCGGCTGTGAGATCCTCGGCAAGGCCGAGTTCATGAATCCGGGGCAGTCGGTGAAGGATCGGGCCGGCCTGTTCATCATCCGCGATGCCGAGCAGCGCGGCCTGCTCAAGCCCGGGGGGCTGATCGTCGAAGGTACTGCCGGCAACACCGGCATCGGGTTGACGTTGGTCGCCAAGGCGCTTGGCTACCGCACCGTCATCGTCATCCCCGACACGCAGAGCCAGGAAAAGAAGGACACGATCAAGATCCTGGGCGCGGAGCTGATCGAAGTGCCGGCGGTGCCCTACAAAAACGCCAACAATTACATAAAACTGTCCGGCCGCCTTGCCGAGCAACTGGCGCGCTCGGAGCCGAACGGCGCGATCTGGGCCAACCAGTTCGACAATGTCGCCAACCGCGACGGCCATGTCCGTACGACTGCCCAGGAGATATGGGCCCAGACCGGCGGCAAGATCGATGGCTTCGTCTCGGCCGTCGGCTCCGGCGGCACGCTTGCGGGTGTCGCGCTCGGGCTCAAGGCCAAGAGCAAGGACGTCAAGATCGCGCTCGCCGACCCGCTGGGTGCCGCCCTCTACAGTTTCTACACCAGCGGCGAGCTGAAATCCGATGGCAGCTCGATCACCGAAGGTATCGGCCAGGGCCGCATCACCGCCAATCTGGAAGACTTCACGCCGGATTTCTCCTACCAGATCCCGGACGAGGAAGCGTTGCCCATCATTTTCGACCTGATCCAGGAAGAGGGGCTCTGCGTCGGCGGCTCGACGGGCATCAACATCGCCGGCGCCGTCCGGCTGGCGCGCGAGCTCGGACCCGGCCACACCATCGTGACGATCCTGGCCGACTACGGCACGCGTTACCAGGCCAAGCTCTTCAATCCGGAGTTCCTGCGCGGCAAGAATCTTCCGGTGCCGGGCTGGATGGAAGAAAAAGCCGATATTTCAGTGCCGTTCGAAAAGGTGGCATGATGGCGTACAAAACCGAGGCGCAGTTTCGCGACGACGCCTATCAGAAGACGGCGGAGGCCGAGGTCGTCGCGATCAACGATCGTGGCGGCATCCTTCTCGATCGGACAGTCTTTTATGCAACGTCCGGTGGGCAGCCGGGCGACACCGGGATATTTGAACGCGCCGATGGCGGCCGCATCGCGATCGCCGCCACCATCACCGGCGAGACTAAGGACGAGATCGTCCATGTGCCGGCGCCGGAGCAGGCGCTGCCCGCGGTCGGCGAAAAGCTGAAACTCCTGATCGACTGGGAGCGGCGGCATCTCCTGATGCGCATGCACTCCGCCTGTCACCTGCTGACTGTCGTTTGCCCTTTCCCAATCACCGGGGCAGCGGTCGCAGAGGACGACAGCCGCGTCGACTTCGACATTCCCGACGCCGGCTTCACCAAGGGGGATGTGACGGCGAGGCTGATGGAGCTGGTGCGCGCCGACCATCCGATCTTCACCCGGCTGATCACCGACGAGGAGCTCGCCGCCAATCCCGGCCTGGTCAAATCGAAGAACGTCCGCCCACCGGTCGGCACCGGCAAGATCCGCCTGGTCTGCATCGGCGACGACGGCTCGATCGACAGCCAGCCATGCGGCGGAACGCATGTGAGGTCGACCGGCGAGGTTGGCGAGATTCATATCGGCAAAATCGAGAAGAAAGGCCGCGAGAACCGGCGCTTCCGCATCCGATTCGGACCGATGCCGGCGAACTGACGTTAAAGCTGGGCGGGGCAGGAGAATAAAATGGCGCAGGACAGTCCCTTCATCGTCGACGCCGATTGGCTGGAAAAGCGACTTGGCGAGCCGGGTCTCACCATCATCGACGCCTCCTGGTACCTGCCGGCGCAAAAGCGCGACGCCCGCGCCGAATACGATGCCGCCCACATTCCCGGAGCGCGCTTCCTCGACCAGGACGCAGTTTCCGATCCGGATTCGAAACTGCCGCACACATTGGCATCGCCGCAGCACTTCGCCCAATATGTCGGCGCCATGGGCGTTTCGGCTGACGACACCATCGTCGTCTATGACGGGCCCGGCCTGTTCTCGGCACCGCGCGCCTGGTGGATGTTCCGCGTCATGGGCGTGTTCCAGGTCTACATCCTGAACGGCGGCATCGATCGCTGGAAGGCCGAGGGGCGACCTGTGACGGCCGAGCCGACAAAAATCGCGCCGAGTGTCTTTTATGCCGATTTCGATGCCGGACGTGTTGTCGGCCTCGACGAGATGCGCAGGATCGTCGGCAGCCATGAGAGCCAGATCGCCGACGCGCGCTCGGCCGGCCGCTTTGCCGGAACCGATCCGGAGCCGCGTCCGGGCGTCCGTTCGGGCCATATGCCGGGTGCGCGTAATGTTCCGGTCACGGCGCTTGCCGAGAATGGCGAGCTGCTGCCGAAGGATCGCCTGCGCAAGGTGATCGAGGATGCCGGCATCGACCTCTCGAAGCCCGTTGTCACGTCCTGCGGCTCGGGCATCACGGCGGCGGCGATCACGCTGGCGCTGGAGACGCTCGGCCATACCGACAACCGGCTTTACGATGGATCCTGGACTGAGTGGGGCGGTTTCAGCGACACACCAGTGGTGACGGGGAAAGAATGATGGAAAACGGCGCGCTGCAGGATATCGAAGTCACGGTCACATTCCTGGAGATGCACGCGGCTCCGGCGGTTTCGCCGCCGATCCCTTACAATCGCCAGATCGCGCTGCTGAAGACGAAAGATATCCCGCTTCATTTCTACCGCTATTTGATGGATCGCGTCGGTCGCAAATGGCATTGGGTCAATGTGCTGAGGCTCAGCGACGAGGAGCTCGCCGCCGGCTTGCACCGCGAGGACCGCGACATCCGCGTGCTCTATCTCGACGGCGCTCCCGCCGGTTTCTTCGACCTGAAGCCGCATCTGCCTGACGAGGTGGAGCTCGCCTATTTCGGCATGATGGAGCATGCGCATGGTCAAGGCATCGGTCGCTGGTTCCTCGGCGCCGCCATCTCGGCGGCCTGGGCATATGGGCCAAGGCGCGTCACCGTGCAGACCTGCACGCTCGACCATCCCGCGGCTCTTCCGCTTTATCAGAAGCTGGGCTTCACGCCGGTGGCGCAGAAGAGAGAGGTCGTGCATCCGCTGAGCTTCGCCGAGCGCTCGGCCAGCGTCATGCGAGACTAGAGCAATTCCAGGACTAGTGAGAAACGGTTCCGCCAGTCAGGAATCGGGTGGGAGGCACTATCGCCAAGGCATAGCTTCCGGAGATCGACACCGGAGATCTGCCATGAGCATCCAGTTCAAAGCCTTGCCGACCGAAGCCGTGCGCGCCTTGCAGCGGGGAGGGCCCGATGCCTACGGCCGCACCCCGGAGCACCGCATCTCCGACGGCGACGGCGTGCCTTGCAGACATTGCCTCAGGAACGTCGCCGAGGGTGACGGCTATCTGATCGTTGCCTACCGCCCGTTTCCGGAACTGCAGCCCTATGCCGAAACCGGCCCAATCTTCCTGCATGCGGAGGAATGCGAGCGCGCAGCCGAAGGGGATGCGCTGCCGGAGATGCTCGAAAGCAGCGACTATATCGTCAGGGGTTACGGCAGGGACGATCGCATCGTTTATGGCAGCGGCGCCGTCACGCCGACCAGCGAGATTGCCGCCCGCGCGCGGACGCTGTTTGGGCGCGACGACATCGCCTACATCCATGTCCGCTCGGCCCGCAACAATTGCTATCAATGCCGCATCGAGCGGGCATGACCAAAAAAGAAGCCCGCCGATGGTCGGGCGGGCCGTTGGAGGGTCTGACAGAAGCTGTCGGGCCAGTGCCGTCCGGGCCGGACTTGCCCGACCCGGCAAGCAGCTCAGACCGCCAGTAACGGTCCGTCTCTAGGCAGCTTTCTCGTCGAGCGAATGTGAAGCATTTCACACAAGGCCGCATAATGGCGGAAGAACGAAAAGAAGCGCATTTTCAAGACCGTCGTATTCTCGTCGTACTACTGCGCTAAAACGCAGCGGTTGCGATGTGTCGACCGCGGATGGACCGGCGGCAGATCGCGACAGTCGAGGAAGCGGGGCTTTTTTGCTCCGCTTTTTTTGTTGACCGGATTTTTCGACGGAAGCGCAGTTTCCGCGCCAGAAAAAAGCCCGCCGGAATGACCCGGCGGGCGACTGAAGGAAATCGTTGCGAATGATCAGGCGGCAAGGACCGCCTTCGGTTCGACCATTTCGTAGCCGAGCGCCTCAGCGACGGCGCGGTTGGTGATCTTGCCCTTATGAACATTGAGGCCGTTGCGCAAATGGTGGTCGTCGACCAGCGCCTTGAGGCCCTTGTCGGCGAGCTGTAGGCCATAGTGCAGCGTCGCGTTGTTGAGCGCGTGCGCCGAAGTGACCGGCACGGCGCCGGGCATGTTTGCGACGCAATAGTGGATCACGCCGTCGACCTCATAGGTCGGATCGGCGTGCGTCGTGGCATGTGAGGTCTCGAAGCAACCGCCCTGGTCGATCGCGACGTCGACCAGCACCGAGCCCTTCTTCATGCCGGAAAGCATTTCGCGGGTGACGAGCTTGGGCGCGGCGGCGCCCGGGATCAGCACGGCGCCGATGACGACGTCGGCCGAGAAGCATTCTTCCTCCAGCGCTTCGACGGTCGAGTAGCGTGTGTGGACGCGACCGCCAAAAATGTCGTCGAGCTGGCGCAGGCGCGGGATCGAACGGTCGATAATGGTGACGTCGGCGCCGAGGCCGACAGCCATCTTGGCCGCATGCAGGCCGACGACGCCGCCGCCGAGCACGGTGACCTTGCCGGGCAGCACGCCGGGCACACCGCCGAGCAGCACGCCGCGGCCGCCATTGGCCTTCTGCAGCGCGGTCGCGCCGGCCTGGATCGACAGGCGGCCGGCGACTTCCGACATCGGCGCGAGCAGCGGCAGGCCGCCGCGGTCGTCGGTCACGGTCTCATAGGCGATCGCGGTGACGCCCGAGCCAAGAAGACCCTTGGTCTGCTCCGGATCCGGAGCCAGATGGAGATAGGTGTAGAGGATTTGGCCGTCGCGCAGCTGGACCCATTCGTTTGGCTGCGGCTCCTTGACCTTGACGATCATGTCGGACTTGGCGAACACGTCGGCGGCCGTCTTGGCGATCGTGGCGCCGGCGGCGCGATAGGCGTTGTCGTCGGCGCCGATGCCGGCGCCAGCACCGGTCTCGACCAGCACTTCATGGCCATGCGCGACATATTCGCGGACAGAGCCCGGCGTCAGGCCGACGCGATATTCATGGTTCTTGATTTCCTTGGGGCAGCCGACACGCATCTTTCTTCTCCCTGTCCGCGCCCTTCAGGGGGCGCTCTCACTGTCGCTCGTGCATGTCACCGGGTCGAAAATGCGGAGGGTGGACACGCAGTAACCGCAGTCAACCACGAAACGTTCCGTATGTGTTTGCGAATGCACTTGCGGTAATGGTCGCTCTTCGATAATCGTTGCGCAAAATGACTTGAAATTCGCAGGAACCACGAAAAATGCGGCTCGACAGGATTGATATCGCCATTCTGGAGACTTTGCAGAAGGATGGCCGGATCCCCAATGCGGCGCTCGCGGAGAAGGTCGGCCTTTCCCAATCGGCCTGTTCGCGCCGGCTCGACAATCTGGAGAAGTCCGGAACCATCCGGGGGTATCACGCGCGGCTGTCCAATTCCGCGCTCGGCCACCAGATGACGGCGATCGTGCACATATCGCTGTCGGGGCAATTCGAAAAGACGCTGTCGGATTTCGAGGCGGCGATCAAGCGCTGCCCGAACGTGCTCTCCTGCCATCTGATGTCGGGCGAATACGACTACATCCTGCGCATTGCGGCGAAGGATCTCGTCGACTATGAGCGCATCCACAAGGAATGGCTGTCAGCCATGCCGCACGTCACCAAGATCAACTCGTCCTTCGCGCTGCGCGAGATCGTCGATCGCACGGCGGTCGGGCTGCGGCCTGAGATGGCTTAAACCGCTGCGGCTTCGGTCACCACAGTAGTCATTGGGATATCGTGCGGCTGCGGGTAGATGGTCGGGATGCGCTGCAATTCGTAGCCGACGCCGATCACCAGCGGCCTGAACGGCATTGCGGCAAGTGTGCGATCGTAAAAGCCGCCGCCATAACCCAGCCGATAGTTGCCCGGATCGATGCCGACGATCGGCGAGATCACGATGTCGGGCAGCACCGGGTCGCCCTCGGCCGGGATCGGAATGTTCCACACGCCCTTTTCCAGCCGGTCGCCCTGTTTGTAGGCGCGAAACACCAGCGGCTGTCCCTTCTCGATGACGACGGGCAGCGCGGTGCGCCCACCGCGCTCGTTGATCGAGGTCATCCAGCCACGCAGATCCGGCTCGCCGCGAAACGGCCAGTAGAGGCTGACCATCCGGCCGGCTATGTCGCCGATCAACGCGTCGAGGCCTTCCGCGATGCGTGCCGACATCGCGGCGCGCGCATCGGCTGAAACGGCGAGGCGCCCGGTGATGAGCCGCTCACGCTCGGCCTTGCGCCATCGCCGAACATCCGTCCAGTCGGAGAGCGGCTCCCGGTATTCCGGGTTGAGTTCGTGCATAAAACAGGGCGGTGAGGCGTATTGGGCCGGGCCTTCGTCGTCGTGTTTGTCAGCCATGCTTGGCTCCTGTCGTTTTGTTTCACGCTATACTCGCACCTGTGCGACCGCATGTGCATTCACGACGCCGCACGACGACTCCCGGGCATGACCGTTGCCATCCGCAATATTGTTGCAGTGCACAAAAATACTTACATCATCGGCAGGATTGCACTTTGGCGAGGTGGAATGAAATGAGCGAAACCGAGCATAAAGTCGTTGTCGTCGGCGCCGGCTTCGGCGGCCTCGAACTCACGCGCGCGCTGGCGGGAGCTCCGGTGCGCATCACCATGATCGACAAGCGCAACCACCATCTCTTCCAACCGCTGCTTTACCAGGTGGCGACGACGTCGCTGGCGACCTCGGAAGTCGCCTGGCCGATCCGCCATCTTCTGCGCAGGCGCAAGGACGTGACGACGCTTCTCGGCAATGTCACCGGCGTCGACCGCGCCGGCAAGCGCGTGCTGCTGGAGGACGGCGGCTCGATCCCCTATGACACGCTGGTGCTCGCCACCGGCGCGCGCCACGCCTATTTCGGCCATGACGAATGGGAGCCGTTCGCGCCGGGTCTGAAGACGCTTGAGGATGCCACGACGATCCGGCGCCGTATCCTGCTCGCTTTCGAGCAGGCCGAGCGCGAAACCGATCCGGCCAAGCGCCAGGCACTGCTGACTCTGGCCATCGTCGGCGGCGGGCCGACCGGTGTCGAGCTCGCCGGTACCATTGTCGAGCTCGCGCATGACACGTTGCGCGGCGAGTTCCGCAACATCGATCCAAGCCAGGCGCGCGTCGTGCTGATCGAAGCCGGCGACCGGATCCTGGCCAATTTCGCGCCGCAGCTTTCCGACTATGCCCGCAAGGCGCTGGAACGGCTGGGCGTCACCATCGAGCTCGGGCGTCCGGTCACGCACCTCGATGCCGAAGGTGTCGTCTTCGGCGACACGCGCTTGCCGGCAAGGACGATCATCTGGGCGGCTGGCGTTGCCGCTTCGCCGGCGGCCGAATGGCTGGGAGCGCCGGCCGACCGGGCGGGCAGGGTAATCGTCGAGCCGGACCTCACCGTGCCGGGCAGTCCCGACATTTTCGTCATCGGCGACACCGCGCATGTGCTGCGGCCGGATGGGAAGCCGGTGCCGGGTGTGGCGCCCTCTGCCAAGCAGGAGGGCAAGCATGTTGCCGCGACGATCAAGGCGCGGCTCGCCGGCGACACGGCGATGCGTCCTTTCCAATACCGTCATGACGGCGATCTGGCGACGATCGGCAAGCGCGCCGCGGCAATCGATTTCGGCTGGATCAAGCTCACCGGCTGGCTCGCCTGGTGGCTCTGGGGCATAGCGCACATCTATTTCCTGATCGACTTCCGCAACCGTCTGGCGGTCTCGCTTAGCTGGCTATGGATATACTTTACGGGCCAGCGCAGCGCGCGCCTGATCACACAGGGCGACGACGACAAAAGCTGATTCCCAGGCCGCCGCCTGCGGGCAGGGGAGATGCTTGATGGCCGATCGCGGTTTCATTCCGTCGCCTCAAGAGCGTGGCTTCGCGCTCTGCGGCCGGCCCCTCTTGCGCAGGCTCCGCTGGCCGAAAGCGCCCGGGCAAAAAGCGGTGAACTGGAACGGCTGCCGTTGCTCCCCCTCTGGTTCCCCACTTCCACATGCGATAGTTTTAGACATGCGTTATGTGATCGTCATCGCCGCCATCGCCTTCTTTCTGATCTGGGATGGCCTCTACAACCATGGCCATTACCTCGATGTGACCGTGCGGGAAACGTCGCGCATCGTGCGCCTCGTTACGGGGTGAGGCCTTGACGTTTGCGCTCTGCGGGCGCGACATCGTTGCCGGTTGACGCCCGGGCCTCGCTCCCACAAAAACGCCGCTGAATCGAAGATCAGGGAGGCTGGCTTGATCCGGCACATCGTTTTCTTCAGCGTGCGGCGCAAGGAAGATGTCGAGGCTGTGCGCTCGGGCCTGCTGGCGCTCGGCAAGATTCCGCACTCGAAGCATTTCGAGGTGACGCTCAACACCAAGGTCGATCAGTTCTCCAATGCGATCGATGTCGTCGTCTATGCCGAGTTCGAGGACGAGGCGGCGCTTGCCGCTTACAAGGCGCATCCGATCTATGCGGATACGACCAGCAAAGTGAAGCCGCTGCGCGAACTGCGCTATTCTGCGGATGTAGTGGCCGCTGCCTGAGCGGCAAAGCCGCGGCCGACCGTTCGGTGCACTTGAACCGCCGGCCGGAATGAGGCACACCGCGCCGGCATGACCAGAGACTCCACCCATCCGCTCGACCATCTCGTGCTGCCGACGCGGAGCCTCGATGCCGCGCGGTCGCGTCTGGCCTCGCTCGGCTTCGTCGTCGCCCCCACGGGCATCCACCCGTTCGGCACTGAGAATGCCTGCGTCTTTTTCGCCGACGGCACCTATCTCGAGCCGCTGGCGGTGGGAAATGAACAGGCGGCAAGACAAGCGATTGCGGCCGGCAATGTTTTCATTACGCGCGACCGCCTTTATCGCGAGCGGCTGGGCGAGGAAGGTTTTTCCGCCGTCGTGCTTGGAACCGGCAATGCCGATGCCGACCATATGCGTTTTGTCGAAGCCGGTCTGTCAGCCGGCGATACGCTGCGTTTCTCGCGCGCGTTCACAGATGCGAACGGAAAGAGCGACACGGCATCCTTCAAGTTGGCCTTTGCGGTCGGCAAGGGAGCGACGGACGCCTTCCTCTTCGCCTGCGAGCGCGTGAACCCGCCGAAGATCGATCGCACGGCGCTGCAGGCCCATGCCAATGGCGTGACCGGCATCGTCGAGGTAATCGCCGTGAGCGATGTGCCTTCCGCACAGATCGCATTGATCTCGATCGCCGCCGGGTCAGAGGCAGACGGCGACATGGTGCGGTTGCCGAATGCAATCTTGAGCGTGGTCACGCCCGAGAGCTACGCGCAGCGTTTCGGCCTGACGGCCGAAGCCTCACCGCATTTACGGTTTGAGGCGGTTGTTTTCTCGATCCGCGACAAAGCTACAGCGGCGCACGCGCTTGCGGCCGGGGCCATCGATCACGACATGAGCGGCACTGACATCGTCGTTCCACCGGCGCGCGGGCAGGGCGCCGCCTTCATCTTCCGGGAGATCCCATGAGCAAGCCCTTGGCGCCCAATTCATCGGTAACCGTCGGCAAGGTCGTCTTCGCCAACAATGCGCCGCTGTCGCTAATCGCCGGCCCGTGCCAGCTTGAATCGCGCCAGCACGCTTTCGACATGGCCGGCGGGCTGAAGGAACTGACGGAACGTCTGGGAATCGGCCTCGTCTACAAGACCAGCTACGACAAGGCCAACCGCACCTCGCTGTCGGCGACCCGCGGCGCGGGACTCGATGCGGCGATGCCGATCTTCGACGATCTGCGCAAGGAGTTTGGCCTTCCTGTGCTGACTGACGTCCACAACGAGGAGCAATGCGCGATCGTAGCACCCCATGTCGATGTCCTGCAGATCCCCGCCTTCCTGTCGCGCCAGACTGACATGCTTGTCGCCGCCGCCAGGACCGGCAAGGTCATCAACGTGAAAAAGGGGCAGTTCCTCGCGCCGTGGGACATGAAGAATGTCGTCGCCAAGATCACCGGCTCCGGCAACCCGAATGTGCTCACCACCGAGCGCGGCGTCTCGTTCGGCTACAACACGCTGGTCTCGGACATGCGCGCTCTGCCGGTCATGGCCGAGATCGGCGCCCCGGTGATCTTCGACGCCACCCATTCCGTGCAGCAGCCGGGCGGACAGGGCGGCTCCTCCGGCGGCGAACGGCGCTTTGTCGCGACGCTCGCGCGCGCGGCCGTTGCCGTCGGTGTCGCCGGCGTCTTCATCGAAACCCATCAGGACCCGGACAACTCGACGTCTTCGGATGGCCCCAACATGGTGCCTCTCAAGGATATGCCGGCGTTGCTGGAAAAGCTGATGGCTTTTGACCGCATTGCCAAGGGCCACTGATTGCAGCGGCGGACCTCGATCCTGCGCCGGCTTGTGGTGAGCGGGGGCTGCCTCACCGACAGCTGAGCAAATCGTCGGGAACCTTAGCGCGCTCCTCTCATTGTCGGTGCAGGCATTCAACGAGAGGAGCACCATCATGACCACTCCGTCCGGGCATACCGAAGCCATTGCCGCCTCGCGCGTCATCGGCACGTCGGTCTATAACACCGAAGGTAAGAGCATCGGCAGCATCGAGGACGTGATGCTCGACAAGATGTCGAATGGCATCATGTTCGCCGTGATCGGCTTCGGCGGCTTTCTCGGCATGGGCGAGAAATACCACGCCGTTCCGTGGGCGACGCTCGACTATGACGAGGACAGAGGCGGCTACGTTGTGCCGTTCACCAAGGAACAGCTTCAGGCGGCGCCCGCCTATTCGATCGACGAGCTGACCGGCGCCGACGGCGAAGCCGCCCGCGATGCTTCATTTCAGTATTACCATGTGAAGCCCTATTGGCATTGATCGGCAAGCTGGGAATCGAAAGGCCCCCGACCCAAAGCCGGGGGCCTTTGACGTTTAGCTACTCCGCCGCGTTGAGAGTCGATAGCTCCACCGAGCTCTGCTGGGGTTTCTGATCGTCGCATGACGTCAGGAACGCTGCCGCGATCAGGAACAAACTCACGATACCGCTCAACTGGGACATGGCGAAACTCCTCCTGTTTCGCCCCGCGCGAACGCGACCATAGATGAGATGGTCACACAGCGCGCATGACTTATGATGACAGAAAATTGCGCTTCGTGAATCACGCCGCGGCAATAAATGCGGGGCCCGCCGATTGCCTTTTGCTCTGCTTTGGCTAAGAGGGGCGCGACGCTTCAATCGATCAATCGGGGACATCGCAAATGACCGCCATCATCGACATTGTCGGGCGTGAAATCCTGGACAGCCGTGGCAATCCGACCGTCGAGGTCGACGTGGTGCTGGAGGACGGCTCCATGGGCCGCGCCGCTGTGCCGTCGGGCGCATCGACTGGCGCGCATGAGGCGGTCGAAGTCCGGGACGGCGGGCCGCGCTATCTCGGCAAGGGCGTGCAGCGCGCCGTCGAAGCGGTGAACGGCGAGCTGTTCGAGGCGATCGGCGGCATGGAAGCCGAGAACCAGATCCATATCGACCAGACGATGATCGAGCTCGACGGCACGCCGAACAAGAGCCGCCTCGGCGCCAACGCCATCCTGGGCGTATCGCTGGCGGTCGCCAAGGCCGCGGCGGAAGCCGCGGGCCTGCCGCTCTACCGCTATGTCGGCGGCACCAAGGCGCACATCCTGCCGGTGCCGATGATGAACATCATCAACGGCGGCGCGCATGCCGACAACCCGATCGATTTTCAGGAATTCATGATCCTGCCTATCGGCGCGCCGACCCTGCGCGACGGCGTGCGCTGGGGCTCGGAGATTTTCCACACGCTCAGGAAGAAGCTGAAGGATGCCGGCCACAACACCAATGTCGGCGACGAGGGCGGCTTCGCTCCCAACCTGAAGAGCGCGCCTTCGGCGCTCGATTTCATCATGGAATCGATCGAGAAGGCAGGCTTCAGGCCCGGCGAGGACGTGGCCCTAGGTCTCGATTGCGCGGCGACCGAGTTCTTCAAGGACGGCAATTATGTCTATGAGGGCGAGAAGAAGACCCGCGATCCGAAGGCGCAGGCCAAGTACCTTGCCAAGCTCGCTGCCGATTATCCGATCATCACCATCGAGGACGGCCTTGCCGAGGACGATTGGGAAGGCTGGAAGATCCTGACCGACCTGATCGGCAAGAAGACCCAGCTCGTCGGCGACGACCTCTTCGTCACCAACACGGCGCGGCTGCGCGACGGTATCCGCATGGGCGTCGCCAATTCGATCCTGGTCAAGGTCAACCAGATCGGCTCGCTGACCGAGACGCTCGACGCCGTCGAGACCGCGCACAAGGCCGGCTACACCGCCGTCATGTCGCATCGCTCGGGCGAGACCGAGGATTCGACCATCGCCGACCTCGCCGTCGCCACCAATTGCGGGCAGATCAAGACCGGCTCGCTGTCGCGTTCGGACCGCATGGCCAAATACAACCAGCTCATCCGCATCGAGGAAGAGCTCGGCAAGCAAGCGCGTTACGCCGGCAAGTCGGTGGTCAAGGGCTGATCCGGCCTGTTCGGACAGTCTGGAAAGGGCGGGTCATTCCCGCCCTTTTTCGTTTCCGGCGATCCTGCAACAGGTCGTCCGTAACCGTCCATTAAGCACAATCGGGCGAAATACGACTCATGGCTGCTTGCGTTCGCGGCCGCGAGGGTTCGGGTCATGTGGACACGTCAGCACAAGCAGAGAAACACCGGCAGGCTGATCATCCCCTCGCTTTGCGTGCTCTTCCTGGCCTATTTCGGCTTCCATGCCTATCACGGCGAATTCGGCATCTATTCCAAATATCGGCTGCAGGCCCGTGCGGTTGAATTGCAGGCCCAGCTTGACGCCGTGAAGGCGCGCCGGATCGACTTCGAGCGCCGTGTCCAGCTGATGCATGAGGGCACGCTGGAGAAGGATATGCTTGACGAGCAGGCCCGAAAGGCGCTCAATCTGTCCCATCCGGACGAAATCACCATTATGCTGCCCGCCTCGACGAAATAACCGAATTTCGGTTAATCGGCTTTATTTTCAATGATTATAATCGCTTAGATGCATGCCAGCCATGCGTTTTTCAGCATGGCGCAATGCATCCTTGCATGTTAGCTTTCCGCAATCGGTGGGGAGACGATCGATCTCCCTGAATGTCCGCGAAGAGACGCCAACAGGGAGTGACGCATGGCCACCGCCGCCAAAAAAGCGCCCGCAAAATCCAGATCCGACAAACAGCCCAATCTGTCAGCGCCCAAACCGGCGGATTTCACCAAGGAAGAAGAGCTTTCCGCCTACCGGCATATGCTTTTGATCCGCCGCTTCGAGGAGAAGGCCGGCCAGCTCTACGGCATGGGCTTCATCGGCGGCTTCTGCCACCTCTATATCGGCCAGGAGGCCGTCGTCACCGGCATGAAGATGGCGCTGGTCGAAGGCGACCAGATGATCACCGCCTATCGCGACCATGGCCACATGCTGGCGATGGAGCTGTCGCCGCGCGGCGTCATGGCCGAGCTCACCGGCCGCCGTGGTGGCCTGTCGAAGGGCAAGGGCGGCTCGATGCACATGTTCTCCAAGGAGAAGCATTTCTATGGCGGCCACGGCATTGTCGGCGCGCAGGTGTCGCTCGGCACTGGTCTCGCCTTCGCCAACCGCTACCGCGACAACAAGAATGTCTCGCTGACCTATTTCGGCGATGGCGCCGCCAACCAGGGCCAGGTCTATGAAAGCTTCAACATGGCCTCGCTGTGGAAGCTGCCGGTGATCTACATCATCGAGAACAACCGCTACGCCATGGGCACGTCCGTGTCGCGCTCGTCGGCCGAGACCGACTTCTCGCATCGCGGCGCTTCCTTCAAGATTCCCGGCATCCAGGTCGATGGCATGGACGTCCGCGCCGTGAAGTCGGCGGCCGATCTCGCGACCGAATGGTGCCGTGCCGGCAACGGTCCGCTCATCCTCGAGATGCAGACCTACCGCTATCGAGGCCATTCGATGTCCGACCCGGCAAAATACCGCTCCAAGGAGGAAGTGCAGAAGATGCGCTCCGAGCATGACCCGATCGAGCAGGTCCGGGTGCGGCTGCTCGACAAGAAGTGGGCAAGCGAGGACGAGCTCAAGGCCATCGACAAGGAAGTCCGCGACGTCGTCGCCGACGCCGCCGAATTCGCCCAGAACGACGCCGAGCCGGATCCGTCCGAGCTCTGGACCGACATCGTACTCTAAGGAGAGGGCAAGGACATGCCGATCGAAATTCTCATGCCCGCGCTGTCGCCGACGATGGAAGAGGGCAATCTTTCCAAATGGCTGAAGAACGAAGGCGACAAGGTCGTCGCCGGTGATGTGATCGCCGAGATCGAGACCGACAAGGCGACGATGGAGGTCGAAGCTGTCGACGAAGGCACGCTGGCCAAGATCGTGGTTCCCGCCGGCAGTGAAGGCGTCAAGGTCAACGCGGTCATCGCCGTGCTTGCCGTCGACGGCGAGGACGTCGACAAGGCCGGCGAAGGCATCGGCGAGGAAGAGCCCGCCAAGGCTGAAAAAGCCGCGCCGACCCCGGCGCAAGCTTCGGCCAAAAGCGAGGCGTCCGCCGCTGTCGCCGCCGCGCCGAAGGCGGAGATCGCCGCCGATCCGGATATTCCAGCCGGCACCGAGATGGTTTCCACCACGGTGCGCGAAGCGCTCCGTGACGCCATGGCCGAGGAGATGCGCCGCGACGGCGATGTCTTCGTCATGGGCGAGGAGGTCGCCGAGTACCAGGGCGCCTACAAGATCACGCAGGGCCTGCTGCAGGAATTCGGGCCGAGGCGCGTCGTCGACACGCCGATCACCGAGCATGGCTTTGCCGGTGTCGGCGTCGGCGCCGCGATGGCGGGGCTGAAGCCGATCGTCGAGTTCATGACCTTCAACTTCGCCATGCAGGCGATCGACCAGATCATCAACTCGGCCGCCAAAACGCTCTATATGTCCGGCGGCCAGATGGGCGCGCCGATCGTGTTCCGTGGTCCCAACGGTGCGGCGGCCCGCGTCGCCGCCCAGCACTCGCAATGCTATGCCGCCTGGTACAGCCATATCCCCGGCCTGAAGGTGGTGATGCCCTATACGGCTGCCGACGCCAAGGGCCTCCTCAAAGCCGCGATCCGCGATCCGAACCCGGTCATCTTTCTGGAGAACGAGATCCTCTACGGCCATTCCTTCGACGTGCCGAAGCTCGACGACTTCGTGCTGCCGATCGGCAAGGCGCGTGTCCACAAGCAGGGCAAGGACGTCACCCTCGTCTCCTTCGGCATCGGCATGACCTATGCGCTCAAGGCGGAAGCCGAGTTGCGCGGCATGGGCATCGACGCCGAGATCATCGATCTCAGAACCGTCCGGCCGCTCGACTTCGACACGATCATCGCCTCGGTGAAGAAGACCAACCGTCTCGTGGTGGTGGAAGAAGGTTTTCCGCAGAACTCGGTCGGCGATCACATCGCCAACCAGGTTTCGCAGCGCGCCTTCGATTTCCTCGATGCGCCGGTCATCACCGTTGCCGGCAAGGACGTGCCCATGCCTTATGCGGCGAACCTCGAGAAGCTGGCGCTGCCCAACGTCGGCGAAGTCGTCGAGGCCGTCAAAGCCGTCACTTATCGCTGAGCCGGTCGGGAGGACATCATGCCAATCAACATCACCATGCCGGCGCTCTCCCCGACCATGGAAGAGGGCAATCTGTCAAAATGGTTGGTCAAGGAAGGCGATAAGGTTTCGCCGGGTGACGTGATCGCCGAGATCGAGACCGACAAGGCGACGATGGAGGTCGAAGCCGTCGATGAAGGCACAGTCGCCAAGCTGGTGGTTCCGGCCGGCACCGAAGGCGTCAAGGTCAACGCGCTGATCGCCATCCTGGCCGGTGAAGGCGAGGATGCCGCGGCCGCTGCCAAGAGCGGCGGCGGCGCCGCGCCCAAGGCCGAAGCGCCGAAAGCGGATGCCCCGAAGGCCGAGCCGCCCAAGGAAGCGCCCAAGCCGGCAGCAGCCGCAGCGGCGTCCCCGCCGGCGAAGGCCGAGCCTGCTCCCGTCGCCAACGGTCACGCCGCCGGCGATCGGGTCTTTGCATCACCGCTGGCCCGCCGCATCGCCAAGGATGCCGGCGTCGACGTGACGGCGCTGACCGGTTCCGGTCCGCATGGCCGCGTGGTGAAGGTCGATGTCGAGGCGGCGATCGCTTCCGGTGGCGCTCCGGCTGCGAAGGCGCCCGCCGGCGCCCCGTCCGCTCCGGCGCCCGCGCCCAAACCGATGTCGGACGACCAGGTGCTGAAGCTGTTCGCCGAAGGCTCCTACGAGCTCGTGCCGCATGACAATATGCGCAAGACCATCGCGCGTCGCCTGGTCGAGGCGAAGTCCACCATCCCGCATTTCTATTTGACGCTGGACTGCGAGCTCGACGCGCTGCTTGCGCTGCGCACGCAGCTCAATGCCGCAGCCCCGATGAAGAAGACCGAGAAGGGCGAGGTTCCGGCCTACAAGCTCTCGGTCAACGACATGGTCATCAAGGCCATGGCCATGGCGCTGATGGCGGTGCCGGATGCCAACGCCTCCTGGACCGACAGCGCCATGGTCAAGCACAAGCACGCCGATGTCGGCGTCGCCGTGTCGATCCCCGGCGGCCTGATCACGCCGATCATCCGCCATGCGGACGAAAAGACGCTGTCGGTCATCTCCAACGAGATGAAGGACCTGGCAAGCCGCGCCAGGAGCCGCAAGCTGAAGCCGGAAGAATATCAGGGCGGCACGACGGCGGTGTCCAATCTCGGCATGTTCGGCGTCAAGGACTTTGCCGCCGTCATCAACCCGCCGCATGCGACGATCCTGGCGGTCGGCGCCGGCGAGGAGCGGGCGGTGGTCAAGAAGGGCGAGATCAGAATAGCCACGGTGATGTCGGTGACCTTGTCGACCGATCACCGCGCCGTCGACGGCGCGCTCGGCGCCGAACTGCTCGGCGCCTTCAAGCGCTTGATCGAAAACCCGATGGGCATGTTGGTGTAAGAAGGGAAAAGGCGGTGCGGAAATTCTTCACCAGCCTTTTCACCCTGAATATTTTCAATCCCGACGGCGAGCTCTTCGCACGCCGGCGCGGCAGGCGCTCGCAGCCAGCTTTCGGCAAGGGTGGGGCAATCTCATGAAGACAATTCTCTGTTATGGCGACTCGCTGACCTGGGGCTATGACGCCGCCAATCTCGGCCGCCATGCGCTCGAGGACCGCTGGCCTAGTGTGCTTGGGGCTGAACTCGGCAACGATGTCGAAGTCATCGCCGAAGGCCTCAACGGCCGCACCACCGCCTTCGACGACCATCTGGCCGGCGCCGATCGCAATGGCGCCCGCATTCTGCCGACGATCCTGACCAGCCATGCGCCGCTCGATCTCGTTATCGTCATGCTCGGCTCCAACGACATGAAGCCTTGGATTCACGGCAATCCGGTCGCAGCCAAGCAAGGCGTGCAGCGGCTGATCGATATCGTGCGCGGCCATGACTATCCGTTCGATTGGCCGGCGCCGCAGATCCTCATTGTCGCGCCGCCTGTCGTGACACGCACCGACAATGCCGAGTTCAAGGAAATGTTCGCCGGCGGTGACGACGCGTCCAAGCGACTTGCGGCCCAATATTCGGCGCTGGCCGACGAGGCCGGCTGCGGTTTCTTCGACGCCGGCACGGTCGCAACCACCACGCCGCTCGACGGCGTCCATCTCGATGCCGAGAACACGCGAAACATCGGCAAGGCTCTGGCGCCGCTCGTGCGCGTCATGCTCTCGCTCTAACCCTCAGAAAGATCAGGGAGAAAACCCGTGGCTGAATCCTACGACGTCATCATCATCGGCTCAGGCCCGGGCGGCTATGTCACGGCGGTGCGTTCCGCCCAGCTCGGCTTCAAGACGGCGATCGTCGAGCGCGAGCATCTTGGCGGCATCTGCCTGAATTGGGGCTGCATTCCGACCAAGGCGCTGCTGCGCTCGGCCGAGATCATGCATTATTCGGATCATCTGAAGGATTACGGGCTGAAGCTTGAAGGCGGTAAAATTATCCCCGACACCGCTGCCGTGGTCGACCGCTCGCGAAAAGTCTCGCTCAGGCTGAACACGGGCGTCGGCTTCCTGATGAAGAAGAACAAGGTCGACGTCATCTGGGGCGAGGCGAAGCTTTCCAAAGCCCCAGCCGGTGACAAACCGGGCGAGGTCGTCGTTTCGAAGACGGCGAAGAAGGCGATGGAGCCGCAGCCGCCGGTGCCGAAAGGCGTTAAGGGCGAGGGCACCTACACGGCCAAGCACATCATCCTGGCGACGGGCGCCAGGCCGCGCGCGCTGCCCGGCATCGAGCCGGACGGCAAGCTGATCTGGACCTATTTCGAGGCCATGGTGCCGAAGGACATGCCGAAATCGCTGCTGGTGATGGGCTCGGGCGCCATCGGCATCGAATTCGCCTCCTTCTACCGCACCATGGGCGCCGACGTGACGGTGGTCGAGCTGCTGCCGGCGGTGATGCCGGTCGAGGACGCCGAAGTCTCGAAATTCGCCCAAAAACAGTTCGAGAAGCAGGGCATGAAGATACTCCTCGAGGCCAAGGTGACCAAGGTTGAAAAGGGCGCCAATTCGGTCACCGCGCATGTCGAGATGAAGGACGGCAAGGTCGAGAAGATCACCGCCGACCGCATGATCTCGGCCGTCGGCGTGCAGGGCAACATCGAGAATCTCGGCCTTGAAGCGCTTGGCGTGAAGACGGATCGCGGCTGCGTGGTCGTCGACGGCTACGGCAAGACCAATGTGCCCGGCATCTACGCGATCGGCGACGTCGCCGGCCCGCCCATGCTCGCCCACAAGGCCGAGCATGAGGGCGTCGTCTGCGTCGAGAAGATAGCCAATTTCCCGGGCGTCCACCCCATCGACAAGCTGAAGATCCCCGGCTGCACCTATTGCAGCCCGCAGGTCGCGTCCGTCGGCCTGACCGAAGCGAAGGCAAAGGCGGACGGCAAGGACATCCGCGTCGGCCGCTTCCCGTTCAGCGCCAACGGCAAGGCCATCGCGCTCGGCGAGGATCAGGGCTTCGTCAAGACCATCTTTGACAAGAAGACCGGCCAGCTTCTCGGCGCGCATATGGTCGGCGCCGAGGTGACCGAGCTCATCCAGGGCTTTGTCGTGGCGATGAACCTGGAGACGACCGAGGAAGAGCTGATGCATACGATCTTCCCGCATCCGACACTGTCGGAGATGATGAAGGAGAGCGTGCTCGATGCCTATGGCCGCGTCTTGAACGCCTGATGGGTCACCAATCGGTGATAAGTCACCAATCGGTGATCGATGGCCAATCCGTGCTAACGTGGTCGGGTGAGACTCACACGCGGCAGCCGGAGAAAGCTGACGGCAACGCGGTTCGTATCCGGATGCATTTTCACCTGATCGAGGAGGAATTGGCACATGCATATGAATGGCGTCGGCTGGATCGCAGCCATCATCGTCGGCGGCTTGGCGGGTTGGCTGGCCGAGATGGTCATGAAGAGCAACACCGGTATCTTCATGAACATCATCATGGGGATCGTCGGTGCCATAGTGCTGAACGCGATCCTGCAGGCCCTCAACATCCAGTCATTCGGCGTCGGCTGGGTCGCCTATCTGATCACCGGCTTCATCGGCGCCTGCCTGCTGATCTTCGTCGGACGTCTGGTGCGTCGCTGACCCAAAGCCACAGTATGCGAAAATGGCCGTGGCGGCATGCGCTGCCGCGGCCTTTTTCTTTGTCCCGAAAAGTCCTAGATGACGCAAGACAGGTGGCTAGCGAAATCGCGGCCGCGAAGGGTTTGAGATGGTCACAGTCGTAGACACGATCGCCAACCGGCCGCGCCCGCGGCATCCCGAGAAGGCGCACCGGCCCGACCAGGAGGTGCTGCGCAAGCCCGACTGGATCCGCGTCAAAGCGCCGGTTTCCAAGGGCTATGCCGAAACGCGCGAGATCGTGAAGTCGCACAAGCTGGTGACGGTGTGCGAGGAGGCCGGCTGCCCGAATATCGGCGAATGCTGGGACAAGAAGCACGCCACCTTCATGATCATGGGCGAGATCTGCACGCGCGCCTGCGCCTTCTGCAATGTCGCGACCGGCATCCCGACCGCGCTCGATCCGGATGAGCCGGCGCGCGTGGCGCATGCCGTCGAGCAGATGGGGTTGAGCCATGTCGTCATCACCTCCGTCGACCGCGACGATCTTGACGACGGCGGCGCGCAGCATTTCGCCGAAGTCATCCGCGCCATTCGCGCGGCAACGCCTTCGACGACGATCGAGATCCTGACGCCCGACTTCCTGCGCAAGGACGGCGCGCTGGAGATCGTCGTCGCCGCCAAGCCCGACGTCTTCAACCACAATCTCGAAACCGTGCCTTCGAATTACCTGACGGTCCGTCCCGGCGCGCGTTATTTCCACTCGATCCGGCTTTTGCAGCGGGTCAAGGAACTCGACCCGTCGATCTTCACCAAATCCGGCATCATGGTCGGCCTCGGCGAGGAGCGGAACGAGGTGCTGCAGTTGATGGACGATCTGCGCTCGGCCAATGTCGACTTCATGACCATCGGCCAGTATCTGCAGCCTTCCAAGAAGCACCACCCGGTGATCCGCTTCATCCCGCCGGACGAGTTCAAATCCTATGAGACGATCGGCAAGACGAAGGGTTTTCTCCTCATGGCGTCGAGCCCGCTGACCCGCTCCTCGCACCATGCCGGCGAGGATTTCGCCAGGCTGCGCGCGGCGCGCGAGGCGCAGCTCGCGAAGGCCAGCTGACCTTCAATGCCGAAATTCGAGGCGACACGCCGCGTCGCGCATACGCCCGACGAGATGTTCGCGCTGGTGGCGGACATCGAGGCTTACCCGCAATTCCTGCCGCTCTGCGAATCCCTCACCGTGCGCTCGCGCAAGGAGCGTGACGGCCGCACCATCCTGGTTGCCGACATGAGCATCGGCTACAAGGCGATCCGCGAGACCTTTACGACCCAGGTGCTGCTGAAGCCCGACGAGAAAGCGATCGACGTCAAATACATAGACGGCCCGTTCAAATATCTCAGCAATATCTGGCGCTTCGATCCCGCGGCCAGCGGCTGCGAGGTGCATTTCTTCATCGACTACGAGTTCAAGAGCCGCATACTCGGCGCGGTGATGGGCACGATGTTCGACCGCGCCTTCCGCATGTTCTCGGAAGCCTTCGAGAAACGGGCAAACGTCATTTACGGTGTAAAGCCCGCCTAACGTTCGCCCAGCACCCGCAAGCCGAGTTGCAGCGCGTGCCTCACCGTCTCGTGCCGGATGAATTCGCGGCCCTTGTGGCCGAACAGCTGCCGCTCAGCGATTACCGGTTGTCCGGCAAGCGCTATCCCGAACCAGACAAGACCGACCGGCTTGTCGGCCGAGCCGCCGCTGGGGCCGGCAATGCCGGTGACGGCGAGCGACAGGCTCGCTAGCGAGTGCGTCAGCGCCCCCGCCGCCATCTCCAGCACCGTCTCGCGCGAGACCGCGCCATGTGCGTCGAGCGTGGCGGCGGAGACGCCGAGCATCTCCATCTTGGCTTCGTTGGAATAAGTGACAAAGCCGCGATCGACCACGGCGGAAGACCCGGCGATATCGGTGAGCGCCGCGATGATCAGGCCGCCGGTGCAGCTTTCGGCCGTCGCCAACATGATGCCGCGCTGCTGGCAGGCCTGGAGCAGGGCATTTGCGAGTTCGGCGTTGCTCATGCCGGCACCTCGCCCGGATAGACGACGCTGGCGGTGGCGATCGCGGCGATACCTTCGCCGCGCCCGACAAAGCCGAGCTTCTCGTTGGTTGTCGCCTTGATCGAAATGCGCTCGGGCGCGATGCCGAGCATGGCTGCGAGCGCTTGCGTCATCGCCGCGCGATGCGGCCCGACGCGCGGCGCCTCGCAGATTAGCGTGATGTCGGCATTGGCGATACGGCCGCCGCGCTCGCGCACCAGCTTCGCCGCGTGCTCGACGAAGATCTTCGAGGCAGCACCCTTCCATTGCGGATCGGACGGTGGGAAATGCGTGCCGATATCGCCGGCGCCGCAGGTGGCGAGCAGCGCATCGGTCAGCGCATGCAGCCCGACATCGGCGTCCGAATGCCCGGAGAGTTTGCGATCATATGGAATGGCGACGCCGCAGAGCGTTACATGGTCGCCGGGCTCAAACGCGTGCACGTCATAGCCGTTGCCGGTGCGAATATCCGGGAAGCGCTGCTGCGCGCTCGAAAGCCGCTGGTCGGCCAATGCGATGTCCCTTGCCCAGGTGAGTTTGACATTGTCCGGCGATCCGGGAACGATCTTGACCGGTATCTGTGCCCATTCGGCGATCGCCGCGTCGTCGGTGAACTCCGTCTTGCCCAGATGATGCGCCTTCTCATGCGCGGCGAGCAGCGGCCAGAACGGAAAGCCCTGCGGCGTCTGCGCGGCATGAAGGCCGGCTCTCGATACCGTCTCGTCGATCATGCCGGCGGCCGATTCCCGCTTCAGCGTGTCGGCGACAGGCAGCGCCGGCAACGCGCCCTGGCGCTCGCCGATGGCTTCGATGGTGCGGTCGATCAGCCCGGCGTCGACGAAGGGTCGCACGGCGTCATGCACCAGCACTTTTGCCGGTGCCTGGTCCCTCAGCGCCAGGAGGCCGAGCCGGACGGACGCCTGGCGCGAAGGGCCGCCGATCACGGCGACAAGACGGTCGCCATGCGTTTCGGCCGCGCGTTCGAAGAGTTCGGCATCGTCGGCATGGATGGCCACGACCACGGGACCGATCATCGGATGGGAGAGGAAGACATCCAGCGTATGCGCGATAACGGCACGGCCGCCGATGCGCTGATATTGCTTCGGACCGTCCGCCTGTCCGGCGCGCGCGCCACGGCCGGCGGCAACGATCACCACCCCGATCCCGCCGTTCAGGCCTGTCGCTTGCTTTTCACTTGCCTCGCTCATTCCGATCGGTCCTAGTCGGGGTGATGGCCGAAGGCCAGCTTTTTCCAAAATGCGCCTTAATGTGACGTCATTGCGCGTTGCACAATGCCACACTTCTGGCTAGAGAATGTGCAACGATCGAGCATGCTTGGTTTTTGTGCATGGCTGAACTGACCACATTGGCATCGCCTCTTGATGTCGGCGGCGTGAAAATCCGTAATCGGGTTTTCCTGGCGCCGATGTCGGGCATCACCGACGAGCCGTTCCGGCAGCGCGCACACGCGCATGGCGCGGGATTGGTCGTTTCGGAAATGGTGGCGAGCGGCGAACTGGCCAAGGGCAGGGCAGGCTGCGACCTTCGCATCCGTCATTCCGGTCTGCCGGTGCATATGGTGCAGCTTGCCGGCCGCGAGGCCGCGCACATGGCTGAGGGCGCGCGAATCGCGACGGGCGAGGGCGCCGATATCATCGACATCAATATGGGCTGCCCGGCGAAGAAGGTGACCGGCGGCTATGCCGGCTCGGCGCTGATGCGCGACCTCGACCATGCGCTGTCGCTAATCGAGGCGGTGGTCGGCGCCGTTTCGGTGCCGGTGACCGTCAAAATGCGGCTCGGCTGGGACGAAAGCGCGCTCAACGCGCCGATGCTGGCGCGCCGCGCCGAACAGGCCGGCGTCAGCATGGTGACCGTGCATGGCCGCACGCGCTGCCAGTTCTATCAGGGCAAGGCCGACTGGCGCGCCATCGCCCGCGTCAAGCAAGCCGTCTCGATCCCGGTCGTGGCCAATGGCGATGTCGGCTCGCCGGAAGAGGCGGCGACAATCCTCGAACAGTCCGGCGCCGACGCGGTGATGATCGGTCGCGCGCATTACGGCGCGCCGTGGATTGCAGGAAGCATCGCCTCAATTGCCGGTGGTGTATCTGCGCCCGGCATTCCGCACGCGCCGCAGGCGCTCGCCGAATACGTCACCTTGCATTACGAGGACATGCTCTCGCTCTACGGCATAGAAAGCGGGCTGCGTCAGGCGCGCAAGCATCTCGGCTGGTATCTCGACCGTCACGCTGCCGATGTCTCAGCCGAGCAGCGCAAAGCCATTCTCACGTCCTTCAAGCCGGGTGAAGTCGTGGCCGAATTGTGCCGTGTCTTCGCCGACGGCGCGCACCCGGACAGCCTGCGGAGCGCGGCATGAAGGCGGACGTGCCACAGCAGGCCGATATGGCGGATGCCGCCAATATCGTGCTCAACACCATCCGCCGCCCGGTGATCATGGTCGATCCCGACGGCTTCATCACATTCGCCAACGCCGATGCCGAGGACTTCTTCCGCTCCAGCGCGAATATGCTCGCGCGCAACACGCTCTCCAAGCTGGTGCCCTTCGGCAGCCCGTTGCTGACGCTGGTCGACCAAGTGCGCGAACGCCGCGCGCCGGTCAACGAATACCGCGTCGACGTCTCGTCGCCGCGCCTCGGCATCGAAAAGATGGTCGATCTCTACGTCGCGCCGGTGCCGGAATTTCCGGGCGCGGTCGTCGTCATGTTCCAGGAACGCTCGATGGCCGACAAGATCGACCGCCAGATGACGCATCGCGGTGCGGCGCGCTCCGTCACCGGTCTTGCCGCGATGCTGGCGCATGAGATTAAGAACCCGCTCTCCGGCATTCGCGGCGCCGCCCAGTTGCTCGAGCTTTCCGCCTCCGATGAAGATCGCGCGCTGACCCGCCTGATCACCGACGAGACCGACCGCATCGTCTCACTGGTCGACCGCATGGAAGTGTTCTCCGATGAGCGGCCGATCGAGCGCTATCCGGTCAACATCCATGTCGTGCTCGACCATGTGAAGGCGATTGCCAAGAACGGTTTTGCAAGACGGATCAAGATTTTGGAGGAATATGATCCATCATTGCCTCCAGTCTTCGCCAACCGCGATCAGCTGATCCAGGTCTTTCTCAATCTGGTCAAGAACGCTGCCGAGGCGATCGGCGCCGACCCGCAGGGCGAGATCGTGCTGTCGACGGCCTTCCGCCCAGGCATCCGCGTCTCGGTGCCCGGAACGCAGGACCGAGTGTCGTTGCCGCTGGAATTCTGCGTGCATGACAACGGTCCCGGCGTTTCCGAGGACATCCTGCCGATCCTGTTCGATCCGTTCATCACCACCAAGCCGAACGGCTCCGGACTTGGCCTTGCGCTGGTCGCCAAGATCGTCGGCGAGCATGGCGGCATCATCGAATGCGATTCGACGCCGCGCGGGACGACGTTTCGCATCCTGCTTCCAGCCTGGAAGGAGGCCGCACCAAGCGCCGGCGATGAAGCTGAAGGAGACCGCACATGACCGCTCGCGGCAATATTCTCGTCGCCGATGACGATGCGGCCATCCGCACCGTGCTCAACCAGGCGCTGTCACGCGTCGGCCACGAGGTGCGCGTGACCTCCAATGCCTCGACGCTGTGGCGTTGGGTTGCGGCGGGCGAGGGCGATCTCGTCATCACCGACGTGGTGATGCCCGACGAAAACGCCTTCGACATGCTGCCGCGCATCAAGAAGGCGCGGCCCGAGCTGCCGGTCATCGTCATGAGCGCCCAGAACACGTTCATGACCGCCATCCGCGCCTCCGAGACCGGCGCCTACGAATATCTGCCGAAGCCGTTCGACCTGACGGAGCTGCTCAACATCGTCAGCCGGGCGCTGGCCGAGCCGAAGCGGCCGAAGCTCGATGGCCGCGCGGAAGACCAGCCGGAGACGATGCCGCTGGTCGGCCGATCCGCCGCCATGCAGGACATCTACCGCATGCTGGCGCGCATGATGCAGACCGACCTCACGGTCATGATCAGCGGCGAGTCCGGCACCGGCAAGGAGCTGGTGGCGCGCGCGCTGCACGAATATGGCCGCCGTCGCGGGGGCCCGTTCGTGGCCATCAACATGGCGGCGATCCCGCGCGACCTGATCGAATCGGAATTGTTCGGCCACGAGAAGGGCGCCTTCACCGGGGCACAGAACCGCTCCAGCGGCCGGTTCGAACAGGCCGAGGGCGGCACGCTGTTCCTCGACGAGATCGGCGACATGCCGATGGAAGCGCAGACCCGGCTGCTGCGCGTGCTGCAGCAGGGCGAATACACCACTGTCGGCGGCCGCACGCCGATCAAGACCGACGTCCGTATCGTCGCGGCCACAAACAAGGACCTGCGCACGCTCATCAACCAGGGCCTGTTCCGCGAGGACCTGTTCTATCGTCTCAACGTCGTGCCGCTCAGGCTGCCGGCGCTGCGCGAGCGTTCCGAGGACATTCCCGACCTGGTGCGGCATTTCTTCAAGCAGGGCGCCAGCGAGGGCCTGCAGACCAAGCGCATATCCTCCGGCGGCATCGAGCTTATGAAACGCTATCCCTGGCCGGGCAATGTGCGCGAGCTTGAAAACCTGGTGCGCCGGCTGGCCGCCCTCTACTCGCAGGACGAGATTTCATCGGAAATCATAGAATCGGAGCTGAAAACCGGCGAAAGGCCGGTCGTGCCGGACGGCGGCGCGCTCATCCCCGACGATCTGTCGATCGGCCAGGCTGTCGAGCATTTCCTGCAGCGCTACTTCGCCTCCTTCGCCGGCGAATTGCCGCCGGCCGGGCTCTACCAGCGTATTCTTGCCGAGGTCGAGTATCCGCTGGTGCTGGCTTCGATGACGGCGACGCGCGGCAACCAGATCAAGGCGGCGGAGCTTTTGGGGCTCAACCGCAACACGCTGCGCAAGAAGATCCGCGAGCTCGGCGTCAACGTCTACAAATCAGCCAGGCAGCCGTAACGTCACCTCGTCCCGTCGGTGAATTTTGTCTGGGAAAGATTATCTTCCCGGCCACACTTGTTGCATAATCGCCACAATGCGTTGCATACATCCGACGCGATGACCGACTCTGTACCGCGACATGGCAGCTGAGGCTCCGACCCTGACCCAACCGCTTTTCAACCAGACCGGCACGCGTGACGGGCGACGGTTGCTGGCGTTGCCCGGCGTGGTCGCCATTGCCGGCGCGGTGATCACGGCGGCCATATCGTTTGCGATCCTGGTCGGCGCAACGCCGATCGCGCCGACCGCTGACGCGACCTGGGCCCTGATCGCGGCCAATGCCGTCTTTGTGCTGTTCCTCATCGCCTTGATCGCCCGCGAGGTGCGTCGCATCGTTCTGGCACGGCGCCACGGCAGGGCTGCCTCGCGGCTGCATGTGCGCATCGTCGCCATGTTCGCACTGGTTGCCGCCATTCCGGCCATCATGGTGGCGATCATCGCCTCGATCACGCTCGACATCGGCCTCGACCGCTGGTTCGAAATCCGCACCAAGACGATCGTCAACTCGTCGCTGTCGATCGCCGACGCCTATGTGCAGGAGAACGCGCGTAACCTGCAGGGCACGACATTGTCGATGGCATACGATCTCGATGCCTCGCGCACGCTTTACGGTCTCGACAAGGGCGGGTTCCTCGATCTGTTGAACAAGGAGGCCGTCGGGCGCGGCCTGGCGCATGCGGCCCTTATCAAGCCGGACGGCTCGTTCGTCATGAACGCCAAGACCGACGCCGACTTCCCCATGCCCGAGCCGCCCTCGGGCGCTGTCGACACCGCGGCCGAGGGCAAGCCGGTGCTGATAGAACCGCGCACCCGCAACATCATGGGCGCCATTATCAAGCTGCGCGAGATCGAAGGGCTTTACCTCTACACGATCCGGCTGGTTGATCCCGACGTGATCAAGGCGCGCCAGATCGTCAGGGGCAACACCGACGAATACCGTAATCTGCAGGACAATCGCCGGACTTCGCAGGTCGCCTTCGCTTTGCCTTATCTGTCGCTCACGCTGATCATCACGCTCTCGGCGATCTGGACTGGCATCGCGGTCGCCGACCGGATCGTGCGGCCGATCCGCCAGCTGATCGGCGCCGCCGACGAGGTGGCGACCGGCAATCTCGATGTCGCCGTTCCGGTACGCCAGTCCGATGGCGACGTCGCCTCGCTCGGCGAGACCTTCAACAACATGATCCTGGAGCTCAAGTCGCAACGCAACGAGCTGCTCTCGGCCAAGGATCTGATCGACGAGCGCCGGCGTTTCTCCGAGGCGGTGCTGGCCGGCGTCACCGCCGGCGTCATCGGTGTCGACCCCTACGGCATCATCACCATCGTCAATCGCTCGGCCGAGACCATGCTGACGATTTCGGCGAATGCGACGCTCGGCCAGAACCTTTCGACGGTCCTGCCGCTTGTCGGTCGCGTGTTCGAGATCGGGCGACAGTCCGGCAAGCCGGTCTATCGCGAGCAGGTGACCTTCTTCCGCACCGGTCTGGAGCGCACCTTCAATGTCCAGGTCACGGTCGAATCCGGCGACGACGGCGAGGAAGAGAAATCCTATGTGGTGACGGTCGACGACATCACCGATCTCGTCCAGGCGCAGCGTTCGTCGGCCTGGGCCGATGTGGCGCGGCGCATCGCGCATGAGATCAAGAACCCGCTGACGCCAATCCAGCTTTCGGCCGAGCGCATCAGGCGCCGCTACGGCAAGGTCATCACCGAGGACCGCGAGGTCTTCGACCAGTGCACCGATACCATCATCCGCCAAGTTGAGGACATCGGCCGCATGGTCGACGAATTCTCGGCCTTCGCCCGCATGCCGAAGCCGGAGATGAAGGCGATCGACCTTCGCGAGTCGTTGCGCGAGGCGTCCTTCCTGGTCGAGGTCAGCCGCTCGGACATTGCCTTCCAGCGCGATTTCGGCAGTGAGCCGTTGAAAGGCACTTTCGACAGCCGCCTGATGGCTCAGGCCTTCGGCAACGTCATCAAGAACGCGGCCGAGGCGATCGACGGACTTGATGCGCAGGACCGTTCGGGCGGCACAATCCGGATTCAGGCTGGACGGCAAGATGGCGCCATACGAATCGACGTTATCGATAACGGCAAGGGGCTGCCGCGCGAGAATCGTCAAAGGCTTCTCGAGCCCTATATGACGACGCGCGAGAAGGGCACCGGGCTTGGCCTCGCTATCGTCAAAAAGATCGTGGAGGACCATGGCGGCCGTCTCGAATTGCACGACGCGCCAGCGGATTTTCATGGCGGCCGGGGCGCGATGATCTCGATCATCCTGCCCCCGGCCACGATCGTAGCCGCGCCGCCACGCGGTGAAGGTCGAAGCGAACACGAACGAGAAACTGAAAAGGTCGGTAATGGCGTCTGACATTCTCATCGTCGATGACGAGGAAGACATCCGCGAACTTGTCGCCGGTATATTGAGCGACGAGGGTCACGAAACCCGCACGGCCCATGATGCCGACAGCGCGCTTGCGGCGATAGCCGATCGCGCGCCGCGGCTGATTTTCCTCGATATCTGGCTGCAGGGCTCGCGCCTCGATGGCCTGGCGCTGCTCGACGAGATCAAGACCATGCATCCGAACATGCCGGTGGTCATGATCTCCGGCCACGGCAACATCGAAACGGCGGTATCGGCCATCCGGCGCGGCGCGTATGATTTCATCGAGAAGCCGTTCAAGGCCGATCGCCTCATCCTGATCGCCGAGCGCGCCCTGGAAACGTCCAAGCTGCGACGCGAGGTCTCCGACCTCAAGCAGCGCAGCGGCGAGACTTTCGACCTGATCGGCATGTCGTCGGCGATGAGCCAGCTGCGGCAGACCATCGAGCGCGTCGCGCCGACCAACAGCCGCGTCATGATCATCGGCCCCTCCGGCTCAGGCAAGGAACTGACGGCGCGGGCCATCCACACGCTGTCGTCGCGCAAGTCCGGTCCGTTCGTCACGCTGAGCGCGGCCACCATCACGCCCGAGCGCATGGAGATCGAGCTGTTCGGTACCGAATCGAACGGCACCGAGCGCAAGGTCGGCGCGCTGGAGGAGGCGCATCGCGGCATCCTCTACATCGACGAAGTCGCCGATATGCCGCGCGAAACGCAAAACAAGATCCTGCGCGTGCTGGTCGAGCAGCAATTCGAGCGGGTAGGCGGCACCAAGCGCGTCAAGGTCGATGTCCGCATCATTTCCTCGACCTCGCAGAACCTCGAAGCAATGATCGCCGACGGCCGCTTCCGCGAGGATCTTTACCATCGCCTGGCGGTGGTTCCGGTCATAGTGCCGGGGCTCGCTGAGCGGCGCGAGGACATTCCCTACCTCGTCGACAACTTCATGAAGCAGATTGCGCGCCAGGCCGGCATAAGGCCGCGCCGCATCGGCGACGATGCGCTGGCCGTGCTGCAGGCGCACAACTGGCCGGGCAATGTTCGCCAATTGCGCAACAATGTCGAGCGGCTGATGATCCTGGCGCGCGGCGAAGACGCCGATGCGCCGATCACCGCCGACCTTCTGCCGTCCGAGATCGGCGACGTCATGCCGCGCACGCCCAACCAGTCGGACCAGCACATCATGGCGCTGCCGCTGCGCGAGGCCCGCGAGCAATTCGAGAAGGATTATCTGATCGCCCAGATCAACCGCTTCGGCGGCAATATCTCGAAGACCGCCGAGTTCATCGGCATGGAACGATCGGCACTCCACCGCAAGCTGAAGTCGCTGGGTGTGTAGCGAGCCCTTGGCCCACGCGATTGTTCGTTACGGCAGGGGCGGAATCGCCTAAGAAAGCCGGACATTTTCCCTGAGGATGCCCATGCCGCGCATTGCCTATGTCAACGGGCGCTATGTCGTCCATGCTCAAGCCAGCGTCCATATCGAGGATCGCGGCTACCAGTTCGCGGACGGCGTCTATGAGGTTTGCGAAGTGGCGCGCGGCCATATCGTCGACATGCCGCGCCACCTTGCCAGGCTCAAGCGCTCGCTGAAGGAACTGTCGATCGCCTGGCCAGTCTCGGAAAGCGTCTTGCCGATGCTGCTGCGCGAGGTGGTCAATCGCAACGGCGTGGTCGACGGCCTTGTCTATGTGCAGGTGACGCGCGGCGTCGCCAGCCGCGAGTTCGTGTTTCCGCCCGCGGGCACAAGGCCTTCCCTGGTCATAACCGCCAGGAAAGCCGATCCGGCCGCGAGCGCGAAGCGGGTGGAGACCGGCATCAAGGTCATCACCGTCCCGGAGAATCGCTGGGACCGCGTCGACATCAAGAGCACCGGCCTCTTGCCTAATGTGCTCGCCAAGCAGAAGGCCAAGGAAGCCGGCGCGCAGGAAGCGTGGTTCGTCGACACCGACGGCAACGTCAAGGAAGGCGGCTCGTCCAACGCCTGGATCGTCACCCGGGACGGCGTCCTCGTGACCCGGCCGGCCGAGCACGGCATCCTGCGCGGCATCACCCGCACGACGCTTTTCGATGTCGCCGCCAAGCTTGGCCTCAAGATCGAGGAACGCGGGTTTTCGGTCGCCGAAGCCAAGGCGGCAAGGGAAGCATTCATCAGTTCGGCGACCACAATCGCCATGCCGGTCGTCGAAATCGACGGGGCGCCGATCGCAAATGGCCATCCCGGTTCGATGACACTTTCGTTGCGGCAGGCCTTTTTTCACGTTGCGGAAAAAAGTCCAGCCTGATAACCGCACAACTGGAAGTAACCTCAACTATCTCATTCTGCTTGCCATTGTGTCGGCAAGAGGGGGTTTGCGCGCTTGACAGGTGCCTCGTAATTTGGCGCATTGGCCCGTAAACCGAAGGGGATCGGCGAAAGACAAGAAAAATGGCGGAACGATCGCAAAACCTTCAGGACCTGTTCCTGAATTCAGTTCGCAAGAGCAAAAATCCACTTACCATCTTCCTCATCAACGGTGTGAAGCTGACTGGCGTCGTCACTTCGTTCGACAATTTTTGTGTGTTGTTGCGGCGCGACGGGCACTCCCAGCTCGTCTACAAGCACGCTATTTCCACGATCATGCCGAGCCAGCCGGTTCAGATGTTCGATGGCGAGGAAAGCCAGGGCGCCTGATTGGCACGTGATAAGGACGCGGACCGCAGCGTTCGCGGAAAACAAGGACATCAACTCGGGCCGGAATCCAAGGATCCGACCCGCGCAGTGGTCATTGTGCCGGTGCTTACCCGCCAGCCGCGCGACGATGAGTCGAGCCGTCCGCGCCTGAGCCGTTCGGCGGATGCACGCCACGACGAAGCGGTCGGACTTGCCAGCGCCATTGACCTCAACCCGGTTCACACCGCGGTGGTGACGGTTGCCGATCCGCGGCCGGCCACGCTGCTCGGCAGCGGCAAGGTTGCTGAATTTGCTGAAATCGTGAAGGAGCGCAAGGCGGAGCTGGTCATCGTCGACCATCCGCTGACGCCGGTACAGCAGCGCAATCTCGAAAAGGAACTGAACGCCAAGGTGCTCGATCGCACCGGGCTCATCCTCGAGATCTTCGGCGAGCGGGCGCGCACCAAGGAAGGCACGCTGCAGGTCGAGCTTGCGCATCTTAACTACCAGAAGGGTCGTCTGGTGCGAAGCTGGACCCACCTCGAGCGGCAGCGCGGCGGCGCCGGCTTCCTCGGCGGTCCGGGCGAAACCCAGATCGAATCCGACAGGCGCATCCTGCAGGACAAGATCACCAAGCTGAAGCACGAGCTGGAGACGGTTCGGCGCACGCGCGACCTGCACCGCGCCAAGCGCAAGAAGGTGCCGTTCCCGGTAGTGGCGATCGTCGGCTACACCAATGCCGGCAAGTCGACGCTGTTCAACCGGCTGACCGGAGCAGGGGTGCTGGCCGAGGACATGCTGTTCGCAACGCTCGATCCGACGCTGCGGCGCGTGCGGCTACCGCACGGCACGCCGGTTATCCTGTCGGACACGGTGGGTTTTATTTCCGACCTGCCGACGCATCTGGTGGCGGCCTTCCGGGCAACGCTGGAAGAAGTCGTCGAGGCGGATCTGGTGCTGCATCTGCGCGACATCTCCGATCCGGACACCGCCGCCCAGGCCGAGGACGTCGAACGCATCCTCGGCGATCTCGGCGTCGACGCTGCCGATGCGAACCGCGTGATCGAGGTCTGGAACAAGGTCGACCTGCTCGACGAAGGCAATCGCGAGCGACTGCTTGCCGAGAGCGCCAGCGGCAAGGCGCCGCCGATCTCTATATCGGCCGTCACCGGCGAAGGAATCGACGCGCTGAAAGCGCTCATCGAGACGCGCGTGTCGGGCGAGCTGGAAAGGATGACGGTGACGTTGAGCCCCGCCCAGCTTGGCCAGGTCGACTGGCTCTACCGCAACGGCGACGTCATTTCGCGCACCGACAATGAAGACGGCAGCGTCACGCTCTCGCTGACAGCCACGCACAGCGCCAGGCAAGAGATAGAGAACCGCCTGCATCGCAGGAGCGGCAGCTAACCGGCTGTTTATTTGGTGCTTTTGGCCTGCTGCCAGAGCGCTTCCATCTCGTCGAGCGTTGCCTTCTCCAGCGACTTGCCCGAGGCCTCCAGAGCCTGCTCGACATAATGGAAGCGCGAACGGAACTTTTCGTTGGTACCGCTGAGCGCGGCTTCGGAATCGAGCTTGAGGTGGCGGCCGAGATTGACGATAGCAAACAGCATGTCGCCGAACTCGTCCTTGATGGGAGCCGCGTCACCGGTGGCGAGCGCCTCGCGCAATTCCCCGATCTCTTCCTCTATCTTGTCGAGGATGGGAGCTGCCTCGCTCCAGTCGAAGCCGACGCGTGCCGCCTTTTCCTGCAGTTTCAGGGCACGCGTCAGGGCAGGGAGCGCGACCGGCACGCTGTCGAGATAGCCCCTGCCGTGATCCTCCGGGTCGAGACCACGGGCGATGCGGGCATCGCGCTTCTCGGTTTTTTCAACCGCCTTGATCTTCTCCCACATGCCCTTGGCCATGCCAGCGCTGCGCGCCTTCTCGTCGCCGAAGACGTGCGGATGGCGGCGGATCATCTTGGTGGTGATGGCCTCGACGACATCGCCGAAAGCGAACTCGCCGATCTCCTCAGCCATCTGCGCGTGATAGACGACCTGCAGCAGCAGGTCGCCCAGTTCCTCGCGCAGATCGTCGAGATCGCCGCGCGCGATCGCATCGGCCACTTCATAGGCTTCCTCGATCGTGTAGGGCGCGATGGTAGCGAAATTCTGCTCGATATCCCAAGGGCAGCCGGTCTTCGGCGCCCGCAGCGCCGCCATGATCTCGATCAGCCGGGAAATGTCCTTGGAGGGCTTCATGATTTGAGCCTATCCCGCGGCCAGCGTCCGACCAATCCTGGCCGGACACCGAAACGAGTTGTCCACAGCCTCAGTCGAGCACCGAGACGATCGCCTTGGCGAGATCGTCCATGCCGTCCTCCGGCAGGCCGGCCACGTTGATGCGGCTGTCGCCGACCATATAGACGCCGTGCTCGGCACGCAGGCGTTCGACCTGCGCCTCGGTCAACCCAAGCCTCGAAAACATGCCACGATGGCTGGCGACGAAATCGAAGCGGTCGGAATTGGACTGCCGGCGCAACGCCTCGGCAAAAGCGACGCGCAGCCTGAGCATGCGCAGCCGCATCTCCTCGAGCTCCGTCTCCCAGTCCTTCCTCAGGGCGGCGTCTTCGAGCACCATGCGCACCGCCGCCGCGCCGTGATCCGGCGGCATCGAATAAAGCGCGCGCGCGGCCGCCAGCATCTGGCTCATCGCCACGTCGGCCTGGGCGCCATCCTTGGCCATGATCATCGCCGCGCCCACGCGGTCGCGATATACGGCAAAATTCTTCGAGCAGCTCGAGGCGACGACCATTTCCGGCACCTTGCCGGCAAGCAGCCGCAGGCCGGCGGCGTCGGCATCGAGGCCTTCGCCAAAACCCTGATAGGCAATGTCGACGAAAGGCAGCAAGCCGCGATCCAGCAGCACGTCGGCGACCTTGGCCCACTGCGCGATATCGAGATTGGCGCCGGTCGGGTTGTGACAGCAGCCATGCAGGAGCACGACATCGCCGCTGTTGGCAACTTTTAGCGCCGCCAGCATCTCGTCGAAGCGGACAGCGCCCGATGCGGCATCGAAATAGGGATAGTCGCGAACCTGCAGACCAGCGGCGCGCATCACCGGCAGATGGTTCGGCCAGGTCGGATCGGACAGCCAAACCGTCGCGCCGGGGCGCGTGCGCTGCACAAGCTCGGCCACCAGCCTGAGCGCGCCCGATCCGCCCGGCGCCTGTGCCGCGCGGATACGCGAATGGTCGGCCCTCTCGCCAAAGGCGAGCTTGATCATGGCGGCGTTGAAGCCGGTGTCGCCGGCAAGGCCGAGATAGGTTTTGGTGTCCTGGCTCGCCAGCAGCCGCTTCTCGGCCTCGCCCACGGCGCGCATCACCGGCGTCTTGCCGTCGATGTCCTTGTAGACGCCGACGCCGAGGTCGACTTTGCCGGGCCGTGGATCGTTGCGATAGAGGCCGATCAGGGCAAGGATTTTGTCGGCCGGCGCGGGCTGCAGGGTCTCGAACATCGAAAAGGACTCCAATGGCGGCGGAGTGATACGCAAATCGATCCCGTCGCGCCAGCGGTTTCCGCTGTGGCGGCGACACGAAAAGAAATGCCGGGCAGGGGATTAAAACCCCTACATGCTCCGTAAACAGGGCATGAAACGGTCGATGGCACGCTTCAATATCGTCGGGCAGTTGGGTTCGCTGCGGCGCTATGCGCGCTCGCTGACGCGCGACAGCACTGAGGCCGAGGATCTCGTCCATGACGCTCTGGTGCGTGCCTATGAGCGCCGCGCGACCTTTCGGTCAAGCGGCAATCTGCGCGCCTGGCTGCTGGCGATCGTGCACAACATCTTCATCGACCGCATGCGCTCGCGCCGCTCCGAGGCGGCGCGCATCGAACAGGCGGGCCTTGTCGCCGACCAGAGCGTGCCGGCCCCGCAGGACCATTCGGTGCGCCTGTCGCAGGTCCGGGAAGCGTTTCTTTCGCTGCCGGAGGAACAGCGCTCCGCGCTGCACCTCGTCGCCATCGAAGGGCTTTCCTATCAGCAGGCCGCCGAAATCATCGGCGTGCCGCTCGGAACGCTGATGTCGCGCATCGGCCGCGCGCGTGCCGCGTTGCGCGAGATGGAAGAGGGCGCGGCGCCGAAAGCCAGGCCTCATCTCAGGATCGTGGGAGACGATCAATGACTGCTATTGTCGACCCCGTGACCGATGCCGATCTCGACGCCTATGTCGACGATCAACTGGATGTCGCCCGCCGCATCGAGGTCGAGGCGCACCTCGCCGCGCGCCCGGAAGTGGCCGCGCGCGTGATGTCCGATCTGAGGACGCGCGACGAGCTGCGCGTCGCGCTTGCCGGCCCTGTCGGCAGGGCGCGTCCGGCCACGACAGAAGCGGCGCGCCGGCTGGAAAGAGGCCTTGCCAGGGGACGCATGCTTGCCGTGCTGCAGCGTGCGGCGGCCGCGGCCGTCCTGGTCGCGGCAGGCTGGCTTGCCAACGGCGCCTTCGGGCCGATCGCCGTGACCAAGGTGGTCGCCTCGACGCAGCCGCCGGCCTATGTCGAGGATGCGGTCCGGGCGCACAGGACGACCTTGGTGCGCGAGACGATGCCGTCGCAGCAAGAGGCTCCGGGCTACGATCCCGACGAGATTCGCGCCGCCACCGCGATCGTCATGCCGTCGCTGCCTGACGACTGGAAGATTCGCGACGTCCAGGTCTATCCCTCGCAATTCGGGCCGAGCGTCGAGGTAGCGGTCGAGACCAAGGACCTCGGTCTTGTCTCGTTGTTCGCCATCAGGCCGGGCAGGTTCGATGTGGTGAAGCCGACGATCGCGCCCTCCGACGACATCTCAACCGCGTATTTCCAGATCGGCGAGGTCGCCTATGCGGTGGTCGGACGCGGCGACGCCGGCAGCCTTGACCGTGCCGCCGAGAAACTTGCCAGAACTCTCTACTGAAAACAAACCCTCTACCGAGAACCAAGGAGAAACCGAATGAACAGCCCCAATCTGGGATACCGAATGGGCACCGGCGTCCAGGCCGGAGCCGTCTATGACGAGGGCCTGCGCAAGCACATGCTGCGCGTCTACAATTATATGGGCCTCGGTCTCGTCGTTACCGGCCTCGTCGCCTTCTTCGTGGCCTCGACGCCGGCGCTTTACGTACCGATCTTCTCCAGCCCGCTGAAATGGGTGGTGATGCTGGCGCCGCTCGCCTTCGTCATGCTGTTCTCGTTCAGGATGCAGACCATGTCGGCCGCGAGCGCGCAGGCGATGTTCTGGGCGTTCTGCGCCGTCATGGGCCTGTCGCTCGCCTCGGTGTTCCTGGTCTTCACCTCGACCAGCATCGCGCGCACCTTCTTCATCGCCGCCACGATGTTCGGCGCCACCAGCCTCTACGGCTACACGACCAGGCGCGACCTGACGCAGTTCTCGTCCTTCCTGATTATGGGCCTGATCGGCGTGGTCATCGCCAGCCTGGTCAACCTGTTCCTCGGCTCGACCGCGCTGCAGTTCGCCATCTCGGTGATCGGCATCGCCGTCTTCATCGGCCTGACCGCCTGGGACACGCAGACGATCAAGGAGCAATATGCCGAGAACTTCGATGCGGAATCGCAGCAGAAGCTTGCCGTCTTCGGCGCCTTCTCGCTCTATCTGAACTTCATCAACATCTTCCAGCTGCTGCTGAATTTCACCGGAGAGCGCGAATAGGCCGGACCGCAGCAGGCAACACTGCTGACCTCGCCACGGCCGGAGGGAAACCTCCGGCCACTTTTTTGTCGACTGCGCACCAAGCGTTGACGACCAAGGGGCGATCTGTCTGCCGCGCTTGAGTTCACGCGCGGCCTTTTGCTAGCCTGCCGGCCAAACCTGCCAGCCGCGAGGACGCAATGGACCAGCTGACGCTTCACGCTGACGGCATTTCGGCGACCATCGTCGGGCAGGGGGCCGAACTGGTCTCGCTGTGCGATGGCGAAGGCACCGAGCTTCTGTGGCAGGCAGGCCCCGCCTGGCGTCGTCATTCGCCCGTGCTGTTCCCAATCGTCGGCCGGCTCAAAGGCGATCAGCTGCGGCATCGCGGGCAAATCTATCCGATGACGCAGCACGGCTTTGCCCGCGACCGGCGCTTTGCCTGGGCGGAGCAGGGGCCGGCCTCCTGCACATTGGTCCTGACGGACGACGCCGAGACGCGAACGCACTATCCCTTCGCCTTTCGTCTCGCCATCAGCTACGAGTTGAAACCACGGCAACTCGGCGTGACCTTCGAGATCGCCAATACCGGCGACGAGCCTCTGCCGGCCTCGATCGGCGCGCATCCGGCGTTCAACTGGCCGCTGCTCCCGGAGCTGCCGAAGGAAGCCTATCGGGTGACCTTCGCCGAAAATGAGCCGGCGCCGATCCGCCGCCTGAAGGACGGCCTGTTGTTGCCGGCGCCGCAGCCGACGCCCATCGAGGGCAGGACGCTGCCGCTATCCGAAAGACTGTTCGACGACGATGCCGTCATCCTCGACAAGCCGGTGAGCAAGAGCGTGCGCTACGCCGCCGGCCGCGGGCCGGCGATCGAGATGTCGTGGCAGGGATTCAATGAGCTGGGCATCTGGTCCAAGCCCGGCGGCGCGCCCTTCCTGTGCATCGAGCCCTGGCACGGCATCGCCAGCGCCATCAATTTCGACGGCGAATTCGCCGACAAGCCGGGCGTCATGCTGATCGAGCCGGCCGGCCGGCGCGTGCTGAGTTACCGGATCGGCCTCAGCCGGGAACCGTAGGGCATGGCATGCGCCATCAAGACCCAAATCCAGGACCCAGCGGCGGAGAGATTCGTGTTCGCCGCCCAGAAAACCATGTATGGCGGCAAGCGCATCGCCGAGGGCGACGTCATCTTCCTGTTCGCCAGCGAGAACGAAGGCGGGCAGGGGCTTGTCGCGCGCGGCATCGTGACGTCCTCCGAGGCCACCCCGAGACGCCCCGATCTCGAACGGCAGACGCCGCGCCTCAACGTTGCCGTCCGCCGCACCGCCTTGGCGACGAGACATTTGGGTCGCAATGAGCTCAAGCGCTTCAAGGATTGGAAGGACGGCCGGCCCGAGACCGAGCTCAACTTCAAATTCTACCACCAGGCGACCAACAAGATCGTCGGCATCTCGGACGTGACGGCGGCGTTTCTGAACAGCTTTTTCTAGACCACCCGATCGGATCTCAGCCGGTCTGCCGGACAATGGCGCCGATCGCGTTGACAACAAGACGCGACGCGGTGATGGCCGACAGACCGTCAATGTCGGCGGGAGGATAAAGCTCGACAAGGTCGAATCCCGCAATCCTCGCCCGCTTGCCGAGGCCTGCGATCAGGTCGATCGCCTGCGTGTAGGTGAGGCCGCCGGGCGTGCGCGCGGCCACGCCCGGCATGATGCCGGGATCGAGGCCATCGCAGTCAAGGGTGACGACAACCCGCGCTCCGTCAGGTATATGCTTGAGAGCAGCTTCCACGCCCAGGGCATGTACCTCGCGCGCGGTTACGAAGCGGCTGCCGTAGCGCCGCGCCGCTTCGATTTCGGCGAGGTGGGCGCTGCCGACGCTGCGCAGCCCGACCTGCACGATGCCGGCAACATGCAGCATCTCGCTCGCCCGCCGCATCGGGCTCGAATAGCCGTAGCGTTCGCCATGCACCTCGTCGCGCCAGTCGATATGGGCGTCGATCTGCAGGATCCAGATTGGCCCGTGATCAGCAAAGCCGGCCAGGAACGGAATGACGACGGAATCGTCGCCGCCAAGCAGGATCGGCACCGCCGGCAGTACCAGCACCTCGCGCGTCTTCGCCTCGATACGGGCCCGGTTGCCGGCGTTGTCATGCATGGTGGTCGCGATGTCGCCGCTATCGATGCAGCAGACCGGTCCGCCATGGAACAGCGGGCCGCCGAGGTCGAAATCCCAGTGCTCCACCAGCGGAATGTCATCTTGGCTTGCGGCTCGGATGGCGCCGGCGGCCGAGGCATGGCCGCTGCTGTCCTGGCCGCGATAGGTGCTTCCATGACCCGCCCCGAAGATCACGGCTCGCGGCATGCGCCCGTCGGCGAGGCGATCGGGAAAGCCGAGAAAGGAAGGCGAAGCGGTCATTTTCTGGAGGCTTTCATTGTTGCGCCGCGGCGCTATGGCAGCTTGGGGCAGGTAATTGCTTCGGCCTGGAGTTTTGCGGCACCTCGCACAACATCAAGCCACGCACCAAATCAATCTCTTTCAGCGGATCGCCGCCGTCGATGAAAAGCCTGCCATGCGGCTGCAGCGCCGCCTTGATCCGCGTCAGGGCCGCACGGTTGGCCTCGGGGTGACGCCCGTCGAGCGCGCCGACCCGCATGGCGAAGGCGATGTCAAAAAGAGCCTCGTCAGCATTCAATGCGAAGTCTTCGATTGCCGCATGCCTGAAATCGAGGCAGCCCCAAGCCATCTCATCAGCCGATCGCGCCCGCGCCAATCGGATTGCCTTCTCCGAGCGGTCGATGGCCAGAATGAAGCCGCCGTCGATGCGGCGAGCGACATCGCGAGCGGCAACGCCGGGACCGCATCCGATCTCCAGAACGCGAAGTCCCGGCTTCAATGGAAGCGCTTCGACGAAGGCGGATATCCGATCTGAGATTCCGGCAGCCATGAAAATAAATTATCCAACCTGGCCTGCGCCAGGCAAGCGAGAGACGACGCCGAGCGGAAATGGACTGACAGGGCAGCAGCCAGAACTTTGATGCCGGACAATGTAGTCCTCAGGGTCGGCCGCGTTCTGGTCGGCCAGACCTCAAGGACTGTTCTATTGCCGTTGCAGGAAGTCGACCATCAACGACGCAGCTTGGTTGGCATGCGTTTCCAGCAGGAAATGAGGCCCGTCGAGAATATGTGCTTCCATCCTCGGCAGGGCCTGCATCCATGACAGCGTCTCTGTCAGGTCGAAGAACGCGTCATGCCGGCCCCACAGCATCAGGGCGCGTGGCTGCCTGCGCCGCAGATAGTCGGCAATCGCGTCGAAGCGAGCGACGTAATTGCCATAGTCCGCAATGAGCGCGCGCTGCGTCTCCATGCCTCCGGGTCGCTGCATCACGCGCCAGTCTTCCTCCCAGTTCTCGTCCGGAATTTGTGCGGCCACATCGTCGGGAACACTTGCCACATACTGGTCTCGCGTGCCCTCGAAGGTCAGATGCGCGGTGGCTTTCGCTTCGTTGTCTGGGTTCGGATTGGCCCAAAAGTCCTGCGTCGCCTTCCAGGATGGCCCCATTCCGCTCCGATGCGCGTTGGCGTTCTGGATGATCAAGCCCAACACCGCATCGGGAGCCCGCATGGCTATCCGCAGCCCGACCGGCGCGCCAAAGTCATGAAGGTAGATGTAGCGCGGCCCGACCGAGAGGTGGCTGAGCAACTCCGAGATCACATCGGCAAAACCATCAAAGGACGGCTCGGGCAAAGCATCGGACATGCCGAACCCAGGCATGTCGGGAGCAACCACATAAGCCACCTTTGACAATGCGGGAATGACGTGGCGAAAGGTCCTGGAGGAACTCGGAAAACCGTGAAGAAGCAGAAGAGCCGGTTTGGAGGGCTCTCCAGCCGTAAGGAAAGACAATTCCGTGCCGCTCGCCAACTCAAGCCGTGAAAGCATGCAAAGGTCCTCAAACCGCTCACCAGGCCAACGCGAGGTTCGGCGGTTGAGTTCCGAGCACTCGCTGCCGCAATGAGGGACGACTCCTGTTCGTACTCATCAATGCCCAACAGCTCCGTGCGGCTGGCGAGCAGGGCTGTGTGACATCACGCTGTCGGCATCTCCGTTGCCATATCGGAAAGTCGCATAAGATAGATTATGGAACTGAGGCATGGCGGGCACGTCCAGGAATTGCTGCGGCTTTCGCTGCCGGCAACAAACGCCGCAGCAGCGCTTCGACTTCGAGATCGCAGCGGAAGCTTTCGACGGACGAACTGTGGCGCCGACTGAACAGCTGTCGCTACCGCTCTGACTCGTAAGGAATTTCGATCGCCATGCCGTCATAGGCCGGCACCACGTGCTCCGGCGTCTCGGCCATCACGACGGCGTAGTCGAGCGGCACATGCATATGGGTCAGCAGGGCGTTCCTCGGCGTCAGCTTTTCGATCCACTCCAGCGCCTGGCCAAGCGACAGATGACTGGGATGGGTGTTGTACTGCAGCGCATCAATGACCAGCGTGTCGAGGCCGCGCAAACGCTCAATGGTGGCGTCCGGGAAGCCGCTGATATCAGGGCAATAGGCAAGCCCGCCGATGCGGAAGCCGAGTGAGATGATGTCGCCATGGAACTGCGGCAGCGGCTCGAGGGTGAGGGGACCCCCCTCGCCTTCGATCACGACCGGCCTGGCGTGATCGATGATGTGCGCCTTGACGATCGGCGGATAGGAACTGCCTGGCGGCGTCTCGAAGCAATAGCCGAACGCCTGGCGCAGCCGCAGCATGGTCGGCTCGTCGGCATGGATGTCGATACGATGGCGTTGCTCGAGCACATAGCCGCGCAGATCGTCGATGCCGTGGATGTGGTCGGCATGCGGATGTGTGTAGACGACCGCATCGATGCGCTTGACGGAGGCCAGCAGCATCTGCTCGCGGAAATCCGGCCCGGTGTCGATGACGACCGTGGTGCGCGCGCCGTTGGCGGCAATCCGCTCGACCAGCGCGGCCGTGCGCATGCGCCGGTTCTTCGGGTTCTTGGGGTCGCAATTGCCCCAATCACCGGTGATGCGCGGCGTGCCGGGCGATGAGCCGCAGCCAAGAACGGTAAAGCGCAGCCGGTCGCTCATGCCTCAGCCCGCAGCCGTTTCGGGACGCGGCATCTTGGTGAACAGCCTGAAGAAGTTCCCGGTGGTGATATCGGCGATCTCGGCCTCGCTGACGCCGATGGTCTCGGCGAGCACCTTGGCCGTGTTCGCCACATAGGCCGGCTCGTTGCGTTTGCCGCGATGCGGGACCGGCGCAAGGTAGGGCGCGTCGGTCTCGACCAGCAACCGGTGGCGCGGCACATCGGCGGCGATGGCGCGCAGTTCGGCGGAGTTCTTGAAGGTTAGAATGCCGGAGAAGGAGACATAGCCGCCCAGCGCCACGCCGACTTCAGCCAGCCTGCGTCCGGACGAAAAACAGTGCAGGATAAAGGGGAAGGCGCCCTTCCCTGTTTCGTCCTCGAGGATCGACGCCATGTCGTCGTCGGCATCGCGTGCATGGATGACCAGCGGCAGGCCGGTGCGGCGCGCGGCCGCGATATGGGTGCGAAAGCCTTGCGCCTGCGCATCGCGCGGCGCCTTGTCATAGTAATAATCGAGCCCGGCCTCGCCGATCGCCACCACCTTGGGATGGCCGGAAAGCCGCACCAGCTCGTCAGTGGTGACGTCGAGCTCTTCCGCCGCATTGTGCGGATGGGTGCCGACCGAGCAATAGACCTCATTGAAAGATTCAGCAATTTCAAGGACCTGCTGAAATCGCTTAACCCGCGTCGAGATCGTCACCATGCGGCCGATTCCGGCGGCGAGAGCGCGGGCGACGACAGCCGTCCGCTCCTCGGCGAAGTCCGGGAAGTCGAGATGGCAATGGCTGTCGACCAGCATCAGCTATTGCCATCCTGCTCGACATAGCGCGGAAATACGCCCTCCGGCGCCGGCAAGGCAGTGCCTGGCTCCAGCGCGTGGTTGGCATGGACGTGCTCGAAAGCGCGGCTGTCAGCGGGCACGGCCAACAGGTCGAGCAGCTTGGCCGCCGATCCGGGAATGAAAGGCTGGCAAAGCAGCGTCACCCGGCGCACCAGCTCGGCCGTCGTCCACAGCACGGTTTCCATGCGCTCCGGATTGGTCTTGCGCAGCGCCCACGGCTCCTGAGAGGCGAAATAGCGGTCGGCTTCGGCAACAACGCCGAAGATCGCCGCCAGCGCCAGATGGATGCCCTGCTCCGCCATCGCCCGACGAGAAACGGCCAGCGCTTCGACCGCCTCGTCGAGGATCGCCGTGTCGGCCTCGGTAAGGTCGCCGCGCGCCGGCACCTTGCCGCCGCAGTTCTTGGCAATCATCGACAGCGAGCGCTGCGCCAGATTGCCGAGGCCGTTGGCAAGATCGGCATTGGTGCGGTTGACGATCGCCTCATGGCTGTAATTGCCGTCCTGGCCGAACGGCACCTCGCGCAGGAAGAAATAGCGCACCTGGTCGACACCGTAGTGCTCGACCATGGTGAACGGGTCGATGACGTTGCCGACCGACTTCGACATCTTCTCGCCCCGGTTGAACAGAAAGCCATGGCCGAAGACGCGCTTCGGCAACGGGATTCCCGCCGACATCAGGAAGGCCGGCCAATAGACGGCGTGGAAGCGCACGATGTCCTTGCCGATGATGTGCGCATCGGCAGGCCAAAACCGCCATTTCTCATCGTTTTCATTGGGATAGCCGACGCCGGTGATGTAATTGGTCAAGGCGTCGACCCATACATACATCACGTGCTTTTCGTCGCCCGGCACCGGCACGCCCCAGTCGAAAGTGGTGCGCGAGACCGACAGATCCTTCAGCCCCGATTTGACGAAGCTCATCACTTCGTTGCGGCGCTCGGCCGGACCGATGAAATCGGGCTGGCTCTCGTAAAGCGCAATCAGCCTGTCCTGGTAGGCCGACAGCCGGAAGAAATAGCTTTCTTCCTCGACCCATTCCACCGGCGTTCCCTGCGGCCCGTAGCGGACATTGTCGGGGCGAACCTCGGTCTCCTCCTCGCCGTAATAGGCCTCGTCGCGCACCGAATACCAACCGGCATAGCCGCCCTTGTAGATGTCGCCATTGGCGGCCATCGCCTTCCAGATCGCTTGCGAGGACGCGTAATGCCGCTCCTCGGTGGTGCGGATGAAATCGTCGTTGGAAGCGTTGAGCGCGGTGGCCATGCGCCTGAACTCGGCCGAGTTGCGGTCGGCGAGCTCGCGCGCCGTGATGTCTTCCTTGCGGGCCGTCTGCAGCATCTTGATGCCGTGTTCGTCGGTGCCGGTCAGGAAGAAGACTTGCCTGCCGTCGAGGCGCTGGAAGCGGGCAAGCGCGTCGGTGGCAATCAGCTCATAGGCATGGCCGATATGCGGCTTGCCGTTCGGGTAGGAGATCGCGGTCGTGATGTAGAATGTGTCGCGTGACATGAATGAACCGTCATGAATGTCTGAATGTGAGTTGTGGCGGTGGATATCGCATCGGGACGTCGATTGCCATCCCGAGGCCAATGCATGCCGCCCAAAACTGGGCCAACGGCATGCATCGAACGAGCCATCACATTCGCATCGCAGAATTCAGGCGGTCGATCATCGTCAGGGCGTGCTGCTTCTTGTCGAGGTTGTAGGTCTCAGCTTCAGATATCGTGTTCAGCGCCTCGTGCCAAGCCTCGGACAGGGTTTTGGCCCGGGCGAGATCGCCGGCCAGCGCCGCTTCGCTGGCGGCGGCCGAAAGCAGGTCGAGCGCGCGGCGGTTGAAGATGTCGAACTGGATCGCCTGGTCGCGTCCCGCCACGGCCTCGGCAAGGCGATGGGCGCCGGCAATATCGGGCCTCCTGGCCGCCACCAGGGTGTCGAGCGCGCCGGCGATCTCCAGCCCGCCATATTGGGTGAGCAGGATCGCGTTGCGGGCGCTGCCCCCTGCCCGCTCGGCGAGCGCCGCGCGCGCGCCCGGATCCTGCGGCGGCGGCGGCTCGACATTTTCCAGCACCGCCATCAGCTCGTCGGCGGCCAAAGGCGCCAGCCGCACCATCTGGCAGCGCGAGCGGATCGTCGGCAACAGGCTGCCCGGCGCGTGCACCACCAGAATGAACAGGCTGCGCGCCGGCGGCTCTTCGAGATTCTTGAGCAAGGCATTGGCGGCGTTGGTGTTCATGTCGTCGGCCGGATCGACGATGACGACCCGGTAGCTGCCGTCATGCGAGGTCATCGACAGGAAGCGGCTGACCTTGCGGATCTCGTCGACGGTCAGCACCGTCTTGAAGCTCTTGGTCTTCTCGTTGGCCGGACGGGTGAGATGCAGCACCGAAGGATGCGCCCCGGTGGCAATCTGGCGAAACAGCGAGGAGGCCGGATCGGGAACGGCAAGCGTGTCGGGCGCCGTCTTGAAATCCGGATATCTCAGAAGATGGTGCGCCATGTGGAACGCCAGCGTCGCCTTGCCGATACCCTGCGGCCCGGCGAAAATCAGCGCATGCGGGAGCTTACCGGCGCGGTAGGCGCTGGCAAGCATCCCTGCCGCCGACGCGTGGCCGATCAGCCGCGGCGTTTCGGCAGGCTCGGGCACGCCGTCCAGCGTGTCGTGCTGTTCGGGGGCGATACGTTCGAAGATCATGCCGGCGCCGTCTCAATCCTTTGCGCCGGCATCCGCTCTTCCAGCGCCGCGAAGACGGCGGCGGTGACGACGTTCTCCACCGTATCGGGATCGGCGGAAGCGTCGATGACGATGCAGCGCTCCGGCTCCGCCGCGGCGATGGCCAGGAAAGCCTCGCGCCGCCGCCGGTGGATGGCCAGGGTCTCCTTCTCGAAGCGGTCGGCGGCATCACCGGCGCCGCGCCGCGCGGCGGCCCGTTTCAGGCCCTCAGCGGGATCGATGTCGAAGATCAGGGTCATGTCGGGCATCATGCCGTTGATGGCCACCGCCTCCAGCGCCTTCATGAAATCGGCATCGAGCCCGCCGGTGACGCCCTGGTAGACGCGAGAGGAATCGATGAAACGGTCGCACAGCACGATCGAGCCGCGCTCGACCGCCGGCCGGATGACCTGCTCGACATGGTCGGAGCGCGCGGCGGCGAACAGGATCGCCTCCATCTTCGGGCCGAACGGTTCGGCCGCCCCTGACAGAAGCACATGCCTTACGGCCTCGGCGCCGGGCGAGCCACCCGGTTCGCGGCTGACCAGGACCTCGTATTTCTTGGCGCGCATGCGCCGCGCCAGCCGCTCGATCTGCGTCGACTTGCCTGCTCCTTCGCCGCCCTCGAAGGTGATGAAAAATCCGCTCGCCAATCGAGACTGCCTTTGCCCGTGCTGGCCGCTGTCATAGCTCCCGTCCGACAAAAGGTCCACGAACTTGCCCGATCACAAATGTTTCTGCCGCAGCCAGCCGACAGCGAGTTCCTTGGCCGCGTCGAGCGCGCGCTGCGGCAGCGTACCCACCTTGACCGATTCTGCGGCGTAGAGCGGCGTCTGCTGGCTCAGCGTCTCGCCTATCCAAACGCGCAATTCCCCGACCGGTTGCCCCTCCTCGACCGGCGCCGACACCGGACCCTGGTAGACGATCCTGGCGGTCAGCTTGTCGCGGTTGGCTATCGGCAGAAAGATGTCCACGGGGCCTTTGGCTTTCAAGGCCAGGCCGGACTTGGCGCCGCCGAAAACCTGTGCTTCTCCGACCACCTCGTCCTTGGCGAAGATCTCGGTCTTCTGGAATGACCGCGAGCCCCATTCGAGCAGCTTGCGCGCCTCTTCGGAGCGCTCGCGGTCATTGGCCAATCCGCTGAGCGCGGCGATCACGCGCGTGCCGTTGTGACTGACGGTGCCGACCAGGCCGAAGCCCGCCTGCTCGCTGGCACCTGCCACGAAGCCGTCGGCCTCGATGCCCATGGCGATCAGCGGATTGCGGTTTCTCTGCGAGATCTTATTCCAGGTGAAGTCCGGCTGGCCGTAATAGTGGAAGAACTCCGGATAGTCGCGCCACAGATGCAGTGCCAGCATTGTCAGCTCCCGCACCGTCGTCTGCTGGCCGTCGGCCGGCAGGCCGGTCGAATTGACGAAGGTCGATTTCGAGAGGCCGAGCTGGCGGGCGCGATCGGTCATCTGCGCGGCGAAATTCGCTTCCGAGCCCGCCATGCCCTCGGCCAGCACGATGCAGCCGTCATTGGCGGCCTGCACGGTGACGCCCTGGATCAAATCCTCGACACGGACCTCGGATTTGAGCTTGGCGAACATGGTCGAGGTACCGGACGGCGCGCCGCCGGTGCGCCAGGCGTTTTCGCTGACGACGAAAGTGTCGTCGAGCGTGATCCGCTTCGACTTGATGGCGTTGAAGACCATTTCCATCGTCATCAGCTTGGCCATTGAGGCCGGCGGGATCGGCTTGTCGGGGTCCTTGGCGAAGAGCACCGTGCCCGTGTCGGCATCGATCATGAACGCCTGCGCCGCCTTGGTCTCGAAGAGCTGCGCGCTGGCCGGGGCGGCGCAAATCAACACCAGCGCCAATCCCAGGAGGCTGGCGAAAGGCAGAAAAATGCGGAACTGCATGAAATGTCGACCCGATCTGAGCAACCCGGAAAGCGCAGAGCCGCTCCAGAATGCGCAAAGACTACCCCACGGCCAAGCTATCAGGGTTTTTCCGGCCGGATCAACGGGCAGCGCGAATTTGATCAGTTACGCACAACAAGCGCGTCCGGCGCGCCATGCGACCAGGCTGCCTGGAGCAGGTCGTCGACGCTGCCATGGCCGTCTGGATAGACATTGACCGCATACCAGTCATTGCCGTCGAGCTCGGTGCGCTGGATCTCGGTCCGGCCGAACGGCTCGAGCGCTGCGGCCACACGCTTTGCCTTCGCGGCCTCGTCGAAGGAACCGGCGGCGACATAGTCGGACGCAGGCGTCTGTAGCTCTCGGTTCGATTTCTTCCATGAACGCAGGATATCGGCCGGCGACATGCCGCCGGAATCGAGCGCGGCAAAGACATCGGCGCGCTCTACCCGCTCATCCGCGTAAGACAGGGAGGCCATTGCGAAGGGCGAGTTCGGCGGAAGCGTGAAATCCGGCCGTTCTGGGACGATTGGACCGAAATCCGGCAGCGCGACATCGCTGGCGCCCTGGACGGCGAATGCGGCCGGCTGCACGGCCGGCTGATCCGAAAGCCCTGGCTGCGCTGCAAAGGCCCGCCCCGAATTGGTCAACTCACCCGGAAACGGCGCGGCGGCCGGAGACGCCGCGACCGGCACGCTCGGCGACGGGCCGTTCATGGCCACCATGACGCCGGTCGGCAGGCCGTCCGAAGGATCCGGCCGGTTGTTGCCGGGATGATAGGAGGCCACCAGATACTGGTCGTCATTGCCGTCGAGCGGCGCGCGGCCGACATACTCCACTTTCACCCTGGCCGTGCCGACCTTGGCATAGTCGAGCATCTGCGCTGCGCGTTCGGAAACGTCGATGATGCGGCCTTCGTGATAGGGGCCGCGGTCGTTGACGCGCACGATGACCGAGCTGCCGGTCTCCAGATTTGTGACGCGGGCATAGCTCGGCAGCGGCATCGTCGGATGCGCCGCCGTCAGATGCGTCATGTCATAGACTTCGCCATTGGCGGTCAGGCGGCCATGAAACGCATCGCCGTACCAGGAAGCCAGGCCGACCTTTGCGTAGCCCTTGTCTTCCTTGGGATAGTACCACTTGCCGCGCACCTGATAGGGCTTGCCGAGCTGGTCGCGGCCGCCGCCGCGCCGCATGAACTGGACACGCGGGCTCGCCTTCACGCCATATTCGGATTCGGCGAAATATTCCTTGGAGCGGGCCTTCTTGTAGACCATCCCCTTCGGTTCGGGTTGCGAGGCGCAGGCAGCCAGCAGCAGGCCCGAAAGGGCGCACAGGGCGAAAGCAGAAGCGCGACGAAGACGCGGGCGCGTCAGGGTCTGCATGTCTCGATTGTCCCCTACCGTGCTGTCACCAGACGGGGCCAGAAGTCGCCCGCTAGGCCAACACCTTGATCCCCAATCCCTTTTGCACAGGAATTGCTTATCACGATGTTAATCGATTACGGCCGCAACAGGGCGAGATTGTGGCGAGAGGCGGTGGACACCGTCGCTCGGAAAGTCCGTGCTCGTTCGAGTATAAAGGTTTTGCCGCACGTCAGCGCGATTGGGATGATTGCCGCCGTGCCGTTGTGGCCAGCTATACATCTATCCGGTGGTGTCAGTACTGTTGAGACTGCACATCCGGATCAGCCAACCTCCGCCAGCCTGACGCTCAAAGACACTCAGCGAGGTGCCGTTGCCGACCGCCTCTCCTTCCGAATAGCCGGCCAATGTCCACGCTAGATTTCCGGAGCTACCCGCTTCGATCACCTGAAGGGTTTTATTCGGCCCGGCATGTTGAACCCAAATTTCGTGCAGCGCCTCTATTGCCGCTCGCCCCCGCGCCGGAGGCCCATAGGGTGAATGCATTTCCGCGTTCTCGGTGAAGATAGCAGCACAGCCAGATGCATTCCTCGATCGATACGCTGCGACATACAAGTCCCAAAGCTCCTGTAGATCATCTCGGGTCGACATAGTTACCCTCCTTCGGCGCCTGGACATGGTTTAGAGAATACTAATGCGACTGACTAGATTGTCATCTCTTCAGCGGATTTCCCCAGCCGTTCAGGTGCATGCCGTTTCCGCCGGCCCCGGCAACGTAGCCGTCGGGTCACTCCGAATTTATGCCCACCTTTTGCCGTGACAGTTGGAAGGTGCCGCCGCAGTGGTTGACGCGGCCCTGAAAGCCGCACTACAGGAATGAAGCGCAAACCGGCCGGGGAATGCCTTCGGTGCCAACCGAATCAACCGGTCGCGACGACCAAAATGGTTGAAAAACCATAGTGGAGGGATGGCCGAGCGGTTTAAGGCACCGGTCTTGAAAACCGGCGTGGGCGCAAGTTCACCGTGGGTTCGAATCCCACTCCCTCCGCCATTTCGGTCCCTGAGGGGGCACCGCGCACGGAGCGCCGTGGCGGGCAAAGACAGGCCCAAGGCGGTAGGCACGGATTGCCGGATGCAGGGGGCGCCCAACGCGCGCGCCGATCATTCCCCTTTCCGGCCAAGCCTCGGCGATACCGCCAGGCCGAGAAAGACCATCACCGCCTGATTGAGCCGAACCATATCCTCGTCGTCGAGCCGCCCGATCCGGTCGCCGACCTTCGACTTCGGGACCGAGGTGATCTTGTCCACCATCAGCCGGGAAGAGCGCAGCCCGTTTCTCTCGTTCGGCTCCACCGGAAGCCGAAATAGCGGCGCATCGGTCGGGTCCGTGGTGAAGGCGCAGACCGTGATCGAATCCGTGGCGTCAAAGCTGTCATCATGCACGATGACGACCGGGCGCGGCTTGCCCGCATAGTCCCTGCCGCCGGAGACGGTCCAGACCTCGCCCCGCCTCATTCATCGTCCCAGTCGGATACCGCGTCTATGAACGCCTGATCCTCGGCCGCACGGGCGCTCGCGGCCACCGCCGCCGACTGTCGGTGCGCCTCGGACTTAAACGACGCGGCGCGCACGTCCGGCACCCAAATCTGGATGGGCCGCAGGCCCTGGGCGCGTAGCCGCTCCCGATGTTCCTGCACCTTCACACGCGTGGACTTCGCGCTTCTTGCCGATGCCATGAGCCATTCTCCGCAATGGTTACATGTAACCTAATATGGACAACGCGTTGCGACCAGCCTTTTCGCGGCCGCCAGGAGGCGCAGTCCGACTGGTTCAGTTTGCCTGAAATCCGTGGATTCCGGCATCTACGACATAGACCTTCCACGCATGTTAGCGAGTCTGCAGCTTGAGGCGATCAAGGGTTGCAGACGGTGCATTTGTTGGAAGCGAAGCGGCCCTGGCGACCGACAGTTGGTAAAGTACCGTTTATTTGATTTATCGGACAAAATATGCTGCTTGTCGCGCCCATGAAAAAGCTCTGCCTGATGGTTCTGGCGTCGCTGACGCCGGTCTTGCCGGCCAAGGCGATGGACAATGCGTTGCGCGCCGGCCTGATGAAACTCGATCCGCAGACTCGCCTCGAGCAGCGCTGTGACGCCGAGGTGCTCGACCGGATCAGCCACGACGATCGCAACTACAAGGCCGACCGCGTCGTGGCCTACGCCTTCGCCACGCCGCAGATGAGCGCCGATGCCATCAAGAGCTCGGGCGCCGCCTTCCGCAGCAATGGCCAATGGTACCGGCTGAAGTTCAAATGCCAGACCGCGCCGGACCACATGCAGGTGCTGCAGTTCCGCTACAAGATCGGCGACGAAATCCCGGAATCCGACTGGACCAAATATAATCTCTACGACTAGAGCAATTCCAGGGAGAGTGCGTAGCGGTTTCCCGTCCGGAATTGCGTCAAAACAAAGAGATAGAGCGGTTCGCCGTTTCCGTGAACCGGTGAAACGCTCTAGTTTTCGGCCTCGCCAGCTTGCCGGCGATCACCCTAGATCCTTGGGGACTTGAGCTGCCGGCCTTGTTTTCCGGCGATGTCCAACCCTGCGTCTTGACGCCGATGAACCGTGCCTTTAGGCCCGTCCCGGTAGAGGGCTACGCTCATTTCAGGCAAGGATTTCTAGTCGATGGAAATATTCACTGCCGCAGGCCTTTCGGCTCTCCTCCAGGTCGTTGCAATCGATCTCGCGCTTGCCGGCGACAACGCAATTGTGATCGGCCTCGCGGCAGCCGGCCTTCCCGTCGATCAGCGCAAGCGCGCCATCCTGGTCGGCATCGCGGCAGCCACCGTCCTGCGCATCGTCTTTGCCCTGATCACGCAATGGCTGCTGAGCATTGGCCCGATGCTGCTCATTGCCGGCGGGCTCCTGCTTCTGTGGGTATGCTGGAAGATGTGGCGCGAGCTGCGCGTCAGCCACGAGGATGAGCGCGACGCGACAGAAGCGCTGTCGAACGGCGATTATAACAAGGACGGCAAAATCGCCGGCAAAGGCCCGCGCAAGACCTTCTCGCAGGCTGCCTGGCAGATCGTCATCGCCGACGTCTCGATGTCGCTCGACAACGTGCTCGCCGTCGCCGGCGCGGCCATGAAGCATCCCACGGTGCTGATCATCGGACTTGTCCTTTCGATCGCGCTGATGGGCTTTGCCGCATCCTTCGTCGCGCGCCTGCTGCACAAATACCGCTGGATCGCCTATGTCGGCCTGCTGATCATCCTCTATGTCGCGGTGAACATGCTTCTGGGAGGCGCCGTGCAGCAGTTTCCCGACCATTTTGCTTTCCTGGCGCCCTGGTTCGGATCGGACGGCCATTGACGCTCTTTCAAGGCGAGCATCTGGCGCATCGCCTCTTGTCGTGGCCGGCTGGCAGGTTTGCTTCTGTGCCGAAGCGTGCTATTGCGCCGCGCGAAATGGCTCAAAGCCGCGCGCCGTAGATCGATCTTCGGAGCTGAAGCTCCTCGATCTCGCCCTCATCTCTTGGAAAACAAATTTATGTCCGCCCCACGCGTCAGTTTCGTCAGTCTTGGATGCCCGAAGGCGCTCGTCGATTCCGAGCGCATCATCACGCGGCTGCGCGCCGAGGGCTACGAGATCGCACGCAAGCATGACGGTGCCGACCTCGTCGTCGTCAACACTTGCGGCTTTCTCGATTCCGCCCGCGACGAATCGCTCAACGCCATCGGCTCCGCGCTTTCCGAAAACGGCCGCGTCATCGTCACCGGCTGCCTCGGCGCCGAGCCGGAGGTCATCCGCGAAAAGCATCCCAACGTGTTGGCGATCACCGGCCCGCAGGCCTATGAAAGCGTGATGTCGGCGGTGCACGAGGCGGCCCCGCCCAGCCACGATCCCTATATCGACCTGTTGCCGCCGCAGGGCGTGAAGCTGACGCCGCGCCACTACGCCTATCTGAAGATTTCCGAGGGCTGCAACAACCGCTGCACCTTCTGCATCATTCCGGCGCTGCGCGGCGATCTCGTCTCGCGCCCGGCCGCGGACGTGCTGCGCGAAGCCGAAAAGCTCGCCAAGGCCGGCGTTAAGGAGATCCTGGTCATCTCGCAGGACACCAGCGCCTACGGCATCGACATCAAGTACCAGACGTCGATGTTTGGCGATCGCGAGGTGCGGGCGAAATTCCTCGACCTCGCCGAGGAGCTCGGCAAGCTCGGCATCTGGATACGCATGCACTATGTGTACCCCTACCCGCACGTCGCCGATGTCATTCCGCTGATGGCGGAAGGAAAAATCCTCCCCTATCTCGACATTCCCTTCCAGCACGCTTCGCCGCAGGTGCTGAAGAACATGCGACGCCCCGCGCATGGCGAAAAGACGCTGGATCGCATCCGTGGCTGGCGCGAGGTCTGCCCGGATCTCGCCATCCGCTCGACCTTCATCGTCGGCTTCCCCGGCGAGACCGAGAACGATTTCGAGATGCTGCTCGACTGGCTGGACGAAGCCAGGATCGACCGCGCCGGTTGCTTCAAATACGAGCCGGTCAAGGGCGCGCGCTCCAACGATCTCGGACTGGAGCAGGTGCCGCAGGAGATCAAGGAAGCGCGCTGGCACCGCTTCATGCAGCGCCAGCAGAAGATCTCGGCAACGCAGCTGGTCAGGAAAGTCGGCAAGCGCCTGCCGGTGCTGATCGACGAGGCGCATGGCACATCCGGCAAAGGCCGCACCAAATACGACGCGCCGGAGATCGACGGCTCCGTGCACATCCAGTCGCGGCGGCCGCTGCGCGCCGGCGAGATCGTCACGGTCAAGATCGACCGCGCCGATGCTTACGACCTCTACGGCTCGGCCGTCTGACGGCCCACGCGGACCCGCGCAGCTTAAAAAAGGGCGCCTGAGGCGCCCTTTTTCGTTTCGGTTCAGCGATTTGCCGCTTACTGCGGCAGCTTGTCGTCGATGCCCTTGACGTAGAAATTCATGCCGAGCAGCGTGCCGTCGTCGGCGACCTCGCCGTCCTTCAGCCAGGGCGAACCATCCTGCTTGGAGACAGGTCCGGTGAAGGGGTTCCACCCGCCGGCGATCTTCTTCTCGGTCGCCTCGGCCATCGCCTTCACGTCGTCGGGCATGTTGGTGTAGGGGGCGAGCTTGACGGCGCCGTCCTTGATGCCGAGCCAGACATTGTCAGGCTTCCAGGTGCCGTCGAGCGCCGCCTGGACGCGGCTGATGTAATACGGACCCCATTCGTCGGTCAGCGAGGTCAGCTGCGCGTGCGGTGCAAACTTGATCATGTCGGACGACTGGCCGAAGCCGTGCAGCTTGCGCTCCTCCGCGACCTGCAGAGCGGCGGTCGAGTCGGTGTGCTGGACGATGATATCGGCGCCCTGGTCGAACAGCGCCTTGGCGGCGTCGGCTTCCTTGCCGGGATCGAACCAGGAATTCACCCACACGATCTTCACCTTGAAGTCGGGATTGACCGACTGCGCGCCGAGCATGAAGGAGTTGATGCCCATCACCACTTCCGGGATCGGGAAGGAAACGATGTAGCCGGCGAGGCCCTTCTTCGATTCCTTGGCTGCGATCTGGCCGAGCACATAGCGACCTTCATAGAAGCGGGCGTTGTAGATGCCGAGATTGTCGCCGGTCTTGAAGCCGGTAGCATGCTCGAACATCACCTTGGGAAACTTCTTGGCGACCTTCACTTCGGCATCCATGAAGCCGAAGGAGGTGCCGAAGATGATCTTGCACTTCTCGCGCGCTAGGCGCTCGAAAGCGCGGTCGGCGTCCGGGCCTTCCGAGACGTTTTCGAGATAGGCGGTCTCGACCTTGTCGCCGAGCGCCTTCTCGACTTCGAGCCGGCCCTGGTCGTGCTGATAGGAGTAGCCGAAGTCGCCGATCGGACCCGTATAGACCCAGCAGGCCTTGAGCTTGTCGGCGGCCTGGGCGGTTGCCGCCAGGGACATGGCCGCGGCCGTGGTCATCAACGCAATAAGCAGTTTTTTCATTGTGTTACCTCTCTGAGTTAAGCCTTGGAGCTTCCCGTCTTTTTGTTGTTGTCAACGATCCGGAACAAATGGCTGCCCCAACGAAGCCGGCGTGTTCATCATCGTCAGCCGCTTGTTGCGCGAGATTAGAACGAGAACCACGACGGTTGCCAGATAGGGCAGCGAAGAAAGCAGTTGGGCGGGGAACGATTTTATGAAAGCGATGACCTGATAAATCACCCATGGGGCATTGATGAAGCTCTGAAGGTCGATTGCTTGCACGTGAAGCTGGCCGATCCAAATGGCGCCGAAGATGTAAGCGCCGGCCAGCACCCGCCACGGGCGCCAGGAAGCGAACACCACCAGCGCCAGCGCGATCCAGCCGCGGCCAGCGCTCATATTCTCGACCCATTGCGGCGTGTAGACCAGCGACAGGTGGCCGCCGGCAAGGCCGGCGCAGGCGCCGCCGAAGATCACTGCGAGATAGCGGTAGCGGATGACCTTGATGCCGAGCGCATGCGCCGAGGTATGGCTGTCGCCGATCGAGCGGAGCGTCAGGCCCGTGCGCGTCTTGAACAGGAACCACATCACCGCCGCGGTCAGCACGATCGAAATGTAGAACACCGGGTCCTGGCCGAAGACCAGCTTGCCGACTACCGGGATCGAGCTGATCCCCGGGATGTCCAAATTGGGCAATCTCACGCCCGGCTGGCCGACGAAGCTGGTGCCGATCATGCCGGAGAGGCCGAGGCCGAGCAGGGTCAGCGACAGGCCGGTCGCCACCTGGTTGGTCGCGAGCGACAGCGTCATGACGGCGAACAGCAGCGAAAACAGCGCGCCGACGATGATAGCTGCTAGCAGGCCGATCCACGGCGATCCGGTGAGGTAACCGGCGCCGAAGCCGCCCACGGCGCCCATGATCATCATGCCCTCGACGCCGAGATTGAGCACGCCCGAGCGCTCGACCACCAGCTCGCCGATCGCCGCGATCAGAAGCGGCGTCGCCGCGGTCGCGATGGTCAAAAGGATGTTGACGGTGATGTCCATCAGCGGGCCTCCTCGAGCTTGGGCGCCGCTTCGAGCTGCGCCGCGCCCTTCGACTTCGTCAGCGCCATGCCGATCAGGCGGATGCGGTAATGGATGAGCGTGTCGCAGCCGAGCACGAAGAACAGAAGCATGCCCTGGAAGACGCGCGCCACCTTGTCGGAAATGCCGAGCGCGCTCTGCACCGCCTCGCCGCCGAGATAGGTCAGCGCCAGCACCAGGCCCGCCGCGACGATGCCCAGCGGATTGAGGCGCCCAAGGAAGGCGACGATGATGGCGGTGAAGCCGTAGCCGGGCGAGATCACCGGCTGCAACTGGCCGATGGCGCCGGAGACCTCTGAAATGCCCGCCAGGCCGGCCAGCGCGCCGGACAGAAGGAAGGCGAAGAACACCATCTTGTTGAAGCCGAAGCCGGCAAAGCGCCCTGCCCTTGGGCTTGACCCCAGCACGCGGACCTCGAACCCTTTCAGCATGCGGCTCATCATCAGCCAGATCGCTACCGCGGCGACCAGCGCGAAGATGAAACCCCAATTGGCGCGGCCGGCATCCGGCATCAACTCAGGCAGTACGGCGGAATCGCCGAACTGGATGGTTTGCGGGAAGCCGTGGCCTTGCGGATCGCGCCATGGGCCGCGCACCAGCCAGTCGAGGAAAAGCTGCGCGACATAGACCAGCATCAGGCTGGTGAGGATCTCGTTGGTGCTGAAGCGCGTCTTCAGAAGCGCCGGAATAGATGCGTAGAAGGCGCCGCCGACCGTGCCCAGCAAAAGCATCAGCGGGATCACCAACGGGCCTTCGAATTGCGGGAACAGCACCGGGATGATCGAGCCGAAGATCGCGCCGAAAATGAACTGGCCTTCGGCGCCGATGTTCCAGATGTTGGCCTTGTAGCAGACCGACAGGCCGACCGCGATCAGGATCAGCGGCGCTGCCTTGATCGCCAGCTCATGCAACTGCCAGACCTGGCTGATCGGCTCGACGAAATAGATCTCGAAGGCGTTGAGCGGATTGACGCCGAGCAGCGCAAACATGATGGCGCCGGCAATGATCGTCAGCGCGAAGGCGATGAAGGGCGACAGCATCGAGAACAGCGCCGAGCGCTGCGGGCGTTTGACGAGTTCGATGCGCATCATGCCACCTCCATCCTGTGTTCGGCGTGGCCGGGCTCGGCACCGCCCATCAACAGGCCGACCTTCTCGAAAGTCGCCTCGGCGATTGGCAGCGGCGTCGACAGTTCTCCGTTGTGCATGACGGCGATGGCGTCCGACAGTTCGAACAATTCGTCGAGGTCCTGGCTGATGACAAGGACAGCGGAGCCGCTGCGGGCAAGCTCGATCAGGGCCTGGCGGATGTGAGCGGCAGCACCGGCGTCGACGCCCCAGGTCGGCTGGTTGACGATCATGACGCTCGGCTTGCGGTCGAGCTCGCGGCCAACGATGAATTTCTGCAGATTGCCGCCCGACAATGCGGCGGCCTCCGGATCGGGCGCGCTCTTGCGCACGTCCATGGCTTTAATGATGCGCTGGGCAGCGCTGTAAACCGCGCCGTTCTTCACCGTGCCGCCCGAACCGACGAAAGCCTTGCCGTCAGTGGCGTGACGAGACAGAAGCAGGTTCTCCGAAAGCTTCATGCGGGGTGCTGCGCCATGGCCGAGCCGCTCCTCCGGCACGAAGGCGGCCCCCATCAGCCGCCGGCCGGTGATCGAAAGGCCGCCGGCGTCCTTGCCGCGAATGCGCACGGAACCGGTATCCTGCTGCAGCACTTCGCCGGAGACGGATTCGAAGAACTCGCCCTGGCCGTTGCCGGCCACACCCGCGATGCCGATCACTTCGCCGGCACGTACGGTGAGGTTGATGTTCCTCAGTGGGATGGCGAACGGCGTCGCCGGCTTGCGGCTGAGGCTGCGGATTTCCAGCAGCGCCGGCGCCGTTTCGATGCCTTCCGCCGGCGCACGCACCACCGCCTTCACCTCGCTTCCGACCATCATGCGGGCAAGCGATGCGGCCGTCTCCTCACGTGGATTGCAGTGGCCGACGACCTTGCCGTGGCGAAGCACCGTGGCGCGGTCGCAGATGCGTTTGACCTCTTCCAGCCGGTGCGAGATGTAGAGGATCGATTTGCCTTCGGCGCGCAGGCGCTCCAGCGTCTCGAACAGCTTGTCGGCCTCCTGCGGCGTCAGCACCGAGGTGGGCTCGTCGAGGATGATGAGCTGCGGCGTCTGCAGGAGGCAGCGGATGATCTCGATGCGCTGGCGTTCGCCGACCGAAAGATCTCCGACCAGCGAATCCGGATCGAGCGGCAGGCCGTAGCTGTAGGACAATGCCCTCGCCTTCGCGGCGATGCTGCTGATCGGCGAACCATCATTGAGCGAAAGCGCGATGTTCTCGGCCGCCGTCAGCGCCTCGAAGAGCGAGAAATGCTGGAACACCATGCCGATGCCGAGCTTCTTGGCCGCGCCCGGGCTGGTAATCTTGACCGGCGTGCCGTCCCAGAAGATCTCGCCCGAGTTCGGCTCGAGCGATCCGAACAGCATCTTGACCAGCGTCGACTTGCCGGCGCCGTTCTCGCCGAGCAGCGCGTGGATCTCGCCTTTTGCGATGTTGAGATCGATGTGATCGCACGCCGTCAGCGTGCCGAATATCTTGGTTAGGCCGCGAACCTCGAGCAGGTTCGCCCTGTCATGATTTGCACTCACAGTGCCTCCCATCCGGCTTCCCAGATATGTTCTGTGTTCCCGAAAGCATGGTATGCGCGGCCGGCTCCAGTCGGAAAGCAGCACCCGACTTGAAAGAGCTTCAAGAATTTCAGCGGAAACTCAAGGGCTAAGATAGATCTCTTGAGAACAACGGCAAAATCCGCATCCCTTTTCAGGCAAGCCGTGCCTTCGGGCTCGGCAAGCCGCTGAAAAACAAGGCAGCCCGAAAGAGCACCGTGCCGAAGGGTGTAAAGCGGTTTTCCGTCCGGAATTGCGATAGAGCGGTACGCCGCTTTCGTGAAGCGCTTTAGGGAATGAGGACGGTCGTTCCCGTCGTCTTGCGGGCCTCGAGATCCGCTTGCGCCTTTGCAGCATCCTTCAGCGCATAGCGCTGGTTGATCTTGATCTCGACGGCGCCGCTCTTGACCACGTTGAAAAGCGCTTCGGCCGACTTCACCAGATCCTCGCGCCTGGCATTGTAGACGAAGAGCGTCGGCCGCGTCGCATAGAGCGAGCCTTTCTGCGCCAGCAGCGATATCGAGAAAGGCGGGATCGGCCCCGACGACTGGCCGAAGCTGACGAACATGCCGAGCGGCCGCAGGCAGTCGAGCGATGCCGGAAAAGTGTCGGCGCCGACGGAATCGTAGACGACGTCGCATTTCTTCCCGCCCGTCAGCGCCTCGACGCCGGCGACGAAATCCTGCTCTTTGTAGTTGATGACGTGATCGAAGCCGTGCGCCCGCGCGAGTTCGATCTTGTCGGCCGAACTCGCGGTGCCGATCACGGTCGCGCCGAGATGCTTTGCCCATTGCCCGAGGATCAGGCCGACGCCGCCGGCGGCTGCGTGGTAGAGGATCGTGTCACCGGCCTTGACGGGAAAGGTGCGGCGCAAGAGGTATTCGGCCGTCATGCCCTTCAGCATCATCGCCGCCGCTTGCTCGTCGCCGATACCGTCCGGCACTTTGACCACACGGTCGGCCGCGATCACCCGTTGTTCAGCGTAAGCCCCGACATTGACGGCATAGGCGATGCGGTCGCCTGGCTTCAGCCAGTCGACGCCGGGGCCGAGCGCCAGCACGACGCCCGCTGCCTCGCCGCCTGGGATCAGCGGAAAACCGCCAAGTGGCGGATAAAGCCCGGAGCGATAGTAGACGTCGATGAAGTTGAGGCCGATTGCCGTGTGCCGGACCAGGATCTGGCCTTCTCCCGGCTGGCCGGGGTCGGCGTCTTCATAGGCCAGGACTTCGGGGCCGCCATGGGCGTGGATGCGCATTGCCTTGGACATCGCTCAGCTCTCTGAAGGGTAAGTGCACAAATCTGGAAACATGATTGCGAAAGGGAGAACCGATTTTCGGAAGATCATGCGCCGATATACAGCTAGGGCCAGGATGACCATTCAGCCAAAAATATCCTGATCCAGGATCAGGACTTCTTGGCGCCCAGATTGGGAAACATCTGCATGATGCCTCCGATGCAGGCGAGATAGAGGCCGGTGATCGTGATGCCGATCTTGGTGAAGTTGCTGACCTGCTCTCCCAGCACGCCGATCTTGTCATAGAAGGCGGCAAGTGCTGCCTGCGCCAGCGCCAGCGCGCCAAAGGCGCACCACAAAAGCGTCATAAAGAGATTGACCGGTCTCAGCCGCACCACACGCACCGGATGGATGAAGTTGATCGGCATGAAGGTCAAAATGCCGGCAACCACCACCACGGCGAAAGACACCCATTGCCCAGGCTCGATGACGAAGAGCGTGAACACCACCATATTCCAGACGACGGGAAACCCTTTGAAGAAGTTCTCCTTCGTCTTCATGCCGGTGTCGGCATAGTAGATCGCGCTGGAGACGACGATGATGGCCGCCGACAGGAAGGACAGATTCTCGCCCATGAAGCCGCGCTGATAGAGCGCGAAGGCCGGGATGAGCACGTAAGTGACGTAGTCGATAATGTTGTCGAGGAGTTCGCCCGACCATGTCGGCAGGATTTCCTTGACCTCGAGCTTCCTGGCGATCGGACCGTCGATACCATCGACGAACAGCGCCAGCCCCAGCCACCAGAACATCGCCGTCCAGCGTTGCTCGCTCGCCGCGACCAGCGACAGGAAGGCAAGGAACGATCCCGACGCAGTGAGCAGATGCACGGAGAACGCACGCGCCTGCGGCCACGTCACCTTCTTCTTCGGCAATGGGATCCGTTGCGCGATCTTCTTTGCTGCCTTGCCGGCCCTTGTGTTCTTGCTCACGGTCCCCGCCAGTCCAGCTTGCAGATTTCGGCCGAGCGGCCGGCGAAATTCCAGTTGCGGCCGAAGGCGCGCATCTTGCTCTTGTCGGACTTCGCCACGATGATTTCCGGCGCGATCCAATATTCCGAATTGGCGATCACCGTATCTTTCTCACGGTCCTTGCCGGGAATGGGCGTCACTGCGCCGTCGATAATCTTGGGAATCTGGAAAACGCGCGTCTTGTCGCGCGTCTCGTAGGTGATCGGCACCTGCTCGACGCCGAGGAATTTCCCGACGAGGATCGACAACAGCGAGGTGGTGCCGCCGGCCTTGCCGGTGAAGATCTTGGTTAGCGCCTTCGCCGCATAGATCGAGGCGCGCTTGTCGATGAACAGGCCGGCCGTCCAGTTGCCGCGGCTCATATAGCCGGGAATTTCCATGATCAGGCCGAGATTGAGGCCCGACAATTCGACCTCGCCGAAATGGCCCGCATCGATGCGGAAGCCTGCCCATGTCTGGCAATAGCCCTCGGTCGGCGGATGGCTGCCAAGCGACAGCACGCAGGGACAGAAAACCGTGCAATTGCAAGAGAGTACCAGCTCCCCTTTCATTGCCCAGCTTTGGTCGGTCATCGAATTCTCCCTCACGCCGAAACTAATAGCAGGGCAGCCGCCCACACAAGCAGTATCGCACCGGCAACACGGCTGGCCACCCTGCCGGCGGTCTGTCTTTCGATCAGCGTGAACAGGCCGATCAGTGCCATCCAGAAGACGTTCATCGCCCCGACCGCAAACATCACCAGCATCAGCGCCCAGCAGCAACCGAGGCACCAGACGCCCTGTTCCAGGCCGAGCCGGAAGATGCGGCCTGGTTTCGCGCTCCACCTGGCGAACAGGATCGAGAACGGATTGCGGCACTTTTCCAAGCATGCCTGTTTCAGGCCGCTGAATTGATAGAGGCCGGCGACAAGCAGCGCGATAGCGCCGGCAAGCCCGACGGCGGGGTCGAGCATCCGGCCGGAACCGGCAAATGCGTACACCGCGAGCGTCAGCACGCTGAAACCCACGGATGCGCCGAGCCATGTGGCGAGGTATCCGGCGACAAGCACCAACGGATGAACGACTGGTTCGCCTTTGATCCTCGCCGTGTCGGCGATTTCGCAATAGGTGCGGATCAGCGGCGCCGCCGAAGGCAACATCGTCGCCACGGCCATCAGGAACCACATCAGCACAAGCGCCGCCGCTTGCAGGCCGGCCAGGCCGGCAAGCGGCGCCGGCGCGAGGCAAAGAGCGAAGAACCGGTCGAGAAAATCCGGCAACGGCAGGCCCGGCAGATTTTTCAGCAGCATATCGCCGGGGGCGCCGACGGGGTTGCCTTCAGCGCCGCGTATCGCCATTGCGCCGAGAAGCAACCACGCAAGGGCGATGCCGATGCCGATCGTGAGCATGACTGCGAGGCGCGGGCTGCGCGCCACGCCAGCCGTGGCGCGGCCGGCGCGGTCGAGATGGCTGAAATCATGCTGCTCGCCGCTCATGGCAATCGAATGGGCTGAATCGCCGCGTTGATCAAGCCGGCCAATCTGCCCTATATCCGGACAAAGGCCCGACGGGTCGCCTCGCATTGTGGAAGCCTGGCGTGGAGCACGACGACAAAGCCCGCATCCTGGTTGCCGGCAGCGGTCCGGCCGGCTTGATCGCCGCGCTCGGCCTCGCCGAGGCCGGCTTCGAAGTGACGCTGGTCGGCCCTGAGGCCAACACCGCCGACGGCCGCACCACCGCCCTCATGAACCCCGCCCTGAAAGTCCTTGAACGACTGGGCATCCTTGGCGAACTGAGGCCGCAGGCCGCGGCGCTCAAGGTGATGCGCATCGTCGATGCCACAAGGCGGCTGATCCGCAGTCCAACGGTGACCTTCCGCGCCAGCGAGATCGGCGAGGAACAATTCGGGCTCAATCTGCCGAACAAGGCCCTGATCACCATTCTTGCCAAGGCGGTTTCAGCTCATGATGGCATTCACTGGCTGAAATCCACCGTCGAGTCATGGCGCCTGGACGCCGATCGGGCCCATGCCCGGCTGGCCGACGGCAGCGAACTCTCAGCATCGCTTGCTGTCGCCGCCGACGGACGCCTGTCGCTGGCGCGGGAAGCCGCCGGCATTCGCGCCTTTGCGCGTCCCTATCCGCAGTCGGCGCTTGTGCTCAATTTCGGCCACCGCAGCGAGCACGGCTTCGTTTCAACCGAGTTCCATAGCGAGACAGGGCCGTTCACGCAGGTGCCGCTGCCCGGCAGGCGCTCGAGCCTTGTGTGGGTGGTGAGGCCGGAGACCGCGCGGGAGCTTGCCGCGCTCGACGATGCAACCTTGTCGGGGCGTATCGAGGAGCAGATGCAATCAATGCTTGGCCGGGTCTCTGTCGAGCCGGGCCGCCAGGTCTATGCTTTGTCGGCCGCCTCGCCCGGTCGCTTCGCGCAAAACCGCGTAGCCCTGGTCGGCGAGGCAGCGCATGTGTTTCCGCCGATCGGCGCGCAAGGCCTCAACCTCGGCATCAGGGACATCGACGATCTGATTGGAATCGCGAGTGAAAACAGCAATGATCCAGGATCGCGCCGAAGCCTTGCCGCCTATGACACGAGGCGCCGGCCTGACATTTGGGCGCGCAGCGGCGCCGTGAACCTGCTCAACGTGTCGCTCTTGTCCGACATGCTGCCGGCGCAGCTGGCGCGCAGCGCCGGCCTTAGTGCGCTTGGCGGCTTCGCGCCGCTGCGCGCCTTCTTCATGCGCGAGGGGCTGCGGCCGGGCAGCGGCTTTCGCGCCATTGCCGGCGGCCTAAGGAAAGAGCTCGGCCGGTAGTATTCGAAGGCCGATGATGCCGGAATTTTTTCGCTCAGGCGAAAAACTCCCGCGCGGGCTAACCCGTTGCTTCAGCCAAGAGCAAGCAGTTGGCTATTGAACTGCGGCCGCGTCTGCGCCAAATAGGCACCAGCCGAAAGTCGGGGTCGATTTTTGGTCCGGTGATGTGTAAATTCAAGGCCTTAGGCGCCTTGCGCGCAGCCACGACAGGCGCCTCGGACCCTAAGTGGTGAATGTGATGAAAACGGCCAAATTCTCGATCGGGCAAGTGGTTCGCCACAGGCTGTTTCCATTCCGCGGCGTGATCTTCGACGTCGATCCCGAATTCGCCAACACAGAGGAATGGTACGAGGCTATTCCGGCTGACGTGCGTCCGCGCAAGGACCAGCCTTTCTACCATCTTCTGGCGGAAAATTCAGAGACTGAGTACATCGCCTATGTGTCCGAGCAGAACCTGCTCGAGGACCGGTCGGGCGAGCCGGTGCGGCATCCGCAGATCGGCGAGATGTTCGACAAGCTGCCGGACGGCCGCTACGAGCCGAAGCGCCAGTCGAAGCACTGAAGCGCTAACGAACGTCGCCTAGGGTGCGGCGCGGGGCAATAAAAAAGCGGGGCATTTGCCCCGCTTTTGTTTCCGAGAAACGCGCTTGCGCGATCAGTTTGCGGTCTTGGCCTTGTCCTGCTCGTCCTTGAGCTTCTTGGCGAAGTCCTGATTGTTCTTGGCGACGAAGTCCTGCAGCTTCTTCTGCCGATCCTCGATGTCCGACTGCTGCAGCGGCGGGCCGTCATAGGCGCCGCTGAAGCCGGTGAGCGCGATCTTGATCGGATTCGGCTGGTTCTGGAAGTTGATCGAGGTGAGCGTGATGCCCTGCCCCTTCTTGAAGGAAGCGACGAGCTGGTCGCTCAGCGGCACTTCCGCCACGCAACGATCCGGGAAACAGATCACATAGTCCAGCTTCTGCGCCTTGCCGGCATCGATCTGCAGCGCAATTCCGGGAGGCACGAGGCGGCCGGTCGGCACCGTGACCTGGAAGACCTTGCGGTTCACCTTGCCCTTGAGCTCGATCAGGCTGACGCCGGTGACGAGCTGGCCGTTGCCGGCCGTGACGATGTTCTGCACATTGCAAATGTCAACGTCTTCCTGCTTGGTGCAGGCCTTGAACCAGCCCTGCGGGATCTGCGGCTGCTGTTGGGCCGAGGCGGTGAAAAGCCCGGCGCCCAGAACGCCGACCACGCCTGCGGCCAGCACCGAAAGGCGGTACGCGTTGATCGTCATATGGTGCACTTTCCTCTCAAATGATCCCGGGGACCGGCTTCTTCGTGCCGTGTGGTCCAGCTACCTGTTGCCCAAATGAGGCAACAGGATGACTTCGGAGCGCGTGTTACACTGCCAGCGACATCGAATCCAGCCCGGTTTCCGCGATTTCTTCGCGGTTCGATGTCCAGGGCAAGCATCGATCGGCGCTGGAGCGGCGGAACCCGATTCCCATTGGCGCGCCGATTCAATCGGATAGCGAAATGCTCTAGGGTGCATGGCGAATCACAAAGCCGTCCGGCAAGGAGACGGTCATGGACCGCGTTCTCGTCCGGCTGATCGCCGCGACCTCGTTTCTAGCTCTTTCGCTCCTTCCGGCACAGTCGGAGCCGAAGCACGGCTTAGCCATGCAAGGCGAGCCGGCGCTGCCGCCCGATTATCAGCATTTCGACTACGTCAATCCGGTCGCGCCGAAAGGCGGCAGCGTCACTTATTGCGTCGTCGGCTCCTTCGACAACCTCAATCCCTTTATCCTGAAAAGCCTGCGCACCACGGCGCGCGGGATGATCGATACGGTTTACGGCAATCTCGTCTTCGAGCCGCTGATGCAGCGAAACTATGACGAGCCCTTCAGCCTCTACGGGCTGCTTGCCGATAGCGCCGATATGGACCCGGAGCGAAAGAGCATCGAGTTCCATCTGAACCCCAATGCAAAATGGTCGGACGGCCAGCCGGTGACGCCGGAGGACGTGCTGTTCACCTACGACGTCTTCGCCGCGAAGGGCCGCCCGCCCTACAGCGACCGAATGAGCATGATCGCCAAGCTGGAGAAGACCGGCGAGCACAGCGTGAAGTTCACCTTCAACGACAAGGCCAATCGCGAATTCCCGCTGATCGTCGCGCTGACGCCGATCGTCCCCAAGCACGCCTTCGACAAGGACACGTTCGACAAGACCACGCTGAAGCCGCTGATCGGCAGCGGCCCCTACACCGTGGACAAGGTGTTGCCGGGGCAGCGTATCGTCTTCAAGCGGAATCCGGATTACTGGGGCAAAGACATTCCGTCGAAGCGCGGCTTCGACAATTTCGATCAGGTCACGATCGAGTATTTTCTCAACGCCAACGCCAAGACGGAAGCATTCAAGAAAGGAATTTGCGCTCTCGATGACGAGACCGATCCGGTCAAGCGTGAGCGCGACATCGACTTTCCAGCCTTCCGAAAGGGTGATGTGAAGGAAGAATATTTCACCACCGGCATTCCCCCGGTTGTGACCGGCTTTCTGTTCAACACCCGGCTGCCCAAATTCGCCGATCCCGTCGTCCGCCGCGCGCTCGGCATGCTCTACGATTTCGAATGGACGAACAAGAATCTGTTCGGCGGCAAGTTCAACCGCACCATGAGCTATTGGCAGAATTCCGAGCTTTCGGCGCTCGGCCACCCCGCGGGCGATCGCGAAAAGGCGCTGCTTGCGCCCTACCCCGGCCGCGTGCCGCCCGACGTGATGGACGGCACTTGGCGCCCACCCGTGACGGATGGTTCAGGCCAGGACCGCAAGGTGCTCAAAGCCGCCTTCGACTTGTTGAAGAGCGCCGGCTTCCACGTCCAGGACGGCAAGATGCTGGATCCGCAGGGAAACCGGTTCGGCTTCGAGATCCTGACCTCGTCGCAAGACGAAGAGCGGCTGGCGGCCGTCTATCAGCGCACACTGGAAAAGATCGGTATCGGCGTCGGCATCCGCACCCTCGACGGCGACCAGATCCAGTCGCGCAAGCAGCGTTTCGACTTCGAGGTTCTGATCGGGACGAGCGGCTTCAGCAATTCGCTGTCGCCCGGCAGCGAGCAGGTCGGCCGCTGGGGATCGGTCGCCGCGAAAACGGAAGGATCGTTCAACCTCGCCGGCGTCGCCGATCCGGCGATCGACGCCGCGATCGACGCGATGCTGAACGCCCGCACCAAGGAAGACTATGTCGCCGCGGTGCGCGTGCTCGACCGGCTGCTGATCTCAGGCAGCTACATGGTGCCGATGCAGTACAACACGCAGCAATGGGTCGCTTACTGGAGCTATCTGGAACATCCGCAAAAGACCCCCATATTCGGCTACCAGCTGCCGACCTGGTGGCGAAAGCCCAACTGAGGCAGGCCCGACCGGCAGAGACCAAACAGGAGACGAGCATGAGCGCCAAGAACACCATCACCGTCGATGTTGTGTCCGATGTCGTCTGCCCCTGGTGCTTCATCGGCCAGAAGCGGCTGGACAAGGCCATCGCTTCTGCAAGCGACATCGACGTGCGCGTGCGCTGGCGGCCATTCCAGCTCGATCCGACCATCCCGCCAGCCGGCATGGATCGCCGCCAATACATGCTCGGCAAGTTCGGCAGCGAGGAGCGTATCCATCAGATCCACGCGCGCATCGAGCCGCTCGGCGAAGCCGAGGGCATCAGCTTTGCCTTTGGCGCCATCAAGGTCGCGCCGAACACCCTCGACGCGCACCGCGTCATCCGCTGGGCGGGCGCAGCCGGCGAGGACGTGCAGAACCGGCTGGTGCGCCGCCTCTTCCAGCTGAATTTCGAGGAAGGTGTGAACATCGGCGACCATGCCGTGTTGGTTACGGCCGCCGGCGAGGCCGGCATGGATGCGTCGGTGGTCGAGACGCTGCTGCCGACCGACGCCGACGTTGAGGCCGTCCGCAACGAGATCGCCACCGCTTCGCGCATGGGCATCACCGGCGTGCCCTGCTTCCTGCTCGAAGGCAAATATGCCGTGATGGGCGCGCAGGATGCCGACACGCTTGCCGACGCCATCCGCCAGGTGGCCCAGGCCAAGGCGCGCGGCGAGCTCGAAACCGCGAACTGAATGTTCCGTCAGCGCGATCCGTAGCCGCCGACCTGACCGCCGCGCGCTTTCCTGAAAATTGTCCTCCTGTTTTCGCGGTCGCTTTGGCTTTGCTCAGGAAGAAGCTGTTGCCGTAGCCAAGCTTGGTCAGCTCGCCGCAACAGCCCTGATCGCCGGGAGGCCATGTCCGTTTCGGCAGCGGCGAGATCGTCTTCGACAGATACGACGCTGCCAGCAAGACCATTTCCGGCCATTTCAGCGCCTCCGGAAAGGACGAATCGGGTAAACCCTGAGTAGCTCACGGGCGGCAAATTTTCGGTCATTCCGGTCACCGCCATTAGCCATCGCGGCCTGCGGACACTTTTTTTCCTTCACAAACCCGTGTTTTCCACTTCCCTTAGGGAAGGTTGCCGCCGGCTGGCAAAAACAGCTCTAGCAAACTGAAATACAAGATGAAATCGCCGCGAGTAGCGATCGCCCGGCGCAGCCTTTCTGTTGCCCTGATGCCACGGCGAGTAACCCTGTTCACATTCGTTGGCAGAAAATTAATGGAAAATGATCAATTGGTGTTACCCTGTGTAACAAAACTAAGAAAGGTTTGGGCGGGATCGTGACTGGGGTCGGTAGACCGCAACGAACAGTACCGGAGCAAACATCCAACGAGGCAAAGACCTCGTCGCTGACGCCGGTATCGTCGATGCGCACATTCTGGGGGCTGATGCGAGCCTACTGGTTCTCCGACCGGTGGAAGGAAGCCTGGACCCTCACATTCGTCATCGCGCTCCTGACGGCGTTGTCCAGCAAGGCTGGCGTCTGGTTCGCCTTGGCACTGGGCGAGTTGGGCAATTCGATCGCCTTCCTTCACGACGCCGCCAACACCCACCCGTTGCGGACCATTCTGACCAATGCCGGCATATTGGTGCTGCTGGTCGTGCTGAAGGATGCCGGCTTCACCGGCGTGCGCAATCTCGTTTCAACGACCTTGCACCGCAAATGGCGGGGCTGGCTGAACAGCCAGTTCAACCAGGCGCTGCTCGACGGCAACCATACCCATTTTCATGCGCAGCACGGCTCGGCGGCCGGCGGCATCGTCGCTCCGGACAACATCGACCAGCGCATCCAGGAATCGATCAAGGACATGACCGGCGGCGCCATCGGGCTTGCCATGGGCGTGCTGGGTGTCGCGACTTCGCTCTATTTCATCGGCGAAAACCTGATCGGGTCCTCGGTCGAGGTCAAGGGCCTGGAATTCCTCGGCGGCTACGGCACCGCGGTGCTGGCTTTCCTCGCCGTCGCCATCTACGTGCCGCTGAACACCTGGATCGCCGTTAAGCTCGGGCGGCTGCTCGAGCGGCTCAACGTGCGCATGCAGCAGGCCGAGGGCAGCTACCGCAGCGAACTGACGACATTCCTGCGCCGCAGCTTCCACGTCGCCGCCTCGCATGGCGAGGGCGTGCAAAAGTCGATGCATGACAGGCTCTATGTCGACATCGACAAGACGTGGGGGCGACTCAATATCGTCAACACCAGCTACACGTCGTTCGAGCTGATCTACAATTTCGTCGGCGCCCGAATCGTTGCCTACGCCCCGGGCCTCGTGTCGTTCATCCACAACCGTCTCGACTACAAAGGCTACATCACCGGCTCCGAAATGGTCGCCCAGTTGATCAGCCAGTGCTCGTGGTTCATCCATGTGATGCCGGCGATCGCGACGCTCAGGGCCAACAGCCAGCGCGTCACCGAGCTCGCCGACGCCATCGAGAACGTTCAGCACCCGCGCGAATTCTATCAGCAGACCGGCCGCTCCGACTTCGGCTACGCCACCCAGAACCCGGTGTTCGGCCTGACCATCCAGAAGCTCGAGCTGGCGCATCAGGGCGAGGACGCGACGCCTTTCCTCAGCGCCGCCAATCTGCGCTTCCGCCGCGGCGAATGGACCTTCCTCAAGGGCGAATCCGGCTGCGGCAAGACTTCGCTGATCAAGGCTATCAACGGCCTGTGGCCATATGGCCGCGGCACCATCGTCTTCCCGGAGGGCGTGACGAGCTTCTACGCCGCTCAGGAGGTAAAGCTGCAGCAGGTCTCGCTGAAGCAGCTCGTCTGCCTGCCGGGTTCAGAGAGCGATCACAGCGACACGCAGGTTGCCGCGGCCCTGCACAAGGCCGGCCTCGGCGACTTCATCGGGCAGCTGGCCGACGAGAGCCGCGAGGGCAAGATCTGGGACCAGGTGCTTTCGGGCGGCCAGAAGCAGAAGCTGGTGGTCGCGCGCATCATCCTGCAGCAGCCGGGACTTCTATTCCTCGACGAAGCGACCGGCGCACTCGATCCCGAAGGTAAGATCGCCTTCCACCAGGCGATCAAGGACAATTGCCCGAACGTCACCGTGATCAGCGTCATGCACGAGGCGGTGGCGCCGCGCTCGCTGTCCGGTGAGGAGTTCTACCACAGCGTGGTTTCGATTGCCGACGGCGTGGCCACCAAGAAGCCGCTTGCGCCCAGCCTGCCGCGCGAGCTCACCACCATTCTCGCCCAGCCTCGGCCGGTCGAGGAAAAGTGGCTGCGCTTCCGCCGGCTGAAGCAGAAATAGCAGTCCTACCAAGCCCTTGACCGGCGACCGTAGCCCCGCTTGGTCTGTCTTCGATCACAGTCTCGCGATCCGGCCTGCCCGCGTCCCTTTTCGGCGCCCTTCGCGATTGACTCGGCAAAAACCGCTCCTATGTTGCGCCCGCTCGCCAAATTCAAACTCGAACCCCGCGAGCAGAAAGGTCAACCCGCCATGCCTGGCGACAGTCACAGTCGAACGCAACCGCCGTCCGCCCTGACGTGACCTGACGGCTCACGTCCTGCCGGACGGCAAGGAGTGAGCCATGAACGAATTCGCACCCGTACTGGACGACGAAGCAGTTGCCGTCGCCCGTGTTCTTGCCAACGATCACGTCGCCGACGTCGTTGAAGCCCTCAACCACGAAACCCGCGAGACAGCCATCGAGCTTCTCTGCGCCGTGCCGTTCGAGCGGCTGGTTGAGATTTTCGACCAGCCTGAGCTCGAAGCAGCACCCGAGCTTGCCGAGGCCCTGCCGCGCCCGAAGGCGAGCAAGCTCCTGACTGCCATGTCGGTCGACCGCGCCGCCGACATCCTGCGCGAGCTGGACGAGCCGGCCCGCTCGGAGTTGCTCGGCGCCTTGGCGCCGCCGCTGCGCGCGACGCTGCTGTCCATTCTGGGATATCCGGAAGGCAGCGCCGCCTCGATCATGACGACGGAATTCGTCAGCGTGCCTTCCGACTGGACCGTTGGGCGCACGCTCGACTACATCCGCAAGGTCGAGCGCAGCCGCGAAACCATCTACGCCATCTACATCGTTGACCCGGAGACGCATCTTTTACTGCGGGCGACCGGATTGCGCCGGCTGATCACCGGCAATCCGGAGGATTCGATCCTGTCGGTGGCGCCCGATCGCATGCCGGTGACGGTAACGCCGCTCACCGATCGCGAGACCCTGGCGCAGACAATCTCCAAATACGACCTGCTCGCCTTGCCGGTCGTCGACCACGGCAAGCTCCTCGGCATCGTCACCATCGACGACATCATCGACACGATGATCGAGGAGACGACCGAGGATGTGCACCGTTTCGGCGGCATGGAGGCGCTGGACGAGCCCTATATGAAGATGAGCTTCCTCGCCATGATCCAGAAGCGGGCCGGCTGGCTTTGCGCGCTGTTCCTCAGCGAGATGCTGACGGCCAACGCCATGCAGAGCTACGAAGGCGAGCTGGAGAAGGCGATCGTGCTGACGCTGTTTATCCCGCTGATCATGAGCTCCGGCGGCAACTCCGGCTCGCAGGCGACCTCGCTCGTCATTCGCGCGCTGGCGTTGCGCGAGATCGGGCTGCGCGACTGGTGGCGAGTGGCCTTGCGCGAGCTGCCGACCGGTCTGGTGCTCGGCTCGATCCTCGGCATCGTCGGCATCTGCCGCATCGCGCTCTGGCAGTATTTCGGCTTCTACGACTACGGCCCGCACTGGATGCTGATCGCGGCGACGGTAGGAGCGGCGCTCGTCGGCATCGTCACCTTCGGCTCGCTGTCGGGATCGATGCTGCCCTTCGCGCTGAAGCGCATCGGCTTCGACCCGGCGAGCGCTTCGGCGCCGTTCGTCGCCACGCTGGTCGATGTCACCGGGCTGGTCATCTACTTCTCCGTGGCGCTTATGATCCTGCGCGGCACGCTTTTGTAGAAGCGTCTTGACGGTCACCGGCATCGCCGGCGGCCGTCGCATCCCACGATCCGGTCAGACCCGTTCGCCGTTCTTCACGCGATAGGTCGGCTTGTACATCGTCACCAGCTCCTCGGCCGCGGTCGGATGCACGGCCATGGTGCGGTCGAAGTCCTCCTTGGTCAGGCCAGCCTTCAGCGGAATGCCGAGAAGCTGCGCCATCTCGCCGGCATCGGGGCCCAGAATATGGGCGCCGATCACCTTCCTGGATGCGCCGTCGACCACCAGCTTGATCAGCATCTTCTCGTCGCGGCCGGACAGCGTGTGGCGCATCGGACGGAAGGATGCGCGGTAGATCTCGACATCCGCATAGCGCTCGATTGCGTCGTCTTCCGACAGGCCGACAGTGCCGATTTCCGGCTGCGAGAATACAGCCGTCGGAATGGTGTCGTGGTCCGGCGCTGTCGGGTTGTCCTTGAAGGCCGTCTCGACGAAGCACATCGCCTCGTGGATCGCCACCGGCGTGAGTTGCACGCGATGCGTGACGTCGCCGATCGCCCAGATGTTGTCGACATTGGTGCGCGAATATTTGTCCACGACGATCGCGCCCGTCTTGCTGAGTTCGACGCCGACGCCTTCCAGGCCCATATTCTCGGTATTGGGGAGACGTCCGATCGCCAGCATCACCTGATCGACCGTCAGCGTTTGGCCGGAAGACAGCAGCACGTCCAGCTTGCCCTCCGGTGTCTTGCGCACCGATTCCGAAACCGCGTGGCAAAGAATCCTGATGCCTTTCCTCTCCATTGTCTCGTGCAGCGAGCGGCGCAGATCCATGTCGAAGCGGCTCAGAATCTCCTGGCCGCGATAGACCAGCGTGGTGTCGACGCCCAGGCCGTGGAAGATGTTGGCGAATTCGACGGCGATGTAGCCGCCGCCCTCGATCATGATCGCCTTCGGAAGCTCCTTGAGATCGAAGGCCTCGTTGGAGAAGATGCAATATTCATGGCCTGGCAGCGCCGGATGCGGCGCCGGACGCCCGCCGGTGGCGATCAGGATCTGATCGGCGCTGACCGTGCGGTCCTCGGCAACCAGATAGATGCTGTGCGTGTCGACGAGCACTGCGCGTGAATGAAAGGTCTCGCCGCCGGAGCCTTCGACATTCTTCTTGTAGATCGCTTCGAGCCGCGCGATCTCCTTGTCCTTGTTGGCGACCAGCGTCGGCCAGTCGAAGCTCGCCTCGGGCACCGTCCAGCCATAGCCGGCGGCATCGGCGAAATGCTCGGGAAATTGCGAAGCATAGACATAGAGCTTCTTCGGCACGCAGCCGCGAATGACGCAGGTGCCGCCGAAGCGGTATTCCTCAGCGATGGCCACGCGCTTGCCGAGAGCCGCCGCCACCCGGGCCGCCCTTACCCCGCCGGAGCCGCCGCCGATGACGAACAAATCATAGTCATAAGCGGCCATCGCTTGGGCTCCTGCGGATAAGAAAGACGGGGATCAGAGGTAGGCTGCCAAGCGGCAAAAGAAAAGCCCGGGCAAACCCGGGCTTTGTGGTCCAGCCGCTGTCGGCGGATTGACAGCGATCAGTTCTGCGAATCGTCAGCCGGAGCCGAATTGTCCGCCGGAGCGGAACCATCGGCAGGTGCGGCGGTGGCCGGCGCCGGAGCTGCCGGCGCCTTGGCCTTGGCGGCAGCCGCAAGCGTCTCACCGACCTGCTGGGCGAGATCGCGGGCAACGCCATTTTGCCAGATGTCGGCAGCCTTGACGAGGTCGCGCGTCACCGCGGGGCCGCTATCCAGCAGCTTCTTGCCGGCCTCGGAGCTGTAGAAGGCGGCGATATCGTTGAGGTCCTTCTCGGAGAACACCTTGGCATAGGCCATGGCCGCCTCCTTTTCCAGGTCGGCGCGCCGCGAGGCCATGCCAAGCGCCTTCTCGGTCACGGTCTTGCCGATCAGTTCCTGCATGTCGGGGTTTTTCTGGATGAGCTGCGACTCCAGCGCGCCGGCCGCCTGCGGCAGGATGTTGTCGAACGAGTCCGTGGCATGGATCGCCGCGACAGCCGCGCGCGCGGCCTTCAGATGCGATTCGCTGATGTCCTGAGCAAACACCGGTGACGACAGCGCAAGGACGGCCGAGGCCGCCAGAAGCGTCGAAAAGCGGCGAACTCGTTTAGGCAAAATCATAGTCGGTAGAACTCCCTGGTTTCAGGCTGCATGGACGGTTTCGATACCGTCGCCGCCGGCGATGATGGCCGTTGACGCCAGCCCGATGAATAGACCGTGCTCGACAACGCCTGGAACGGCGAAGAGAGCATTCGACAGCGCTCTTGTATCCGGAATGCGGCCAAAAGATGCATCGAGGATAAAGTGGCCGCCGTCTGTAACAAATGGCTGGCTTCCCGTCATCCTCAATGTAACCGGGCCGGAAAGGCCTAGCCCTGCCGCGGCGGCGCGTACCGCGATCTCGGTGGCGCGCAGGCCGAATTTGTTGACCTCGATCGGGAGCGGGAACCGGCCGAGGGTTCCGACCATCTTGGATTTGTCGGCAATCACGATCATGCGCTCGGACGCCGCCGCGACGATCTTCTCGCGCAGCAGCGCGCCGCCGCCGCCCTTGATCAGGGTCAGCTCCGGGTCGACCTCGTCGGCGCCGTCGATGGTGAGGTCGAGCTCGGGTGTTTCTTCCAGTGTAGACAGCGGCACGCCGAGCTCGCGGCAGAGCGCTGCGGTGCGCTCGGAAGTCGGCACGCCAATGACCTTGAGGCCGGTCGCAACCTTCTCGGCCAGCAGCCGCACGAATTCTTCCGCCGTGGTGCCGGTGCCGATGCCAAGCCGCATGCCGCTGCCGACATGGGCGAGCGCTGCCCGCGCGGCCTCGACCTTCAACTGCCTTGCATCCATGGGGAGCCCCGATTTCGCCGGTTTCGCGCGCCTCCTAGCATTTTTGCCTGTCCCGTCAAAGGCTCGCCCTCAAAGGCTCTGTGGACCGATCGAGGCTTCTTGCTTGAACTTGGGCCAGCCTGTATCGGCTGCGGCAACGCAATTGCCGCAGGACCCACCCATGACCCGCCCGATCATCGTCTTCGACCTGGATGGAACGCTGATCGACACCGCGCCCGACCTGCTCGACAGCCTCAACCACAGCCTGGCGGCGAGCGACCTCGCAGCTGTCGACGAAGCCGGCTTCAGACGCTTCGTCGGCCATGGCGGCCGCGTGATGATCGAACGCGCGCATGCCGCGCAGAACAAGGCGCTGATGGCGGAAGAGCACGACCGGCTGCTGAAGCTGTTCCTCGACCATTACACATTGAACATTCCCGGCAAGTCGCGCCCCTACCCCGGCGTCGTCGCCGCACTCGACCGTTTCCAGGCCGCCGGCTATCTGATGGCGGTCTGCACCAACAAATACGAAGCAAATTCCGCGACGCTGATCGGCGCGCTGGGCTTGTCGAACTACTTTGCCGCGATCTGCGGCCAGGACACTTTCGCCTTCCGCAAACCCGATCCGCGCCATCTCACCGAGACGATCCGGCTGGCGGGCGGCGATGCGGAGAACGCCTTGATGATCGGCGATTCGCAGACCGACATCGACACCGCCAAGGCAGCCGGCATTCCGGTGGTCGCGGTCGATTTCGGCTACACCGACCGCCATGTGCGCGAATTCGAGCCAACTCTGGTGATCTCGCATTTCGACACGCTGACGCCGCAACTGGCCGAGCGGTTGATCGCGGCGGCACGCTGAGCGGGACTCGGATCGGACGGCTGACAAACCGGAAACTGGTCCGAGCGAGAAGCTTGGCACATCGCCTTGACTTCGCGCACCCGCCTCCCTTATATCGCGGCTCGCTTCGGTCTTCGGGCCTAAGGCGGGCGATTAGCTCAGCGGGAGAGCACACCCTTCACACGGGTGGGGTCGCAGGTTCAATCCCTGCATCGCCCACCATTTCCCTTGGTTTTCCACAGTTCTTATGACGACCTCCGCGCAAATGCGCGTAGGGAATGGAGCTTATGCGGCTCGAATTGGGCACAGTCGGTTTCGGGGGATGCCGCCCGGTGCCGTCCGAGCGCATCAAGACGAGATTGCGGGGAAACGTCAGCGACATGGGGGATATCGCTATCTCGCGCCGTGAATTCGTACCTGGCCTCGAAGCAGCTCGCGGCGTCGCCGCGCTGATGGTCGCGCTCTTTCATTGCGGTCAGGCGACATATTATGATGCGACGCGGCAAGCGGTCTCTTTGGTGCAGGGCTCGTATCGAAGCCAAAGCTACCTTGATGCGGCTTTCCGCATAGCCGGGAACGGCCACGGCGCGGTCGTATTTTTCTTTGTCCTGAGCGGCTTCGTTCTCATGATGATGCTCGGTCGGCAGACGGATGACCTCAAGGCCAGCGCCGGCCCATTTTTCATAGGACGCGTTCTGCGCATCTACCCCGCCATCTTTTCAACCATCGCGATCTTCGTCGGACTGTTTCTGCTGACCGGCATGTCGCTTGGGCCGGCCGAGGGCTATACGACCAGGAATGTGATGGCCAATGCGCTGTTGCTACGTACCGACATCAACGGCGTGATGTGGTCGCTCCAAACCGAAATGATCGCGGCCCCACTGATTTTTTTGCTCTATTGGTCCTGGCGGCGATGGGGCGCTGTCGCTCTGGTTCTGCCCGCCCTCATCTTGCTCGGCCTGTCATTCAGCGGGCAGTGGTCTGGAACGCCCGGAAAGGGCGTTTCGTTAGGGAACCTCTACTCCTTCGTGTCCGGAATGATCGCTTGTGCCTATGGAAGGAAGATAGTCGCTCGCCTTGCTCGTCCGGCCCTGTCGCTCGCCCTCGCGGTCGCCGGGTTCGCACTCTCGCGCCCCTTGCTTGGATGGTGGTCCAACTGGTCCGTGATTTTCGAGACGGCTTTCGCGGGTTTTATCTCGGCGTTGATCGCCTATGGCGTTCCGTTGCGGAAAGGTCGTCTGATGGCTGTGGCCAGGTATTTCGGCCGCATCTCTTTCAGCTTCTACTTGTTGCACCCATTGGCGCTGATCGCTCTTTGGAACATGCCTGAGCTACTCGCAAAGGCCGTCAATGCAGGAGTTTCTCCTATCACACTGGCACTCGCCTCGTTTGCCTTTTCGGTCCTCGTCATCACTCCGCTGGCTCACATGCAGCATACGGCAGTCGAACGTCCAGGCGTTCGATTGGGCCACGCAATGGCATGGCGCCTCCGCTCGAAGCTTCAGCCCGCCGCCGTCCAGCGTGGGTGAACACAGAAGGTCTCAGATTCAATCCACGCACCGTCTATTCGACCTGCTTGGATGGCCCGACAACCGGATTCTAGATCAGCCCTCTGCGCACATTCATATGCGTCACCGCTGTCACCAATACGGCGCCGGTCATGAAATAGAGCGTGGCGATGATGTGTCCTTGATGGAAATGCAGCCCGGCAAACAGCAGGGCCGTGACCACGGCAAGGAAGGCGATGACGCGCGAGAATTGATCGGGCATGGGGCGACCTTGTGCAATGTGTTGAGTGGCCGCCCTCATTCAGCCGCTCGCTCCATAGAGCGGTTTTCGATTTTTCGCAATCGGCCTTGAAGCCGGACTGATTGGCGCCTGCCCCGCGGCGGCGTTCCGGTGGTCCTAAACCAGATCCACTTCCACCCACAGTCCGCCCGGCCCGCGTGCCGCATCGCGTGGCGCGCTGCGCACCGCCTGGACCGAGCCGGACGGCGCGGCAAAGGCCGGCTTTCCGTTCTTGTCCGCCAGCCATGGATCATCGGCGCGGATGACGCGGCCCTTGGTCTTCGTCTCGAGCGCGGTCAGGATGCCGTCATAGGGCATCTCGCCCCAGTGCACTTTCAGCGCATCGACCTTGTTGGTCGGGATGAAGGCCGACAGATCAGAGCTCGTCAGCAGATCGAAACCCTGTTTCTGCGGCGTGGCGTTCTGGCTGCCGTGATGCGCGACCTTGAGATAGACGGTGCGCGCCAGAAGATCGGCCGGTGTGACGGTGCCCTGCCCGACCGGCCATTTCAGGTCCTTCCAGCTTAGCCAATTGCCGATCTGGGCGTCGCCGGGGAACAGCAACACCCGGCCGCTGTCGATGAATTCGAAGGCGAGCACCAGGCTGGTGTTGTTGACGCCGCGATCGAGCTGCATGGCGAGATCGGCGGCGATCCCCATCCAGTCGGCGTCGATGCGCCGCCAGGACTGGTCGCGGTCTTCCATGGATGCCGCGGCCGAAACCGGCCCGGAATAATGCTTGCGCACATAGGCGGCGATATCGATGGCCGGGTCGCTGCCCTTATCGCCAGTGAGGGCCGCGGAAAGCGGCGTGCCGACATTGCGCTCGAACGGACTGAGCTCGTCGACGTAACCGGCATCGGCCGCCTCGTTGATCTTGAGGCCGCTCGCCAGCGCCCGCGCGTACGGACCGCCGCTGGCCAGCGGAAACATCTCGCTCGCCTTTTCCTCCAGCCGAAGCGCCGCCTTGTCGCGCGGCGGACCGAGCACATAGACGCGCAGGTTCGGCAATGCGTCGATCGTCACAGGGGGTCCGCCAGGCTCGAAATAGGTCGGCGACGGTTTTTGCGACAGTTTTGCCGCCGCGTCGCGGGCCGAGCGCACCCGCTCGCCTGCGGCGCCGAACTGGAAGCCGAGCACGGACTGCAGGCCATCGCGCACCCCGGCCATGTAAGAACTGAGCCCCTGCATCCCGTCGAGCTTCTGGCCCACGCCTTGCAAGGCCGCCAGCGCCTGGCCCTTGAACTTGTCGAGCTCCGCGGCCTCCGCGTCGGCAGGATTTTCGGTCCAGGCCATCCAGACGTCGCCGACGACAAAATCCTTGAAAAGGTCCTTGGCGGTCAGGAAGCCGGAGACATGATCCCAGTGTTCGTGGGTGACGACGAGGATGTCGATCTTGCCGCCGGTCTCCTTCTTGAGGTCGGCGACGATGTCGGAGACCAGCGCCGAGCCACTCTTGATCGAGACATGAATGCCGCAATCGATGAGAATGCGGAACGGCTTGCCGTCCGGCTTCTTGAACGTCAGCAAGTGGCAGTCGCCGATGCCTTGGCAGTAGTGCCTGACAGTAATGCCCGATGCCGGCGTTGCCGCGGGAGCCGTTTTTGCCGGCCTTGTCCTCGTCGCCGGCTTTCTAGACATGGTCGTCGTCTCCTTCGCTGGCATGCAACAACGCAAAAGGCTCCGATACTTCGCCGCCGAAATAGAGCGCTCGCAGCGGCGAGAGATAGTTGGCCGCCATCGTCCCGGCCTGACGCTTCTGCCGGTCCGCGCTGCCGGTGTTCTTGATGATCGAGTAGCGGATTTCCTCGAAGCCATCGCGCGGATCAATGATGATCGTGGCGCCGCCGCGGAACCAGAAGAAGCCGTCGCCCTTGACCATGCCGTGGGGCATCGCCGTGCCGTCTAGCGCAATCGGAATGCGCTGCTGGATCACGGCCACCACCTCGACGCGGAAGGAGCCATCCGGCTCGACGCGGCGCGTCGGGCGCACGCTGTAGATGTCGAAGGTCGTCTCGCCTTTCTTCGGCGCATGCATGACCGTGCCGTCCTCATTGTAGCGCGGCAGGTCGGGCAGCAGGCCGAACTGCTTGTAGAGATCCGGATCGGAGGCGAAGGCCTTGTGCATCGCCTTCCACAGCGCATAGCGGTTCTTGTCGTTGAGCGCGAAGATCTCGGCCCGCTTCAATTTCTGGTTCCAGCCGAGGTCGATCTTGCCGAGCAGGCCCTTCAGCCAGACCGGCGACGGATCCTCCGGCGCGCTCCAGGCCAGCGTCTCCTCCGAGATGGTGCGAACGTCGCGCGGCAACAGCTTCCACTTGCGGAACGATTCCAGGAAGGCCAGGCGATAGTGGAGCGGATCGTCGGGATAGGCGTCGCGGTCGGCAGTGATAAGGGCGCGCAGATATTCGCCGAAGGTGATGTCGACAGAAGGGCAATAGTCGAGCGCGCGGATGCACATGGTCAGCATCTGCGTGGCGGTCTTGGCGACCTCGTCGGTGAGGCGCTCGACCAGGCTCGGATCCAAGGTGCCCGCCGGCAGGATGCCGGAGCCGCCGGTGGCAAGCTGGATCAGGTCGTCGGTCCGTCGGTCGGCGATGGCAAGAAAGGCCTGGTAGACAGCGAAAACCAGGATCGAGCCACGATCATGCGCCTCAAAGGTCTTGTCGTAGTCGAGGTCGGCCATGCCGGCGCCGCCATATTCGCGCAACGGCCCAGCCCGGCCGCTGCCTTCGCCGAACTGCTTGGCGATACCGGAAAGCAGCGAGGCGGCCGACAATTCCCCCCTCGCCTTGCCGATCTCGAAGCCGACCAGTTCCTTCAGCGTGAAATGCTGGAACAGCGCGACGATATCGGCAAAGGCCTCGTGGAAGGCCGGCACATCCGGGTTGGACGCTTCCTGGAAGCGACGATGCAGCCCGTCGAGCAGCGCATGCGACATCTCATGCGCGACGATGTCGCTGGACAAGCACGAGAACACCGTCGTTCCGGGTGTGGTGACGTCGCCCTGATTGCTGGTCGCCGGGAAATAGCCGAACAGCAGCGCCTTCTTTTCCGGGCTGTAATAAGCATTCTCGGCGCGCAACGCATGCGGATAAATGCGCAGGCGCGGCACGTAATGCGCCTTCACCGTCATATCGCCGGTGCGGCCGGGAGCCGCTGCGTAATGCGGCGCCCACAACGCCCGACGGCCGAGAGCGCGCTCGAAATGGCCGATCGTGGTCATGGCCACCGCGTAGACCATCTGCTGGTGGAATTTCGGATTGCCCTCCGAAGGCGGCAGGCCGTCCTGCGCCAGCAGCACCTTGTCGTTGAGGTCGACCGGATCGTAGACGCGGTCGGACGCGGGGTCGACATCGACCACCTCGAGATATTCGCCGATCGGACCGGGCAGCAACGGCCTGTCGGTCGCAGGCTCGTCGTCCCACGGCACCGAAAGCGTCGCCTGGTAGACCGAAACCGAATCCAGCCGTTTCGCCACCGACGGGTCGAGCGCGTAGATGCGCAGGCGCCGTTGCGGCGGCGGCAGCGGCCGCGGCTTGCGCCTAATGGCCGGTGCCGGGCCCATGACTGGCGCCGGAACCGCTACGCTGGCGCCTGGCCGGCCCAGCCATCCTTCCAGAAAGGCCTTCAACGGCTTCGACGGATTGCCCTGGTCGAGCGCCGCCTCCAGGTAGCGGTTGCGCGCCGCGGCCGAAACCTTGTCCGGATCGCCATCCGGGTCGGCGATCGCCTGGTCGACTGCCGCCGTGGTTTGCGCCATCTGCATCAGTTCCAGCGCGAACATCGTTCGCTGCCGAAGCGTCGCCGGTGGTGGCGCCGCCAACGAATTCCCTCCGGTCAAAAGGTCCAGCCAGCTCCACGTATAGGTGGCTCGAGCGAGCTTGGTCAGGCTGTTTGCCGCCGGCGGAGGGAAGCCCAGCGCATCGAAGGCCCGCAAGACGCCCTGCCCGATCTTCTCCTTCGTCTCCGCCGCATTCATCTTGGCCGTCGACTTCAAGGCTTTCGCGAACAAGGCCTTGCGTACGGCTTCGACACGCATCCAGGGCTGAGGGTAATTCTTCACCACGTCCCAGTGCTCGGCGAGCCAGAGAGCGGCCGCGGCCGCGACCTGCGGGGTCGCGGCGGAGGTGCCGCTGCCGTCCATATCGACCACCTTGCGACAATCGATCTCGGCCCAGGGCACGTTCGGCGTGTAGGCGCCAAGCGCCGTATCCATCTTCGAAGGCGGCCCGTAATTGCCCTGCATGGTGCCGAAGGAGAGTCCGGCATAGGCGCGCCCGTCGCCCATCACGCCGCAGGCCGCAAGCACCCGATTGTAGCGCGCGGGATAGACGATGCTGCGCGGCGTGATGGTGAAATTGTTGCCGGCCGCCGTGACCATGACCACACCGTGGTCGTAGGCAAGGTTGACGGCGTCGACCAGCGCCTGCGAGGCGAGGCCGCCCATGCTCATCGACAACACCTGCGCTCCATGCTTGCGCGCATAGTCGATGCCTTGCACCATGGTGCCGGTGGTCAGCCGCACCACCCAGTCGGCGATGCGCACCGGCAGGATTTTCGCCAGTGGCGCACCGCCGACGAAATCGTTGAAGCCCGGCCAGTGCGGCGAGGAGCCGTCGAGCTTGTTGCCGGCAAGCAGGCTGAGCGTGCCGGTTCCATGGCCACGATTGCTGGTCAGCGTGCCGGCCGGAGCGTGGTCGGTCGCGTTGTTCGGACCCGTCCCGTCGTCGATGAAATTGCGCTGCTGCGCTGTAAGAAGCGCGGCGGGAATGGTCTGATGGCCTGGATCGAAACCGGTATCGAGATGGGCGATGGTGATGGTGGCCTGCTTGGCGCCCACCTTCTCGCGCGCCGCCGCGAACTGGCTGAAGTCCGGCGCGGCATTCCAGGCGATGCGCCCCGCGACCACCGCCTGTCCGCCCTGCGGGTCCTGATCGTCGAATGCACAGACCGGAGCTGCGCTTGCCGCCATGCCGCGATCGCCGCCGCTGTCCTTGTAATCCCACTGCTGCACGATATCGGGCTCGATTGCGAGCACCTCGGCGCCCGCGGCCGCCAGCGCCGGGTTCCGGGCGACAAGATCGTGGGCATGGTCCCAGGGGTTGTCTGTGTCGGCGGCGTCCGTGGCCAACCGCAACCAGGTGGCGCCGCGATCCCCGGCCGCGGCCGTGCCGTCGCTTGCGTCGGCAGGCAGAGAGAGGATCGGCTCGGCTTCGATGCCGCCAATCCGGGGCGGGCCGCCTCGGACCGAGAGCCCCGCGACGTCGCCGCGAACCTTTACAAGGAGTCCCTTCGCGGCTGCCATGGCCTGCCCCTCCCCAAAATGAACCATGAGGCCGACCGTCACCTGCAGTCAAGACAAGGTTCCAGCCATACTTCGGTTGATCTATTTGCCGACTAGGCAATCATGCCGGTTGCAAAGCAAAGACCATACACTTCCAAAATAACCATCGGTCCGCCCGATGCGTATATCTGTGAGCGCCTTCACATACGCCGAACAGGGCTTGCGCTCAGATGTTGTAACGGCGGCATCGACGGCCCGAGCTGACTACGGCGTCCGAAGCTGCTGCCGGCTGCGATATGGATGCGGTTCTCGAGGAGAAATTTCGATCACCTAGCCATTTTCAGGTTTGCCGTCTGCGCGCATGGGCACCTCCCACCCAAGCGCGCGGATGGCGTTCCAAGATCGGCCCGCAACCGCCAGTGCGCCCGGTCTCCTTACAGTTTGCCGGCTTATCCAATTTCGGCGTGTGACGCGTGACCTGGACTGTCTGTCCGCCACCTGCCGATTTCGGTCAGCCATCACAGAAGGAGACGACGCTTTGATCGAGCACGCACTTATCCTACAATTTCCGTCTAACGAGAGGCGGAATCGTATCATGGCTACAAATGGCGCGGACGACAGGAACCTGCCGCGCCTGGCGCGCATCGACCCGCGCCACTTCGATCTGTTGTTCGGCGGCTGCAAGCTTGAGCGCTATGCCGCCGGCCAGCATTTATTCGTCCAGGAGGACGCTTCCGACCGCATCTACGGCGTGATGAGCGGAACCGTCGAGATTTCGATCTATTCGCCCGGTGGGCAAAAGCTGGTGGCCAATATCGAGCTGTTGCGCAGCCTCGTGGGCGAGATCGGAGCCCTGGATGGGCGCCCGCGCACGGCGACCGCCATCTGCCTTACGGCATGCGAGCTGGTTTCGCTGAGCCGGACACAACTCTTCGACCGCATTGAGAAAAACCCGTCTCTGGCCCGCGCGATGATCGAATTGCTATGCACGCGGCTGCGCTGGGTCAGCGGCGAGCTGGGCGACCAGGCCTTTTTCGGTATCGAGGCCAGGCTGGCAAAGCGGCTGGTGTTCCTGAGCGGCGTGATGGCAGACGCTGCCGGCTGGATTCCGATTTCGCAGTCGGAACTCGGCGAATTCCTCGGCGCGACGCGCGAATCCGTCAACAAGACGCTGAACGACTGGCGCAGCCGGCACATGATCGCCATCAAGCGCGGTGGCCTGCGCATCACCAACGCCGCCGCGCTGAACCAGATTGCCGAATCGCAGGACGACGACTGAGCAGGCTCGACGCCTTCGCTGTAGCCCGCGCGGCGCCTTCGCCATTGCTCCGCTGGTTCGTCGCTTTCGAGAAACGACGAACTGCTTTCAGCGCACCCGGTCAGAGCCGCGAGATCAGATAGCGCAGCGCCGACCGGCTCGGCATGAAGAAATAGCCGCCGCCTTTCGTGGTGACGAACTGCGGCACATCCTTGAGCACCGTGACCTTTTCCCAGGATGGGATCGAGAACCGGCCGCCGCCGCCCCGCGCGCCGATCGTCGGATCGGTCTCGCCGACAAGACCCTGGAACGAGTTCGACGAGACCCAGGTTTGCTGGATGAATTCGTACTGACGCTCGATATCGGCATTGAGGCACATGAACAGGAGGCCCTTCTCGGTCTTCCCGCCCTTGCCCTTCTTCTCATAGGTGCGGCCGACGCGCAGGATGCGGTGGCGCTTGCCGATCCTGATCTGCGTCTCGCGGTCCTCGCCGAGCGAATCGCGTGGGTTGGACCGGCGTATGTGGGAGCCGAGCGGACAGGCATGCCCCTGCGGATCCTCGGCGCCCAGCGCGAAATCATTGTCGATGCCACGGCCCGGGCGTCCGTTCGGATTGCGCACCAGAGAGCTTCCGTCCTGCCAGCGACCGAGCATCTTTGCCGCCACCCAATGCGGTGTGATGGCGGCGTCGCCAGTCTCGTATGCTGCCTGCGTCGCGGCCTTCCTGCAATAATCGTCGAACAGTTCGACATGTTGCTCGAACTGGCGCAGGACGAGGAAGGTGCCGTTGCGGCCGAAATCGCGCGGCGGAGGCGGCTGCCCCGGTATCTGACGGTTGCGCCGCACCTGCGACAGGATGCCGGTTCGGTCCAGCGCCGCGTCCACCGACGGCGAAGCCGGGTAGAAGCCGTGCTCGTCGCGGTAGCCGAACAGGAACTCGCCCGGTGCCAACAAATGCATCGGCGCGGCTCCTTTGGCGGCGCGCGACGTGCCCCGAACGATCGGTTGCGAGATGCCGTCGACGAAGCCGAAATGCTCGACGGCCCGTTTGCCGTCGCGTCGAACCATCAGCGGCAGTTCGGCGACCACGGACATCCCCGCGCCTGTCGTCTGTCGCTTCATGGCCGCAATCTCCGCCTTCAACGCGGCCGGCGTCCCGGCATAGCAGACGATGACGACGTCGGCGGGATTGGCGGGCGATCCCCACTGCCATTTGTCGGGGGCGTCGGCACCGGTGTCGTTGAGGATGCGGCTGCGCTCGGGCGTTCCCATGCCTTGCCGGAAGGCGACAGGAAACGTGTCCAGCGGCTCGTCGTCGGCGCCGCCCTCGAGCCCCAGCCGGCGCAGTCCGTTGGGGCCGAACGCCACGGTCATGGCGCGGCCGGCCGGCACGCCGTCGCCGAAGCTGGTTTTTTCGGTCACGAAGTTGAGCCACGCCTTGCGCTTCGCTGCCGGCAAACCGTCCGGCACCCCGATCGCAAGCATGTGTGCATAGCCGAGCGCGCCGAACGGACCGAAGAAGATGGACTGGATTTCTCCGGACTCCAGTTCTTCGAGCGGCGCGGACGCCGGTCCAGCCAGGCTGGTTGCGTCCGCCGGCCGTGCTTGCGGGCGCGGCAGCGAACCGAACAGGCTCAGCCAGTCGCGCGCCTCGTTGCCGGTGGCCGACGCGATACCGCGCCTGATCCTGGAGTTGATGCGGATGCGCGTGGTGTTGAGATGCGGATAGGCGCTGTACCAAAACAGCGTCGGCACCTGCTGGCGCCGCGCCCAGCGTTTGAAACGATCGCCGTCGCGCGCGCCGTCGAGGAACAGCCAGCGCGTGCGCGGATAGCCTTCGGTGTTGCTCCACACGCCGGTCAGGCCGGCCGAAGCCTTGGCGATGAAATCCTCCAGATAACTTTCCCAGCTGCCGCCGTAATTGGAGAAGAATACCAGTCTGTCGGTGCCGGGCAGCAGCACCCAGCGGGCGAAATGAATGGTGTTAATGGTGGCGAGGAAACCAGGCCTGAACACTTTCTGCGCCGATATCGAGATCAGGTAGAAGGCGAGCCTTAGCGCCAGCCGCCGCAAGATGCCCGGCTTCATCGTCGAGATCGCCGTCAGGTTGTTCTGCGCGCAGTGGTCCTCATTGGCGAGGATCTTTTCCAGCGCGCCGATATCGACCGGCGTGTTCGCCGGCCGGTCCTTGTCTTCGAGCCGCCGCAACGCCAGGAAGCAAAGGCCCACGAACAGAACCAGAATAGCCAGCAGACCGAGTACCGTAAGCAGAAGCGCGGCGCCGGCGATCGCGATGTTGGCGAAGGTGATGCCATGCGGGTTCCCGAACACGAGCACATAAGTCATGCGCCAAAAGGCGAGAACGACGATCGCGACAGTGGCGAACATCGCCGGCGTCAAAAGCGTCGTCGTCAGCGCGCGCGACCAGTGGCCGGGCGGACTTTCCAGCAGGCTTTCGGCGGGCTCGAACGCCCAGCCGAATTGCCCGAGGCAGCGGACATGCCGGCGCGCTTCGGCCAGCACATCCATCGCGTTGCCGGCGCCCACGCGCGGTTTTTCGACGATCTCGCGCACGCTGTCGGCCAGCCGCGCCTCGGCAAGGATGCGGCGTACGGAATGGCCGGGCGTGCCGGAAAAAACCAGCCCCGCGGCGCTGCCGAAGGAGGGCGATATCTTGATTTGGTTCTTCTTCAGGAAGTCCTCCAGCGAGCCGCCATCTGGCAGGCCGCAGACATCCCTGAAGATCGGCCGCAGCCGGTGCCCGATCGATTGCGCAATGGCGGCAATGACGTCGTCGGTGCTGCCGTCGCCGGAGATTTCGAACACCAGCGCGCCGGTCTCGACCCCCGTCTTTTTGTCCCTGCCTGTGGGAGCGACGGCCAAGCTGGTGAAATGTATGGTGGCGACCTTGTCGACTGCGGCGCTGATCTCGCCAATCGCGGGATTGCCGAGGTCGGCGACCTTGTCGCGCACCGCATCGAGCGGCGTGGGGCGGGTGATCGGGCAGACAACCGTCACCATCGACTGCTCGGCGGTGCGGCAAAGCGGCGGGCGCTCGAAATCGACCTTGAGGTTTGCCGGATAGGCGCCGAGATTGACCATCTTGCCGGCCCTGCCCCCCGCGCGCGCGAGCTTCGGTTTGCCGAACAGCGCGCGGATGCATTCGCCGATCTGGATGCGGGCGATCTCGGCGCCGATGCACAGATGGATGCCGTAACCGAAAACCATGTAGTCGCGATGCGGGCGCGACGTATCGAACTCGTTCGGCCGCTGCACGATCTCCGGATCGAACATTGCTGAAAGCGTCGCCGGCATGACCACCGTTCCGGCCTTGACCAGGCGCTCGCGGCGCGTGCCCTTGCCGATGACCGCGTCACGCCTGGTATAGCGCCACGGCCCGATCCAGATCGGCTTGAAGCGCATGGCTTCCATGATCGCCCGGTCGAGCTTGTCGGTGTCGCCGGCCGCGATGGCCTCATCCACAGCCTGCCGCGCATCGGATCGCGACAGGATCACATCCAGGCAATTGCTGCCGGCAAGCACGTTCGTCGGCACAAAGCCCGCGACCATGCCGAGCATGATGGAATGAATGTCGGGCAACGACAGGCGCCCTTGGTCCATCAGCGCGACGAGACGGGCAAGCGGCCGGTCGTCTTTGCCCGCTCTCTCCCTGACCGCGGCGATCGATCGGTTTATGACCTTGATCAGCCGATCGCCTCCGACCACGGCAAGCTGGCGCGTGGTGGGACTTGCCGTCGGATCGGAAAAGAACAGCGCGCTGAGCGCGATCGACCAGTCGGCGAACTCGGTTTCGTCGTCGATCTCGAGGCCGAAATAATCGCGGCAGATGCGAACCGGCACGATCTTCATCAATCCGGCGATGGCATCGAAGCCGGGGCTGGCGCGGGTCATGATATCGTGCGAATGGCGCTCGGCAATCGGCCTGACGGCGGCTTCGACCTCCGCCGGCGGGAACGCGCTCAGCACCGCCGATTTCATCTGCCGGTATGCGGCGCCGTCCTGCATGCCGAGAATGAAATTCGAGCCCCGGGCGAGTTCGGCCATTTCCGGCCCGTAAGGCGTTTCGAACTCGTCGCCCCGCTCCAATATGTCGCGAACATCCGCGCCCTTGGTGACGAGCAGGAAATTGCCGAAGCCGAGATTCGGCCAGAAACGGCGCAGCAGCGCCAGCAGCCAGCGCGGATCGCTGAGAAGAAAACCGGCGATGCGGGAAGCAAAGCCGCTCTTGGAACGCAGCCGGTTGATGTCGAACGGTGGCATTTCGGCGAGCGGACGCTGGCTCTTCTGAGCGGCGCGGACGGCGGCGAAGTACTTCAAAGTGATCATCGCGTTCAAGCCCCCCGGCTATCCACGTCAATGCGATGCCGGCATTGTCTGGCCTAGGTTTGCATCGGTCCGGCGTATGTGAATTCGTTCACAGTCATTTGTTGTCGGCCCCGGCGATCATGCGGCAGACTTGGCCTGATCGAAATTGCCGATCAGGAAATTGTTCTTGGCTGGGTCCACGAATGGTATCCAGCGTATCCTCTGCTCGGAAAAATCGGGGTGCCTGGTCATGAAAATCGCGAGTTCATGCGCCGCCTCGTCGCGCCGACCGCTTCTCATCAGGGCGCCTATCTTCAGGAATCTTGCGTAGAAGTAACCTGGCGACAGGTTGAGCGAGCGCTCGGCGGTGGCGATCGCGGCCTGCCAGTCCTCGACGAAGCAATAGGCCGCGGCCAGTTCCCCCAGATTATGGAAGCGATAGAGGTCGAACGGGCTCAATCGGTCAGTGTCGAGGAAGAAGGGGATCGCGCTGGTCGCATCGCCAAGCAAAAGGTGTGCGCTGCCCATGGCCGAGCGGGCGAAGGCGAAGCTCGGATTGATGTGGATCGCTTCGGCAAGATGCTCGGCCGCCAATGCCGGCTGGCCGCGCATGATGTCGGCTGCGCCGAGATAGGCATGCGGACGCGCATCGAGGCTGTCCATCAGCAGCGCCTTGCGCGCAAGCGTCTCGACTTTCTCCAGATCGTCGCTGTCGCCGAAGCGCAGCCAGGCCCGCCAGAAATACCACCATGCGAGCTCGTTGAGCACGGCGCTCGAATTCGGATCTTCCTGGTAGGCCTTGTCGAAGAAGTCGAGCGCGATTTCGGTATCGCGACGTGTCCGCCTGTTCATGTGCCAGCGGCCGCGCCTGACCAATTGCCAGGTCTCGAGACTTTCCCACGGCACCTGGAACGTACGCGCCTGCTCGGCGCGGTCGACCTCCTTGTCGAGTATGGAAACGATCTCGCTGCCGATCTGGTCGCGCAGGCTGAAGATATCGACGAGATCGCGGTCGAAACGTTGCGACCAGACCAGGCGCCCGTTCGAGGTATCGGTGAGCGACGTATTGAGGCGGATCTGCCTGTTGGAGCGCGCCAACGTGCCGCTGACGATGTAGCGGGCACCCAGCGCGTTGCCGATGAGCCTTGTGCCGAGGCTGTCGTCCCGAAACTGGAAACTCGAGCCCTTGGCGATGACCGAAAGCCAGCGCGTGTTGGAAAGACCGTAGATGATATCCTCGGCGATACCGTCGGCCATGTAGCCGACATCGGGTTCGCTTCCGTTGCCCTGGAACGGCAGCACGGCGATTGCCGGCGGGCCCTTGGCGATCGGCCTGGAATGACCGGGCGTGGCGGGAATGGAAGCGAAGGAAGCCGTCGCGGCAGGGCCGTTGCCGCCGCGACCGGCGATCAGGACCCGCACCGGCAGGGCGATGTTCTTCAGGCTGAACTCGCCGAGATCGGTGAAGACGGCCGCCGTCTTGTCCTTCACGTGATGCCACGTCGTCGCCGAGATGGCGACGCCGTCATGCGGCGCGAATTCCTGAAGCCTGGCCGCGATATTTACGTCGTCGCCGTAGAGACGGCCCTCCCGGACGATGACGTCGCCGGTGTTTATCCCGGCGCGAAAAGGCATGCGCATGTCCTCGGCGACAGCGGCATTCAGCGCCACGATCCGGGCCTGGAAATCGAAGGCTGCCCGCAAGGCTTCGATTGGATTGCCGAATTCGGCCATGATGCTGTCGCCGGCATCGCCGAACGTGCGCCCGCCAAATGCTCCGCAACTGTCGGCGATGATGTCGCGCCTTTCCTCGAAGGCGGCAACAGCCAACTCGTCGTCGATGCCCATAAGCCTCGAGAATCCTACGGCGTCGATTGAAATGATTGTCGCAAGCTGACGGGTATAGTTCCGTTCAGCCATGATTGAGCCCCCAGTCCCGCTGCAGTCCAGAACGGGCGACCTGCGCTCAAAGAAACGCCTCGCCGGCTGCCGACGGAAATCCTCGACAGGCCCGGCGCACTGTTGCCACCCTCTTATGACCAGAATTCTATCAGGGTCTTGCCGAAAGCTCTACCACGAACAGCTAATATGGCGAATTCACCCTCCGGCGCATGGTTAGTGGTCATTACTCAGGAGACACATCCAAAGTGGAACCTTACCAATTGAAGTTCTTACATTTTCTCCGCCAGGCAATATTGACCGGCTCCTGCGGCCGCATCGAGGCATGCGCCGTAAAAGTCGGTTATTGCGGCGCTGCGGAACCAACCTGCCTGCGCGCGAGTTTCTGACGGCACTGACGCCGACGAGATTTGAGGGCTCTCATGCGCACTGTTGTTTCAGCAACCGGTATCGCTTTCCTGCTTATCAGTGGACAAGCCTTTGCGGCGGACGACCAGCCACTGCCGTCGCAAAATGCCAAGAAGCTCTCGGAGATCGTCGCCAAGGTCGAGCACCGCACAGACTTCCGCTATGTGAAGGAGGTCGAATGGGATAGCGACGGCTACACCATCACTTACTACACGACGGACAAGGCCAAGGTCCAAATCACCTACGATCCCGTGACCGGCGAACCCAAATAGGCCGCGTCCGCCTGCGGCCATTCCGCCAGACCTACTAGGGGCAAATGGACCCCTGCCCGATCCCCGGCATCTGCGCGTTGGAGCGTTATCCCGACAAGTGGGAACCGGTTTTCAGAGAAGATCGTCTCCAACAAGAGTTAGATCGGATGGCGATTCAACGAAACGTCATCCTGACCTAGCGCCTGAACGCTCCTGTGCCGCGTTCCGGCGCGATGGACCCCTTGCATCGTCACAGCTTTGGTGGCTGACTGCCCGCCATGATTGCGGGCACGGGGGTGCATGGCAATGATTGGCTACGTCCTGAAGCGCATCCTGATGGTGCTTGTCGGCTATCTGGTCGCGGTGCTTGTCGGGTTGATAGCCGTGGTGGTGATCTACGCGATATTGAGTTCGCTGCCCAATGCTCCGGGTTACTTCGAGCTTATGGCGTTCACGCCGGTCGCCGCGCTGGTGGTGCCGCCGCTCGGCATGTTCATCTACTTTCTGACGATCCTCCTGACGGCTATGCAGACGCTGGTCTTTGCAATGATCGCAGAGTTCTTTTCGCTGCGAAGCTTCTGGCTGCATATGCTGTTCGGCGCCGCTGCCGCGGCAGCCGGTTTCATGCTGATCTGGCCGGACGCCGCCAATGATCCGGAACGCTGGGCGGACATGGGCATCATCGCCGGCGGCGGCCTCGTGGCCGGCCTGATCTATTGGCTGATTGCCGGGCGCAACGCTGGCTTGCGCCGGTCGTTGATCAAAGCAATTCCAGGAAAAGTGTGAAGCGGTCAGGGCTCGGCGGCTTCGCCGTAACCTTCCGTCCGGAATTGCTTGGAGTAAAAAGCGCTCAGCTTGACGGCGTGCGCACCGCTTCGGTCGCGTCGAGCGCCTGCATCAGCTTGGAATCGCGGCCATAGACGTCGTCGAAATACTCGACCTTGCCGGACATGTCCGGCCATGCGGTGAAATAGGCGACATAGACCGGAATGACGCGCGTGACATTCTCGGTCGAATGCCCGTGCTTCAGCTTCTCGGCGATATCGTCGACCGTGGTGCCCAGCACGGCGGCGGCCATGCCGCGCGGATCCTGTAGCCGCACGCAGCCATGGCTGAGCGCGCGCATGTCGCGCTCGAAGAACGACTTCTGCGGCGTGTCGTGCATGTAGATGGCATGCTTGTTGGGGAAGAGGATCTTCAACTCGCCCAGCGCATTGGCCTCGCTCGGCTGCTGACGCACGCTGAACGGAATGTTGGCGCCATAGGCACCCCAATCGACCGCCGCCGACGGGATGCGCTTGCCGCGCGAATCCGTCACCTCATAGCCGGCGCGGTCGAGATAGCCCGGATCGCCGCGCAGTCTTGGCAGCATCTCGTTGACGATGATCGACTGCGGCACGCCCCAATAAGGATGGAAGTCGACCTGCTTGATCTGGTTATAGAAGAAGGCGGTCTGGTTGGTGACCCGGCCGATGACCGCGCGGGTCTTCAGCTTCTCCTCGCCATTGTCGATATAGCTGGCGGTGAAGGCGGGCTGGTTGATGAAGACGCGCGGGCTGCCGAGATCAGACGGCATCCAGCGCAGTTCCTCGAGCGCGACCTTGACCTTCTCGACCTTGTCCGCCTTTGAGGCGCCGGCCAATGAAGCCACCGTGCGCGGGCCGATGACACCGTCGCCCTTCATGCCGGCGCGCTGCTGCACCGCCTTGATCACCGGCACCAGCTCGGGATCGTAGAGCTCGCTCTTGCCGAGCCTCGCGAGCACTTCGCCATAGCTGCCGCCCATCTCGTCATCGAGATTACCGGAAATAAGCGTCAGCAACTTTGGCAATTCCGGGCTGCTTTCGCCGGGTTTGAGCAGGAGCTTGGGATCGACGACGATCTCGTTTTCCTCGCTCGCCTCGAGCGCTTCCAGCTCGACGCGCAGCGCCTGGTATTCGGCATTCTGCGGATGGCGCGATTCGAGATAGGTGCGGACCTCCTGGGTATGCGCCAGCGTCTTCAGCACGCCTTCGAGATCGAGCGGCTTGGCCGGGAAATCGTAATAGCCGGTCATCCGGTTGGGATCGACGCGACCGCTCTGGGCATCATGGGCATAGCGCAGCACGCGCGCCGACAGCGCCATCTCGAAGCGGACCAGTTCCTTGGTCCGCTCTTCCGGTGTGGCGGCGGAATTGGCGGCTGCCGGGACATCAACGGAATAGTCGGCCGGCGTCAGGCCATAACTCGCCGCCTCCCCCAGGACGCGCACTGCATCCTGCGCCCGGCTGTTGGGGGTATTGTCGCTCACCCAGATGAAATCCGGATTGGCCGAATAATAGGCGATCAGCGCCTTGGCGATATTCGGCTCGGCAAACAACTCGTAGTCGCTCAAGCCTGCGACGGCATCACGGAAGCTATTGCTCGTCACCGACGGGACAAAGGCGGCGTCCTGAGGGGTCGCGGCCTGCGGTGCCGGCAGCAGCGATTTGAAATCGACCCGCACAAGCTTGTCGGCCCTGTAGGTGTTATAGGTGGGGCTGCTGATCCTGACGCCGCCACCATCCTCTCCGGCCGGCCGCATCTTGCGCGGCTTTGGCGGCGGCGGAAACTCGCCTTGCGGGCTGTGCCGGATGCCGCCGCCGAACAGCATGTCGAACAGCCCTTGCGCGCTTGCCGACTGCTGCCCGAGGGCAAGAGTCGCCGCGACCGCGATCGGCAGGGCGGCTTTTTTGTTTCCGAGGATTTTCATGCTTCACCCGCACCGGTTGAAACCGGTTCCCGTTCCACGCCGCTGGACGGTCCCGCCCTCCGCAAGGCGGATGTATGACGTGACTGTACCGATTCATACTGATTTCGTTAAGCTTCCATTAATTTTCGCGGCCGTGTTGCAGAACGGTTTCACATCCTTGTGAGACCTAAAACGAGCTGGCCGTTCCAAGTGTTCCGACACCCGGGACAATCAGGCGTGGCGTTGCCGATAGGCGAGAAAGTCACATAGGTACACGGGCAGCGTTTCGAGTGGACTGTCGTCAAGCAGGAATCACCGGCGGATTCGACGGCCGCCCTGTGCGGCACGGCCAAGGCGTGACAAACCACGGTCTTTGTGATCGAAATTCCGGCGGCCTCGAGCCACGGCCTGGAGGATGTGCAGTGAAGAAGGGATATCGCCAGCTTCTCGACGAGGCGAATGCCGAGATCGAGGTCGTGTCGCCTGAGGAGGCAGCGGGGCTGCTGGAGGATGAGGACACGATCTTCGTCGATCTGCGCGACCCGCGCGAGGTCGAACGTGACGGCAAGATCCCCGGCGCCAAGCATGTAACGCGAGGCATGCTGGAATTCTGGATCGATCCCGAAAGCCCGTATCACAAGCCGTTCTTCGCCAGCGGCAAGACCTTCGTCTTCTTCTGCGCCGGAGGCTGGCGCTCGGCGCTTGCCACGAAGACGGCGCAGGACATGGGCCTGACGCCGGTCAAGCATATCCTCGGCGGCTATACCGCCTGGAAAGCAGCGGGCCTGCCCGAAGAGGCGGGGCAGAAAAAGAAGGCGGACTGATAGGCGATTAGTGCAGGGCCGTTTCCCGCTGCCCAGTCACAAAGCCGACCGCGCGCGCGACGACGTCCCTGTCGGTGAGGATACGCCGGTGGCCAAGCCCATCGGCCCAATGCAGGTGGACATGCTCGCCGGCGCCCGCATAACGCTTCGCATGATCGGCATGGACTTCGCGATCGTCCGGCGCGTGGATGATCAGCGTCGGCACCGACGCCTCCGCAAGCTGGCGGTCGCCGGTGAATTCGCTGAGCGGACGCCCCGAAAGGTATCTCACCCTGTCCGCCATGGCGACGCGCGAGCGCGGCCCGACATTCATCATATCGCTGAAGTCGTCGAAGATTGCAGGCAGCGAGCTCGGCGCCGCAATCAGCACCAGCTTTTGCGCCGCAAGCGGCGGCATGCCCTTGACCGATGCGGCAACGGCATTGACGGCAATCGCGCCGCCGAAGGAATGGCCGACGACGGCGGCAAAGGGGCCGAACCATTCGCCGGCGACCCGCGCCGCGTCCACGGCAGTCACCATGTTGAGATGGCGGCCGAGCGAATGGCCATGCCCAGGCAGGTCGAGCGAAACAACCTTGTAGCCGGCGCCGCGAAACCCTTCGATAAGGGCGCGCATATATTCGGTACGCGAGCGCCAACCATGAATGACGAGCACCGTGCCGCGCGACTCCCTGCCCGGCTCCGGCCGGAATTCATGCACTGCGACGCAATCGGTCCTGGTTTTCAGCCTGTGATGGCGCGCCTCGGCCATGAAGGCTGAGGCACGCTCGACGGCTCGGCGTTCGCCGTCGCTCAAGGTCTTGACGTTTGGTGTGCGGCAAAACAATTCGAAGGCGGCGCGGCCGCTAAGACGCGGCGCAACATGCTCGGCCGCGCCGAAAACGCCCCGGATGACCTTCATTCCAAATGATGCCATATTGGCAGTCCATCCATTCGTTCAAGCATGAACATAATAGTTCAAAGATGAACATTAAGCAAGAGCTACCCTGGGACAACCCTCGCTTTCGCAACTGGGTTGCGGTGGCGCGCGCCTGTCATGTGCTGGAGCGCACGCTGGCGGTTAAGCTCGGCCCGCTCGACCTTAAGCCGGCGCAGCTCGACGTGCTGATGAACCTCTACCGCCACCCCGGCATGTCGCAGCACGACCTTGCCCGCAAGCTGCTCGTCGGCCGCTCCAACATCACCATGCTGTTGCCGCAGCTCGAGGCCCGCGGGTTGCTGCGTCGCGAAGGCGACGAGAAGGACAAGCGGGTGCTGCGGCTGAACCTCACCGAGGCGGGCGAGGCTCTGCTGATGAAGGCCCTGAAGGTTCATATGGCGCTGATCGAGAAGGCGATGAGCCAGTCGACGCCGGAGCAGTGCGACATGATCGGCGAGCAAATGCGCAAGATCGCCGACGTGCTGAAGGAAGCCTGAGCGCGGGTTTGATGCGACTACCTCAGGTGTGCTGAGATTTCGGTCAGGCCGAATCGAAAATGGCGGGATTCCGAGAACCGGAGCGGAGCGTACCTAAAGTACGTGAGCACCGGAAGCGCAGGGACCCGCCATTTGCAGGCCGGCCTCACCGAAATATCGGCGCACCTGTCACCACATCGTCTTCTTCGTTCTTTCCGGCCATTCCTCGTCGTACTTCTGGCCGTCGATGTTCTTGCGGCTGGTGATCTCGAGAATCTGGCCGGGTGTCGGCAGCGACTTCGGGTCGATATGCCTGGCCGGGTTCCACAGTTCCGAGCGGACGATAGCGCGGGCGCATTGGAAATAGACCGTATCGACATCGATGACAGTGACCGAGCGGGCCGGCTTGCCGTCGACCGTGAAGGACGCGCAAAGCCCGGCATCGGTCGTGATGTGAGCGCGGCCGTTGACGCGCAGCGTGGTGCCCGAGCCCGGCACCAGAAAGAGCAGGCCGACGCGCGGATCGCGAATGATGTTCTTCAGCGAATCGGCGCGATTGTTGCCGCGCCTGTCGGGCATCATCAGAGTCTTGTCGTCGACAATGCGCACGAAGCCGGCGAGATCGCCGCGCGGGGAGCAGTCGAGGCCCTCGGGCCCGCTCGTCGCCAGCGCCACGAAGGGCGAGGCCTCGATGAAGGCGGCATATTCGGGAATCACATGGTCGAGTTCTTTGACGACCGAAGCCTCGCCCGGCAGGCCGTAGAGGACCTCGAGCTGTTCGACGGATGTGATGCGCGACAGCTTTTTCGCCTCCTGACCTTTTGCCGGCGCTACTCCATGTCCATGACGTCTTGACGACAGCCGACCTTGGATTGCCACGCGCAGGGCTAGCGATCCCGGCTCAGCCCCTTCTCGGCCAACTCGGTAAGATAGGCGTTCCAGCGCTCGTCCTTTTCGTGGCCAAGCGTATGCAGATAGTTCCAGGTGAAGATGCCGGTGTCGTGGAAATCGTCGAAGGTGATGCGCACCGCATAATTGCCGACCGGCTCGATCTTGAGAATCGCTATATTGCGCTTGCCGGGGACCGTCACGCGCTGCTCCGGCGAATGCCCCTGCACTTCCGCCGACGGCGAAGCCACGCGCAAAAACTCCGCCGGCAATTCGAACGGTTGATGGCCCGGGAAGGTCACCGTCAGCAGCTTGCGGTCCTTCGAGACCCTGAGTTCCTTTGGCGCGGTCATGACTGTCCTGTCTGGAGCCGGATGATTTCAGGTCTGTTCGACCTGAAATCTGAATCCGTCTCTAAGTCAAAGAGATAGAGCATGATGTCGTCCGAAAAACCGCTTCACACTTTTCGGCATCATGCTCTGGGTTGCGCCCTTCCCTACGCCGCTTCGCGCGATCCGGAAAGACCGGTGCCAATGCATGTCGCCCGGAAGTGGGCAGCGGTTCTGGGACAAACGACATGCATCCGACCAAGACTTTCAGCCAGCCGACACGCGATGTCGGCCGGGGAATGTTACCAAAGATCAAGACCGTCTATCTTGAATGCGGCATTGGATCGTATCACATAGCTGTATATAACGGTGCCGCTCAGGCCATGGGAAACGTTTGCAAATGGACATGATCGACCCCTTCGGTCGCACCATCAGCTATCTGCGCGTGTCGGTCACCGACCGCTGCGATTTTCGCTGTACCTATTGCATGGCCGAGGACATGACCTTCTTGCCCAAGAAGGATCTGTTGTCGCTCGAGGAGCTTGACCGGCTCTGCACCGTTTTCATCGAAAAGGGCGTTAGGAAGCTGCGGCTGACCGGCGGCGAGCCGCTGGTTCGCAAGAACATCATGCATCTGGTGCGCCAGCTGTCGCGGCATCTGGAGAGCGGCGCCCTGGAAGAGCTGACGCTGACCACCAACGGCTCGCAGCTGTCGCGCTTCGCCGCCGAGCTCGCCGATTGCGGCGTCAAGCGCATCAACGTCTCGCTCGACACGCTCGATGCCGAGAAATTCCACCAGATCACCCGCTGGGGCAATCTCGGCAAGGTGATGGAGGGCATTGATGCCGCGCAGAAGGCCGGGTTGAAGATCAAGCTCAATGCGGTTGCACTGCGGGACTTCAACGATGCCGAAATCCCCGAGCTGATGCGCTGGGCGCATGGCCGTGGCATGGATCTCACCCTCATCGAGACGATGCCGATGGGCGAGATCGAGGCCGACCGCACCGACCAGTATCTGCCGCTGTCGCTGTTGCGCGCCGCGCTGGAGCGACAGTTCACGCTCTCCGATATTCCTTACAAGACCGGCGGCCCTGCCCGCTATGTCCATGTCGCGGAGACCGGCGGCCGCCTCGGCTTCATCACGCCGATGACGCATAATTTCTGCGAAAGCTGCAACCGCGTGCGGCTGACCTGCACCGGCACGCTCTATATGTGCCTTGGCCAGGAGGACGCCGCCGACCTTAGGGCGCCGTTGCGCGCCACCGAAGGCAACGAGCTGCTCGGCGAGGCGATCGACGAAGCCATCGGCCGCAAGCCCAAGGGCCATGATTTCGTCATCGACCGCCGCACCAGCCGCCCATCGGTATCTCGGCATATGAGCGTCACCGGCGGCTGATTTTTTCTGCGATTTGGTGCAGGATCACCTTCGGTCATCGACCAAAGGGGGATCATGCAACGTCCGCAGCGCATCGGTTGGTCGTCGGTAGCGGCGATCTTGTCGCTGTCGACAATCATGTCGGCCGCGATGGCCAAGCCCTTCACCTACGTGAATGCGCGGTTCGGCCAGTCCTGCACTTTTCCCGATGACATCTTCAACAAGCCGATGCCCGAGCCGGAAAATGGCGACGGACAGCAATGGCTTAGCGCCGACGGCGCCAGCCTGACCTGTTCCGGCATCTACAACATCGACAACGACACGCCGCAAGGTTTCGTCGTCCAGGAGAAAGCCAGCACCGAACCGGGTTACAAGATCACCTACAGCAAGACCGGCAAGAACTGGGCGGTGCTCTCCGGCACCAAGGACGGCAACATTTTTTACGAACGGCGCCTGTTCGGAAAGGACGACGTCATTCGCACCGTCTGGATCGAATACCCTGCCGCGCTCAAGGCAAAATACGACCCTTTGGCCGGCTCCATCGCCAAGACCCTGCGCGGCCCTTGAGGTCAGCCTGGCCGCACTGAAAATAAAGCGCTGGCGTCGCCTTCCGGCCGATTTACCGCCGGCCTTTTCCAGCCTAGCCTTCGCGCGCGATTATCGCTCTAGGGGGAGTGCACATGCGCACATTCATGCTTTCACTAGCAATGCTTGGGGTTGCTTCCGTATCGGCCGCGGCTCAGTCGATCGGCGGCACCTACACCGTCGCCGGCACCAATTTCGACGGCTCGAAATATGACGGCGAGGCAACCATCACGCTGACCAGCGACACGACCTGCACCATCCACTGGGAAACCGGCGGCTCGACCTCGGACGGCATCTGCATGCGTAACGACAATGCATTTTCCGCCGGCTACGCGATGGGCAAGGAGATCGGTCTCGTCGTCTACAAGATCGAGAAGGACGGCTCCCTGCACGGGCTGTGGACCATCGCCGGCCAGAACGGCAACGGCACCGAGGTGCTGACGCCGAAGTAAGCCTTCCAAAGCTCGGCAAATCGATCTCACGGGCCACGCAGAAATTCGTGGCCCATTTCTTTGCCGTTGCTGTTTTCCGGCTGCCTGCTAGACGGCTGAATTAAAATAGTCCGGAAACGCCCTTGCCTCTCTCGCCAAATCTGCGCGGCGCGCTGTTCATGATCGTGGCCATGGTCGGCTTCACCTTGAACGACGCGATCACCAAATTCTCATCGGAATCGATGAACATGGCGCAGGTCATGCTGGTGCGCGGCGCCTTCGCGTCCTTGTTCGTCGGCCTGCTCGCCTGGCGGCGCGGCGCGCTTGCCAATCCGGCGGCCATGCTGCAGCCGATGGTGGCGACGCGCGTTGCGGGCGAAGCCGGCGCCACGGTATCGTTTCTGATCGCGCTTGCGCATTTGCCGATCGCCAACGTCTCGGCCGTGCTGCAGGCGCTCCCGCTGGCGGTGACCATGGGCGCGGCGCTGTTCTTCGGCGAAGGCGTCGGCTGGCGGCGCTGGCTTGCCATTGCCATCGGCTTCACCGGCGTGATGATCATCGTGCGGCCGGGCTTCGAGGGCTTCAGCGTCTACTCGCTGCTGGCATTGACCAGCGTCGCCTGCTGCGCGGTGCGCGATCTCGCCACCAAGCGGATCCCCGACGCGATCCCGACCATGCTGGTGTCGACGGCGACCGCGCTTGCCATGACGGTGCTGGGCGCGCTGCTTTTGTCGCCGATGGGCGGCTGGACGCCGATGAGCGGCCGGGCGACCACCCTTCTGGCGCTGGCGGCGGTACTGGTGCTCATCGGCTATCAGTTCATCATCATGGCGATGCGCTCGGGCGACATCTCCTTCATCGCCCCGTTCCGCTACACCGCGCTATTGTGGTCGATCCTGCTCGGCCTCGTCATTTTCGGCGATATCCCCGATGCGCCGATGACCGTCGGCGCCGCCATCATCATCGGCTCGGGCCTCTATGCGCTCTACCGCGAGCGCGTCGTCGGCCGGCAGCAACCTGCCGCCGAAAGCGCTGGACCCGACATGGCACCGGACGGCATATAGGCACGATGGACCGAAGTGTTGCGGGGATCATTCTGGCCGGAGGCCAGTCGCGCCGGATGGGCGGCGGCGACAAGCCGCTCCTTTCATTGGGCAAAGCCAGGCTGATCGACCATGTCGCCACGCGACTGAGGCCGCAGGTCGCCACACTGGGGCTCAACGCGAACGGCGATCCGGCGCGATTTGCCGGCATGGACCTGCCGGTGATCCAAGATACGATGCCGGGCCATGCCGGCCCGCTCGCAGGCATTCTCACCGGCCTTGAATGGGCGGCAACGCAAACAAGCTGCCGGTGGCTGGTGATCGCCGCCGGTGACACGCCGTTCTTTCCCGACAACCTCGTCGGGCGCCTGGTGGCGGCAGCGCTCGATCGGCCCGGCACGATCGCCGTCGCCAGCTCGGACGGCAGATGGCACCCGACCTTCGCGCTCTGGCCGCTCGACCTGCGCGACGCCTTGCGTCACTTCCTGGTCGACGAGGACAACCGACGGGTTTCCGCGTTTATGGAGCGGCACGGCCATGTCGAGGTCGAGTTCCCCATGATCGAGGCTCGCGGCCAAAAGATCGATCCGTTCTTCAACATCAACACACCGGACGACCTTGCGGCGGCGGAGCGTCTGTTGCAAAGCCTCGGGCCATGAGACGCGTATTCGGCATCACCGGCTGGAAGAACTCCGGCAAGACGACCCTGACGGAAAAGCTGGTCACAGAGCTGGTGGCGCGCGGCTGGACGGTGTCGACGGTGAAGCACGCGCACCATGCCTTCGACATCGACAAGCCGGGCGCCGACTCCTTCCGCCACCGCCAGGCGGGCGCGACGGAAGTCGCCATCGTCTCCGGCCGGCGTTGGGCTCTGATGCACGAATTGCGCGAGGAAAACGAGCCGACGCTGGACGACATCCTGGCGCGGCTGTCGCCCGCGGACATCGTTCTGGTCGAAGGCTACAAGCGCGAGGCGCATAAGAAGATCGAGGCAAGGCGGCTTGAAGCCAAGGATCGGACGCCGCTTTCGGCCAACGATCCCAACATTGTCGCGGTCGCCGCCGACTTCACGGTCGAAGGCGAAGACCTGCCGGTTTTCGACCTCGACGACACGAAATCGATAGCCGACTTCATCGAGCGCAGCACAGGTCTCGTGGCTCAGACCAAGTAACGCAGCGGCACGTCCTGATTGTCGTTTGCCGTTGATTTGCAGTTGCTTTTTTCTCGCAAAGAGTGGGAGTATCCGGCCCAGCGGGCGGTCGGGAAACGACCGACCACAAGAGCCGCACGGGACAGCGGCCATGACAATATGAGAGGATTATCATGCGTATTGTACTGCGTATCGCGCTCGCCGCTTCGGCCGCGCTGCTGACACTCGGCGTCGCCCAGGCTCAGGAAAAGACCCTCAGGATCGGCACCGAAGGCGCATACCCGCCCTTCAACAACCTGACCTCGGACGGCCAGCTGGTCGGCTTCGACATCGATATCGCCAAGGCGCTCTGCGACGAGATGAAGGTGAAGTGCACCTTCGTCGCGCAGGATTGGGACGGCATCATCCCCGCGCTTCAGGCCGGCAAGTTCGACGCCATCGTCGCCTCGATGTCGATCACGCCCGAGCGCCAGGAAAAGGTCGACTTCACCCACAAATACTACAACACCCCCTCGGCCATCGCCGTGCCGAAGGATTCACCACTCAAAGGCGTGACCAAGGAAGACCTCGCCGGCAAGACCATCGGCGTCGCCACCACCACCACGCACTACAACTATGCTTCGAAGACCTACACGGACAGCACCATCAAGGGCTATCCGAGCAGCCCGGAGGAGCAGGCAGACCTCGCCAATGGCCGTCTCGACGCCATCGAGGACGACATCGTCGTGCTGCAGCAGTGGCTGGATTCGCCGGACGGCGCCTGCTGCAAGATCCTCGGCCAGCCCTCGCCGCAGCCGGTCGAAATCTTCGGACCGGGCGCCGGCATCGCCGTGCGCAAGGGCGAGACCGATCTGGTCAACAAGCTGAATGAAGCGATCGACACCATCCGAAAGAACGGAAAGTACAAGGAAATCAACGACAAATACTTCAAGTTCGACGTCTATGGCGCCGAGTCCTGATCGATAAGCCAAGGGCGGTGAGGCATCCCTCGCCGCCCTTAAATCCTTCCGGGATCGCCACGGAGACACGACCCGTCAATGCCGGCCCAAAGCATTTGGACACTTCTCAGCTGGGGACCGGAGGGCTGGAGTGACGACATTGCCTCTGGCGTTCTGGTCACCATCGCGCTGGCGCTCGCCACACTGCCGATCGGCCTAGTGATCGGCTTTTTCGTCGCCTTTGCCAAGCAGCATGAAGAGCCGTCGCTCCGCCTTGCCGGCAACATCTACACCACGGTCTTTCGCGGCCTGCCGGAACTGGTGACGCTGTTCCTGTTCTTCTTCGGCATGCCGCTTCTGCTGCAATATCTCGTCCGGCTGTTCAATCCGGACGCAACTATCGACGTCAACAGCTTCGTCGCCGGCATGATCGTGCTGGCGCTGATCTTTTCCTCTTACGCCAGCGAGGTGTTCCTCTCCGCGTTCCGCGCCATTCCGAAAGGCCAATATGAGGGTGGCTACGCCATTGGCCTGTCGAAATGGCAGACAATGCGGCTGGTGATCCTGCCGCAGCTGATACGCATCGCTTTTCCGGGTCTCGAAAATTGTTGGCTGAGCCTGCTCAAGGACACCTCGCTGGTTTCGGTCGTCAATCTCGCGGAGACCCTGCGCCAGTCCGGCGTGGCGGCGCGCGTCACCAAGCATTCCTTCCTCTTTTACAGCGTCGCGGCGCTGATCTTCCTGGCACTGGCCGTCCTGTCGTCGATCGCCACGAGCTATATCCTGCGCTATCTCGGACGGAGGGAAGCGGGATGAGCGTCAGCCAGGCTATCGCCATCGACAAGCCGCCGCCGCCAGCGCGCGGCTGGCCGCGGGTCCGCATCCTCGGCTACGCGTTGGTCGGCATCTGGGTGCTGTTCGGCGCCGGCATCGTCGCCTATCTGGTCTATGCCTGGAACGCCGAATTCTTCGCCAGATATGCTCCCGCCTATCTGCAGGGCCTGGGGACAACCCTATCGCTGGTGAGCATTTCGATGGTCGTTGGCGCGCTCCTGTCGCTGCCGGTCGCCTATGGCCGCATGTCGAAGAACCCGATCTTGTCCGCGCTTGCCTATTGCTACGTCTATTTCTTCCGCGGCACGCCGCTGCTCGTGCAGACCTACCTGGTCTATTACGGCATCGGCTCGTTCCGGCCTGAGCTTGAGACGGTCGGGCTGTGGTGGTTCTTTCGCGAGGCCTTCTATTGCGGCGTCTTTGCCTTCTCGCTCAACACCGCCGCCTATCAGGCCGAGATCCTGCGCGGCGCCATCGAAAGCGTGGCGCGCGGCCAATGGGAAGGTGCGGCCTCGCTCGGACTGCACAGATTGCAGACGCTGCGCAAGGTGATCATGCCCCAGGCGATCATTGTCGCGCTCAGGCCCTATGGCAACGAGCTCATCCTGATGATCAAGGCCTCCGCGATCGTCGCCATCATCACCGTCTACGACCTGATGGGCAACGCCAAGCTCGCTTATGCGAAATCCTTCGACATCCAGGCCTATATCTGGGTGGCGATCGTCTATCTGGTGATGGTCGAGATCCTGCGCCACGGCGTCGAATGGATCGAGCGCCGCATCACCGTCCATCTGCATCGATAGATTGCGGCCCGGCCGCCTGCACCAGTCGATGCAGCGCTGCGTGCCTTGACGAATTTTTCGCATGGCCTAGACCTTCCGCCACTGGAAACTGTGTTTTGTTGGAAGGCAGGCTTATGGCATCGGTTGCATTTCTCGGTCTTGGCGTCATGGGCTATCCGATGGCCGGGCACCTCAGGAACAAGGGTGGCCATGACGTCACCGTCTACAACCGCACCAAGGCAAGGGCCGAGCGGTGGGTGGCCGAGCATGGCGGCAAACTGGCGTTGACGCCGGCCGAGGCAGCCGAAGGCAAGGAATTCGTCTTCTCCTGCGTCGGCAACGACGATGATCTGCGCTCCGTCACGACCGGTGCGAACGGCGCCTTCGCCGCGATGAAGAAGGGCGCGGTCTTCATCGACAACACCACCGCGTCTGCCGAGGTCGCGCGCGAGCTTGACGACGCCGCGCGCAAGGCGGGCTTCTCCTTCCTCGACGCGCCGGTGTCAGGCGGCCAGGCCGGCGCCGAGAACGGCGTGCTGACCGTCATGGTCGGCGGCGATGAGGCGGCCTTCGACAAGGCCAGGCCCGTCATCGACGCCTACGCCCGCATGGTCGGCCTGATGGGATCGGCTGGCGCAGGCCAGTTGACCAAGATGATCAACCAGATCGCCATCGCCGGCCTCGTCCAGGGCCTGGCCGAAGGCATCCATTTCGGCAAGAAGGCCGGCCTCGACATCGAGAAGGTCATCGAGGTGATCTCCAAGGGTGCTGCCGGCTCCTGGCAGATGGAAAACCGCCACAAGACAATGAATGCCGGCAAATACGATTTCGGCTTCGCTGTCGACTGGATGCGCAAGGATCTGGGCATCTGCCTGGCGGAGGCCAATCGCAACGGCGCCAAGCTGCCGGTGACGGCATTGGTCGACCAGTTCTACAAGGATGTGCAGGACATGGGCGGCAAGCGCTGGGACACGTCCTCGCTGCTGGCGCGCCTGGAAAGATAGGCGAGAATGCCCCTGCCCGATCCGAGCTGGAGCGCCGACGACATCGTCGCTCATTTGCGTTCGGTCGGCACCGAGGACAATCGGGCGGGCATGGCGCGCTTCGGCATCAACACCGCCAGCGCGCTCGGCGTCGGCAATTCACAATTGCGGCTGCTGGCGCGCAAGCTGAAGAGGAACCACGAGCGGTCGCTGCAGCTCTGGAACAGCGGCATCCGCGAAGCGCGGCTGATGGCCGCCTTCACCGGCGAGCCGAAGAAGGTCGATATCGATCAATGCCGGCGCTGGGCCGCGGATTTCGACAGCTGGGAGATCGTCGACACCGTTGCGGACCTCTTTGCCGAAACACCGTTCTGGCGCGAATTGATCGACGAGTTCGCTGGAGACGAACGCGAATTCGTTCGCCGCACCGCCTTTGCCATGTTGGCCTGGAGCGCGGTGCATCTCAAGAAAGAGCCGGACGCGACCTTCCTGGCCTATCTGCCGCTGATCGAGAAGCATGCCAGCGATCCGCGCAATTTCGTCCGCAAGGCGGTCAATTGGGCGCTGCGGCAAATCGGCAAACGGTCGATGAACCTGCACGCCCCTGCCCTTGCGCTGGCGGAAAGATTAGCGGCATCGCCGGACAAGACGGCGCGCTGGATCGGCAAGGATGCAGTGAAGGAACTGACGGATGCCAGACAGCTCGAAAGGCTCGCAGCCGCAAAAGCATGACCTTGCCGGGATTCGGTTCGTCGGGGTGACGCCAGAGACACTTGCCGACTTCGAAAACCTGTTCGAGCAGCCCGGCGCACCGAAATATTGCTGGTGCATGGCCTGGCGCCATTCCACCCGCGAACACATTCAGAACGATGAGAAGAAGCGCATGATGATGGCGCTTATCGACAAAGGCACCCCGGTCGGCATCATCGCCGAGATGGACGGCAGGCCGGTCGGCTGGTGCTCGGTCGCGCCACGCGAGACCTACCGGAAACTTTCAAAGCAGCAGGACGACACCGAAACCGGCATCTGGTCGATCGTCTGCTTCTATGTGCCCATGGCCCTGCGCGGCGGCGGGCTGGCCTCCGCTTTGCTTGACGCTGCGATCGACCATGCCTTCAGCAAAGGCGCACATACAATCGAGGCCTATCCCGTCGACGAGGCCGCCCCGAGCTATCGCTTCATGGGTTTTCGCGACATGTTTACTACGAGGGGCTTCCATGAGACCGGCACCGCCGGTACGCGACGGCATGTGATGCGGCTGGGTCGGTGAGCCCGGATCGGTCACGACGCTTTTACTCGATTCAGCAAATGGACTGGCGGAGGATGGAGCGATCATGAGCAAGCGTTTCAAGTCATGCGCGGCGCTGGCGGCTGCGCTCCTCCTCCCAGCCACTGGAGCCGATGCCGCGGCTGATGTCGCGCATATTGTCTGGAAGGATCTGCGCCCCGCGACGCAAGCGATAGCCGAAGACGCGAACCTGCCGATGATCGCGGCAAAACTGCCTGACCATGGCGAGACCTTGTCGCTCAATCTGCAGGACAAGACGATACAATTAGCCGGATATGCATTGCCGGTCGATCGTGACGGCGACCTCGTCTACCAGTTCTTGCTGGTGCCGTGGACGGGCGCCTGCAGCCACATGCCGACGCCGCCGCCCAATCAGATCGTGCTGGTGACGCCGGCGCATCCCTACAAGATGAAAGAGGCCTACGAGCCGGTCGCAGTCACCGGCGTGCTGAAGCCCGGCATGGAGAAAAGCCAGTTGTTCATCCTCGACGGCGTCTCGATGGTCCAGTCGGGCTACACGGTGCGAAAGGCCGAGGTGGCGAGCGTCGACAGCGTGCCGGACACGGTCACCCTGCCGGTCAACTCGCCGTGGAATTTTCTGAACAAAAAGAAGAATTAGGGTCGATCGGCGCAACCAGCGTCACGCCGCGTTCGCGCCCGATTCCTTGTCCAGCACCATGTAATCGAGCGGAATTTCCGTCGTGTACTTGATCTGCTCCATGGCGAAGGACGACGAGACGTCACGGATCTCGATCTTGGCAATCAGCCGCTTGTAGAAGGCATCGTAAGCGGCGATGTCGGGCACCACCACGCGCAGCAAGTAATCGACGTCGCCGCTCATGCGGTAGAACTCGACCACTTCCGGGAATTCCTGGATGACCTCGGAGAAGCGCCGCAGCCATTCATGGCTGTGCGAATTGGTGCGGATCGACACGAAGACGGTAACGCGCACATTGACCTTCTCATGATCGAGGATGGCGACGCGACGCTTGATGACGCCTTCCTCCTCGAGCTTCTGGATGCGCCGCCAGCATGGCGTCGTCGACAAGCCGACTTTCTTGGCGACATCGGCGACCGCGAGCGTCGCGTCCTCCTGCAAGAGGCGGAGAATTTTTCTATCGAGGCGATCCATGGGAGGCTCCAGGGGAATAGTTTGGCTATAATCCCTTTTACCGGAGCCTTTCACAAGAAAGAAATTCTGCCGATGGCGGTAAATGCGAGTGATTTCTTGCAGAATGGCTAATCAATACGATAGCGGATTTCCGACCTGAGAAAGGGCAGCAAATCCATTTCAAACCAGGGATTCTTCTTCAGCCAGCCGGTGTTTCGCCAGGACGGATGCGGCAGCGGCAGCACTTTCGGCATGGCCGGTCCATCCCATATGGCGCGCCAGTTCCTGACCGTCTCGGTCAGCGACGGCAGCCGTGCCGTGCCCATATGCCATGCCTGCGCATAGCCGCCGATGGTCAGCACCAGGTCGATCTGCGGCATCAGCGCCATCAGGTCCGAGCGCCAGGCCGGCGCGCATTCGCGACGCGGCGGCAGGTCGCTGCCCTTGGCGTCCTGTCCAGGAAAACAAAAGCCCATCGGCACGATAGCGAATTTTTCAGCGTCGTAGAACTCATCGCTGCTGACACCGAGCCAGTTTCGCAGCCGGTCTCCCGAGGCATCGGTGAAGGGCATGCCCGACGCATGCACTTTTGTCCCCGGCGCCTGGCCGGCAAGCAGGACCCGCGCTGTGGAGGACGGCTGCAGCACCGGCCGCGGCGCATGCGGCAAAGGCCGGCCAAGCGGCTGGTCGACGCAGATGCGGCAGGCCCGCACCCTTTCGGTGAGGCGCTGCAGCGCTTGTCTCGTATCGGGCAGATTATCCAATTTCTGTCGCTCAGGCTGCCGCGCTTGGCCGGCTTGCAAGTGCCGCATACCAGCGCAGCACGTTCGTGCATTCTTCCGGCACTTTGATACGCGCTGGTTTCATGAAGTCGATGGCGATCATGCCGGTGATATCGGCGACCGAATAGGCATCGCCGGCGGCGAATTCGCGATCCGCCAATTCGTCGTCGAGCAGGTGCAGGAATTCGATCACCTTCGGTTTGTTGGCCTCGCCCCATTCCGGAACTTGCGGCACTTCCCATTCCTTCATCGCCGGATGGATGTGCCGGAAAGCGGCGGCGACGCTGCTCATCAGGTTCAATTCCAAGCGTCTTTGCCACATCTCGACCTTTGCCTTGCCGAGCGCACCCGTGCCGAACAAAGCGGGCGTGGGGTGCAATTCCTCGAAATAGCGGCAAATGGCGATCGATTCGGTGATGATGGTGCCGTCGTCGAGCTCGAGCACCGGCAGGCGCCGCAGCGGATTGCGCTTAGCCACCTGCTCGCCGCGATGCTCCAGCGCGCCCATGTCGACGGGCACCAGCGGCACCGTCAGCCCCTTCTCGGCAAGGAAAACACGCACGCGCCGGGGATTGGGCGCCCGGCCGCCGTCGAACAGCTTCATTCCATCCTCCAGCTTCTCCACCGGATCATAGGTGCGGGTCCGCCCATCACCAGAAGCGAACAAATTCGCGCAACGCATCGCCGAACGAGGCCAGCACGCCGTGCTTTCGCTCTACCGGCGCACCCGTGATGGCTGTCGCGCCAGTCCTGCGGCTCCGCGAAGGTGCCTGCCCAGATGCCGGCCTTGGCCGCTCTCGCCACTGCTTCCTCGGTCTCGAAGTCGCCGAACGCAACCGCCCATCCGGCCTGCACCTGGGCCTGGTTTAGGTCGGTATCACCTGCCTTGCAATCGCCGAGCAGGCGGCCGTAGCGATCGCGCCGCCAGCCGCTGCAGAGAACAGGCCTGCCGGCGATCAGGCGCACCAGCGACTGCCGCGCCAGCTTGCCGCAGGGATAGTCGGCGCCGGCCTTTTGGCAGGTCTGCTGATACTCCGGAGCGTCGATGCCGCGCATGCGGATGCGCTCGGCCCCGAGCGTGATCGAATCGCCGTCATTGACGATCGCCATGCCTTGCTCCTGGCGCCTCTCGAAGCGGTCGAGGCGTGCCGCCACCAGGATGAGCAAACCAAGCAGAAGAATGGCAAGTCCGTAGTCCAGCAGCTTGCGCCAGTGGCTCCGCGGCGGACTCGCCACATAGCGTCGGCGCGGTCCTCGCGGCCCGAAACGGCTCATATGGCAAACAGTCTCTTAATCATTCGAACGTAGCTTAACGAACTGACAGTCGCTGCGCGCAGAAATTGAAGTCTGTATGCCTTTGCAACGCTCGAACACAGCGGATAAATTTATTGTGGACCGCCGTAAACCGCACCGCAACAGCGATGTGGCGCGCGCGGTGCGCAAGACGCGCGACCGCCTCTCGCAGCAGGCGGGCAGCCTCGATTTCGACCGTGAACTGCTGAAGCTGCATGCGCGCGCCATGGTGGTCAGCGCGGTCGCGATCCCCTTGCTCGTGCTCGCCGTGGCAGCCATCGGCCGGCTGGCGGGTCTGGACAGCCAGATCGCCATCTGGGCCCTGTCGACGCTGCTTTGCTACACGATCGTCGCTTTCATGGCGCGTCGCGTGGAGCGGACCGAGGCGGCCGAACTCGACCCGGTGCAGACACGTCGCGACTTCCTGATCGGCCATTTCCTCTGCGGCCTCGGCTGGGCGTGGTTCGCCTGGTTCGGCTGCGCCACATGCCAAATCGACGAGTTCAATGTGGCCAAGGCCATGGTGCTGCTGATCGCCATGGCGACGACCGCCGTGATGGCCTCCTCGCTTGGCGGCGCGCTGTTCGCGACCTTTGCCATTCCCGTTGCCGTTTATGTCTACACCGTCATGCGCCTGTGGACGCCGATCGAAGCCACGATGGCGGCCTTGCTCATCGCAGCGCTTCCCTTCTTCGGTTACGTCGCGCGTCATCTCAATCAGGCTTCGTTGATGGTGCTGTCCTTCCGCTCGGAAAAGGACGCGCTGATCGCCGAGCTGGAGACGGCGAAATCGATGTCGGACGAGGCAAGGCGGCGCGCCGAGGACGCCAATCTGGCGAAATCGCGTTTCCTCGCCTCGATGAGCCACGAGCTCAGGACGCCGCTCAACGCCATCCTTGGCTTCTCCGAAGTGATGGCCAATGAAGTGCTGGGGCCGATGAACAATCCGACCTACCGCGACTATGCCCATGACGTGCATGAGTCCGGACAGCACCTGCTCGACCTGATCAACGAGATCCTCGACCTGTCGCGCATCGAGGCCGGCCGCTACCAGCTCAACGAGGAGCCGGTCGTGCTGGTGACCATCGTCGAGGACTGCTGCCATATGATGGAGCTGCGCGCCCGCAACAAGGACATCCGTATCATCCAGGAGTTCGAGGAGACCCTGCCGCGCCTCTTCGCCGACGAGCGCGCCGTCAGGCAGATCACGCTCAACCTTCTCTCCAATTCGATCAAGTTCACCCCGTCCGGCGGCGAAGTGCGCGTGCGTGTCGGCTGGACCGCCGGCGGCGGCCAGTACATTTCGGTCAAGGACAACGGCCCGGGCATACCGGAAGAAGAAATCCCGGTGGTGCTTTCCGCTTTCGGCCAGGGCTCGATCGCCATCAAGAGCGCCGAGCAGGGAACCGGCCTCGGCCTACCGATCGTGCAGGGGCTGCTTGCCATGCATGGCGGCGAGTTTGAGCTTCATTCCAAGCTGCGCGAAGGTACCGAGGCGATCGCCATCTTCCCGTTGAGCCGGGTGATGGAGGAATTGCCGGCCTTGCCGACCAAGACGGTTGCCGCGCGCGGGCGCCGCTGAAGCAATTTCCGCCGGGCGCTAAAGCCGCACAGCCAGAGCCATGCCCGAGCTGGTCAGTGCCGCGGCCTTGACGATACCGGCGGCGAGAGCAGCCCCTACCCCTTCGCCATGGCTGATCCCGAAATCAAGCAGCGGCCGCAATCCGAGCCTTTCGGTGGCCTTGGCGTGGCCTGGCTCCGGCGTCAGGCCGGCAAGCAGGCAATGATCGAGCGAGCCTGGATTGGCGGCATAAAGGACGGCGGCCGCCGCTGTTGCCGCGAATCCGTCGAGCAGGACGGGAATCTTCTCCATGCGCGCCGCGAGAATGGCGCCGCAGATGGCCGCGAATTCGCGCCCCCCGACCCTGCGCAAAGCCTCGAGCGGATCTCCCAGACCCGGGCCATGGAATGCCAGCGCCCGATCGACGACCTCGGCCTTGCGTGCGATCATCGCCGCATCGGCGCCTGAACCCGACCCGACCCAGTCGGCTCCTTCGCCGCCGAACAGGGCGGCGCAAAGCGTGGCGGCGATCGTCGAATTGCCGACCCCGAGATCGCCCAGGCAAAGGAGGTCGGCGCCACCGGCGACCGCTTCCATGCCGAAGGCCATGGTTGCGGCGCAGCCGCGTTCATCGAGCGCGGCCGCCCCGGTGATGTCGCCCGTGGGGATATCCAAGGCGAGGTCGAAGACTTTCAGGCCGAGATCGTTGGCGATGCAGACCTGGTTGATCGCGGCCCCGCCAGCGGCGCAGAGTTCGACTTCATTTGCGGTCGCCGCCACCGGCCGCGGCGAGATGCCGTGCCTGACGGCGCCGTGATTGCCGGCGAAGATCGCCACCAGAGGCCGATTGATCGCCGGCGGCGCGCGCCCGCTCCAGGCAGCAAGCCAGGCCGCGACGTCCTCGACGCGGCCGAGCGATTCCTTCGGCTTTTCGGCTTTGGCGAAAAGCGCCCGGACGCGGGCGCTCGCCGCATCGTCGGCCGGCGGCAGGGCCGCCAGAAGGTTTCGGAAATCGTCGAAAGGCTTAGCAGGCATTATGTCGGTCGCAGTTCGTTGCGGAAGTCGCAGGCGGCATAGCCGCCTTCTCCATCCGGCACAACTGCCCGGCGATGCCGCGAACGCGTCGCCTTGCGGCGCAATGCGGAGGGCTTGCATTGCTCCGGCGGTTGCACCATGTGGAATAAAGCCAAGAGAACAGCATGACCGCCACCGAATCTCCCTGCATCCTGGTCTGTTCGATCGATATGAAAACCGGCTTCTGCTTTGGTTGCGGCCGCACACGCGACGAGATTTCCGCCTGGCTCGCGATGACCCCTGAAAAGCGCCGGGCGGTGATGGCCGAACTGCCCGCGCGGCTCGAAACGGTCGAGCGGCGGCCGCGCCGCGAAACCCGGCGTACCCGCATGGCGCGCGAGCGCGGCGTTCTGTGAGAAGAAACCGATGAACCGGTTGTTCTGGATCGTCATGGCGGTGATCGGGGTCGGGGTCGTGCTGCTCATGCTCAACAATTCGGCCGGCCGCACTTTCGGCATGAACAACAATGATTTCGGCCGGCTTATCTGGGTCGGCGTCCTGGTGATGGTGATCGGTGCGAGCCTGCTCCGCTCCGGCCGACCGCTGGGCGACATGGCGCGCAATCTGGGCGTCTGGGCGGCATTCGTGCTCGTGCTGATCGCCGGCTACCAGTATCGCTACGAGTTGCAGGATGTGGCGAGCCGCGTCACCGCCGGCTTTGTCCCGGGCAGTCCGTTGGCTTTAGGCGTGGAGAATGGCCGCCCGACCGTCACGCTCGACAAAGCCGACAACGGCCATTTCGAAGCCCGCATCCTGGTCAACGGCACGCCGGTGCGCGCGGTGGTCGACACCGGCGCAACCAGCACGGTGCTGACGTCCGAAGATGCTCAAGCCGCGGGCTTCAACCCGGCGGCGCTCAGCTACAGCGTGGATGTCGCCACGGCCAATGGCAGGGCGCGCGCTGCGACGGTCAGGACCGACGAGGTAGCGATCGGCGGCATCGTGCGCAAGGACATGTCGGTGATGGTCGCCGCGCCCGGCATGCTTGACCAAAGCCTGCTCGGCATGAACTTCATCGGCTCATTGTCGGGCTTCGACGTGCGCGGCGACCGCATGATCCTGCGGGACTGATGCGTGTCGCGCGGCAGTATGCGGCGCGACACGCATTAACCGACAGTCAGGCTGCCTCGGCTTCTGCCGCCGCGAAATCGATTGCCAAAAACGCGGTCTTCAGCACCTCCGGCCCGGCGCCGGGTTTGTTCGCGTCGGTGGAGAGGATCTGCCGGAAGCGGCGCGCGCCGGGCAAGCCGTGGAACAGTCCGACCATATGGCGGGTAATGTGGCCGAGCCGCCCGCCCCGCTCGATATGGCGCGCGGCATAGCCGGCCATGGCATCGATCAGCGCCGAATAATCGAAGGCGGCGGGCGCCTCGCCATAGAAGGCGGCATCGATGCCGGTCAGGATCCCCGGCGTATGATAGGCCGCGCGGCCGAGCATCACGCCGTCGACATGGGAAAGATGCGCCGACGCCTCGTCGAGCGACTGGATGCCGCCGTTGATGCCGATGAATTCGTCCGGGTTTCTGGCCTTCAACCGGTAGACGCGCGGGTAATCGAGCGGCGGGATCTCGCGGTTTTCCTTTGGGCTCAGCCCTTCCAGCCAAGCCTTGCGGGCGTGCACCCAGAGCGCATCGGCGCCGGCGGCGAGCACGCCGTCGGCGAGTATGTCGAGCGCAGGCCCCGGGTCTTGATCGTCGACGCCGATGCGGCATTTGACCGTGACGGGTATTTTCACCGCGGCCTTCATCGCCGCGACGCACTCGGCGACCAGAACCGGCGTCTTCATCAGGCAGGCACCGAACGTCCCCGACTGGACGCGATCGGACGGACAGCCGACATTGAGGTTGATCTGGTCATAGCCGAAGGCTTCGCCGATCCGCGCTGCCTCGGCGAGCTTTGCGGGATCCGATCCGCCAAGTTGCAGCGCAACCGGATGCTCGACAGCGTCGAAACCGAGCAGTCTTTCGCGCGCGCCATGTATGACCGCATCCGCCACCACCATCTCGGTGTAAAGCAGCGCGCGGCGCGTCAGCTGACGGTGGAAGAACCGGCAATGCCGGTCCGTCCAGTCCATCATTGGTGCTATGGCGAGCGTCGTCTGCATAAGCCTATTCAATGCTGTTTGCCCCTGTCATAATCAAATCTGTCAGCGCAATATACCGCATTCTCTTTTATTTTCAGATACTTCGATGAACAGGGACATAAGTCCCATTTCGAGAGGGACCATTTTCCCCAGTCACATAGTTATTAAAAAATCAATAGTCCAGTTTTAATTTTCCACAAATAAGAGTAAACATTAGCTGCTCATAATATGAGCAGTGGAGGCGTGCAGGCAGTCATGCCTGTTGGGGAGGGGCGGTTAGTATGCCCTCATCATTTATCTTCGGCGCCCGCCGTGGGCGGATTGCCGATGCGCACAGGACGCATCCCCCCAGCAATGTCTGACGGGGCAAGGAGCGGAGGATCAGCGGCGGCTCCTCCGAACCCCCTCTACCCCTCCTGAGAGTCAATTCACCACTCCAGTTTTCTTTAACGATGACGCGTAGCGCTGGCCTGGCCAGCGGATGCGCGTCCGTGCGGCCGGTTGCCAGCGTTGGGGCTGAAATCGCGCTGCCGCATTGAAACCAGGGAGAATTACCAATGGCACTCGACATCACAGCTCAAGACATCATCATCGACGAGACCACCGGCCTGCAAGATGACGACATCAACCCGGCCCTTCCGCCGCACAGCACCAACAACACACTTACCTATCTCTTGGGCCTCGACGGCCCGGGAGGGTTAGCCTCACCCGAGGTCGCCTTCCAGAGCGACTTCGTGATCGCTACGGCGAGCGCCGGCGAAACCATCACTTCGGTCATTCTCACGCAGAATGCCTCCGGAACCCCATTCTCCACCACCGCCGGCGTCAATAGCGGCATTAAGACGGTTGATGGCAATTATGTCTGGCTGTTCCAAGACGCTACTCATCCGAACGTCGTGATCGGCGTCATCGGTACCTCCGACGCGAACGCTGCGCCCGCTGCGAGCGGGCCGCTTGCCTTCTCGTTTGCGTTGATGAACACCGCCACCACCGGTCATTTCGACCTGTACACGGTCCAATATGTACCGTTGTTCAATCCGATTGCGTCCGATCCCGACGACCGTATCGATCTGACCGACAAAGTGTTCGCGTCGGTCGCGGGGACCGGCGTAGTCGGTTTCTCGGGCCAGAATGCCGCTCCCGGCAATCACGATTTCTACGTGATCAATTCGCCGGATGACGCTTCCAAGCAGATTCTGGTGACAGGGTTCTTGGGGACCACCAACGCCACCGCCAACGTGAGTACACAGGGCTTCGGCGTCAACAACCAGAGCATCAACCCGACCGAAACGCTGCAGGTCGATTTCGTGACCGGCGGCAACCTCGCCGCGGGCACTGCTTCCCAAATCCAGTACGGCAGCCATCTCGAAAATATCACACAGGCGGGATTCACCATCAACCAGATCACGCCATCCAATCCGAATTTGCGGGTGGACATCAAGATCAGCGCTTTCAACGTTGATAACAATGAGCAGGGCTTGAACTTCTATGACGGCAGCCCGACCCACGCCGCGCCCATCACCAGCCTCTCATTGACCGGACAATCAGGGTACGCCTCCGCCATCACGGCCAATGGCACTTACCCCACGGGTAGCGGCAACGTTACCGTTAGCGGGATGGGCACTGGGGTCGTCACCATCACCGGGCTCGACAACATCACCACCGTCAACATCACCACCAGCAGCCCGATGGATCGTCTGACGGTTTCGGGGGTCGATGCGAATGAAGGATGCGACATCACCGAGTTCCATTTCAAGACGACGACAACCAACGCCTACACCGAACAGGTTGGCTCGTTCATCAACTTCGACGACGATGGGCCGGCGCTTTCGATCACCGCCGCGCCGGTGGTTGGCGCCGCCGAGGTGGTCGAGGCGAGCGGGGTTGCCGGTCAGAGCCAGGCGACGATCACGCCGCCGACCTTCAACGCGAGCGCGGTCGATGGCTATACCACAAATGTGACCTACGCGCTGGCCCTGGCGGGCGGAACGGCGACCGGGCTGCTGACCACGGTCGGCAACCATGCGATCACGCTGGTGGCCGACTCGGCCACCCAGATCTCGGGCATGTACGACAGCGACGGCGACACCACGCTCGATGCGACGGCGTTCACGGTGACGCTGTCCGGCACGACGGTGACGCTGACCTCGCTGGTTGCCCTTGAGCACTCGAACGCGCCGCAAGGCGTGGGCGAGGACAACACCCTCGACCTCAACGGCCTGATCAACGTGACGGCGACAGTAACAGTGACCGACGGCGACCAGGACGTGGTCTCGCAGCAAAGCTCGAGCTCGGGCCTGTCGCTGACCTTCGACGACACCGATCCGGCGCTTTCGATCACCGCCGCGCCGGTGGTTGGCGCCGTCGAGGTGGTCGAGGCGAGCGGGGTTGCCGGTCAGAACCAGGCGACGATCACGCCGCCGACCTTCAACGCGAGCGCGGTCGATGGCTACACCACGAATGTGACCTACGCGCTGGCCCTGGCGGGCGGAACGGCGACCGGGCTGCTGACCACGGTCGGCAACCATGCGATCACGCTGGTGGCCGACTCGGCCACCCAGATCTCGGGCATGTACGACAGCGACGGCGACACCACGCTCGATGCGACGGCGTTCACGGTGACGCTGTCCGGCACGACGGTGACGCTGACCTCGCTGGTTGCCCTTGAGCACTCGAACGCGCCGCAAGGCGTGGGCGAGGACAACACCCTCGACCTCAACGGCCTGATCAACGTGACGGCGACAGTAACAGTGACCGACGGCGACCAGGACGTGGTCTCGCAGCAAAGCTCGAGCTCGGGCCTGTCGCTGACCTTCGACGACACCGATCCGACAATCACGGCACCGTTCGACGCTGATCCCGTTACTGCTGGCATCCAAACCCCGGAGCATCTTGGCAACACCGTGGGAGCGTCGGCCAGCGGGACCTTTGGATATGAGATGACGGACAGGCACACGGCCGCTGAGTATACGGCGGGTGTTAGCGACTTCGCCGACCAGGATAGCGTGGCTACCGGCATCCAGCTCAGCCTTGGTGGCAACCTCACAGGTCTTGTCCCCAACACGCAGACGCCGTTCATTAGCTCGTCCGCGACGCTCCAGTCGGAAGACGCCACCCAGGCAACGTTCAACTGGCAAATCTCGTACGACAGCGACCCGAATACGGCTGGCGACCAAACGGCCACGGCGGGCGGTACCCTAGTCTTCAACAAGACTGCTGATACCTACACCATCACCTTGAACGACGCGGTGGAGGGCTTCACCAAAGACATCCTGCACACCAGTGAGCTTCTATCCAAGGAGCCCACGAGCAATGTCGGCCACCCGAACATTGTGGTGGAGAAGCTCTTCGAGGCGGACAGCACTCCCGAAACGACCGACCGGGACTTCTTCGTGCAGTTCACGGCGAACTCGGTCACCAACACCATCAAGTTCGGTCTTAACTCCACCGGCGACAGCGACAACGCGACACCCACCGACACCGCGTGGAACCCTGGCGATCTGGTCACCAACAACCACGAGGACTGGGTGTCTGCCACCCAGAGCACGAACGGGGTCGCTGGCGACACCATCCAGAAAGGCGAATTGCTGACGCTGCGGTTCTTCGACACCAGCTCTGGCATCGGCACCGAGAGCATCACCCCGAGCCAGACGGCCGCCGACATGGCCATCAAGTTCGACGGGATCGGCACCAGTGAGGACCTGATGGTCATCCTTCAACTCGTCAGCAGCACGGACAGCAGCGTGCATACCACCAAGGCGATCTACATCGAGAACGCCGACATCTACAAAATGGGGCAGGTGCCTACCGCATACGCAGCCGACTTCCCACTCGATAACAACGACGGCCTCATCATCATCGAGAGGAACGACTACAATGGTGTCGGCGAGAACTGGGTGATCCAGGGTGCACAGATCATGCAGTCCGGTAACGGGATCATCGGTCCCGATAACCCGAACCTGGCCGGCTTTCAGGAGACGCCGACGGCGATCGACCTGAACCGGGCGACGGGCTCAGCAGGCGGTAGCTCTCAGACCGCACTGGTGAACTGGGACGCGACCGACAACGACGTGCTGAAGATCGTGGACCTCGGCTTCACCTCGACGCAGACCACGACACCGGACGCGCACCTCGACTTCGGCGTCCAGATAGCGGACGCGGACGGCGATACGACAGCGGTGCAGCACATTCTGGTCGACATCGCCTGACGCCTGACCTTACGGGGGCAGCCGATGCTGCCCCCGTAACGACACCGGCCCAGGCGCCAATTCAACGCCGGGGCCGGGCACTGACAAACGGCATCGAAGCGGGGGGAGGTATCCGTGATGCAGCCAAGGCCGCAATTCCAGGAAGTGATGCATCTGGCCCGCCATCAGGTGCCCGCCCTCCTTCTCTTCAGCCTGCTTACCAATCTCCTCCTGCTCGCCAGCACCGTCTACATGCTGCAGATCTACGACAGGGTGCTGTCGAGCGGGTCGATCGACACGCTGCTATGGCTTACCCTTGCCGTCATCGGCGCCATCGCCGTCTATGGCCTGCTGGAACACGCCCGCCGGATGATGCTCGGGCATATCAGCCAGTGGCTGGACGACCAGCTCAGCGTTCCGGTGATCGAACGCGCCATGGAGGCGCGCCTGGCCGGCAGCAACCTCGAAACCGGCCTGAAGGACGTGGGCGATCTGCGCGGCTTCATTGCCGGCGATGGCATACTGACTTTCCTCGACGCGCCCTGGACGCCGGTCTTCCTGGCGTTCATGTGGTTTCTGCATCCGGCATTGGGTGTAGTCGGCCTTGCCGGCGCCGTGCTCCTGTTCTGCGCCGCGCTCGCCAACGATTTCCTCACCCGCCGCAAAGGCCAGGATGCGGCAGCGGGACTGCGTCGCAGCCAGGCCGCCGTCGGTCAATTCATCGATGGCGCCGAGACATTGCGCTCGCTCGGCATGTCCGAGCCGGCACTGCGGCGGTGGGAGCAAAACCAGCAATCGCTGATCGACATCCAGACCCGGATTTTACAGCGCACCACCGTCATCGGCAGCCTGTCGCGTTCGCTGCGTCTCGCTCTTCAGGTGGCCGTGCTGGGGCTCGGCGCCTATCTCGTCCTGCGTCGCGAGCTGACACCCGGCTCGATGATCGCGGCTTCCATCCTGCTCAGCCGCGCGCTGGCGCCGATAGAGCGCTCGATAGGCGCCTGGCGCAGTCTGGTCAGCGCGCGGACCGCGCGCCGCAACCTGATGAAGCTTTTCGCCGAGACCAGGTCGATGCAAACAGCCGGCGTCAGCCTGCCCCGCCCGCAAGGCCGGCTGAAGCTCGAAAACCTGCATTATTGTGCGCCAGGGACGTCGCAGGCGCTGCTGAACGCGATAGGCTTCGGCGTCGAACCCGGCCAGACCTGCGGCGTGATTGGCCCGTCCGGCTCGGGCAAGACCACGCTCTGCCGTCTCATTGTCGGCACGCTGCGGCCCTCGCTCGGCCACGTCCGGCTGGATGGCGCGGAGGTCTGGAACTGGCCTGCGGAGGAACTCGGTCAGCATATCGGCTATCTGCCGCAGCAGGTCGAGCTGTTCCCTGGAACGATCGCCGAGAACATCTCCCGCCTGCGTGACGTCGACAGCGAAGCGGTCATAGCCGCGGCACAACTCGCCGGCATCCACGAGATGATCCTGCGGCTGCCGAGCGGCTATCGCACCGAAGTCGGACCGCATGGGGCCCGGATATCGCGCGGCCAGCGCCAGCGCATCGCGCTGGCCCGGGCGCTATTCGGTGACCCGCCGCTGATCGTCCTCGACGAGCCGAACACCGGCCTCGACGGCGAAGGCGAAGTGGCGCTGTTCAACGTGCTCCAGCAGCTCAAGGAGCGGGGCCGCACGGTGGTCGTCATCAGCCATCAGACCAATCTTCTGCGCACTGCCGACCATATCGCCCTCATCCGCGACGGATCCCTTTCGATGTTCGGCACGCGCGACGAGGTGCTCGGCGCGCTGGCAGGCCAGCCCAGGCGCATCCCGGTGCCGGCGGCCATACGGGACAAGATCGCCGCCAATGCGCCAGCAAACCGGAAGGCAGGGGAGTGAGCCATGGGCGGTGATCGATTTGGCGACTTCTCGACGATGCTGGACAGGCTGATGGATAGCTTGGGCGCGTTGGCGGACAGACTGTCCATTTCCGCAGGCGATCTGGTCGCCGCGGCATCGATTTCGTTCCGCGGCCTGAACCAGCCGACGCGCGTCACGATGATTGCGGCCGCCGGCGTGCTCGTCCTGCTGCTGGTTTCAGGCTTGGTCCGGCGGCGGTCACCTGCCCTCCGCGCCAGCGGCCGCGACCTGAACCAACGGACGCGGCCAGCGCGCATGCTGGGCTATGTGTCGGTGATCGTCTTCGTGGGCGGCACCGCCGCGTGGTCAAGCGTCGCCCTTCTGGCAAGCGCCGTCGTCGCCAACGGCGTTGTCAGCCCCGAGGGCTATCGCAAGACCGTCCAGCATCTGGAGGGCGGCATCATCGGCGCGATCCACGTAAAGGAAGGCGACAAGGTGAGCGCCGGCCAGGTGCTGATCAGCCTGAAGACGACCGACGCCCAAGGTCGCTATGACGAGTTGCAAGGCCACTATATCCGACTGCTGGCGACCGAAGCGCGCCTGGTCGCGGAGCTTGCCGGGCAGGACCGGATCACCTTCCCCAAGGAGCTGACATCGATCGACAGCGAGACGGCGCGAAAGGTGGTCGCCGAGGAACAGGCGCTGCTCGACAGCCGCCTGGCGACCCGTGCGGGGCGCACGCAAATCCTCAACAAGCGCATCGCGCAAATCCAGGAGCAAAGTACAGGATCGAGGGAGGTGATTGCCGCCGAGGCCGAGCAGCTCAGGCTGATCGACCAGGAGATCGCCTCAGCGCAGGAAATGTACAAACAGGGACTGGAGCGGCTGCCGCGGATACTGGCGCTGCAGCGGTCCCAGGCCGAGATCCGCGCCAATCAGGCGTCGAACCGCGCGCAAGTGGCACATAACGACCAGCAGATCGGCGAGACCGAGTTCCAGCTCCTCAACCTGCGCCAACAGGACAGCGAGAGCGCCAATGAGGATCTCGCAAAAGTGCGAGGGGACCTGGCTGAACTGCGCAGCCAATTACCTTCGCGCCAGGATGTGCTGGCCAGGACCGACATTGTCGCACCAATCGCCGGAACGGTGATGAACCTGCGCATAACGACCGAATCGGGCGTGATCGCAAGCGGCCAGGCGCTGCTTGATATCGTTCCCAACGAGCCCAATCTGGTCATCGATTCACGCATCAAACCGGCGGATATCGACGTGGTACATCCTGACATGCCGGCTCGCGTGGTGTTGTCGGCCTATCCGAGCCGGCATCTGCCGCAAATCCATGGCCTGCTCACATCGGTGTCGGCCGACCGGCTGACGGACGAAAAGACCGGCGAGCCTTATTTCCTCGCCAAGGTCAAAGTCGACACCGCCGATCTCGCAGAGCTGCATGACGTGCACTTGTCGCCCGGCATGCCGGCGGAGGTCATGATCCTGACGGGAGAGCACACTTTGCTCGACTATATGCTGGCCCCGGTGCAGGCTTCGCTCACACGCTCTTTCAAGGAAAACTGAGCCGACGACAGCACAGCGACGTCGACCATAAGCCGACGCCTCATCGTCGCATCTGTCAGCGCAGCCGCGGGGGCGTGACGGCGCTAGCGCCTCAGGGCGTGGACATTGTCCATCGATGCGCCGCCCAGCGGCAGCGCCATGTCGTCGTCGAGCAGCCGGGTGATGCGGGCAAAGCCGACAAAGGCTTTGCGCGCTTCCTCGGCCGACATCTTGCCCGACAGTGCCGCCGCACAGCAATTCAGGGCGCATTGATAAACCGGGCCGCGCCGTCCCGTTGGCCACTTCCGCAGGAACACCATCGCCTCGGAGACGCTATCGACTTCCTCCACAGGGTATCCCTGCCCACGCGCAATTCGCACTGGGGTAAAGAAATGCAAGCGATCCATAATTATCCTCCCGGTCGACCGCAGCGCAGTCGAACCGCAATAAACGCACGTCCCGCGAATCGGTTCCAAACAAATTTGGTTGCCGATGGAAAAAGTTCGAAACGCGGGCCCGCGCCTGACATGCGCGAAAATCAGTTGGCGACTCAGCCAATGCAGGCCTGGAGCCGTCGGATAACGGCGATTCTCATTGAATATCTTTAAGGCGAAAGCCGGCAAATGGGTTGCTTGCCGGTTACCCTGCGTCAGGCTTAACCTCCGCGGTCACCGCGTGAGGGCGCGTTTTGCAAAAAGGGGAACACTTGCAATGACCATCCAAGGCGCATCGCCTGACCTCTACAATGAGGATCTGGCTCCCGCAACGGTCAGGAACTGGGGACCGTTTTCGATCTTCAACGTCTGGACCTCTGACGTCCATAGCCTCTGGGGCTACTACCTGGCGGCAAGCCTGTTTCTGTTCTGCGGCGGCTTCGTCAACTTCATCATCGCCATCGGCATCGGCTCGCTGATCATCTATGCGCTGATGAATATGGTCGGCTATGCCGGCGTGAAGACCGGCGTGCCCTACCCCGTGCTTGCCCGCGCCTCCTTCGGCATCTGGGGCGCCAACGTCCCGGCGCTGGTGCGGGCGATCGTCGCCTGCTTCTGGTACGGCGCCCAGACGGCCGCGGCGTCGGGCGCGATCGTGGCGCTGCTGACGCGCCTGCAATGGTTCGACGAGTTCAACAAGAGCTCGCACCTTCTGGGACACTCGACGCTGGAGGTGATCTGCTTCGTCATCATCTGGGCGCTGCAGTTGCTGATCATCCAGAAGGGCATGGAAACCGTCCGTCGCTTCCAGGATTGGGCCGGCCCGGCCGTGTGGATCATGATGCTGATCCTGGCCATCTATCTTTGCGTGAAGTCCGGCACTTTCGCCTTCACCAGCGACATCCCGATGGATGTGCTGCTGGACAAGACCAAGGACGCCGGCGTTCCGGGCGAGCCGGGATCCTGGACCGCGCTGTTCGCGGTGGCGGCGATCTGGGTGACCTATTTCTCGGCTCTCTACCTCAACTTCTGCGATTTCGCCCGTTATGCGCCGGACAATGCGGCCCTGCGCAAGGGCAACATCTGGGGCCTGCCGGTCAACCTCATCCTGTTCTCGCTGGTCGCCGGCGTCACCACGATCGCCGCCTATGACGTCTACCATGAGGTGCTGCTGCATCCCGACCAGATCTCGGCCAAGTTCGACAGCTGGTTCCTGGCCGCTCTCGCCGCGCTGACCTTCGCGGTGGCGACGCTGGGCATCAACGTCGTGGCGAATTTCGTCTCGCCGGCGTTCGATTTCTCCAACGTCTTCCCGCGCCAGATCGACTTCAAGAAGGGCGGCTACATCGCGGCGCTGATCGCGCTGGTGCTCTATCCCTTCGCGCCATGGGAAGGCAGTGCGGCTTCCTTCGTCAACGTCATCGGCGCGACGATGGGACCGATCTTCGGCGTGATGATGGTCGACTACTACCTGATCCGCAAAAGCGAAGTCGACGTCGAAGCACTCTATCGCGAAGACGGCGAGTTCCGTTTCCAGAGCGGGTGGCATGTCAACGCCTTCATCGCTGCCGGCATCGGCGCCATCTTCTCCTCGATCCTGCCTAACTTCACCAACTGGCTGCCGTCCTGGTGGGGCGTCTATGGCTGGTTCTTCGGCGTGGCGATCGCCGGCGTAGTCTACTACGTGCTGCGCACCATGGCGCTTGGTGCAGGCGCGAGGGTGGCGAAGGCCTGAAACAAGGCAGTAGGCAGTACGGCTTAGGCAATAGAGAATGCCACACTGCCTACTGCCTACTGCCTGCTGCCTACCATCTCCGCCAGACGGCGCACCGTGTTCCAGTTGCGCGATGTGCCGATGCCAAGGCGTTTGTGATTGGCCGCGGCAAGCAGCCGCGAGCTCGGCCGCTTACGCGAGAAGACTAGCCAGATATCGCCGTTTACCAGGAATACTTTCTCATCGGCGGCGGCATAGGCCTGGAGTGCCTCGACGGTGTCCGCGGGCAGCGGCTCGCGCATCACGCGCACCGTAACCTGGTCGGCCGCGTCCGCTGATTCGCCCGGAAACGGATTGGCGGCGGCAAGCTTCAGCCAGTCCTCGGCACCGCGCACGATGATGTCGACATGCCAGCCGAAGCTTTTCTCGAACGCCCTTTCCAGCCGGCGCTCGAGCTTTGAAAGCTCGCCTGTGCGCGCCTCGAACACCAGATTGCCCGTCGCAACCAGCGTGCGGACGTTTTTCAGCCCGAGGCCTTCCGCCATGGCCTTCAGATCGGACATGACCACCCGCCGCCCCTCGCCCAGGATGATGCTGTAGAGCAGCGCGACATAAGTTTGCATTACGGTCCGCATAGCTGGCACACAGGCCGGAGCCAAGGCGTGCTGAGATTCAGGTCAGGCCGAGTCGAAAATGGTGGGTTCCGAGAACCGGAGCGGAACGTACTCGAAGTACGTGAGCACCGGAAGCGCAGGAAGCCGCCATTTGCAGGCCGGACTCACCTGAATATCAGCACGCCTAGACGAGCCGCGACTGATCCACTGCAGCCGAGATAAAGCTCGCGAACAGCGGATGCGGGTCGAGCGGGCGGCTCTTCAGCTCGGGGTGATACTGCACGCCGATGAACCATGGGTGGTCAGGATATTCGACCGTCTCCGGCAGCACGCCGTCGGGCGACATGCCGGCAAACACCAGGCCGCAATCCTCGAGCCGCTGCTTGTAGTCGATGTTGACTTCGTAGCGATGTCGGTGGCGCTCGGAAATCTGCGTGTCGCCGTAGATATCCGCTATCTTCGAGCCCTTGGCGAGCTCGGCCTGATAGGCGCCAAGCCGCATCGTGCCGCCGAGATCGCCTGCGGCCCTGCGCTTCTCAAGCATATTGCCCTTCAGCCACTCGGTCATCAGACCGACGACGGGCTCGTCGGTGGGGCCGAACTCGGTCGACGACGCATGGTCCACACCCGCCAGCGAGCGGGCCGCCTCGATGCAGGCCATCTGCATGCCGAAGCAGATGCCGAAGTAAGGCACCTTGCGCTCGCGGGCGAACTTTGCCGCCAGGATCTTGCCTTCCGAACCGCGCTCGCCGAAGCCGCCGGGAACGAGGATGCCATGCACCTTCTCCAGCCACGGCGCCGGGTCTTCCTTCTCGAAGATCTCGCTTTCGATCCAGTCGAGCTTGACCTTGACGCGATTGGCGAGGCCGCCATGCGACAGCGCCTCAATCAGCGATTTATAGGCATCCTTGAGGCCGGTGTATTTGCCGACGATGGCGATCGTCACCTCGCCTTCCGGATTGTGGATGTGGTTGGAAAGCTTCTGCCACGGCTCCATGCGGGGCTTCGGCGCCGGGTCGATACCGAAGGCCGCCAGCACTTCCGAATCGAGGCCCTCCTGGTGATAGGCCAAAGGCACGTCATAGATATGCGGCACGTCCAGCGCCTGGATGACGGCGCTTTCGCGCACGTTGCAGAACAGCGAAAGTTTCCGGCGCTCCTCCTTCGGGATCGGCCGGTCGGCGCGCACCAAAAGGATGTCGGGCGCGATGCCGATGCCGCGCAGTTCCTTGACCGAATGCTGCGTCGGCTTGGTCTTCAGTTCGCCGGCCGTCGGGATGTAGGGCATCAGGGTCAGATGCACATAGACGGCGTTGTTGCGCGGCAGGTCGTTGCCGAGCTGTCGGATCGCTTCCAGGAACGGCATCGCCTCGATGTCGCCGACCGTGCCGCCGATTTCGCACAGCACGAAATCGTAGTCGTCATTGCCGTCCAGCACGAAATGCTTGATCTCGTCGGTGACGTGCGGGATCACCTGCACGGTCGCGCCGAGATAGTCGCCGCGCCGCTCGCGCTCGATGATGTTCTTATAGATGCGGCCGGTGGTGATGTTGTCCTGCTGGTTCGCCGAGCGCCCGGTGAATCGCTCGTAATGGCCGAGATCGAGGTCGGTCTCGGCGCCGTCATCGGTCACGAACACTTCGCCGTGCTGATACGGCGACATCGTCCCGGGATCGACATTGAGATAAGGATCGAGCTTTTTGATCCGCGCGCGATAGCCTCGCGCTTGCAGAAGAGCCCCAAGAGCTGCTGCGGCGATGCCTTTTCCGAGTGAGGAAACCACGCCGCCTGTGATGAATACATATCGCGCCATGGGAGTCATCGCTTAACGCGGCCTGATTGATTCTGCCAGAGAAAAAACCGCCGCGAAGGCTTTTTCCCAAGATGGCACCTAGGGCCCGCACGGGCTTGGATTCAGTCAAAACAAAAGGGCCGGCGATGCCGGCCCTTTCGGCAGTTTGACGGAAAGCCTTAGATAATAACAACCTTCGTGCCGATCTTGACGCGGCTGTAGAGGTCCATGACGTGCTCGTTGATCATGCGGAAGCAGCCATTGGAGGCGCTGGTTCCGATCGACTGCGGCGCGATTGTGCCGTGGATTCGCAGATGCGTGTCCTTCTTGCCGTCATAGAGATAGATGGCGCGCGCGCCGAGCGGGTTCTCGCCGCCGCCGGGCATGCCGTCCTTGTACTGGCCGTAATGCTTCGGCTCGCGCTTCTGCATGTCGAGCGTCGGTATCCAGCGCGGCCATTCCTGCTTGTCGCCGACGGCTACCGTGCCCTTGAACTGCAGGCCTTCGCGGCCGACCGCGATGGCATAGCGGCGTGCCGTGGAAAACGATTCGACGAGGTAGAGGCGGCGCGCGCTGGTGTCGATGACGATGGTGCCCGGCTCATAACCGGTGAACGTGACGTCCTGCGGCACGAATTCCGGCTTCACCTTGAACGGCCGCTTGGCGGTCTTCTTGGCCAGCGCCGAATCAAGCGCACGGGTCTCGGGCAGGTAACTGATCGAGCTCACCGACGAGCCGCCGAAGAGGCCGGCAAACAGCCCGCCGCTGCTCGTCTGCTTCTGGCCGGGCTGCTCACTGCGCAACTCGCCATTGTTGCCGGTGGCGGTGATGTTCATGACCTCAGCCGGGATAGGTTCCTCGGGTTTGACCGGCATGATCTGCGCGACCGGGTCCAGCGGCGCGATGATCTTGGTGGTCTTCTTGGCCGGCTTGGCGTCGGCGACCTCAGCCGGCGCGGCAGTGCCCTTCTTGGCGAGCCATTCCTGGCGCGCCGCGTCAGCCTTGGCCTTGGCGGCCTCGCGCATCGCCATCTTGCGAGCCTCGAGCGCCTTATCTTTTGCCGCCTGCTTGTCGGCAGCGATCTTGGCCTCGAGCTTGCCGATCTGCGCGAGATCGTCCGAGGTCGGATTTTTCTTCTTCTTGAGAAGCCTCAGCTGCGATGCGTCGCTCTTGGCGGCGGCAACGGGAATGGCGTCGGTTTTCTCTACCGACGGGGTTGCCGGTCCGGCAAGGGCCGCGGAACCCATGCCGAGGACGGCACAGACTCCCAAAATGATGAAGCTGCGAAGCTGCATGGCGAAGATCCGATCGTTCAATGCGTGTTGCCCACGGCGTCGCCCGGCGTCCCCCAAGGACGCCAAAAGTGCCGCGCGCAATCTATAATCGATTAGCTGTCATCGCCTCAAGCTGAGGCAGGCGCCACGCCCGGTTGAATCTTCGTGATCGGGCGCGCATTTGCCGCGACTGTGTTCAAAGAACAACAGATCGCGGCAGTGCTTGTCCGGCTACTGGTTCGGAACCTGAGGGGTGACCGGCAAGGTGACGCCGTTGGTCGCCGGCGCGGTGCTCGGATTCGCGGGCGCCGGAGCAGGCGTTGTGGCCGGAGCCGGCGCTGTGGCGCCGTTGGCAAGCGGCGTGGTGCTCGTCGCACCGCCAGCCGGAGCCACGGGAGCAGAGCCGCCGGCCGGGGCTGCGGGCTGCGAGCTGCCCACCGGTCCGTTCGATCCCGGCAGCTGGTTGAGCACGCCGTTGCCCTGGCTGGATGTTGCCGGGCGGTCGAGGATGTCGATCGGCTTTTCGCCATAGCGGGCAAGGATCGACAGCGCCAGCGACGTCACGAAGAAAGCTGCCGCCAGGATCGCGGTGGCGCGCGTCAACGCGTTGGCGGCGCCACGAGCGGTCATGAAACCGGAACCGCCGCCGATGCCCAGGCCGCCGCCTTCGGAGCGCTGCAGCAGCACCACGCCGACGAGGGCGAGCACGACCATGAGGTGGACGACGATCAGTACGGTTTCCATAATTTATCCTGGCGAGGCCTTGCGCGAGCGCGCATACGACCGATGATTTGGAGGCGGCTCCTTACAATGCTTTGGCGGCATTTCCAAGCCCGTGGCCGGGAATATGGGAACCAATGCGGCCATTACAACGATTTAGCCGCGTGAGCCTGGGAGACGGCTAGGGTGTGTTGAGATTCAGGTCAGGCCGAGCCGAGAACGGTGGTTTCCGAGAACCGGAGCGGAGCGTACTAAAGTACGTGAGCACCGGAAGCGCAGGAAACCATCGTTCGCAGGCCGGCATCACCTGAAAATCAACGCAGGCTAAGCCATGTTCATATAAGCTTCCGCTATGGCCAGGAAGTCGGCCGCCTTCAAGCTGGCGCCGCCGACCAGCGCGCCGTCGACATTGTCGACGCCGAGCAGTTCCACCGCGTTGGAAGGCTTGACCGAGCCGCCGTAAAGAATGCGCGTCCTGGCCGCGGCATCGCCGAGCAGCGCGGTCAGCTTACCCCGGATATGCGCATGCGCCTCGGCGACATCGGCGGCGGTCGGCGTCAGGCCGGTGCCGATCGCCCAGACCGGCTCGTAGGCGATGATGGTATTGGCGGCGGTGGCGCTCGCCGGCACGGAACCATCAAGCTGGCGCGACAGGACATCAAGCGTGGCGCCCGCCTCCCGCTCGGCGCGCGTCTCGCCGATGCAGATGATGGCCACCAGCCCAGCCCGCCACGCTGCCGACGCCTTGGCATGGACCATTGCATCGTCGTCGCCGAACAGCTCGCGGCGCTCGGAATGACCGACGATGACGTGGCTTGCGCCGGCATCCTTGAGCATCTCGGCCGAAATCTCGCCCGTGAAGGCGCCGCTCTCCTTGGGATGGCAATCCTCTCCACCGGCACGCACGGGCGTGCGCGACAGGATCTCGGCGGCGCGCTGCAGCAAGGTCGCCGGCACGCACACGACCGCTTCGGTCTCCGCGTCGAGCCCGCTCATGAACCCGTTGCCTATCGACCGCAGCTCGTTGAGCGAGGCGCTGGTGCCGTTCATTTTCCAGTTGCCAGCGACAAGCGGGCGGATTCCAGGGGTCATGGGGCGCGTTCTCCGAGCGACATTAAGCAGCGCCCTCACTACCAAAATCAGGTCACAAAGCAATCGACAGTGGGCCGGAAGGGCGCTATTGCGCTTGTTTCAGACTCGGCGCACGCGAAAATGCGCAAAAATCGGAAGTATGCATGCTTGGTATATTGAGAAGCGCGGCAGGCACCTGGGTCGCGAAGGCGTTGCTGTCCTTGCTGGTGGTGAGTTTCCTCGCCTGGGGCGCGACCACGCGCATGGTGGGTGGCGTGCTGGGCGGCCATCACGCGGTGATCACGGCCGGCGGCACGGAGGTCTCGATCAACGAGTACCGCCTCGCTTACGACCGCCAGCTCAGCCTTCTGTCGCAGCAATATGGCCAACGCGTCACCCATGAACAGGCCAAGCTGCTCGGTGTCGACAATCAGGTGCTGGCGCAGCTCGTTTCGGGCGCAGTGCTCGACGAACAGGCGCGCAAGCTCGGGCTCGGCCTCTCCAAGGATCGGCTGGCCGAACTGACGCGCGAGGATCCGGCCTTCAAAGGCCCCGGCGGCCAGTTCGATCGCCGCACCTTCGAGTATCTGCTGCGCCAGCTCGGCATGCGGCCCGAGGACTATCTCAGAAACCGCTCGCAGGTGGCCGTGCGCCAGCAGATCGTCGAGGCGATCTCCGACGGCCTCAAGGTGCCGCAGACCTTCCTGAAGGCGGTCTCTCTCTATCGCGGCGAGGATCGCACGATCGACTATGTCGTGCTGCCCAAGACGCTGGTGCAGCCGATCGAGGCGCCGTCCGACAGCGCCCTCAAAACCTATTTCGACGCCAACAAGAAGAACTATGCCGCGCCGGAATACCGCAAGTTCTCCTATGTCCGGCTGGAGCCGCAGGACATCATGGATCCGTCCGCGGTGACAGACCAGCAGATCAGCGAGGACTACAACAAGAACATCGCGCGCTACACGACGCCCGAGATGCGCACCATCGAGCAGCTGGTGTTCAAGACGCCGGATGCGGCCAAGGCCGCGTTGGATTCGCTGAAGGCTGGGGCTACCTTCGACAAGCTCGTCACCGCCGAAGGCAAGACGCAGGCCGACACGCTGCTCGGCACGCTGGCCAAGGACAAGATCGCCGACAAGGCGGTGGCCGATGCCGCCTTCTCGCTCAATGCCAACGAGGTGAGCCAGGTCGTCCAGGGCGCCTTCGGTCCCGTGCTCTTGCGCGTCACCGAGATCAAGCCGCAGGTGGTGAAGCCGCTTTCGGAAGTGTCCGGCCAGATCCGCAAGGACCTGGCGCTGGGCGAAGCAAGCCGCATCCTGCTCGATGTGCATGACAGCTACGAGGACACCCGCGCCTCGGGCGCCTCGCTGGCGCAGGCCGCCGAGAAGCTGAAGCTCAAGGTCGTCACCATCGATGCCATCGACCGTACCGGCCAGCGGCCGGACGGCACGATCGTCAACGACCTGCCGGAATCGGCCGAGCTGATCAAGTCGGTGTTCGCGGCGGAGCCCAATACCGAGAACGAAGGCCTGACGACTGCCGGCAACGGTTTCGTCTTCTACGAAGTGCAGTCGGTCACGCCAGCGCGCGACCGCACGCTGGATGAGGTCCGCAAGAAGGTCGTCGCCGACTGGACGGAGGCCGAGACCAACAAGCGGCTCGACGCCAAGGCTCAGGAGCTGGAGAAGCGCCTCAAGGCAGGCACCGCGCTCGACGTCATCGCCGGCGAGCTCAAGCTCGACAAGCAGACCAAGCGCGGCCTGAAGCGCGAAGCCGACGATGCCGATTTCGGCAAGGAAGGCGCCGCGGCCATGTTCGGCGTCGGCGAAGGCGGTACCGGTTTGATCCCCTCGCCCACCGGCGACGGCCAGATCCTGTTCAAGGTCGCCGAGGTCTTCGAGCCGGCAGGCGCCGATGGCAGCGCGGTGCCGGACGACGCGCAGAAATCCTTCGGCGCCGGCATGTCCGACGATCTGCTCGACCAGCTGGTGGCGCAGTTGCAGTCGCAATATGACGTTCGCATCGATCCGAACGCGGTTTCGCAAGCACAGACACGATGAGCGCTCTCAAGACACACATAGCCAAGGTCGCCACGGGCACCGCGCTTTCCTTCGAGGAAGCGCGCGAGGCGTTCGACATCATCATGTCGGGCGACGCGACGCCAGGCCAGATCGGCGGCTTCCTGATGGCGCTGCGCGTGCGCGGCGAGACGGTGGGCGAGATTTCCGGCGCGGTCGCCACGATGCGCGCCAAGATGCTGCGCGTCGAGGCGCCGCAAGGCGCCATCGACATCGTCGGCACCGGCGGCGACAATTCGCATTCGGTCAACATCTCGACCGCTTCGGCCTTCGTCATTGCCGCGGCCGGCGTGCCGGTCGCCAAGCATGGCAATCGCGGCCTGTCCTCGCTGACCGGCTCCGCCGATGTGCTGACGGCGCTGGGCGTCAGAATAGACATCCCGCCGGAGACGATCGGCCGCTGCATCCATGAGGCCGGCGTCGGCTTCATGTTCGCGCCGGCGCATCATCCGGCGATGAAGCATGTCGGGCCGACCCGCGTCGAGCTCGGCACGCGCACCATCTTCAACCTGCTCGGACCGCTGTCAAACCCTGCCGGCGTCAGCCGCCAGATGGTCGGCGTCTTCCTGCCGGAGTGGATCATGCCCGTGGCCGAGACGCTCAAGGCGCTGGGCGCCGATCACGCCTGGGTCGTCCATGGCGACGGCTATGACGAGATCACCACCACCGGCGAGACACAGGTGGCGGAGCTCGCCGGCGGCGAGATTCGCAGCTTTACCTTGACGCCGGAAGCCGTTGGCTTGAAGCGGCACACAAAAGAAGAGCTGCGCGGTGGCGACGCGGCCTACAACGCCAAGGAATTGCGCGATATGCTTGGCGGAGCCGCCGGCGCTTATCGCGATACGGTGCTGATGAATGCCGGCGCAGGGCTGGTTGTGGCCGGCAAGGTGACGACGCTGGCCGACGGCATCGCGGCGGCGGCGCAAGCTATCGACAGCGGCCGCGCGCGTGCGGTGCTCGACAAGCTCATCGAGATTTCGAACGGATAGACCCCTTGTCCGATATCCTGCGCAAGATCGAAGCCTACAAGCGTGAAGAGATCGCTGCGGCGAAGCTCGCCGTGTCGTTCGCCGACATCAAGACGAAGGCCGGGGACGCCGAGCCGCCGCGCGGCTTCCTTGCCGCGCTGGAAGCCAAGCGCCGAGACGGCGGCTTCGCTTTGATCGCCGAAATCAAGAAGGCCAGCCCTTCCAGGGGCCTGATCCGGGCCGATTTCGATCCGCCGTCATTGGCACAGGCCTACCAGCAAGGTGGCGCCGCCTGCCTTTCGGTGCTTACCGACGCCCCGTCTTTCCAGGGCGCTCCCGAATTCCTGACAGCCGCTCGGGCAGCGGTGCGCCTGCCGGCTCTGCGCAAGGATTTCCTGTTCGATCCCTACCAGGTCTACGAAGCACGCGCCTGGGGCGCCGACGCGATCCTGATCATCATGGCGAGCGTCGACGACGCGCTTGCCAGGGTCCTTGAAGCGACCGCCTTCGAGCTCGGTATGGACGCTCTGGTCGAGGTGCACGACGAAAAGGAAATGCAACGCGCGCTTCGCCTTTCGTCGAGGCTGATCGGCATCAACAACCGCGACCTCAGAACCTTCGAAACCAGCCTCGACGTTTCGGAGCGGCTGGCGGCCATGGTGCCGGCGGATCGGCTGCTGGTCAGCGAGAGCGGCATCTTCACGCATCAGGACTGCCGCCGGCTGGAGAAGAGCAAGATCGGCACCTTCCTGGTCGGCGAGAGCCTGATGCGGCAGGCCGACGTGGCCGCCGCCACGCAACTGCTGCTCACCGGCAAGGCGCGTGCCGAGGCCGTTTGAGGATGGCCTCCCTTACCCATCTTGGTGCCAAGGGCGAAGCCAACATGGTCGATGTCGGCGACAAGGCCGAGACGACGCGCACGGCAGTCGCTGAAGGGTTCGTCTCCATGCAGCCGGAAACGCTGGAGATGATCCTGGCCGGCGACGCCAAGAAAGGCGACGTATTGGGGACTGCCCGTATCGCCGGCATCATGGCCGCAAAGAAGACGCACGAACTGATCCCGCTCTGCCATCCGCTGCTTCTGACCAAAGTTGGCGTCGAGATCGAGCCGGACCATTCCTTGCCAGGTCTCAAGGTCACCGCGCTCGCCCGCGTCACCGGCAAGACGGGCGTGGAGATGGAGGCGCTAACCGCCGCTTCAGTCGCCTGCCTCACCATCTACGACATGGCCAAGGCAGCGGACCGCGGGATGGTGATTTCCGGCGTCCGGCTGGTCGAGAAGACCGGTGGCAAATCAGGCGACTACAAGGCAGGTTCATAATGGCCTTGCTTCCGGTCACCGAGGCGCTCGAACGCCTGCTGGACGGCGTGACGGCTCTGCCGGGCGAGCGCGTTCCGCTGGCTGACGCGGCGGGCCGCGTGCTGGCCGAGCCGGTGGTCGCGCTGCGCACGCAGCCACCTTTCGATGCCTCCGCGATGGACGGCTATGTCGCGCGCTTCTGCGATGTCGCCTCGGCGCCGGCGCTACTCGAGGTCATCGGCGTGGCGCCTGCCGGGCGCGGTTTCTCCGGAACCGTCGGGGAAGGCCAGGCGGTGCGCATCTTCACCGGGGCACCGTTGCCCGAAGGGGCCGACACCGTCGTCATCCAGGAAAACGTCCGCGACCTCGGCAATGGCAGGATCGAGCTGACCGAGCCGACCGCGAAAGGACGCAATGTGCGCCGCCGCGGGCTCGACTTCGGCCAGGGCGACGTGCTGCTCGAAAAGGGGCGCGTCCTCGATGCAGCGGCCCTTTCGCTGGCGGCCTCGGCCAACCACCCAGCCCTGAACGTCGTGCGCCGGCCGCTGGTCGCGATCATCGCCACCGGCGACGAATTGCTGCCGCCGGGCAGCGCTCTCGGCCCCGACCAGATCATTTCCTCGAATGCCTACGGCGTGGCCGCCGCCTCCCAGTCGATCGGCGCGCTCGCGCTCGATCTCGGCATCGCCGCCGACCGCCAGGAGGCGATTGCCGCGCTGGTCCGGCAAGCGGTCGAGGCGGACGCCGATGTCATCGTCACGCTCGGCGGCGCCTCAGTCGGCGACCACGACCTCGTCCATAGCGTGCTGACCGGCGAAGGCATGCAGCTCGATTTCTGGAAAATCGCCATGCGCCCCGGCAAACCACTGATGTTTGGCCGGCTTGGCCATATCCGCTGCATCGGCCTGCCCGGCAATCCGGTGGCAAGCATTGTCTGCTCGCAACTCTTCCTGAAACCGCTGCTTGCCCGGCTCGGTGGCCGCGATCACCATCAGGATATGCGAACGGCCCGGCTTGGCACCGCGATGCGGGCCAACGACCTTAGGCAGGACTATGTGCGCGCCGTCGTGCGCGAGGACGCCGGCACCTTGGTCGCGACGCCTTTCGGAATCCAGGACTCCTCGATGCTGCGGATGCTCGCCGACGCCAACGGCCTGATCGTGCGCGAGCCCTTTGCGCCGGCGGCGGAAGCCGGCGCTGAATGCAGCGTGCTCATGCTGCGCTAGGCGTCGACGAAGTCGATCCTGATACGTCGACGAAGTCGATCGTAGCCCTTATTCGTCCACCAGCGTACGGGTCAGGGGATGATCCGGGTCGGCGAGGCCATCGACAATGTTGAAATGATGTCGGTCCGGCTCGACCACTGAACGGGTGGAGGCGCCGAGCCCGGTCCAGATGTTGGCGAGCAACGCGCTCTGGCGCAGGAATTCCGCACGCTCGCCGCCGCCGGCCCAGCAGGTGATGCAGGCTCCCTGTCGAGGCCGCAACAATGCCGGGCTTTCGCTCCGCGCTTCCGGCTCGTCGATGTTCAGGGTCTCGTTCAGCGCTGTGAACATCAGCGGCCGAAGGTCGTGCAGGCCTGAAATCGAAACGACCTGGCGTATGCGCCGCGCCACATCGGATGATAGCGGTGAGACCGTGGTCACCATTCGGCTGGCGAGATGCCCGCCGGCCGAGTGCCCGGTCAGCATCAGCGGACCATCGACCATGGCCGCCGCCTTCTCGATCGCTGCCGCGGCCTCGCCGACTATGCCGCTGATCCTGGTCTGCGGGCACAGCGTGTAGGAGGGCATGGCGACGGCAAAGCCGCGGCCGAGCGCGCCTCCAGCCAGATGCGACCAGGAGCTCTTGTCCGACTCCATCCAATAGCCGCCGTGGATGAACACGACGAGCCCCCTTGGCGCCGCAGACGGGAGAAACAGGTCGAAGCGCTTGCGCGGCGCTTCGCCGTAGACAACATCGAGCCGCGCCCTGCCCTCTGACAGCAGCCTTTCGCGGAATGCCCGCGCCGGCCCATCCCACGCCGCCGGCCAGCGGTCGCCGCCGGCGATATTGGCGCCATTTGCGTAGGCGTCATCCCAGTCGACAATACGATGTCCCAGCAACGGTATCTCCGCGATCAGATCATCTGTTCGGCATCGCCGATTCAAAGTCAGGTAACGGTTGTTTTGACGGCAAAGCGTGCGTCTTGCCAGATGCCAGTGCGCAGGATGTCCTCCAGCACCTCGACCGCATCCCAGACATCGCGGTAGCCGACATAGAGCGGCGTGAAGCCGAAACGAATGGTGGATGGCGCGCGGAAATCGCCGATCACGCCGCGCTCGATCAAGGCGCGCATCACCTGGTAGCCATTTGAATGGGCGAACGACACCTGGCTGCCGCGTTCTGCGCCTGAGCGCGGGCTCTCCAGCTCAAGACCGAAGCCGCCGCATTTGGCTTCGACAAGCCGGATGAACAGGTCCGTCAACGCGACGCTTTTTCTCCGCACGGCCCTGATGTCGACATCGTTCCACATATCCAGCGCGCCTTTCAGCGCGCGCATCGACAGCACCGGTTGCGTTCCGCAAAGGAACCGCCGGATGCCCGTGCCCGCGGCGTAGCCCTGCTCGAACGCGAAAGGCCGGGCATGGCCCCACCAGCCGCTGAGCGGCTGGCGAATGTCGCCGTGGTGGCGGTTCGCGGCGTAGATGAAGGCCGGTGAGCCCGGTCCGCCATTGAGATATTTGTAGGTGCAGCCAATAGCGAAATCGGCATTCGAGCCGTCGAGATCCACCGGCAGCGCACCCGCCGTGTGGCAGAGGTCCCACACGATCAGCGCACCGGCTTCATGAGCCTTGCGGGTGAGCGCCGCCATGTCGCGCAGCCGGCCGGATTTGTAGTTGACGTGGTTGACCAGGATGACCGCGACGCGATCGTCAACCAGTTCCTCAATCGTCGGGGCATCGGTGCCTTCGAGCCGCAGCACCGTGCCGAGCCGCGTCGATGCGACGCTTTCCGCCATGTAGAGGTCGGTCGGAAAGCTGTCGCCCTCGGCAACGATCACCGAACGCTCGGGCCGCATTGCAAGTGCCGCATGCAGGACCTTGTAGATGTTGATCGAAGTCGTGTCGCAAACGACCGTCTGGCCGGGTTTCGCGCCGATCAGCCGTCCTAGCTGGTCACCCAGCTCGATGGGCATATCGAACCAGCCGGCGGTGTTCCAGGCGCGGATGAGATCCCGCGCCCATTCCTGCCTCGCGGCAGTCTCGATCTCGCTGAAGGCGTCTACCGAAGCAGCGCCCAGCGAATTGCCGTCGAGGTATATGACGTCTTCCGGCAAGACGAAGCGATCGCGCATGGCGCGCAGCGGATCCGCGGCATCCATCGCCTCGACTTCGGCGAGATCAGGAATTCCCCTCATTGTGCTGCCGCCTCCATTTCGATCTGGCCAAGGGGGTTTTCTCACCACCGTCGGCGACAGGGCAAGAACCTTTGGTCCTATGTTAGCTGGTCCATAGACGGCGAAGACTGCGGATCGGAACTTCGCCAAGGTTGGCATTTTGGGTTCGTTTCGTTCACGGTGCCACGCGCTTACGGTAGAGCCAACCACGGCTTCGTGATCGTGGCGGGTTGTATTTCAGCGTAAGGGGAACTCCAAAATCGAGCGAAATCAATGCCGCTGCCCCAGGAGGGGCAGCCGGCCGTCACCGGATGCGACATTGTTTCGGCAGCCTTAACAAATTCACTAAACTTTAAACGGTTGCGGAACACAACTGGAACAGATAGTGTTTGTTCTGGGTTTGTTTTTCTGATTCTGGTTTCAGAACCCGTGGGGGCCGCCGATGCTGACGCGCAAACAACATGAACTCCTGATGTTCATCCATGAACGCCTGAAGGAGAGCGGGATTCCTCCATCATTCGATGAGATGAAGGAGGCGCTCGACCTTGCCTCCAAGTCCGGCATCCACCGGCTGATCACTGCGCTGGAGGAACGTGGCTTCATTCGCCGGCTGCCGAACCGGGCGCGCGCGCTGGAAGTGCTGCGCCTACCCGACTCGATCGCGCCTGGCCTGAATGCCGCGAAGAAGTTTTCGCCGAGCATCATCCAGGGCGGCCAAGGCAATCTCAGTCGCCAGGTCAAGCCGACGACGCCATCGCGCACCCCGACGCCAAGCAACGACGACGAGGCCGCGGCGGCCGTATCCATTCCGGTGATGGGCCGCATCGCCGCCGGCGTGCCGATTGACGCCATCCAGCACCAGACGCATTCGATCTCGGTGCCGCCGGACATGATCATGGGCGGCGAGCATTACGCGTTGGAGGTCAAGGGCGACTCGATGATCGAGGCCGGCATCTTCGACGGCGACACCGTCATCATCCGCAATGCCAACACCGCAAGCCCGGGCGAGATCGTGGTGGCGCTGGTCGACGATGAGGAGGCGACGCTTAAGCGTTTCCGCCGCAAGGGTGCCTCGATCGCGCTCGAGGCCGCCAACCCGGCCTATGAGACCCGGATCTTCGGACCGGATCGGGTCAAGGTTCAGGGCAAGCTCGTCGGACTTATCCGCCGCTACTGAGCAGAACTGCCCGGCCTTCTTCGCCCGGACGACAATCTATTGGGCCGGTGCGGCGGCTGGTTTTTCCGGCTGCTTATAGGGCGCCAGTCCCCTCGCCTCGCGCGTGTATTTCCGCTGCTCGTGCCAGGGTCGGTATGGTTCTACGACCGCGTAGCGGACGGTTGGCCGCGCGGTTGCCGATTGCGGATCGAAGAAAACGGCGGCGCTGCCGTCGCGCGCCAGCTGCCGCTTGGTGACGACGAGCACACGCGGATCGCGGCACGGGTTATAGGCCGTGGCGTCGTTGATGACGATGAGGTCGGCGAAGCCGCAGGCCGGCCGGGCGGTGTCGCGGGTCTCGGCGAGCGCGACGATCGCGCCGGAAGGATGCCGACCGATGCAGAGATCGCCGCTGCAATAGAAGGGCGAGCCGGGCGGCAGGTCGACGGGATCGGCAATGTCCAGCGCATCTTTGGCGAACCTTTCCGGCGGCACGATCTCCTCGGCTTTCAGCGCCCGTTTCCAATTGTCGGTGGTGAACTCGTTGGAGCGTTCGCGATTGACGGCAAGCTCGCCGCCGCCGATCGGCATCGCCACCAGATGCGCATCCTCCGAGATAAGCACGTCCGGTGTGCGGACATGCGGAATGGCCAGCAGCGCAGCGAGCGCGAAAGGAACGGCGGCAAGCCTCAGCCAGGTGGTAGCCATGGTCGCGATGACCAGCGCGACCGTCGCCAGCAGCACCGACTGGATCGAGATCAGCCCCACGGCGTCGACCGGTGAGCGCTCGGAAATCCATGCCGAAATGGCGATCATCGCCGTCAGGCCTTTGCCCATGACAAAGAGGAAGGGACCGTCTAAGCCGAAGGGCATGGCCAGCGCGCTCAGCACGGCGAACGGCATGACGACCAATGAGACGATCGGCATGACCGCCAGATTGGCCAGCAGGCTGAGCGGCGACACCCGCTGGAAGTGCCAGATGGCAAACAACAATGTTGCGCTGCCCGCGATGAGCGACGTCACGGCGGCGCCACCCGCTCCAATCGCCAGTTTTCGCGATAAGAACCCGAGAAACGAACGCTTTGCCGGCGGCGCGGTCGTTTTGCCGGCGCGATAGTCGGCAAAGCCGGCATAGGCGCCGACCAGGGCGGCGGTGGCGGCGAAGGACATCTGGAAGCTCGGGCCGACCACTTCATGCGGCGAGACCAGGATGACGGCGATGGCAGAGATCGCCAGGTTGCGCATGGTCAGCGCCGCGCGGTCGAAAAGCACGGCGACCAGCATCACGCCAAGCATGATGAAGCTTCGCTCGGCCGCCACCACGATGCCGGAGATCACGAGATAGGCGGCGATCGACGCCAGCGCGATGCCAGCGGCATATTTCTTCACCGGCCGGCGCGACGAGAAGTCCGGAAACAGCGCGAAGGCGCCGCGCAAAAGCACCATGATCGTGCCGGCGACCAGCGCCATATGCAGGCCGGAGATCGAAATGATGTGGTAGATGCCGGTGCGTCGCATCGACTCGTTGATGGCTTCCGGAATGCCAGCACGAACGCCGACGATCAGCGCCGCCGCGATCTCGCCCTCGGAACCGCCGATGCTGCTCCTGATGTGGTCGGCAATCCCCTCGCGAGCATTTTCTATGGCCGATGCCACGCGCGCGCCAAACGGCACCTCCGTTGGCGCACTCGGGGTCGGCGCGACAAGTTTCGGATCGCCCAGGAAAAAGCCGCTGGCGCCTATGCCGGCAAAATAGCTGTCGAAGGAAAAGTCGTAGCTGTCCGGCCGAACAGGACCTGTCGGCGGCAGCAGCTTGGCATAGCCGGTCAGCATCGACCCGGCCGACATGTCGGACGGGATCCTGCGCGCCGACAGCCTGATGCGGTCCGGCGCGTAGCGCAGCTTCGGACGCTCCGTGGATATCAGATCTATGGTGAGCCGGACACGGCCGTTGGCCATCGCCTCGGCGGTGACGAGGCGGCCCGTCAGCCGTGTCTGGATTTCGGAACCCAGCATCGGGGTCGCCATCCGCCAGGTCTCCACCTTGGCCGCAAGAAAGCCCAAGGCGCAGAAAAACGCCGCCATGAAGACAAGGTGCGTTCTGTGCCGGGAACGCGAGACCGCCGCGCAGACCGCCATCAGGGCGACCGCCGCAAGCGGCCTGTAGAGGTCCGGCTCGGCGCTCAGCGAGAAGTAACAGATCACGCCGGCTGCCAGGAACACCGGCACCAGCAGGAAGCCCACGCCACGGTCAAGCTCGATCTCCATGGCGACGGCGATGCCTCGGCGCAACGCAGGAAGCGAAGCGCGGCCAAGCTGTTTGCGGATTCGGCCTACGGTGTCTATTGACGAGGCTGGCTGAAGCGCACCGGCACCGGGCGGCAGAAGCCCGGCTGGTAGACGGAGTTCCGGAAGCGAAACCGGCGCTTCTTCCGCAGGCGCGGCATGGGCAAACATCAGGCGCTCGCTGACGCCAGCTGTCGTTTCCCCGCCCTCCCTCACGCCCCGGCCACGTCCAGCCATCGGGTCTGCCCCTTGCGCCCCAGACCGCCTATGCTACATGAACGCCGGTCGCGTGGAAGTCTGCGCGAAACATGCATTTTTCAGCGCTTCCTCGAGAGTTCCATGTCCGACAAGGTCGTCACCCGTTTTGCCCCCTCGCCTACAGGTTACCTGCATATCGGCGGGGCGCGCACGGCGCTGTTCAACTGGCTCTATGCCAAGCACACCGGCGGCACGATGCTGCTGCGCATCGAGGATACCGATCGCGAGCGCTCCACCGAAGCTGCCACGGCTGCCATTCTCGACGGGCTGACCTGGCTTGGCCTCTCCTGGGATGGCGACGCCGTCTCGCAGTTCGAGCGCGCGCCGCGTCACCGCGAGGTGGCGGAGCAGCTCGTGCGCATGGGCAAGGCCTATTACAGCTACGAGACGCCGGCGGAGCTGGAGGCGATGCGCGAGGCCGCACGTGCCAAGGGCCTGCCGCCGCGTTACAACGGCCATTGGCGCGACCGCGGCCCCTCCGAGGCGCCGGCAGGCGTCAAGGGCGCGATCCGCATCAAGGCGCCGACCGAGGGCGTGACGATCGTCAACGACCGCGTGCAGGGCGAGGTGCGCTTCCCCAACAAGGATCTCGACGACTTCATCATCCTGCGTTCCGATGGCGTCCCGACCTACATGCATGCCGTCGTCGTCGACGATCACGACATGGGCGTCACCCACATCATCCGCGGCGACGATCACCTGACCAATGCCGCGCGCCAGACGGTGATCTACAACGCCATGGGCTGGGACGTGCCATCGATGTCGCACATCCCGCTGATCCACGGCGCCGACGGCGCCAAGCTGTCGAAGCGGCACGGCGCGCTCGGCGTCGAGGCATATCGCGCCATGGGCTACCTGCCCGAGGCTCTGCTCAACTATCTGGCCAGGCTCGGCTGGAGCCATGGCGACGACGAGGTGATGTCGATTAAGGACATGATCGCCTGGTTCGACATCGGCGACGTCAACAAGGGGGCGGCCCGCTTCGACTTCGCCAAACTCGAGGCGCTGAACGGCATCCATATGCGCAAGATGGACGACCGGGCGCTGTTTGACATCTTCGTCGCCACCTTGCCATATCTCGAAGGCGGCCCGGCGCTCGCGGCAAAGCTCGATGACCGGCGCAAGGCGCAACTGCTTGCCGCTATGCCCGGCCTCAAGGAGCGGGCGAAAACTCTTGTGGAACTGGTCGACGGCGCGGCGTTCCTGTTCGTCGAGCGGCCGTTGCCGCTGGACGAGAAGGCGGCGGGCTTGCTCAACGCGGATGCGCGCGCGATTCTGCGCGGCGCGCATGGCGCATTGTCTTCTGTTCAGGGCGACTGGAACGCCGCCTCGGCCGAGGCTTCGATCCGCGACTTCGCGCAGGCCGGCGGGCACAAGCTGGGCGCCGTGGCGCAGCCCCTGAGAGCCGCGCTGACCGGCCGCAGCACCTCGCCAGGCGTGTTCGATGTGCTTGCTGTGCTGGGCCGCGAGGAAAGCCTTGCGCGCATTGGAGATCAAATCGATTAGGAGCGAGCTGGCCCAAGAAGATTGGCATTGAAAGGTGTGTTTCGCAGTGCAACATTGGGCTTGGCCCAATCTGGCACGCACCTCCTAAAATGCGGTGGCGAGTTCGCGCATTCCGGTGACTTCGACGTGTCGTTTGCAGGAATTGCCTTGCCGGCATGAGGAACAAAAGGAGTTGAGAATGAGCGAAGCTGCGACAAAACCGGAACCGGGCAGCAAAACGCGCGAGTCGGCCGCCAGGCTCGAGCTCGCCGGCAAGACGCACGAATTGAAGGTGCGAAGCGGGACGGTCGGGCCGGACGTCATCGACATCGGCTCGCTCTACAGCACCACCGGCGCCTTCACCTACGATCCCGGTTTCACCTCAACCGCAAGCTGCGAATCGGGGATCACCTTCATCGACGGCGATGCCGGCATCCTGCTGCATCGCGGTTTCCCGATCGATCAGCTCGCCGAGCATGGCGACTTCCTCGAGGTCTGCTATCTATTGCTCTACGGCGAATTGCCGACCAAGGCGCAGAAGGACGACTTCGACTATCGCGTGACGCGCCACACGATGGTGCATGAGCAGATGTCGCGCTTCTTCACCGGCTTCCGCCGCGACGCGCATCCGATGGCGGTGATGTGCGGCGTGGTCGGCGCGCTGTCGGCCTTCTATCACGACTCGACCGACATCTCGGACCCGTATCAGCGCATGGTCGCCTCCATGCGCCTGATCGCCAAGATGCCGACGATCGCGGCGATGGCCTATAAGTACCATATCGGCCAACCCTTCATTTACCCGAAGAACGATCTCGGCTTCGCGGCCAACTTCCTGCACATGTGCTTTGCCGTGCCGTGCGAGGAATACAAGATCAATCCGGTGCTGGCGCGCGCCATGGACCGCATCTTCATCCTGCACGCCGACCACGAGCAGAACGCTTCGACCTCGACAGTGCGCCTAGCCGGCTCGTCGGGCGCCAACCCGTTCGCCTGCATCGCCGCCGGCATCGCCTGCCTGTGGGGTCCGGCGCATGGCGGCGCCAACGAAGCGGCCCTCAACATGCTGGGCGAGATCGGCCATGTCGATCACATCCCCGAGTTCATCGCCCGCGCCAAGGACAAGAACGACCCGTTCCGGCTGATGGGCTTCGGCCACCGCGTCTACAAGAACTACGATCCGCGCGCCAAGATCATGCAGAAGACCGCGCATGAGGTGCTGGGCGAGCTCGGCATCAAGGACGATCCTCTGCTCGACATCGCGATGGAGCTGGAAAAGATCGCGCTGACCGACGAGTATTTCATCGAAAAGAAGCTCTATCCGAATGTCGACTTCTATTCCGGCATCACGCTGAAGGCGCTGGGCTTCCCCACCACGATGTTCACCGTGCTGTTCGCGGTCGCCCGCACCGTCGGCTGGATCGCGCAGTGGAAGGAAATGATCGAGGATCCGCACCAGAAGATCGGCCGGCCGCGCCAGCTCTACACCGGCGCTACGGAACGCGATTACGTGCCGATTGCGAAAAGGTAATTGAGCGAATAGCGAAATAGCAAGTAGCGAATAGGGGAAACGGGCGAAGCCGACACAGCCCTATTCGCTATTCGCTACTCCCTATTCACTCTCTTTATGCACCCCATCACCACCTCGGCGGCGATCTCGCCCGAGGGCCGATCGGTCGCCATGCGCCGGGCAATCTCGGCAAAGCCCGCCTTTTGCCAGGCGCGCATGCCGGTGTCGGCAAACAGGGCTTCCAGCTGCCGCGCCAGGTTCTCCGGCCGGACATACTGATCGTAGAATTCCGGCACCAGCGCGCGATCGGATATCAAATTGGGCAGCAGCGCCGACCACGTCGTCACCATATGCTGCAGAAGCTGGCGCGCGATCGGGTCGAGCTTGTAGCAGGAAACCATCGGAACGCCCGCGAGCGCCAGTTCCAGCGAAACCGTCCCAGACGCGATCAACGCCGCGTCGGCCTTGCCGAAGGCCTGCCATTTGCGGTCCGGCTCGGTGATGATTTCCGGCTTGTCGTCCCAGCTCGCGACCGAGGCCTTCACCAGCTCGGCGACATGCGGCACCGTCGGCAACAGCAAGCGCAGGCGGTGGCCGCGCTGGCGCAGCGCCGACATCGCCTTGCCGAAGGGCTCGATCAGCCGCCGCACCTCGCCGCGGCGCGAGCCGGGCAGCACCAGCACCGTCTTGACGCGGTCGTCGGCGAGATCGCGCGGCTGGCTCTGCGCCTTGGCGGCGCCAAGCACGCCCGGATCCTGCGTCAACCGGTGGCCGACATAAGTGCCCGGCGGTCCGCCAAGACGAGCGAGCGCCTTCACCTCGAACGGCAGGATACAGAGGATGTGATCGACATAGGGCTTCATCGCCACCGCCCTGCCCGGCCGCCAGGCCCATACGCTCGGGCAGACATAATGGACGATCGGAATGGCCGGTGCCGTTGCGCGGATCTTCTTTGCGACACGCAGCGAAAAGTCCGGACTGTCGATGGTGATCAGGCAATCGGGCCGCTCGGCCGCGATCATCGCCGCCGTCTGGCTGATGCGGCGCATCAGCCGCGGCAGGTCGCGCAGCACCGCGCTGAAGCCCATCAGCGCGATCTCGCCGCCATCGAAGAGTGGGGTCAGCCCCAGTTGCTGCAGGTGGCGGCCACCAATGCCGACGAGCTGCACCTTGCGGCCCGTCGTGCGCTCGAGCGCCCGCACGATGTCGGCGCCAAGCAGATCGCCGGATTCCTCGCCGGCGACCATCGCGAGCTTGAGCGGCTTGTCAGCGACCATTAGCCGGCTCCCCATTGGACGCCTCCATGGCGGGCAGGCCGATGATGAACAGGCCGAGAGCATTGGCGCGCGCCAGCGTTTCCGGACCTTCGAGAATTAGGGCGTGGCCGGCTTCCAGCGCAATGCCGGCCAGCCCGGCGGCGTGTGCGGCTTCGATCGTCTGCGGGCCGATGGAGGGCAAGTCGGCGCGCAGCTCCTGCCCAGGCTTGGCGCATTTGACCAGTACGCCGCGCGCCTTGCCGGCCAGCCTGCCGTGGCTGCGCAATTCCCGCGTTCTGTCGAGCAGGCCGGCAGTGCCCTCGATGCCTTCCAGCGCGATGGCTCGACCTCCTATCGCAATCGCCGCCTGGCCGATATCGAGCGCGCCAATGGCTTTGGCGGCGGCGCGCCCGGCTTTGATGTCGCGCCAGTCCGATTGATTTGGATGAGCCGCCGTCAACGTGCCTTCGCCGGCCGTCAGTTCGGGAACGACCTCATGCGCGCCGACCACCGCAATGCCCCGATCTTCAAGGCTTCGGGTCAACACTTTCAGCAAGCCGTCGTCGCCGCGTCTCAGCGCTCTGGTCACGGAAGGTATTATGGCCAGCAAGCCAAGTGTCGGTCGAATTTTGCTCAAACGCGGCCTGCGCTTGATTTCGCCGGCAAGAACGAGATGCGTGATCCCATTGCGCTTCAACAAGGGAAGCAGCAGGCCGATATCTTCCAGTGCCAGCGTCTGCCGCTCGTAGGCGGAAAAGTCCGCCTCGCGGTCGACCTCACCCTCGGCGATGATCACGAAGGGCACAAAACCTTGCTTGAGCAGACCATCGGCAACCTCGACGGGCAGGCTGCCCCCACCGGCGATGATGCCGACCCTGGAGCCCGGCGCGAGTACGAGCCCTGCCTTGGCCGGCTCAGCCCTCGTCATCGCCGCTGTCGTCGTCGCCGTCGCCCTTGAGCGATGGGACGGCAAAGTGCCGTTTGCCGCGACTTGTGATGAAATCGATGATCTTCATGGCCGTTGGCGACCCGGCGAACTCGGCCTTGGCGAGTTCCACATTCTCACCGACGGTGCGGGAACGATCGAAGATCGTCCTATAAGCCTTGCGCAGCAGGTAGATTTCGGAACGCGGCAGGCCGGAGCGCTTGAGCCCTATGATGTTCAGGCCACGCAGCTTGGCGCGGTTGCCGGCGGCGATGGCATAAGGAATGACGTCGCCAACGACCGCCGCGCAGCCGCCGATGAAAACATTGTCGCCGAGGCGCACGAATTGATGAACGGCGGTCAGGCCGCCGATATAGACGTTGTCGCCGATCTCGCAATGTCCGCCCAGCGTCGCGCCATTGGCGAAGGTGGCATTCTTGCCGACGACGCAATCATGGGCAATGTGGGCGTAGGCTAGGAAGTTGCCGTTGTCGCCGACAGTCGTCTCGCCACGGCTGGTGTCGGTGCCGACATGCATTGTGACGCCTTCACGAATGGTGCAGTTCGCTCCGATGACCAGAGTGGTGCGACCGCCCTTGTGCTTGGTGTTTTGCGGCGGCGCGCCTAGCGTCGCCATTGGATAGACCTTTGTCCCCGCCCCGATGGACGTGGCGCCCATCACCGACACATGGCTGACCAGTTCGACGCGGTCGCCGATGATCGAATCGGCGCTGACATGGCAGAAGGGTCCGATGCGTACGCCTTCGCCGAGCCTGGCTCCTTCTTCGACGACCGAGGAAGGATGAATGGATGTCGCGACTTTCATGAGCATTTCGAACCGTCAGCCGGTAACCATCATGGCCGAAACCTCGGCTTCGGCGGCTTTCGCGCCGTCAACCATCGCCTCGCAGGCGAATTTCAGCAGGTTGCCGCGTTTCTTGATTTTTTTGACGTGGATCCTGAGCTGATCGCCTGGAACGACCGGCTTGCGGAATTTCGCGTTGTCGATGGTCATGAAATAAACCAGCGACGGCTTCTCGGTGTTGAGGCTGCGAATGCAGATCGCGCCCGCGGTCTGGGCCATGGCCTCGATGATGAGCACGCCGGGCATGACCGGCTGCTGGGGAAAATGGCCCTGGAAATGCGGCTCGTTGATGGTCACGTTCTTGATGCCGACGGCGGACTCGTCGCCGTCTATGTCGACGATGCGATCGATCAGCAGGAATGGATAGCGATGCGGCAGGAGCTTCATAAGCCCCATGATGTCGACCGCGTCGAGTGTTGTTGCCACCGTATCAGCCATTTCCGTCGCCTTGCTTGCGCGTCCTGGCCATCCTGCGCAGCATCGCTATCTCACGCATGGCTTCCGCCATGGGTTGCGCCGGGTAACCTCCCCAGACCTCGCCTGCCGGCACGTTGTTCATGAATCCACTTCTCGCAGCAAGCTTGGCTCCTGGCCCGATGGTCAGATGATCGGCGAGGCCGACACCGCCGCCCATGGTGACGTTGTCGCCGACGACGACGGAACCGGAAATACCCGAAAGCCCGGCTATAATGCAATTGCGGCCGATGCGAACATTGTGGGCGATCTGCACCAGATTGTCGATCTTGGTGCCCTGGCCGATGACGGTGTCGGACATCGCGCCGCGGTCGACGGTCGAATTGGAGCCCACTTCGACATCGTCCTGGATGATGACGCGGCCGATCTGCGGCACGCGTTCAGGCCCTTTGGCGCCGCCGACGAAGCCGAAACCATCCTGGCCGATCCTGGCGCCGCCATGGATGATGACGCGGTTGCCGATAAGCGCATATTGAATGCTGACGCCGGGGCCGATGAAGCCGTCGCGGCCGATCTGGCAGGAACGGCCGACAACGGCGTGGGGCGCAACGACCGTGCCGCTGCCGATGGATACGCCGGGACCGATCACGGCGCCCGCCTCTACGATCGCCCCGTCCTCGATGTGCGCGGATGGATCGATAAACGCATGGGGCGATATGCCGGTTTCTCCGGTCAATGGCCCCGGAGTCGCAGCCTGCGGAAACAACAGGCGCCCGACCATCGCGAAAGCTTGCTGCGGGCGCGGATGCATGAGCACCGCGATGCCCGGCGGCGCCTTGCTGGCGAAATCGGCGGGGCATAGCACCGCGGCCGCCCTGAGCGACGGCATCAAGGCGAAATTGCGCTTGCCGTCGACAAAGACGAGCGCGCCGTTGCCACCCTCGTTGGCGGGAGCCAGCGCCTCGATGGCAATTTCGGCCTGATCGGAATCGAACAGGCTGGCGCCGGTCAGATTCGCGACCTCGCCAGCCGTGTACCGGCGTGAAGGCGCGAAGAACACCGGATCGGTCATTCCAGAAGTAATATCCAGCTGGGTTGGATCGGTCCACTCCGGGCCGTCATCCGGCCCGGAACCATCGCAACCACAAAGTTAGAAGCGGGTCGCGATACCGAAGTTGAATTCCTGCACGTCGTCGGTCGACTCTTTCTTGACCGGGATCGCATAGTCGATGCGGATCGGGCCGAACGGCGAAGCCCACATCAGGCCGACACCGACCGAGGCGCGTAGCTTCATGTCCGTCGATTCCTGCGCAACCGAAGTAATCTTGGTTCCGTAAAGCGTTGCCGCATCGGCAAACACGGCACCACGCAAGCCGAAGCTTTCTGGAATGACAGGCAGCGGGAACTGCGCTTCGGCCGACGCATTGAAATAGGTCGTGCCGCCGAGATGATCGCCCGTGAGCGGGTCCACAGGGCCGATGCCGCCATACTCAAAGCCGCGGATCATGCGATCGTTGCTTTGGAACTGGTCGAAGATACGCAGACCGTTGTCGCCATAGCCCGCAATGTAGCCTGCGCCGCCAGAAACGAGGCCGACAAGGTCGAGCTGCTCCGACAACGTCTGATACACGCTTGCACGCCCGGTCACTTTGACCCACTTAGCATCGCCGCCGAGACCAGCAACTTCGGTTACACCAGTGACGTAGAGACCCTCATGCGGGTTCTTCATGTCATCGATGGTGTTGTAGACCAAGCCCAAACTGACCGATGACTTTAGCCAAGGGCTCTCGCCGACACCCTCAATAATGGCCGGAGAGATCGTGCATGGGCTGCCAGGAACATACACGCCGCCTGTCAGACAGTTATCAGCAATCGAATACTTCTCTTGCGAGATATTGTACGCCAGCTGCGTCGAAACGTTGTCGGTGATCGGCAGGCCGAAGCGGATAGTCGCGCCAGTTGTGTCTGTGTCGTAGTGATCGTATTCGCGGGTGGACTTGTAAATATCGAAGCCCGCCGCAATACGCCGGCCGAGGAAGTAAGGCTCGGTGAACGAAATGGCATAGTCGCGCGAATGCCTGCCGCCGCCGGCCGACAGCTTGATGTACTGGCCGCGCCCGAGGAAGTTACGCTCGGTGATCGAGCCTTCGATCGACGGGCCGGGCGTGTCGCCGCCAGTCGAATAACCAGCGCCGATCGAGAATTCGCCGGTCGACTTCTCGACCACGGTGACCACCAGCACGACCTGGTCCGGCGCCGAGCCGGGGACGGTCGAAATGTCGACAGACTGGAAATAATCAAGGGCTTCCAGCCGCTTCTTCGCGCGCTGGATGAGAACCTGGTTGAAGGCATCGCCTTCGCTGACATCGAATTCGCGACGGATGACATAGTCGCGCGTGCGGTCGTTGCCGCGGATTTCGATGCGCTCGACATAGGCCTTGGTGCCCTGGTCGATGGTGTAGACGACCGAAATGGTGTGGTTCTCGAAATTGCGATCGCCGCGCGGCGTCACCTGGGCGAAGGCATAGCCCGAACCCGCGACCTTCTCGGTCAACGCGACGATCGAATCCTCGACGTCCTTGGCATTGTAGACGTCGCCCTTGTGGGTTTCGACCGCCGATTCCAGCGACTTCGAATCGACTTCAGGGATGGTGCTTTCCACGCTGACGTCGCCGAACGTATAGCGATCGCCTTCCTGCACGGTGATGGTGACCGTGTATTTGTTGGTGGCGTCGTCAAGCTCGCCGACGGCCGAGACAACCTGGAAGTCGGCATAGCCGTGATTGTAGTAGAAGCGGCGCAGCAGCTCCTGGTCGGCGCGCAGCTTGTCCTCGTCATAGACGTCATCGCGCAGCACGAAGGACAGCCAGGACGAGCGCTTGGTGTTGATGACGTCCGACAGGCGGCGGCTGGAATAAGCGTGGTTGCCGACGAAGTTGATCGCCGCGATCTGGGTGCGGCCGCCTTCGTTGATGTTGAAGACAACGTTCACGCGATTGTCGCCGAGATCCATGACCTGCGTGGTCACCGCGGCGTCGTCGCGGCCAATGCGCTTGTAAGCCGTCTTGATCGCCTCGACATCGGCGTCCAGCGCCTGCTGCGAGAAGGTTGCACGCGGCTTCAGCTGGATACCCATCTGAAGCGCGTTGTCCTTGATCTTCTTGTTGCCCTGGAACAAGACCTGGTTGACGACCTTGTATTCGGAAACCTTGACGACCAGGCTCGAACCGACCTGGTTGATCTGAACGTCCGAGAACAGCCCCGTGCCGAACAGCGCCTTGACGGCGTCGTCGATATCGGAGCTGGAGAAAGGCTTGCCCGGCTTGATCGAAATGTAATTGCGGATGGTTTCCGCATCGACGCGCTGATTGCCGCTGACCTCGACACGCGAGATGACCGCGGCCTCGGCCACCGACGTGGCGGCGAACTGCACTGCGAGCGCGCTTGGCACGACCAGAGCGGCGGACAAAGCCGCCGCGGAAGCGGCGCTCAGAAACTTGGATGCTGCCTTCATCGGGCTTTTGTACCTTTTTCTCGTAGTCCCCACGGCGAGAAAACCGGACGTGCGGTATTTTCCCTTACCGTATTAACCGGATTTTCCCTACACGCAAGGCTCCCGGTTAATTTGTATTTACTTAACCGTACCGCGTGGCTTTCGCGTCACGCATATCCCCACGCATGGTAAACGGCATCTCAATATGACCGAAGCTGAAGCCAAATTTCTTCATGATTTCAGCATCCAAACAGATCGTTCCAAAATACGAAGCCCATGAATCCGAGGACCAGGAACAACCCGGTCCGGTAGGCCATCTCCATCGTTCGCTCCGAAACGGGCCGCCTGATGACGGCCTCCACGCCGTAGAACAACAGGTGGCCGCCGTCGAGAGGGGGAATCGGCAGGAGATTGAGAAATCCTATTCCGACTGACAGAAATGCAACAAGCTGCACCAGCCACTCGAAGCCGAGCTTGGCTGCCTGGCCCGACATCTTCGCGATCTTGATCGGACCGCCCAACTGGCATTTGTCCTCGCGTCCAAGCGCAAAGCGCTGCAGGAACTGGCCGGTGCGCTCGATCACGTGCCCGGTTTCCTCGACCGCCGCCACCACGGCGCCGGCCGGCGTGTAGGAGATCAGCCGCGGCTGGCCGAGCTCGGCGTTGTTGACGACGCCGATGACCGCGACCTTGACCTTGTTGCCCAGCGCATCCTGTTGCTCCATGGGCTCCGGCGCGGCCGTAACGTCGATTTCCTTGCCGTCGCGCAGCATGGTGAAGGTGATGGCGTCGCCAGCCCGGCCTGAAACCAGCCGCTGCACGTCGGCGAAGGTCTCTACTTTGCTGCCATCGACTTTGACGAATCGGTCGCCCGGCCGGATTCCGGCTTTTTCCGCCGGGCTGCCGGCGGTCACCTCGGCCACCATCGGCTCCAGGACCGGACGGCCATAGAGGGAAAACAGCACCGCAAACACGGCGATCGTCAGCAGGAAATTGAACAACGGCCCCGCAACGACGGTAGCGGCGCGCTTCCAGATCGGTTGCGTGTGGAAGGCGACCTCGCGCTCGGCATCCGTCAGCGATTCGAGCTCTTGCGTGCTCGGCTGGCTCGACGTCGCATTCATGTCGCCGACGAATTTGACGTAGCCGCCAAGCGGAATGGCGCAAAGCTTCCAGCGCGTGCCGCGGCGGTCGTAAAAACCGAAGAGCTCGGGGCCGAAACCGATGGAAAAAGCCTTCACGCCGATGCCGCACCAGCGGCCGATCAGATAGTGGCCCATCTCGTGGACGAACACGACGACGGTCAGCACGAACAAAAACGGCACGAGCGTGCCAAGGACGAAGCCTTGTGTACTGAAAACCGCGTGAAAGATGTCGTTCAAGTCATGCCCTCAAATTCGCCCGCGAGCGACATTCCACCGCGACTGTGGCATCAATCCGGGCGAATCGGTGGCGCGCGCCATTTTTCGCCTTACTGCTGTGTCGTTCAGTTTGGAAAAAGCCCCAATGCCGGATGCTCGGCGCCCGCCGCGACCCAGCCCATGACGTACAGTGCGAACGCGGCCGCGACAAGCCCGTCCACCCTGTCCATGACGCCGCCATGGCCGGGAATGAGATTGCTCGAATCCTTGGCGCCGTGCCGGCGCTTGACCCATGATTCGAACAGGTCGCCGGCTTGCGAAACGATCGACAGAGCAAGCGCCACCAGGCCAAGCTGAACGAGATTGCCGGCGCCGGCCGCGATTGCGAGCAAAACTCCGGCGATAACGCCGCCGACGGCGCCGCCCAGCGCGCCGCTCTGCGTCTTGCCGGGCGAGATTGACGGCGCGAGCTTCGGGCCGCCGACCGCGCGGCCGACGAAATAGGCAGCTATGTCGGTTGCCCAGACCACGGCGAACAGGAAGAGAATCGCAATCAGCCCGGAATGACTGTCGTCACGGAGATAGGCGAGCGAAAAGCCGGATAGTGCTGCGTAGGCCACCCCCGAGGCTTCCCACGGCGCGGCCCCCTTGGTCCGAGCGACAATGGCCGCGACCGCCACCAGGATCGCGACGAGGAGCAGCAGCCACAAGGCCGGCAGGCCGGCGATCAGGGCGCCGACGAAGATCAGAATCAGTACTTCGGGCAGGAAGCCGAGCGCCGCGCCGTTCCCGGCGCGCGCCATGCGCGTCCATTCATAGAAGATCAGCGCCGCTATTGCGGCGCAGAACAGCCGGAACGGCAATCCGCCGAGCCAGGTGAGCGCAAGCGTCAGAGCCGCCATCACGATTGCCGAGATGAGGCGCTGCTGGAGGTTGCTCATGGGTGCGGCGCCTAAAGCGCGACATCACGGGCGGCGAGCCCGCCAAAACGTCTTTCACGGCCGGCAAAGTCGCGCAAGGCGTCGGCCAGGTGCTCGCGGCTGAAGTCCGGCCAATAGCAAGGCAGGAAAACGAGCTCGCTATAGGCAGCCTGCCAGAGAAGGAAGTTCGACAGCCTGAGCTCGCCGCTGGTCCTGATCACCAGCTCGGGATCGGGAATGCCCTTTGTGTCGAGCGATGCGGCAAAACTTTCGGCCGTGATCGCCTCGCTCGCCATGTCGCCGCGCGCGACGGCCTCCGCCAGCTTGCGCGCTGTGCGCACGATCTCGTCGCGGCCGCCGTAATTGAAGGCGATGACCAGTGTCAGCGCCTCATTGCCGGCGGTCAGCGATTCGGCCTCCTGCAGCAGCCCCCGGATATCGGGCTGCAGCCCCTCTTTGTCGCCGATCACCCTCACCCGCACACCGTTCTGATGCAGTTCGGCAAGATCGCGGCGGATGAACAGCTTCAAAAGCCCCATGAGGTCGCTGACCTCGGATTTCGGCCGCGACCAGTTCTCCGATGAAAATGCGTAGACCGTCAGATAGGAGATGCCGAGCTCGGGTGCGGCGCGGACCGTCTTGCGCAGGGCCTCAACGCCGGCGCGGTGTCCCGCAAGGCGCGGCAAGCCGCGCGCCTTGGCCCAGCGTCCGTTTCCATCCATGATGATCGCGACATGCGCGGGCGTTGCCATAGTCTCGCTTTCGAGCCGGAAAATCCCGACCCTAAACCTGCATGATTTCAGCTTCCTTATCGGAAAGCAGGTGATCGATGGTGCTGATCATCTCGTCGGTCAGCTTCTGGACCTGGTCGGACCGCTTGCGCTGATCGTCCTCGCTGATGGTGCCGTCCTTCTCAGCCTTCTTGAGGAAATCCATGCCGTCGCGGCGGACATGGCGCACCGCGACGCGTGCGTTCTCGGCATAGCCATGCGAGATCTTGACCAGTTCCTTGCGGCGCTGCTCATTGAGTTCCGGCAGCGGGATCCTGAGATTGGTGCCGTCGACGATCGGATTGAAGCCCAGATTGGCTTCGCGGATAGCGCGGTCGACCGCGCTGACCATCGACTTGTCCCAGACCGAGACCGAAATCATGCGCGGCTCCGGCACCGTCACGTTGGCCACCTGGTTGATCGGCATCGTCGTGCCGTAGGCCTGGACCTGGACGGCGTCGAGCAGGTTGCTGGAGGCTCGGCCGGTGCGCAGCGACGCCAAGTCGTGCTTGAAGGCGGCGATCGCCCCGTCCATGCGTCGCTTCAGATCTTCGAACTCGCCACTCATGATCATCTCCTCGACCCGTTCGCCGGGTTCACTGCTTATGCCGTCGTCCCGTCCGCGGTACCGTTCAACGGATGCCGGCTTCGGTTATTTGTCCGCGACGACCGTGCAATGGCCGCCGCCCCTTAGAATATCGCCGAAACCACCTTTTTCGTGGATCGAATAGACGATTATCGGAATGTTGTTTTCACGCGCAAGTGCAATCGCGGCTGTGTCCATGATCGCAAGCCCGCGTTTGATGACTTCGGCGTGGCTGATGCGGTCGAAACGGACCGCGTTCGGGTCCTTCTTGGGGTCGGCCGAATAGACCCCGTCGACTTGCGTGCCTTTGAACAGCGCATCGGCGCCGATCTCGGCGGCGCGCAGGGCCGCGGCCGAATCGGTGGTGAAGAACGGATTGCCGGTGCCGCCGGCGAAAATGACCACCTTGCCCTGGTTCATATAGGCTGTCGCCTGGCGTTGGGAAAAGCTCTCGCAAAGTTCCGGCATTGCGATCGCCGAAAGCACAACGGCATCGACGCCGATCTTGTTGAGCGAGGTGCGCAGCGCCAGCGAGTTGATGACGGTGGCGAGCATGCCCATGTGATCGCCGGTGACCCGGTCGCCGCCTTTCGAGGCCACAGCCACGCCCCGAAAAATGTTGCCGCCGCCGATGACGACACCCACTTCGACGCCCAGCGCGCGCGCCTCGGCAATGTCGGCGGCGATGCGGTCGACAACGGAGACATCGATGCCGAAATGCTGCTCGCCCATCAACGCTTCGCCGGAAGCCTTCAGCACGACACGTCGATAGAGGGGCTTCACCGTCATCTCATTCCTCGAATATCTCGGCGCGACAATTTTGGAGGCAAAACCGCCCCCGTTTCATCCGGCGATGCTGTCATGACGGGTTGACCCGATACACGAAGGGCGCGGCGATGTCACGCCGCGCCCTCGTGCAAAATTCCAGGCTTTTTCGGTCAGTTGCCGCCTCTTTGATCAACGGCTGGAGACGCTGACCGCCTCGCCTTCGATCATGACCGCGGGCGAATAACCGGCCGGCTTGTCGCCGGTCACGGCGCCGCCGGTCACCCGGACCTGGATCTCGGAGCCGAAATAGGAATGCGGGAACGGCGCCGGCATGGCGCTGACCTTTTCCAGCCGCGCCCGAAGCTCGGCGGGAATCGAAAAATCGAGCGCGCCGAGATTGTCCTGCAGCTGAGTGAGCTTCGTCGCTCCAAGGATGACGGAAGCGATGCCTGGCTGCGTCGCCACCCAGTTGAGCGCAACCTGGGCCATGCTGCGGCCGAGCTCGGCCGCCACCTTCTCGAGTTCCGCCACGATCGCCCAGTTGCGGTCGCTGAACTTCTGGAAGCCGGGATGCGTGGTGTTGCGGAAACCGTCGAGCCGCCCGGCCCTTCCGGCTTGCGTCGGCTTGTATTTGCCGCTGAGCAGCCCGCTGGCCAGCGGGCTCCACACCATGATGCCGGCGCCATGACGGGTGCCGAAAGGCACATATTCATGTTCGATGGCGCGCTCGGCGAGCGAATATTCGAGCTGCAGCGCCGAGACCGGCTCGTAGCCGCGCAGTTCGGCGATCGCCTGGGCGCGGCCGGCATACCAGGCCGGCACGTCGGAGAGGCCGATATGGCGCACCTTGCCGGCGCGAACGAGGTCGTCCAGCGTGCGCAGCACCTCCTCAGCCGGGGTAATCCTGTCCCAGACATGCAGAAGATAAAGGTCGATATAGTCAGTGCCGAGCCGTTTCAGCGAGGCGTCCACGGCCCGCATAATGTTCTTGCGGCCGTTGCCGCCGGCATTCGGATTGCCGGCCTCGGAATTCATGGTGAATTTTGTGGCGATCACCGCCTTATCGCGCAGGCCGCGCTCGGCGACGAACTCGCCGAGCCAGGTCTCGGCGGTACCGCCAGTATAGAGGTCGGCCGTGTCGAAGAAATTGCCGCCCGCTTCGGCATAGGCGTCGAATATCGCGCGGGCTGTGTCCCTGTCCGCGCCCCAGCCCCATTCGGTGCCGAAGGTCATGGTACCGAGCGCCAGCCGGCTGACGCGCAGGCCGCTGTTGCCAAGCGTGTAATAGGTCATGGTCATGGTGGTGGTCTCCCGATTCTGAACTGATTTCCTGCCGGTCACTGGCCGGGGGTGGCCTTGACCCAGGGATTGCCGCGCTCATGCGTCATGCGGAAGGTGAAGCCGTCGACCTTCCAGCCGGAAGCCGAGCGCGTCAGGTGGTGCTCGTAGATGCCCCAGACTTCCCAGAGCGGATCGCCATTGCCTTCCATCCGGTTCCAGGCATAGCCATTGGAGCGGACAGTCGCGGCATCGGCTTCGAACACGACCTGATGGTTGGTGCGCAGATGCAGGCTGGTCTTGCTGCCCTTGAGGTTGCCCGCCCAGGCGCCGATCAGGTCGTCGGACGCGATGTTGGCCGCGGGCTGGCCGGACAGGCTGCTGAAATCGGCGGTGACACGCTCGGCGAAATAGCTGCGCGCCAGCTTCCAGTCCTGCGCATCCACCGCGCGGTCGATGGCGTCGGCGATGCGGATGACGGCACGCTCGTCGGCAAGGGCCTGCCAGCCGGCCGGTTCGGCACCGCCGGCATCGACCGGCGCCAGCACCATTCCTGCGGCAAAAGTTACATGTCTCAACGCGTTCATTTGGTCTCTCCTTGGCCATCAGCCCGCCGCCGATGTGTTGAAGCCAATATGAGCCGGCTCAGGGGCATCGATAAGATTGCATTGTTCGCAAAAACTGTGCGATATCATTCATGAATGGATCGCGATCTGCTCACACACCTTCCGGTCATTGTCGCCGTGGCCCGACGCGGCGGCTTCGCGCTTGCCGCGGCTGAGCTGGGCATGAGCCCGTCTGCCGTCAGCCATGCGGTGCGGCTGGTGGAGGAGCGCATCGGCCAGCCGCTCTTTGCGCGCACGACGCGCAGCGTCTCGCTGACCGAGGCAGGCAAAGCGCTGGTGGAGACTGCGGGCCCTGCCCTGCAGGACATCGCCGAGCGGATGGACCGCATTCGAGGCGTGAAGGGAAGGCCCGCCGGCCTGCTAAGGATCAACGCCTCCAATATAGCGATCCCCCTGGCGGTGACGCCGGTGGTCGCGGCGATGGCGGAACGCTATCCCGAGGTGACGGTCGAGATCGTTGCTGATCAGGGACTCATCGATATCGTCGGGGAAGGGTTTGACGCCGGCATCCGGCTGGGTGAAATGATCGCGCAGGACATGGTCACCGTCAGGATGACGCCACCGTTCAAAGCCGTGATCGTTGCTTCTCCCGCCTATGTCGCAAAGCGCGGGCGTCCGCGCGACGTGGCCGATCTCGCCAATCACAACTGCATCGGCTACCGGCTGGTTCGGTCAGGCGCGCTTTACCGCTGGGATCTGAACGACAACGGCAAGGATGTCGTTGTCGAGACGCGCGGCACGACCGTCGTCACGGATTCGCTTGGCGCCGTCGATCTGGCGCTGGCCGGCGTCGGGCTCGCCTACGTCTTCGAGCCGCTGGTGCGCGCCGACCTTGCCGCCGGGCGCCTCGTCCAGATGCTGCCGCAGACGGCGATCGAGGAGCCTGGCCTCTTCCTTTATTTCCCGCGCCGCGCGTCGATGGCGCCGAAGCTCAGGGCCTTTATCGATACCGCGCAAGAAATCGGCCGGGTATCCATGCGGACATCCGGCCGAGTCGCCTGAGCTCGTGAGCTCGTCACCTTAAGGAAACGCCGCGCGCTCCCCTCGGATCGGAGCTATTTCTTGACCGCGGCCGCGACTTCCGCCGCGAAATCGGTCGTTTCCTTCTCGATGCCTTCGCCCAGCGCGAAGCGCAGATAGGAGGTGATCTTCGCCGGAGCGCCGATCTCCTTCTCGGCATCCTTCAGCGCCTTCTCGACGGTGATGTCGGGATTGAGCACGAAGGCCTGCTTCAAAAGCACCACCTCTTCGTAGAACTTGCGCAGGCGGCCCTCGACCATCTTCTCGATGATCGCTTCCGGCTTGCCCGACTGGCGCGCCTGGTCGGAGAAGATCGCCTTCTCGCGCTCGATCAGCGCCGGGTCGACCTCTTCGGCCGTCAGCGCCACCGGGTTGGTGGCGGCGACGTGCATGGCAACCTGGCGGGCAAAGGCGTTCGCGGCATGCTCGTTGCCGGTGGTCTCGATCGCGACCAGCACGCCGAGCTTGCCCAGCCCATCGGCAACCGCATTGTGGACATAGGTCGCCACCACGCCATGCGGCACGGTGAGCTTGGCCGAACGGCGGAAATTGATGTTCTCGCCGATGGTGCCGACCGCGTCCTTGACGGTCTCGGTGACCGTCTTGTCGGAGCCTGGATACTTGGCGGCGGCAACCGCTTCGGTTGCGCCATAGGCGAGCGCGACCTTCGCGACATTGCGGACCAGTTGCTGGAACTGCTCGTTGCGGGCGACGAAGTCGGTCTCGGAATTGACCTCGACGATGGCGGCTTCACGCACGCCGGCGTCGACGCCGATCAGGCCCTCGGCGGCAGTGCGCCCGGCCTTCTTGTCGGCCTTGGAGATACCCTTCTTGCGCAGCCAGTCGACGGCCGCTTCCATGTCGCCGTTGGTCTCGTTCAACGCCGCCTTGCAGTCCATCATGCCCGCGCCGGTCAAGTCGCGGAGTTCTTTGACCTGTGCAGCCGAAATGCTCATTGTCGCCTCTTTGTCTCAAATGCGCCGACGCACCAACCGGGACTCGGGTGATGCGCTCGGCAAAAGCGCTTTAGCGCGCCAACTTATTGGAAAGATGAAGGCCGGGATCCGGCCTTCCTTATCAGGCTTCCGGAGCTTCTGCAGCCGGAGCGTCGAGCGCCGGCTCGACCGGAGCCTCGGCCGAAGCGCCGATGTCGACGCCGAGCGCGCCCTGCTGACGGGCGATGCCGTCGATGGCGGCCTTGGCGATCAGATCGCAATAGAGCTGGATGGCGCGGGCCGCGTCGTCATTGCCGGGGATCGGGAAGTCGATCTTGTCCGGGTCGCAGTTCGAATCGATGATGGCCACGACCGGGATGCCGAGGCGCTTGGCCTCGAGGATGGCGATCGCTTCCTTGTTGGTGTCGATGACGAACATCAGGTCCGGCGTCGAGCCCATGTCCTTGATGCCGCCGAGAGCCTTGTTGAGCTTCTCGCGCTCGCGGTCGAGGTTCAGGCGCTCCTTCTTGGTGAGGCCCTGGGCCTCGCCGGAGAGCGTCTCGTCGAGCTTGCGCAGGCGCTGGATCGAGTTCGAGATCGTCTTCCAGTTGGTGAGCATGCCGCCCAGCCAACGCGAATTGACATAATACTGGGCCGAACGCTGCGCCGCGTCGGCGACGATGTCGGACGCCTGGCGCTTGGTGCCGACGAACAGCACGCGGCCGCCCTTGGCGACGGTGTCGGACACCTGCTTCAGGGCCTGGTGCAGCAGCGGCACCGTCTGCGACAGGTCGATGATGTGGATGTTGTTGCGGGCGCCATAGATATAAGGCGCCATCTTCGGGTTCCAGCGGTGGGTCTGGTGGCCGAAGTGAACACCAGCTTCCAAAAGCTGGCGCATGCTGAAATCTGGCAGAGCCATTCTTTAGTTCCTTTCCGGTTGGCCTCCACGGACACAGGCATTTCGGACTTATGTCCTGATGCCACCGGAGGTCTCAGCCGGATTTCTCCCGGGCAGACACCAAAGTCCGTGTGTGGAATGAGCGCGCATATAGAGGGGAAGCGTCACAAACGCAAGCCGGGCGCCACTTCGCGCATCAACGTGCGGCAATCAGCGCACCGCTACCGATCATCGCGCCGCCAGCGAGCCTGTTCATGAGGCGCATGCGCTTCGGGGTCTTGAACCATCCGGCTGCCCGCCCCGCCATCGCGGCATAGAGACCCATGGTGACGATATTGACGCTGACCACGACAAGGACCACGAGCAGGCCATCGGCGAAGGTCATGGTGTCAAGGTTGAGGATCAGCGGCATGATGGAGGCGTGGAACAGAATGGCCTTCGGATTACCGAGCGCAATGGACGCGCCGAGAAAGAAGGACCGCGACAGCCGCGCCTGTGTTTGGCGAGAGTCGTCCGGTTTCTGGGCGACCGCCCGCCACATCCTGATGCCGAGAAAGACCAGGTAAGCGGCGCCGGCGTATTTCAGCAAAAGAAAAATCCACTCGAAGGTCTGGGCCAACGCCACCAACCCGAGCAACGCCAGGGTGACCAGGACGGCGTCGCCCGCGGCGACCCCCATGCCGGCTATGAAAGCGCGCAAGAACCCACGCGACAGACCATTGGTGATGACCGCGAACATCGCCGGTCCAGGCGTGGCGGCGGCCAATGAGATCGCGACGCAATAAGCCAGGAACGCCGTCATCGTCATCGTCTTACCTTCCCGTTCGGAACCCGCACGCGGCGGAAGATCGCCACGATGTCCTCGCGGCTGCACTCGATCGCCCCAAGCCTGACCGCGCGATCACGCTCGAAGCCAGTGATATCGTAATGCGGCGCCGATGTCTTGGGTGGCCCCTGATAGGACGAACGCTTAAGGCCCAGCTCGGCTGCAAAGCGATGGAGTTCGTCGGTATTGTCGGCGAGCAGATGGCACCAGCGGTGGCCGGCCCATTTCCAGATCGCCGCATCGACATAGACTGCCATCAGGCCCACCGCATTCGGTGAGCCTCACGCATGGTATTCGAAGGCCAAGCCTGCAATCCGGGCCGGCTGCCGTCAGCAATTGCTATTTCGACGCCGGGCAAGGCTTGTTCTGATCGAACAGCGACAGGTTCACCAGCTTGCCGGTCATCGAGAATTCGCCATAGTCCATGACGAGGTCGCGGGTGATGCCGTTCTCGTGCAGCTTGAAGCTGATCCGGTATTCCGGCACCTCTTCGCCTTTGTTGTCGGTATCGTCGAAATAGGCGATGTCGACCGGCCAGTATTTGTCGGTCGCGAGCTTGGCCAGCGCCGGCGCCTCCGGGTCCGATTTCTGGACATCGGTCTTCTTGCCGACGATGACGGTGGTGGTCATCACCTTGTTGGCGTCTTCAGAGCCGTCGAACAGATTGGTCTGGTAGAAATTTTCGCCCTTTTCGGCCTTGCCGATCAGCTCGACCAAATGCTGGGTCGGGAACTGCGTCGCTGCAAGCTCGAGGCTGTTCTTCTCAGGCTTGTCGATCTCGACTTTGAGGCCCTTCTGCTCCCGGGTCGCGATGCCTTTCACTTCCTTGTCGAGGTTCTGGTCGGTGAAGGATTTCGTCACGAACGAAAAAGTTTTGCCTTCGGCATCCTCGAACGTGGTCGTCTGCTGGTCCGTCAGCTTCGTGCCGTCGGCGGTGGCAATCTGGGTGACGAAGCGAAATTTCACCGTATAGCCTTCGCAGGCGGAACCATTGAACTCATAGACCATGCGGCCGGTGATGCCGGTAATGCCTGAGCGATCGGAGGCCTTGTTGAGCGTGAGATCGTAGACGGCGCGATGCGCCTGCAGCGCGGGCACCGCAAGGGCCGGCGCCATCGGGAGCATCGCCGAGAAACAGGCGGCGGCGAGAAAAAGGCGCGTTGCGCGCATGCGTTGCTCCGATCGTCGCGGCTGCGAGGCAGACCGCAGGGAAAGATGGTCCAGCTTAAAAAAAGTCGTGGCGGAAGCGAGGCAAAAATAGCAATTTCGGCCCGGCCAACGCGGCGTCTTCCAGCAATAGGGAAAACCAATGAGCGAAACAATCGAAAAGCGGCTAAGCGATCTTGGCGTCACCCTCCCGGCCGCCGCCGCTCCCGCCGCCAACTACGTGCCCTATTGCCGCACCGGCAACACGCTGTTCACCGCCGGCCAGTTGCCGCTGAAGGACGGCAAGCTGCAGGCAAGCGGGTTGCTCGGCCGCGACATCGACACCGCTACAGGCAAGGAAGGCGCGAAATTCTGCGCCATCAACCTCCTGGCGCAGGCCAAGGCCGCGCTGGGCGATCTCGAAAAGGTCCGGCGCCTGGTCAAGATCACCGTCTTCGTCGCCTCCGCGCCGGATTTCGTCGAGCAGCATCTTGTCGCCAACGGCGCCTCCGACTTCCTGGTCGCAGCACTCGGCGAGCGCGGCAAGCATGCCCGCTCCGCCGTCGGCACCGCCTCGCTGCCGCTCAACGCCGCGGTTGAGATCGAAGCGATCTTCGAAGTCGAGTGAGGCTCAACATGACCGATCTGTCCTGGCTGATTGCGCAGCCCGTCGCGCATCGCGGCTTCCACGACATGAACAAGACGCGCTGGGAAAACACGCTGTCGGCTTTCGCCGCGGCGGCCGAGCGCGGCTATGCCATCGAATGCGACGTGCATCTCTCGTCCGACGGCGTCCCGGTCATCATCCATGACGGCGATCTGAAACGGCTGACCGGCCAGGATGGCTTCGTCTGGCAACGCACCGCGGCCGAACTGGCGACGCTCAAGATCGGCGGCACCAAGGACCACGTGCCGACGCTCGAGGAGGCGCTCGACCTGATCGACGGCCGTGTGCCGCTGGTGGTCGAGCTGAAAGGCGTTCCCGGCCACGATGCGGGGCTGGTGGCCAGCGTCGGCCGGTTGCTCAAGCGCTACAACGGCAAGGTGGCGATCATGTCGTTCGATCACTGGCTGATCCGCGACTTCGCCAAGGACGCCCCCGGCATCCCCGGCGGGCTGACCGCCTATGGCAGGGACAACCAGTTGATCGAGGCGCATTTCGCCATGCTCGCGCACGATCTCGCCTTCACCTCCTACGCTGCCGGCGATCTGCCCAACCCCTTCGTCAGCTTCGTGCGCGAAAAGCTGAAGATGCCGGTCATCACCTGGACCGTGCATGACCAGCCGGCTGTCGACCTCACCTTCAAATATGCCGACCAGATGACTTTCGAGGGTTTCGAGCCCGGCCTGGTGAGAGTTGGCTGAGCCGAGTGCCTCAAACGTGACTTGTAGCTGCCCCTGCGAAGCTTAAATAAGCCCCATGGATCAGGGCGACGAAGACGATGGACGGGCAGCGAACGCGGATTATGCGATCCGCATCGCGGCGGGTATCGGCGCCTTCACCTGCGAGGAATGGAACGGCTTTGCCGGAACCACGCGCGGCGATCAAGAGAACGGATACAACCCGCTGGTTTCATTCGCTTTTCTAAGCGCTCTGGAAGATTCCGGCTGCGCCGTCCGGCGCACTGGCTGGCAGGGTCATCACCTGCGGCTGGAAACCGCGCAAGGCAGGCTTCTCGGCGCCGTCCCTTGCTACCTCAAATCGCACAGCCAGGGCGAATATGTCTTCGACCATGGCTGGTCGGATGCTTTCGAACGCGCCGGCGGCCGCTATTATCCCAAGTTGCAATGCTCGGTGCCGTTTTCACCAGTCACCGGCCCTCGCCTGCTGGTCGGCAGAGGCGAGAATGAAAGTGCGGTGAAGGCCGGACTGGCGGAAGGCCTGAAGCTCGTGACCGACAAGCTCGGCGTCTCGTCCGCGCATGTCACTTTCGCAACCGAGCCGGATGTGGCGACACTGGAGGCGGCGGGCTTCCTGCATCGCACCGACCAGCAGTTCCATTTCTTCAACGAAGGTTTTTCGACCTATGACGACTTCCTCGCCACGCTTGCCTCGCGCAAGCGCAAGGCAATGAAGAAGGAGCGCCGGGAAGCGCTTGCCGACGGCATCTCGATCGACTGGCTGACCGGCAAGGACATCACCGAAAGCGCCTGGGACGATTTCTTCGCCTTCTACATGGATACCGGCGGGAGGAAATGGGGGCGGCCCTATCTCAACCGACAGTTCTTCTCGCTGATCGGCGAACGCATGGCCGACGACATCCTCCTGGTGATGGCGAAGCGGAACGGCCGCTACATTGCCGGCGCCATCAACTTCATCGGCTCCGACGCGCTCTACGGACGCAACTGGGGCTGCATCGAGGATCACCCCTTCCTGCATTTCGAGGTCTGCTACCATCAGGCGATCGATTTCGCCATCGAGCGCAAGCTCAAGGTGGTGGAGGCAGGCGCGCAGGGCGAGCACAAGCTGGCGCGCGGCTACCGGCCGGTGACCATGCATTCGGCGCACTACTTCTCGCATCCCGGCTTGCGCAACGCCGTCGCCGACTATCTCAGGCGCGAGCGACGCGAGGTCGAACGCATGGCCGAATATCTCGAAGAGCACACGCCCTTCCGCAAGGATCTTGGGGAATAGCCGGCTTCACCGCGCGCCATGCCGCTGCGATGAAACATGAAAACAGAGACTTTAAAGCGCGTCGCCCGAATCCATTCCTTACGACGCGCTTCAGCGATCCCGCCCGAGCGCCTTGCCGCCCGTCGGCGGCTTCGCTACACCGGACGGTGAATGCAATTGGGAGTGTCACCCCATGGCCGAAGCCTATGATCCCGGCAATATCTTTGCGAAAATCCTGCGCGGCGAGATTCCGTCGCACCGCGTCTACGAGGACGATACGGTCGTCGCCTTCATGGATGTGATGCCGCAAGGCATGGGCCACACGCTGGTGATGCCCAAGGCGCCGTCGCGCAACATGCTCGACGCCGATCCGGCAACGCTCGGCCCGCTGTTCGCGGTCGTCCAGAAGGTGGCCGTGGCAGTGAAAAAGGCCTTCGACGCCGACGGCGTCACCATCATGCAGTTCAACGAATCGGCCTCCGGGCAGACCGTCTACCATCTCCATGTCCACGTCGTGCCGCGCTTCGAAGGCGTGCCGTTGAAGCCGCATTCCGGCCAGATGGAGAAGCCTGAGGTGCTGGCCGAGAACGCCGGCAAGATCCGCGCGGCGCTGGGAAGCTGACCCAGCCTTCGACCCGGTGACTGCGCGCTGACCGCTCAAAAGAAAAGAGCCCCATTGCCGGGGCTCTTTTGCATTTCAAATGAAGGCCGATCAGCCCTTGCGCGGCAGTTGCGGCACAAGGCTGCGTTTGTTGCCGTCCTTGCCCTTCGGCTCCGGCTTCTGCGCCACGGCCTTCTTGGGCGCCGGCTTCTTGGCCACCGCCTTCTTCGGCTTCGGCGAGTCTTCCGGCTCTTCCTTCTTCGGCTGCACGGGCGACTCGTCGGCGAGCGATTCGAGCTTCAGGCCGGACTCGCCGGTTTCCTTCTTCTCGACGGTGACGCGCACCGTGCCGCCCTTCTTGAGCTTGCCAAACAGCACCTCGTCGGCCAGGGGCTTCTTGATGTGCTCCTGGATGACGCGGCCGAGCGGACGCGCGCCCATGCGCTCGTCATAGCCCTTATCGGCCAGCCAGGCGATCGCGTCCGGCGACAGGTCGAAGGTGACGCCCCGCTCGGAGAGCTGGGCCTCAAGCTGCATGACGAACTTCTGCACCACCTGATGGATAACCGGCACCGGCAGCGAACCGAACGGGATGATCGCGTCCAGGCGGTTGCGGAACTCCGGCGTGAAGAGCCGGTTGATCGCCTCGACGTCGTCGCCCTCGCGCTTGGTCGAGCCGAAGCCGATCGCCGCACGCTGCGCGTCCGAGGCGCCCGCATTGGTGGTCATGATCAAGATCACGTTGCGGAAGTCGATCTGCTTGCCGTTGTGATCCGTCAGTTTGCCGTGGTCCATCACCTGCAACAGGATGTTGAACAGGTCCGGATGCGCCTTTTCGACCTCATCGAGCAACAGCACGCAATGCGGATGCTGGTCGACGCCGTCGGTGAGCAGGCCGCCCTGGTCGAAGCCGACATAGCCGGGAGGCGCGCCGATCAGCCGCGAGACGGTGTGGCGTTCCATGTATTCCGACATGTCGAACCGGATCAGCTCGACGCCGAGCGAGGCGGCAAGTTGCTTGGCGACTTCCGTCTTGCCGACGCCGGTCGGGCCTGAGAACAGGTAGGAGCCGATCGGCTTCTCCGGTTCGCGCAGGCCGGCGCGCGCCAGCTTGATCGCCGAGGTCAGCGCCGTGATGGCCGTATCCTGGCCGTATACGACGCGCTTCAGCTCGATATCGAGCCCCTGCAGCACCTTCTCGTCGTCGGCCGAGACCGTCTTCGGCGGGATGCGCGCCATGGTGGCGATCGTCGCCTCGATCTCCTTGATGCCGATCGTCTTCTTGCGCTTGGCTTCCGGCACCAGCATCTGCGAGGCGCCGGTTTCGTCGATCACGTCGATCGCCTTGTCCGGCAGCTTGCGGTCGTTGATGTAGCGCGCCGACAGCTCGACCGAGGCCTTGATCGCTTCGCTCGTGTAGCGGACCTTGTGGAACTCCTCGAAATAAGGCTTCAAGCCCTTCATGATCTCGATGGCGTCCTCGATGGTCGGCTCGTTGACATCGATCTTCTGGAAGCGCCGCACCAGCGCGCGGTCCTTCTCGAAGAACTGGCGGAACTCCTTGTAGGTGGTCGAGCCGATGCAGCGGATGGCGCCGGACGACAGCGCCGGCTTCAGAAGGTTCGATGCATCCATGGCGCCGCCCGAGGTGGCGCCGGCCCCGATCACCGTGTGGATCTCGTCGATGAACAGCACCGCGCCCGGATAGTCCTCGAGCTCCTTGACGACCTGCTTCAGCCGCTCCTCGAAGTCGCCGCGATAGCGGGTGCCGGCCAACAGCGTGCCCATGTCGAGCGCGAAGATGGTTGCGTCCTGCAGCACTTCCGGCACATCGCCTTCGACGATGCGCTTGGCGAGGCCTTCGGCGATCGCCGTCTTGCCGACGCCCGGATCGCCGACATAGAGTGGGTTGTTCTTGGAACGGCGGCACAGCACCTGGATGGTGCGGTTGATCTCGCTGTCGCGGCCGATCAGCGGATCGATCTTGCCGGCGCGCGCCTTGTTGTTGAGGTTGACGCAGTAGGCCGTCAGCGCGTCCTGCTGCTTCTTCTTGCCGCCCTCTTCCTGCGGTTCGGCGCCGTTCTGGCCGCCCTGCTCGTCCTCGGCGCCGCGCGGCGTGCGCGATTCCGAAGCGCCTGGGCGCTTGGCAATGCCATGCGAGATGTAATTGACCGCGTCGTAGCGGGTCATCTGCTGTTCCTGCAGGAAATAGGCAGCGTGGCTCTCGCGCTCGGCGAAGATGGCGACGAGCACGTTGGCGCCGGACACTTCCTCGCGGCCGGATGACTGCACATGGATCACGGCGCGCTGAATGACGCGCTGGAAACCTGCCGTCGGCTTCGAATCCTCGTCATAACCGGTGACGAGGTTGTCGAGCTCGGTGTCGATATAGGTGAGAACCGTATGCTTGAGCTCGTCGAGATCGACGTTGCAGGCGCGCATGACGGCGGCGGCCTCGGTATCGTCGATCAACGCGAGCAGCAAATGTTCGAGCGTCGCATACTCATGATGCCGCTCGTTGGCGAATGTCAGCGCCTGATGTAGCGCCTTTTCCAGGCCTTGGGAGAAAGCCGGCATGTTACCTCACTTCTTCTCCATCACGCATTGCAGCGGATGCTGATTCTGTCGGGCGAAATCCATGACCTGGGACACTTTGGTCTCGGCCACCTCGAATGTGTAGATGCCGCACTCGCCCACTCCATGATTGTGAACATGAAGCATGATGCGTGTGGCGGCTTCGCGGTCCTTTTGGAAAAATCGTTCCAGGACGTGAACGACGAACTCCATCGGGGTGTAGTCGTCGTTCAGAATGAGGACCCGGTAGAGACTGGGCTTCTTGGTCTTGGTTTTGGTGCGCGTGATGACAGCGGTGCCGCGACCGGGATCGTTGCGGTCTCCGTCACTTTGCATTCGCACCACGCCTGCCGTGGCAGTCAAACCGATCGTCACGTAGTCCAGCCTTTTCGAATCCTCATGCGAGTTCAACATGTAGGTTCTCGATGGACGATTTTAAGCCCTTCTGTTTAGCTGACAATATGGCTAGGTGGGCAAACTGCAGCGAATTCTCTCAATCGTGAATGCGGCAAGGTGCGTCAGGTTGCGATCACGCATGAAAAAACCCGGCCGCGTTTTCGCGACCGGGTCCTTTTGATTGGCCCGCTGGCCGTGTCCGGTGTGATCGGGCGAAATTACTTCGCCTTGGCGACCACCGATTCGAAGGGCTTGTACGCTTCCTTGGCGAGCTCGGCATAGAGATTGCCGATCTTGCTGGCCTCGGCCACGAAGCTCTCATAGCTCTGCTTGGCGTAATCGGTCTGGATCTCGACGGCCTTTTCGATCGACTTGGCCGCGAACAGCTTCTCGAAGGCGGCGGTGCCGGCTTCGAAGCTCTTCTTGGTGTATTCGCCGGCTTCGGTGGCGATCGCCTGCGCGCCCTTGGTGAGCGACGCAAAGCTCTTCAGCCCGGTGTCGGCAAATTCCTTGCCGTATTTCGTGAAGTCCTCATAGGTCTGGGTCATTTCATACTTCCCTTTGGTTGAAACGCCCTTTTTGCCCCGGGCGCCCTTGTGCAATGCACCTCAATATATTGTGCGATGCACAAAAGTCAAGAATCCCCTTGATATGCAGGGGGTCCAGCGCCGGCGGCCGGTAAAATTCGATTAAAGAGAAGCTCGATTTGCCGAAAAATGGTGAACGTGGCGGTTACCATAAACGGATTGGTAACGCTGGGCGCGATAGCTTCGCTGGAAGTGAGGTCGGCACTCCCTTTGCCGCCTCCGGGGCAACGAAATTCAGGGTAAGTAACGGTGCGTCAGGCGTTGTCGGGGCTGGTCTCCAAATCTTTCTCCCTCAAGGCAATCATGATCGCCGCGCTCGCGATGACGGTTGTCGTCGCCGACGTGGCGTCGGCAATGGCAGCGAGAGCCTCGGCCATCGTCGTGGACGCCAAGACCGGCAAGGTGCTCTACTCCGCTGACGCCAATGGCCGGCGCTATCCCGCCTCGCTTACCAAGATGATGACGCTCTACCTCACCTTCGAAGCGCTGGCGAAGGGCAGGATCAGCAAGAACACCCCGGTTCCGTTTTCCGCTCATGCCGCCGCCGAGGCGCCGACCAAGCTCGGAGTGCGCGCCGGCGGCTCGGTTCCGGTCGAGACCGCGATCCTGTCGATCGTGACGAAATCAGCCAACGACTCGGCGACCGCGCTTGGCGAGATGCTTGGCGGCAGCGAAGACAATTTCGCCCGCATGATGACGGCCAAGGCGCGCCAGCTGGGCATGAACGGCACCGTCTTCCGCAACGCCAACGGCCTACCCGACCCCGGCCAGTTCACCACGGCTCGCGACATGGCGATGCTGGGCATCGCGCTCCGCGAGCATTATCCGCAATATTACGGTTATTTCTCGCAGCGCTCGTTTCTATATGGCCGTCAGCGCATCAACGGCCATAACCGTCTGCTCGGCCGCATCAAGGGCGTCGACGGCATCAAGACCGGCTACACCCGCGCATCGGGCTACAACCTCGTCTCCTCCGTTGCCGATGGCGACCGCCGCCTCGTCGCGGTGGTGATGGGCGGCGCTTCCGGCCGCAGCCGCGACAACCAGATGGCCGCGCTGATCAACACCTATCTGCCGCGCGCCTCGACGCGCGGCGGCGGCGATCTCATCGCCAAGGGCAACGACAATCCGATCAAGACTTTGGCCAAGGTCTTTTTGCCCAAGCATGACGCGCCGACTCCGGACGCCAAGCCGGCTACGGATGACGCTGTCGTCGCCTCAGCCGACGATGACGTCCAGGACGACAGCCAGCAGGTCGCCGAAGAGACGAAACCGGTGATCCAGATCAAGAAGGTGAAGACGGTTGCCGTGGCCGCGATGGCGCCGCCCGCCAAAACCGAGGAAGCCTCGGCCCAGGTCGTCACCGCTTATGCCGACCCATCGCCCGCAACACCGGCGATCGATCCGGTCAAGACAGCGTCGGTGCCCTCCGGCTGGGTCGTTCAGGTTGCATCGTCGCCGACGAAAACCGGAGCCCAGGCGCTGCTCGAAAAGACGAGCAAGCAGGCGCCGAGGGTCTTGGCGGACGCATCGGGCTTCACGGTCGCTTTCGACAAGGACGGCACCACCTATTACCGCGCCCGTTTCGGCGGCTTCGACTCGAAGGACGCCGCCTGGAAGGCCTGCGACGCCCTGAAACGCAAGAAAATCTCGTGCTACGCCGTCGAGCAATAGGCGGCTGTTGAAATCTCCGGGAAAGTACCCGCGTCGAAGGAGACTAATCGTGATTGGAGAGCAGGACGTCCTTGGCTTCATTGATCCGCGCCGCCAGGACAGACGTGCCGCCGACATCGGCGTTCAGGCGCTGCATCAGGCGGCGGTGCGCCTTGCGGATATCCGCCGCGGCAGCCCCCGCTTCAAGACCAAGGACCTTGTAGGCCTCCTCCTTAGTCATGGAGCCCGCACCTGGCGCAACACCCAGCCCTTCGCCACCGTGCGGCTGCGCGTCCTTGCGCCAGACGGGAAAACGGCCGTCAAGATACGTCTCTAGGAGCTGGCGGCTCTCCATATCCGGGCTGAGCTCGCCATGAAGCTGGCGCAGGTCCGTCAGCCCCATTGCGCCCAGCATCTTGCCTTCATAACGCCCGGCCAGGACGAGCCCCTCGAGCTTGCCGCTGTCGTGGTCGAGGTCCATTTCGAGCGCGGCAGTGCGCACCGTCGAATGTTTGGAAGCGGCGGCGCGCGCCGGAGGCCGCCTCGTGCGTATCCAGCCGACCCAGGCCAGCGCCGCGAGCAAAAGCAGTCCGCCGATAAGGCTGCGGCCGAAGACCAGCATGGGCGCCCCGACCAGTCCCAGAAAAGCCGGTCCAAGCGATCTCAGACTATCGGCCATCCTTGCGGGATCAGCGCGCACAAAGAGCATGGCGGCGCCGAAAAGCACCACAAGCACCGCTGCCAAAGCGAGGATCACACCCATCGATTAGCACCGCCATACGGATGACCGAGCATAACAAATAGGATGGGACCAAGGTCCGGCGCTTGCAAGTCCCACATCGGACGAGCCGAAGGGCCAGCGGTGGGTTTGCCGGCCGGCGCGGCGCTACAGCAGGCCGAGTTCGGCGAGTTCGAGCCTGAGCTTCGGCGGCATTTCGGCGAGTGCCGCCCTGCCCTTGCCGAGATCGGCCGGTGCGTCGGCGGGCTTCAGATAACGCCAGCCCTGGAAGGCGCGGCGCGGCTGCCAGTCGGTGCGCACCACCTCAGGATCGAGCACCAGATGACAACGGCCGATGCCCTCGCCGTCGACGAAGGGCCGGATCTCGGTGATCAGTTGCCGGCACTGCACGCTGCCCTTGATCACCCAATAGAGCGAGCCGCCGTCGGTGATCTCATCGCCGCGCGTCGGCACCATGCGGGTGGTGTGCCAGTGCTCGGCCGGCTCGCCCGCACGGCGCCGCTCGTCGAGGCGGAAGGCGATCCACTCTTCGAGGTCCTCGACGCTGTCGCAACCGACGCACAGTTTGATGAGATTGAGTGACATGCCCCAAGATTTAGCCGCGAGGGTTGACGCGTCAACGCCTTGAGCGACTTCTCCACAAGGCCAGCCTGGGGTCTCGATAAGACCTCAGCACTCCACCACATTGACCGCGAGGCCGCCGAGGCTGGTTTCCTTGTATTTCTCGTTCATGTCGAGGCCGGTTTGGCGCATGGTCTCGATCGCGGCGTCGAGCGGCACGAAATGCGTGCCGTCGCCCTTGATGGCCAAGGAGGCCGCCGTCACTGCCTTCACCGCGCCAAGCGCGTTGCGCTCGATGCAGGGCACCTGCACCAGGCCGCCGACAGGATCGCATGTCATGCCGAGATGATGCTCGAGCGCGATCTCGGCGGCGTTCTCCACCTGCTCGGGCGTGCCGCCCATGACGGCGCACAGCCCGGCGGCGGCCATCGCCGAAGCGGAACCCACCTCGCCCTGGCAACCGACTTCGGCGCCCGAGATCGAGGCGTTGGATTTGATGATGCCGCCGACGGCGGCGGCCGTCAGCAAGAAATCGCGGATGCTCGGCTGGTCGGCTTCGGGATGGAAATGCAACCAGTAGCGCAGCACTGCCGGCAGTGTGCCGGCGGCGCCATTGGTCGGCGCCGTCACCACGCGACCGCCGGCGGCATTCTCCTCGTTGACAGCCATGGCGTAGATCGACAGCCAATCATTGGCGAGCAAGGGATTTGGCCTATTCTGCTGCCACTGTTCCTGCAATTTGTCGTGCAGCTGCCGCGCGCGGCGGCGCACCTTCAACCCGCCCGGCATGATGCCGTCCTGCGACAAGCCGCGATCGATGCAGCCCTTCATCGCGCCCCAGATGGCGTCGAGGCCTTCGTCGAGCTCCTCGCGCGACATATGCATTTCCTCGTTGGCGCGCTTCATCTCGGCGATCGAAAGCCCGCTTTTGGCCGCCATGGCCAGCATTTCGGCGGCGTTCTTGAAGGGGTACGGTACTTTCTTGCCCTCGGTCGTCACCGAGCCCTTTGCCTTCATGCGCTGCAGCTCTTCCTCGGAAACGACGAAGCCGCCGCCGATCGAATAATAGATGCGCTTGAGCAGCAGCCGGTCGGACGCATCATAGGCATAGAAGGCCATGCCGTTGGCATGGCCGGCCAGCGGCGTCTTGCGGTCGAGCACGAGGTCCTTGGCGGGATCGAAGCGGTATGTCGGATGCCCGGGCGGCGAAACCCGCTTCTCCGCGCCGATGCGGGCGACGATGCCGTCGGCTTCGTCCGGATCGACCGTCTGCGGTGTCTGCCCGGCCAAGCCGAGGATGACGGCGCGGTCGGAGCCGTGGCCGATGCCGGTATAGGCAAGCGAGCCGTGCAGGCTGGCGCCGATGCGGTCAACCTTGACGCCGGCGGGCCGGGGCCAGTCGCCGGCCAGGATCTCGTCGAGGAAGCGGCGCGCGGCCGTCATCGGCCCCATCGTGTGCGAGCTCGATGGGCCGATGCCGATCTTGAACAGGTCGAAAACCGAAAGGAACACTGGGGCGTCGTCTCCTGAGGACCGCTCAAGGCTTACATATAGGAATTCCCGGGATGTTTCCGCTGTTTTGCATGGCGCGGCGCGGCGGCTGCCGACCTTGTTTGGTCCGCCAGCGACATCGCTTGCCGCCTGTCGAAGTGCCGGCACCCCTTGTGTTAAAAGCAATGGATGGGCGATTCACTTCATCTTTCGGCGGCCGATCTGGCGGCGCTGGCTTTCTTCCTGGTCGTCTGGGTTGCGCACACGCTCGCCTCGGACGGCAAGCTGGTCCGTCGCATGTCACTGACCACGGCGATGAATGCCCAGCGCGAGGCCTGGATGCGCAATATGGCCGAGCGTGAAATCCGCATCGTCGACACTGCCATCATGGGCGGCCTGCAGCAAGGCACCGCCTTCTTCGCTTCTTCTTCTCTGATCGCGCTCGGCGGCTGCTTTGCCCTGCTCGGCGCCTCCGACCGCGTACTTGAGGTTCTGGCCGACCTGCCCTTCGGCGCGGCCTCGTCACGCGAAGCCTTCCAGACCAAGGTGTTCGGCCTGGTGCTTGTCCTGGCCTTCGCCTTCTTCAAATTCGGCTGGGCCTACCGCCTGTTCAACTATTGCTCGATCCTGATCGGCGCGGTGCCGACTCCGCATGGCCCGGCTTCGCGCAACCCGGTCAGCGAAACGGCGGTGTGGCGGGCGACCCGCATGAACGTGCTTGCCGGCAAGCACTTCAACTCCGGACTGCGCGCCGTCTTCTTCTCAATCGGCTATCTCGGCTGGTTCGTCGACCCGGTCGTCTTCGTGATATCGACGCTGGTGCTTCTGGCGGTGCTGGTGCGGCGCCAGTTCTTCTCGGCGGCGCGGCAAGCCGTGCTCGGTCAGCCGCCCGGCCCGGGAAAGAACTGATCGATCTTGCCGGACAGCCTGTAGGCGAAAAGTCCGATCCATTCGCGCACTGCGATGGTGGTCGCCTGCACCGAATCGACCGGATTGTCGCGGTAGAAGCCGACGCCTTCCCTGCCCGAGGTGCGATAGTCGACCGGCCACGGAATGGTCGCAAAACCCGCCTTGTCGAACAGCGCCTTGGCGCGCGGCATGTGGAAAGCCGAGGTTACCAACAGCCAGGTCTCGCCCGGCTTCGGCTCGACCAATTTTCGCGAGAACACCGCATTCTCGTAAGTGTTGCGGGATTTATCCTCTAGGATCAGGCGATCGGCGGAAACGCCTAAGGCGCCGAGCAGCCGCGGCGCCGTGTCGGCGTCGCCCTCGCCGTCGAGAAAAAGCGAGCCATTGCCGCCCGATACGACGACCTTCGCTTGCGGAAAGCGCCTCGCAAGGATCGCTGTCTCCACCATGCGGTCGCCGCTGCTGTTCAGCTCGTAACCGCCGCGCGCCAGATTGATGGCGCCCTCGAAGCCGCCGCCAAGCACGACGATGCCGTCGACCTTCTCGGGCAATGGCGGCTTGGGGAAGCGTTCTTCGAGCGGATTGAGCATCATCGCGCCGACCGACGTCCAGGCCGAAAGGACCAGGATCGCGATGCCGAGCACACTGCCCGCGGCCGCCAGCCGCCGGCGCCCAAACAGCGCTGCCAGCAGCCCGGCAAGCAACAGGAAGATCGCCAGGTTGATCGGTTGGATGAAGAACCAGAGAATCTTGGAAAGATAGTAGAACATGCATCGCCCCTTGTCAGATGAGGGGCGACGCTACCACCACTTTTCCGGCTGGAACCTGCCCGCCGCCTGCTCGATGACGTTGGCCGTCTGGAACAGCGTTTCCTCGTCGAAGGGGCGGCCGATCAGCTGCAGGCCGAGCGGCAGGCCCTTACCGTCGAGGCCGGCCGGCACCGAAATGCCGGGAAGGCCCGCCATGTTCACCGTCACGGTGAAGATGTCGTTGAGATACATCTTGACCGGATCGGAGGCCATGTCCTCGTCGGCGATGCCGAAGGCGGCCGACGGCGTCGCCGGCGTCAGGATCACATCGACGCCGGCGGCAAAGACGTTCTCGAAGTCGCGCTTGATCAGCGTGCGCACCTTCTGCGCCTGCAGATAGTAGGCGTCGTAATAGCCCGCCGACAGCACATAGGTGCCGATCATGATGCGCCGCTTGACCTCGCGGCCGAAACCGGCGGCGCGGGTCTTCTCATACATGTCGACGATGTCCTTGCCGGGCACGCGCAGGCCGTAGCGCACGCCGTCATAGCGGGCGAGGTTCGACGAAGCTTCGGCAGGAGCCACGATATAGTATGCCGGCAAGGCGTATTTGGTGTGCGGTAGCGAGATGTCGACGATTTCCGCGCCGGCGTCCTTCAGCCAGGCAATACCTTGCTGCCAGAGCGCCTCGATGTCTTCCGGCATGCCGTCGACACGATACTCCTTCGGAATGCCGACCTTCATGCCCTTGATCGGCTTGCCGATCGCCGCCTCATAGTCCGGCACCGGACGGTCGACCGAGGTCGTGTCCTTCGGGTCGACGGAGGCCATCGACTTCAGCAGGATCGCGGCGTCGCGCACATCGCGCGCGATCGGCCCGGCCTGGTCGAGCGAGGAAGCGAAGGCGACGATGCCCCAGCGCGAGCAGCGGCCGTAAGTCGGTTTGATGCCGACCGTGCCGGTCAAGGCGGCTGGCTGGCGGATCGAGCCGCCGGTATCGGTGGCGGTGGCGCCGGCGCAAAGGAAGGCGGCCACCGACGAAGCCGACCCGCCCGATGAGCCGCCCGGTACCAGCTGGGCGTTGTCCAAGGTCCGCGCCGTCTTCGTGCCGCCGGCGGACACAAAGCCGCCATCGCCCTGATGCGTCGTCGGCATGACGACCGTATCGATACGCGAGCGACGCCACGGATTGATCACCGGGCCGTAATAGGAGGTCTCGTTGGACGAGCCCATGGCGAACTCGTCCATGTTGAGCTTGCCGAGCATGACGGCGCCGTCGGCCCACAGATTGCTGGTCACGGTCGACTCGTAGCGCGGCTTGAAGCCGTCCAGCACGTGACTGCAGGCCTGGGTGTGGATGCCTTCGGTGGCGAACAGGTCCTTGATGCCGAGCGGAATGCCTTCCAGCGCGCCGCCCTCGCCCGTGGCCAACCTGGCATCGGAAGCCTTGGCCATGTCGCGCGCCTTGTCGGCGGTCACAGTCACATAGGCATTGAGCACCGGATTGGCGCGATCGATCGCCGCGAGATAGGCCTCGGTGATCTCGGCCGCGGTGATCTCCTTGCCGCGCAGCTTGGCGCGGGCCTCGGAAATGGTGAGATGTGTGAGATCGCTCATCAGGCAAGGCTCTTTTCGTAAAACACCGACCACTCGGAATCGGGATAATCCAGCACCGGTCCGCAACGCGAGAATCCGGCGCGCTCATAGACGGTCCAGGCGGCGGGGTGCCGATCGCCGGTTTCAAGGACCAGGCGCTTCAGCCCTTCCTGCCGGGCAAGCGCCTCGACACGTGCGACGATCTCGGCGCCGATCTTGCGGCCGCGATGCGAAGGCCGCGTGTACATACGCTTGACCTCGCCGACCGTATCGTCATGGCGCTTGAGCGCGCCGCAGCCGACGGCAAGGCCGTTGTCGCGAGCGATGAACACCGTCGTATCCTCGTCGGCCATCTGCTCGACGGTGAGATGATAGCAGTGCTCGGGCGGCGTCAGTTCGAGCAGCGCGGCGTTGAGTTCGGCGACCAACGCGCGCACGTCGTCCTGCAAAGGCGTCTCGACGGCGATCTCGACAGCCACGCTCTACTCCACCACCTTCGGAACGAGGAAGAAGTTCTCGTCCGTCGCCGGCGCGTTGGCGACGATGTCGGCGGCCTTGTTGCCGTCGGTGACGGCATCCTGGCGCTTCTTCATCTCCATCGGCGTGACCGAGGTCATCGGCTCTACGCCCGAAACATCGACCTCGTTCAACTGCTCGACGAAGCCGAGAATGGCGTTCAATTCGCCGGTCATGCGCTCGGCGTCCTCCTCGCTCACCGCTATGCGGGCAAGGTGCGCGACGCGCTTCACGGTCTGAAGATCAACGGACATGTTCTATCGCCTCGGGAAAACCAGTTCGGGCTATAGCGGCGCGGCGCTCAGCGTGCAACACGGATCATGCCGGTTCGATCGCCACGCGGTTGCTCCCCGGGCGCTTAAGCGGCAATGCGACGCCCTCGCAGTGATAATGGCTGCCACGGTTTGCCGGCCTGTCTGCAGCGTATCTTTTCCTGGCTTGGGAGCAGGGCTCTTCCGACGCAGAGAAATCTAGATCGTGATCGCCTTGCCGATGTCCGGCAGCGCCACCTTTACGCCCGAGCCTTCCATGCCGGCGACGAACTTGTCGGCGGTCTGGTCGATCATCGAGAAGGTGCCGAAATGGCAGGGAACGACCGTATCGAAGCCGAAGAAGCGGCGGCAGGCAAGGGCCGCCACGGCGCCGCCCATGGTGAAGCGGTCGCCGATCGGGACGATGCCGATCTTCGGTTCGTGCAATTCGTTGATAAGCCCCATGTCGGAGAAGATGTCGGTGTCGCCCATATGGTAGAGCGTCTTGTCCTCGGGAAAGTGCAGGACAAGCCCGCCCGGATTGCCGAGATAGGTGTTCGTGCCGCCTTCGCCGCCGAAGGAGGACGAGTGCAGCGCCTGGACGAAGGTCGTGGTGAAAGGGCCGCAATCGACGGTGCCGCCGATATTGCCCGGATTGATCTTGTCGCCGCTGACGCCCTGGCCGACGAGGTACATGCAGATCTCGAAATTGGCGACCAGCATGGCGCCGCTTTTCTTCAGCACTTCGACAGCGCCGCTGACATGGTCGCTATGGCCGTGGGTCAGAAGCACGTGGCTCACGCCTTCGGCCGGTCCTTCCCAGCCGCCCGTCCATGACGGGTTGCCAACCAGATAGGGGTCGATGAGAATGGTGGCGTCCTTGGTCTCGACGCGGAATGCCGAATGCCCGTACCAGGTCAGTTTCATGAACGCTTTCCTCGATTTCTTCGTTGCCGGAAGATAGAACGCTAGTCGCAAATTGAAAGTGGCGCCCTCCTTCTAAACGTCAAAAGGATGTGACGCCTGGATATCAGAGGCAGCCGTTGGGCATTATTTCAATCGAGGAACTGCCGGCGCGGCTTGCCGGCGGCAAGACGCTCGCCGGGCTCGATCTCGGCGACAAGACGATCGGCGTAGCGGTTTCCGATCGCGGGCTGTCCTTCGCCCATCCGCGCCCGGTCATACAGCGCCGAAAATTCTCTCTTGATGCGACTGAGCTGCTCGCTCAGCTCGGGAAGGACAATGTCGGCGCCATCGTTCTGGGACTGCCCATCAACATGGACGGCTCGGAAGGGCCTCGTGCGCAAAAATCGCGCGCCTTCGTCCGCAACATGGCGCCGCTTTCCGACCTGCCCTTCGTGCTGTGGGACGAGCGGCTGTCGACGGTCGCGGCCGAGCGGACACTGATCGAGATGGATTTCTCGCGCAAGAAGCGCGCCGGCAAGATCGATTCGGCGGCCGCCGCCTTTATTCTGCAGGGAGCGTTGGACCGGCTTCAGTCGCTTGGCCGAGCCGATCGGGGCTGATATCGCCGTGCCGGCGCTGTCTGATCCATTCGGCGATGTTGTGCCGGCGCCGGAAGGCCCAAAGCCCCATGAGCAGGAAAAAGTCGAAAACGCAGGTCCGCGCCACCATGCCCGGAATGATCGCCGGATCGACGCCGAGCATCTGGCCGTAGAGCTGGAAAGCGAAATCGTGCACCTGTCGGCTCAGCATCGCATAGCCGAAATTCATGTCGTTGGCCGACAGGAAGAACCATCCCCAAAAAATGGCCATCGGAGCAGCCCAGAGCGTGAATATCGTGCGCATCAGCGCCTGCCTCCAGGCTTGTTTTCCGGGCGGCCGGATATGCGGGAAAGAAGCGAACTGTGCGCGGCTCCTATCGCCATGCGCGAGGCGGCGCGGATATCACCCTCGGGCAAGTGCATTGCTGCAAAGGTGGAGCGGCGTTCAGCCAGCACGGCGATGTAGGAGGCAAGCAGCGCCGTCATCTGGATGGCGACGATCATGAACAGGCCGTCTATGCCTTGAACCACGCCGCCGATGAGGATCAGCGAAAGCAGGAAAGATGCCGAGATGAAGGCGATCCGGGCCACGCTCTCGCCCGCGTCCGGCCTTGCCGCCGCGTTCAGCAGCGTTTCGACGAGGGCCCAGCAGAACAACACCGCGACGATCAACAACGCGATCGAAAGCGGCGCGACCACGGCCGCATTTTCAAACTGCGGAAACCCGTTGCCCCGGACGGAAAGGCCGAGCACGCCGAGAGCCGTCGCTATGCCGCGGCTGCCGTCCATGCAGACATAGGCAAGCAGGGCGAAAACCACCGCCCAATGCAAGGCCAGAACTGAGCTCAATACGTGCCGCATACGTTTCCCGCTGGCGGAGTTCGGGGAGGTCATGGTTAACCCTTCCCTACTCCAGCAAAGCGGAGAGTGGGCTTTGCATCGGCTCGCTGCAACGGAAACCATTTGTTAAGGTTAACAGCTGTCCACAGATCGGCAATCTGCCTTTAATGCATGTCGCCCAAAAGTGCGCAGCGGCTCTGGGCGACATGCATCACAACAATGACTTAAAGCGCGTCGCCCGAATCCGTTTCGGCGCGATGCGCTCTACGGAATGATGCCGAACAAGCGTGAAGCGGTTTTCGGATGACGTGATGCTCAATCTCTTGATTTAGAGATTTAGAGGCGAATCATGTCACCGGCGGATAGAGCGTGTCGATGATCATGCGCGCGTCGTGGCGCGAATCGAGCATGCCGTAGGTGGTGCGCCACTGGCCGCCCAGCCGCGTTTCAACGAAGGCGTCGGCGATCCGCCCTGCTCCCAGCCGGCGCAGCTCCGCCGCGGCGGCCGACAGCGCCAGCTGTTCGGTGAGCAGCCGCGCCGAGCCTTGGTCGGTCGCCGCCACCTGCATGGCCGCCTTCAGCACGCCGATGGTGCCGCGCCCGCCGGTGCCGAGATCGCGGTCGATGCCGGTCAGCACCTCCTCGAACAGGCCGGGCGCGCGGCCGAGCACGCGCAGCACGTCGAGCGCCATGACATTGCCAGAGCCCTCCCAGATCGCGTTGACCGGCGCCTCCCGGTAATAGCGGGCAAGCGGCGCTTCCTCGACATAGCCGTTGCCGCCAAGGCATTCCATCGCCTCGTAAAGCAGCTGCGGCGCGATCTTGCAGACCCAGTATTTGACGACTGGCGTCATGGCCCGGGCAAAGGCCGCCTCGCCGCGGTCGCTTGCCGCCTCGTCGAAAGAGCGCGCCAGGCGGAACGACAGCGCCGTGGCCGCGGCCACGTCGAGCGCCATGTCGGCCAGAACCCGCTGCATCAGCGGCTGGTCGATCAGGTTGGAGCCGAACACCTGGCGATGGCGCGTGTGATGAACAGCCTCGGCGAGGCCTGCCCGCATCAGCGCCGACGAAGCGACCGCGCAGTCGAGCCTGGTCAGCGTCACCATGTCCATGATCGTCTTCACGCCTGCGCCCGGGTCGCCGACCATCTCGCCGATCGCGTTGACAAACTCCACCTCCGACGAGGCGTTCGAGCGGTTGCCGAGCTTGTCCTTCAGCCGCTGGAAGCGGAACCCGTTGCCGGAACCGTCGCCCAGGATGCGCGGCACGAGAAAGCAGGACAGCCCCTCCGGAACCTGCCCGAGCACCAGGAAGGCATCCGACATCGGCGCCGACATGAACCATTTATGGCCGGTCAACCGGTAAAAACCACTACCGGTACGCTCCGCCCTGGTGGTGTTGGCGCGCACATCGGTGCCGCCCTGCTTCTCGGTCATGCCCATGCCGAGCGTCAGCCCGGTCTTCTGCACCGGAGGCTTCTGCGCCTGGTCGTATTTGCGCGTCGTCACGCGCGGCGCCCATTCGCGGAAAAGCTTCGGGCTTGCCATCAAGGCCGCCAGCGAAGCGCTGGTCATGGTAATGGGGCAAAGATGCCCCGTCTCGAGCTCAGCGGTCAGGTAGAAGCGTGCCGCCCTCACCTGATGGCGGCGGCCGATCTCGGCATCGCCGTTTTCCCATACCGAAGAATGCAGGCCGCCGGCGATCGCGCGGCGCATCAAGGCATGATAGGCCGGATGATATTCGACCAGGTCGAGGCGACGGCCCTGGCGGTCATGGGTACGCAATTTCGGCGTGTCGGTGTTGGCAAGCCGGGCAAGCTCCTGCGCTTCCTGCGTCATCACGAACCGGCCAAGCCCGTCGAGATCCTTGCGCACGGGATCGGAAAAACGCTCGGCTAGCTGGATGAGCAACGGATCGCCCCGCCATGCATTGCCGCCTGCCAACGGCGGCGGCTGGTTGATCACCTCGTCGGTCACGCCCAATCCTTCAGTTGCCCAATCCTTCAGTTGGCCGAGAGGTTCTTACCATTTCCAAGCCCGCGGTCGCGAATCCGAAGCCACTGGGCCTTATAGCCCAAGCCACGAAAAGCGCGCGACGAAAATACCGGGGAGAACGCCCGCAATCCAAACCTGGCGCTTGCGGCGGGCCGGACCGCACCCTATAGCAGCGCCTTGAGATGACCGACGCTTCGTCCCTGCCGCTCTTCCCTCACCGCCATCTTCTGGGCATCCGCGATCTTTCCCCCGCCGATATCGAGCTGTTGCTCGATCGGGCCGACCAGGCCGTGGCAATCTCGCGGCAATCGGAAAAGAAGACCTCGACGCTGCGCGGCCGCACCCAAATCAACCTGTTCTACGAGGCATCGACTCGCACGCAGTCGTCCTTCGAGCTCGCCGGCAAGCGTCTCGGAGCCGACGTCATGAACATGTCGGTGGCAAGCTCCTCGGTGAAGAAGGGCGAGACGCTAATCGATACGGCCATAACCCTCAACGCCATGCGCCCCGACATCCTGATCATCCGCCACCAATCGGCTGGCGCGGCTGCCCTGCTCGCCCAAAAGGTCGGCTGCTCGGTGGTCAATGCCGGCGACGGAGCGCACGAGCACCCGACGCAGGCGCTGCTCGATGCGCTGACCATCCGCCGTGCCAAGGGGCCGCTGTCGAAGCTGATCGTGGCGATCTGCGGCGACATCCTGCATTCGCGCGTCGCCCGCTCCAACATCATGCTTCTGAACGCGCTTGGCGCGCAGGTGCGCGTCGTCGCGCCCTCGACATTGCTGCCGTCCGGCATCGACAGGATGGGCGTGATCGTGTCGCGCTCGATGGCCGAAGGCCTGAAGGACGCCGACGTGGTCATGATGCTGCGCCTGCAGCGCGAGCGCATGGAAGGCGCTTTCGTGCCGTCGGTCCGCGAATATTTCCGCTATTTCGGCCTTGATGCCGAAAAGCTGAAAGCTGCCAAGGACGATGCGCTGGTCATGCATCCCGGCCCGATGAACCGCGGCGTCGAGATCGCCTCCGAGATCGCCGACGGACCGCAAAGCGTCATCCAGGAACAGGTGGAGATGGGGGTCGCCGTGCGCATGGCGGTGATGGAGGCGCTGCTTGATCCGCGCCGCAACCATGAAGGGCGCGGCGCATGAGCATGACCGTCTTCAGCAAGGCGCACATTGTCGACCCCTCGCGCGGCGTCGACGAGATCGGCAGCGTCATTGTCGACGGCCGCAAGATCGTCGCGGCCGGGAAAGCCGCGTTGAACCAGGGCGTGCCGGAAGGCGCCGCCGTCGTCGACTGCGCCGGCAAGACGATCATTCCAGGCCTTGTCGACGCGCGCGTCTTCATCGGCGAGCCAGGCGGCGAGCATCGCGAAACCATCGCTTCGGCAAGCGTCGCCGCGGCGGCGGGGGGCGTCACCTCCATCGTCATGATGCCGGACACCGATCCGGTGATCGACAATGTCGCGCTGGTCGAATTCGTGCTGCGCACGGCACGCGACACCGCTAGCGTCAACATCTTCCCGTCGGCAGCGATCACCAAGGGCCTCGAAGGCCGCGAGATGACCGAGTTCGGCCTGCTGCGCGAGGCCGGCGCCGTCGCCTACACCGACGGCCGCCACACGATCGCCAATGCGCTGGTGATGCGCCGCGCGCTGACCTACGCCCGCGATTTCGGCGGCGTCATCGCGCACGAAACGCAGGACGCCGATCTCGCCTCGTCCGGCGTGATGAACGAAGGGCTCTATGCGAGCTGGCTCGGCCTGTCCGGCATTCCGCGCGAGGCGGAGCTGATCCCGCTGGAACGCGACCTGGCGCTGGCCCGGCTGACCGGCGGCGCTTATCACGCGGCAAAAATCTCGTCGGCGATGGCGGCCGGCGCGGTGAATCGGGCAAAGACCGATGGCGCCAACGTTACGGCCGGCGTCGCGATCCACAATCTGTCGCTCAACGAGAACGACGTCGGCGAATACCGCACCTTCTTCCGGCTGACGCCGCCCTTGCGCGCCGAGGACGACCGGCTGGCGATGATCGAGGCGATCAAGGACGGCACGATCGACATCATCGTCTCCTCGCATGACCCGCAGGACGTCGACACCAAGCGCCTGCCCTTCGCCGACGCCGCTGCCGGCGCCATCGGGCTGGAGACGTTGCTGGGCGCAGCGCTTCGGCTTTACCACAATGGCGATGTGCCGCTGTTGAGGCTGATCGAGACGCTGTCCACGGCGCCGGCCAGACTGTTCGGCCTGCCGGGCGGCACGCTGAAGCCGGGGGCGCCGGCCGATCTCGCGGTCGTCGATCTGGACGAGCCGTGGATCGTCAGCGAAAGCGGTCTGCGCTCGCGCTCGAAGAACACCTGTTTCGAGGGCGCGCGTCTGCAGGGCACGGTCCTGCAAACGGTGGTGGCGGGGCGCACGGTGTTTTCCGCATAAGCCACCGCATCGCTTAAGCCCTGCTCAGCCTGCCCGGCATAGACTTGCTTGGCGAACCCTCCCGACTCTACCATTATGATAAATTCACGCCCAAGCAGGGCCAGCACTTGCAAACTATGGTTGCATCGCGCACAGTTGGATCAATCATAGGGCGATCAACCGGGCGGCAGGAAATATGAGGGAAACAATGGGTTACGTGATCGCGCTCGTCTTCGGCTATCTGCTCGGCTCGATCCCGTTCGGGCTCCTGATCACCCGTGCGGCCGGGCTCGGCGATGTCCGCCAGATCGGCTCCGGCAACATCGGCGCGACCAATGTGCTGAGGACGGGTAACAAGGGCCTTGCTGCCGCCACTCTGCTGCTCGATGCGCTGAAAGGCACTGCCGCGGTGCTGATCGCCGGACATTTTTCGCCGGACTTCGGACTGTTGGCCGGTTTCGGTGCCTTTCTCGGCCACCTCTTCCCGGTCTGGCTCGGCTTCAAGGGCGGCAAGGGTGTCGCCACCTATCTCGGCGTGCTGCTTGGCCTTGCCTGGCAAGGCATGCTTGTCTTCGCCGTCGTCTGGCTCGCAATGGCCTTCCTGTTCCGCTATTCCTCGTTGGCGGCATTGGCGGCCGCGGTGGTCGTGCCGATCGCGCTCTATGTCACAAGCACGCCGCAGATCGCGGGCCTGTTCGCGCTGATGAGCCTGATCGTCATCGTCAAGCATCGAGCAAACATCTCGCGACTGCTCGCCGGCACCGAGGGCAAGATCGGGGCGAAGGGATGAGCGCCCTGGCTGCCGGCCCGCGTCTCAGCGATCGGCAGCGGCTTGCCTGGCTTCGCCTGATCCGCACGCCCAATGTCGGCCCGGCCTCGTTTCGCGAGCTGATCAACCGCTTCGGCTCGGCCGAAGCCGCGCTTGAAATGCTGCCCGAATTGATGATCTCCGGCGGCGCCAATCGCATCGTCCGCATCCCCTCCATCGCCGAGGCCGAAGCCGAGTTGGAGGCCGCGCGGCGCGCCGGCGCCCGCTTCGTCGGTATCGGCGAGGCCGATTATCCGCCCTTGCTGAAGACCCTCGACAACCCGCCGCCGCTGCTCGCGGTGAAAGGCGAAGGCGCGGTCTTCCGCTTGCCGGCGGTGGCGATTGTCGGTGCTCGCAATGCCTCGCTGGCCGGCATCAAGATGGCGCGCATGCTGGCGGCCGATCTCGGCCGAGACGGCTACGCCATCGTTTCCGGCCTGGCGCGCGGCATCGATACGGCCGCGCACAAAGGCAGCGTTTCGACCGGCACAGTCGGCGTGCTGGCCGGCGGGCTCGATGTCCCCTACCCACCTGAAAATGCCGGCCTTTGCGATGAGATCGCCGATCGCGGCGGCGCCATCGTTTCCGAGATGCCCTTCGGGTGGCAGCCGCGCGCGCAGGATTTCCCACGCCGCAACCGCCTGGTGGCCGGCATGGCGCTTGGACTGGTGGTGGTTGAGGCGGCGCAGCGCTCCGGCTCGCTGATCAGCGCGCGCCTGGCCAATGAAATGGGCCGGCTGGTCTTCGCCGTGCCGGGCTCGCCGCTCGATCCGCGCGCTGCCGGCTGCAACGCGCTGCTCAAGGACGGCGTCACGCTGGTCACTGAAGCCGCCGATATCCTTAGCGCGCTGGCGCCGCTTGCCGGCACCCGGCTTCCAAGAACCGCCCCACTTGCGGAGGCGCCCGACATATCAGCCATGCCGCCGCCAGGCGAAAACGACCGCGCCGATGTGCTGGAAGCGCTCGGGCCTACGCCGACAGGCATAGACGAGATCATCCGCCACACGGGACTGAGCGCCGCGCAGATTGCCATGGTGCTCCTGGAACTCGACCTTGCCGGGCGGCTCGAGCGTCACGCCGGCGGGAATGTGTCGCTGATCGCGTGACCTGCGGGCTTCAGTTCCGGATTTGGATCCTTCTACCGGAACAAATATTTGGACACTTCCGGATTGCCGCGGCGCCACATCACATTGTCGAGGAAATAGTGGTGCACGTTGATGAAGATCAGCACGATGAAGAAGAACAGCGACGAACCGAGCACCTGCTCGTCGTAGGGAACCAGGGCAGTCAGCACGAACGGGATCAGCCAGAAGCCGAGATAGCCGAGCGCCCCACCCCCGATGATGAATCCCAGCACCCGCAACCTATAGCGGGGCCCGAGCACAGATAGCACCTTCGGCTCCGGATCCCGCGCGGCATCCGAGACATCACGCTCGACATTGGTTTGATAGCGCCACACCACGGCCAGATATTGCAGCGAGTGCAGCGCCGGCACCACGAGCAGCCAGAGCGGGTTAATCCTGGCGATCAGGATCCAGAGATAGAGCGAGGCGACATAGGCCACGATGCCGTTGTAAGGCAGTCCGCCGCCATTCCTTCGCCAGCGGCTGACCAGCATGAAAAGCGTGGCCGCCGTCGATCCGACGGCCGCCAGCACGGCAATGTCGGTGATCCATGACGGCGCCGCGAAGGTGTAATATTGAAGGCCGTAATATTGCCCCTGCGTCACGGCCGTATTCGTCTGCAGCCAGGCCAGGATCCACACCGCATAGCTGTTGACGAGCAGCACCTTCTTGTCCCGGTCGTCGAAGAATTTGCGCTTCAGGACGGCGTCGACCATCAGCATGCCGTAGCCTTGCTTGACGTAGTGCCAGCCGACGAAGAAGAACATCGCGTTGGCCGCAAAGCCGAGCAGCCGCGTGTTCGACGTCGCCGCGCCATAGGCAAAGAACAGGGCCATGACCACTGGCACGATGACGCCGGCGAAAATGTAGCGAAGCTGCAGGCTTCTGTCGTAGCCCTCGCCACGCGCCTTGCGGCCGAAATTGCGGTAGAAAATCTGGTAGGAGTGGGCGAAGTGCGGATAGTTCACCAGATAGGCCACGACGACCATCGTCGCGGCCAATGGACCTTCATAATCGCGCGGAACAAAGAACAGCACGGGCAGGATCAGAAACGCGCTGCCGCCGAGCATGAGGAAATCGGCGACCGGGCCGAAAAGATATCTGCCCGGCGGCGTCGCCGCCTTGGGCGCCTGTGCATCTACCGAAAGGTCAAGTGCCATCCTGGAGCCTCCCTCGGAGGCGCCGAGTTTAACCACGACCCCATCCAGGGACAAGGCAACGCGGCAGGATCTCTCTTGCCTTCGGGCAAGTCACCCCGTTACGCTGAGGCGGTCGAAGCGATCTTCATCAGCCGCTTTCTGGCCTCCGCCACTCGCTTCTTCTCCGACCTTATGCGGTCGCACAGCGCGAGATTGATCCCGACGCCACATTCTTCATCCAGCATTTCTTTTGCATGATTGAGCGAAGTTTCTGCGCGCTTGACGCGCAGCCTGGCCCTGGCCAGTTCCAAGTTCAGTACGTCCACTGTATCCGCATCCCAGATTGCGGTCCCTTCAATAGGGGAAACAGCCGCGCTCAAGCTTTTGTTCCGATTGCCGGAGAAGCAGACAAATGTGCTGCTTCGATCGCCCCGGACATGGAAGCGCCCGTGGGTCGGATCTCGCATCTATTTGGGTGTTAAAAATTTTGGTGAGCGCGATGGGATTCGAACCCATGACCTACTGATTAAAAGTCAGTTGCTCTACCGGCTGAGCTACGCGCTCCCGTGGGCTCGGAACGCCGCCCTCGAAATTGCGCGGAACATAGGGAGAGTGCCGCGGCCGGTCAACCGGAAAAAGACGGGCTTCCAAGGCGGGTTTCTTGAACGGATTCGAAGGGGCGCCGAGGATGAACGGCTTTCGATGCCTGCGCCAACGGCCCGGCTTGGGGCTGCTTCAGAAAGCCCTACAATAACAATGGGCTGACACAATGGGCTGATGGTGGAACGGGAACTATTGCAATCCGGGCCCGTTTCGCAAAACAGGACGTCCCCATCAACCATCGAGGAGAAGATCAATGAACAAGATCGCATCCGGCCTGTTGGCAACCGCTCTCTCGGCGTCGTTCGTCACGGCGGAGATGGTGCCGGTCAACGCTCAGCCAGCTTATGTGCAGCAACCCCAGGGCCTGTCGTCAGATCTTCAGACCGTGCAGTATCGGGACTGGAGAAGGCACCGCGGCTTCAACCGCGATTTCTCGCGTCGTGGTGACGCCGTCTACTGGAACGGCCATCGCGGCTATCGCGAATATCGTCGCGGCTATCGCCGGCATGGCGACTATTGGTTCCCGCTGGCAGCTTTCGCGACCGGCGCGCTGATCACCGGCGCCATCGTCAACAGCGAGAACAACCGCGTCTATCGCGGCAACGCGCACGTGCAGTGGTGCTACGACCGCTACCGCTCCTATCGCGCCTCGGACAACACCTTCCAGCCTAACAACGGCCCGCGTCAGCAGTGCGTTTCACCCTACTGACAGCCTCCAGTCAGTACCCGGGTCGTTGACTGAGCCCGTGCCTCGAGAGGCACGGGCTCTCTCGTTGCCCTTCAGCCGAATTCAACTGGCCCAGCTAATGTTCTTCAAAATCATATACAGACCTACGCCTTCATCAGAAGGAGAGCGATAGGCTCCGCAGGCGTTGCAAATCCGAGCCGCTGCCGAGGTCAATTCCCAACTGAGTGCATTAAGATCTTCGTCCGTCACATAGTCTTGAGTTAGCTCGCCGATGCCGTGCTTTTCACCGAAAGATCGAGCTGACTGGGCGTCAGTTATGAACTCCGAAGGCCAAATCGAATTGGCCCAAGCCCAGAGCCAATTGCCAGCCTTGGCGCTGGTAGAGCCCGCAACCTGGATTTCCGAAACGACCTTGACTCCACTCCGGTCGGAGAACAGCAGCTTTCCTGCCGTCAAGTCGTAGTCGTAACGCGACCAACTGCCGAGGCGGAAATCTTTCGCCAGGCGCGCATTCTTGGCGATGAGCTGTTCAAAGGCCTCATCGCGCCAGGCAGGATACCAATCCGGCTGCATTTCCCGTTCGCCCGGTCCCGTAAACCGCTTCACACGCTCAGCGTCCTGCGCACCGCATCGCGCCATCCGGCCAGTTTCGCACCGCGCGTTGTGGCGTCCATCTGCGGCTCGAAGCGCCGCTCCAGTGCCCAGCTCTTGGCGAAGTCCTTCGCTTTCGGCCAGACACCCGCCCTCGACCCGGCAAGCCAGGCCGCGCCCAGCGCCGTCGTCTCCAGGATCGTCGGACGGTCGACCGGTGCGTCGAGAATGTCGGCGAGCCTCTGCATGGTCCAGTCGGATGCCACCATGCCGCCGTCGACGCGAAGCACCGTCTTGGCCGAGGCGCCTTTCCAGTCCTTGCGCATCGCGTCGAGCAGGTCGCGCGTCTGGAAGGCGACCGATTCGAGTGCCGCGCGGGCGAACTCGGCCGGGCCCGAATTGCGCGTCAACCCGAAGATCGCGCCGCGCGCATCCGCGTCCCAATGCGGCGCGCCGAGGCCGACGAAGGCCGGCACCAGATACACCTGTTGCGCAGGGTCAGCGGCCGCAGCCAATACTCCGCTCTGCTCGGCCTTGCCGATCACCTTGATGCCGTCGCGCAGCCACTGCACGGCTGCGCCCGCGATGAAGATCGAGCCTTCCAGCGCGTAGGTTGTCTTGCCGTTGAGCCGATAGGCGATGGTGGTCAAAAGCCGGTTCTTCGAACGCACCAGATCGGCGCCGGTGTTGAGCAGCGCGAAGCAGCCGGTGCCGTAGGTGGATTTCATCATGCCGGGCTCGAAGCAGGCCTGGCCGATGGTCGCCGCATGCTGGTCGCCGGCCACCCCGAGGATCCGCATCTCGGCTCCGAAAAGGCTCTTCTCGGTGACGCCGAAATCGTCGGCGCAGTCCTTCACCTCAGGCAGGATCGCGGCCGGGAGCTTCAGGATCGAGAGCAGCTCGTCGTCCCAGACATTCTTCTCGATGTTGTAGACCAGCGTGCGCGAGGCATTTGTCGCGTCGGTGGCGTGCATTTGGCCGCCGGTCAGCCGCCAGATGAGAAAGCTGTCGATGGTACCGGCAAGCAGTTCGCCCCTCTCGGCGCGCCTTCTGGCACCCCTCACCTTGTCCAGCATCCAGGCGATCTTGGTGCCGGAGAAATACGGATCGAGCAGCAGGCCGGTCTTCTTCGTGAATGTCTTCTCCAGTCCCTGCTTCTTCAGCTTCTGGCAGAGCGGCGCGGTGCGGCGGTCCTGCCAGACGATCGCGTTATGGATAGGCTTGCCGGTCGCCTTGTCCCAGATGACGACGGTCTCGCGCTGGTTGGTGATGCCGATCGCGGCGACATCCGAAGCCGTGCGGGCGGCGGCCTTCAAGGCCGCTTTCACCGTGGCGAGAACGCTTGCCCAGATGTCTTCCGGGTCATGTTCGACCCAGCCGGAAGCCGGATAATGCTGCGCGAATTCCTGCTGGCCGGTGCCGGCGACTTTCATCTTGTCGTCGAACAGTATCGCCCTGGTCGAGGTCGTTCCCTGATCGATGGCCAGCACAAAACCGCTCATTCCGCATCCCTCCGCTTCTCATGCAACAGGGGAGACGGCAAAGCCGCCTCCCCTGCACTTCCTACATGGGCAAGCACGCCCGCGTCATGCAGTTACTGCTGCTGCCAGCTCTTCACCAGTTCGTCATAGTTGATGGTGACCGGCTTTTCCTTTTCGTTCTCGATCTTCAACTGAGGAGCGAGATTGCCTTTCTTGACCGCGTCGGCATTCCAGTAGGCAAGATCGTGCTCTTCGGCCATCTTCGGGCCGATGTCGCCCTGGACGCCCGACTTCTCGATGCGGCTCATGACCTTTTCCTGCTCGGCGCAGAGCGAGTCCATCGCTTCCTGGGCCGACTTGGCGCCGGACGAGGCATCGCCGATCGCTTGCCACCAGAGCTGCGCCAGCTTCGGATAATCAGGCACGTTGGTGCCGGTCGGCGACCACTGGACGCGGGCCGGCGAGCGATAGAACTCGATCAGGCCGCCGAGCTTCGGAGCGCGCTCGGTGAAGCTCTTGTCGTGGATCGTGCTCTCGCGGATGAACGTCAAGCCGACATGGCTCTTCTTCACGTCGACCGTCTTCGAGGTGACGAACTGCGCGTAGAGCCAGGCGGCCTTGGCGCGATCGTCAGGCGTCGACTTCATCAGTGTCCAGGAACCCACGTCCTGGTAACCGAGCTTCATGCCGTCCTTCCAGTAGACGCCGTGCGGCGACGGCGCCATGCGCCACTTCGGCGTGCCGTCGTCGTTCAGCACCGCCTTGGCGCCGGCGTCGACCATCGAAGCGGTGAAGGCGGTGTACCAGAAGATCTGCTGCGCGACCCCGCCCTGCGCCGGCACCGGGCCGGATTCGGAGAAGGTCATGCCCTGGGCTTCCGCCGGAGCGTAGGCCTTCAGCCAGTCGAGATATTTCTGGATCGAGTAGACCGCGGCCGGGCCGTTGGTATCGCCGCCACGCGCCGTGCAGGAGCCGACAGGACGCGATTTCTCGTCGACCTTGATGCCCCATTCGTCGACGGGCAGGCCGTTCGGAATGCCCTTGTCGCCATTGCCGGCCATGGACAGCCAGGCGTCCGTGAACCGCCAGCCGAGCGACGGGTCCTTCTTGCCGTAGTCCATATGGCCGTAGACCTTCTTGCCGTCGATCTCGCGGCCGGTGAAGAACTGGGCGATGTCCTCATAAGCCGACCAGTTGACGGGAACGCCTAGGTCGTAGCCGTATTTGGCCTTGAAGTCGGCTTTGTTCTTCTCGTCGTTGAACCAGTCGTAGCGGAACCAGTAGAGGTTCGCGAACTGCTGGTCGGGGAGTTGATAAAGCTTCTTGTCGGGCGCCGTCGTGAACGAGGTGCCGATGAAGTCCTTCAGGTCGAGGTTCGGATTGGTGACGTCCTTGCCCTCGTTCGCCATCCAGTCGGTCAGGTTGCGCACCTGCTGGTAGCGCCAATGCGTGCCGATCAGGTCGGAGTCGTTGACCCAGCCGTCATAGAGGTTCTGGCCGGTCTGCATCTGGGTCTGGATCTTCTCGACGACGTCGCCTTCCTGGATGACGTCATGTGTGACCTTGATGCCGGTGATGGCGGAGAAGGCCGGTGCCAGCACCTGTGACTCGTATTGGTGCGTGGCGATGGTTTCCGAAACGACCTTGATGTCCATGCCGGCGAACGGCTTGGCTGCGTCGATGAACCACTGCATTTCCTTTTCCTGGTCGGCGCGTGAAAGCGTCGACAGGTCGCCTATCTCCTTGTCGAGAAAGGCTTTTGCCTCGTCCATACCGGCATAGGCATGGCCCGCTCCCAGCAAAAGGACAAGGGCTGTCGTCGATGTTAGAAATTGCCGTCGCATGTGTCTCCTCCAGTCTTAAGTTGCAAGTGCGATCCGGGGCGGCCGCCAGCACGCGGCCGATCCGGCTATTCCCCCTCTATACGTATCGGAACACGCCAACGGCGTAGACCACGGAGAGAGCGAGAGCCCACCACAGGTTGGGTCCAACCAGACCCAGCCAAGCGAGATGGATAAATGCGCTGCCAAGCAGCGACAGGAACAAACGATCGCCGCGCGTCGTCTCGAAGCGCAGCACCCCGATGCGCGGATGACCGCCGGGCGAGGCATATTCCCAGACGCCCATGCCAAAGAGCATCAGCACGATGATGATGAAGAAGGCGGCCGTCGGCCACGTCCACGCCATCCAGGAGAAGTCGAGATTCATGGCTTTAGACCCTCCCCAGGGCAAAGCCCTTGGCGATATAATTTCGCACGAACCAGATAACCAAGGCGCCGGGGATCAGCGTCAGCACGCCGGCGGCGGCGAGCAGACCCCAATCCATGCCGGCGGCAGAGACCGTGCGGGTCATGGTGGCGGCGATCGGCTTGGCGTCCGTCGTGGTCAGCGTGCGCGCGATCAAGAGCTCCACCCACGAGAACATGAAGCAGAAGAAGCAGGCGACGCCGATGCCGCTCGCGATCAGCGGCATGAAAATCTTCAGAAAGAAGCGCGGGAAGGAATAGCCGTCGATATAGGCGGTCTCGTCTATCTCCTTCGGCACGCCGGACATGAAGCCTTCGAGGATCCACACCGCGAGCGGCACGTTGAACAGGCAGTGCGCCAGCGCCACGGCAATATGGGTGTCGATCAGGCCGAACGCTGAATAGAGCTGGAAGAACGGCAGCGCGAACACCGCGGGCGGCGCCATGCGGTTGGTCAAAAGCCAGAAGAACAAATGCTTGTCGCCGAGGAAGCGGTAACGCGAGAAGGCGTAGGCCGCCGGCAGCGCCACCGCCACCGATATCACCATGTTCATCACCACATAGGTGATCGAATTGATGTAGCCCGAATACCACGAAGGGTCGGTGAAGATGGTGCGATAGTTCGCCAGTGTCGGATTATGCGGAAACAGCGTCAGCGACGACACGATCTCCGCATTGGTCTTGAAGCTCATGTTGATGAGCCAGTAGATCGGTAGCAGGATAACGATAATGTAGACCGTCGGCACGATCCACCACCAGCGCGATTCCTCGCCGCGGCGGCGCATCAGCTTCGCCACCTCGTCCTGCGACAGCGTGCTGCCCACTTCGGTGACCGCCGTCTCGCTCACGCGCGTCGTTTCGTTGGCACCCACCATCTCAGCGCTCCGCGTCGTAGTTGGTCATCACGGTGTAGAACACCCACGATAGCAACAGGATGATCAGGAAGTAGACCAGCGACATCGCCGCCGCGGGGCCGAGGTCGAACTGGCCGAGCGCCGTCTTGACCAAGTCAATCGACAGAAAGGTGGTCGAATTGCCGGGACCGCCGCCGGTGACGACGAAGGGCTCGGTATAGATCATGAAACTGTCCATGAAACGCAACAGCACGGCGATCAGCAACACGCGCTGCATCTTGGGCAGCTGGATGTAACGGAACACAGCCCAGCGCGAGGCGCCGTCGATCTTGGCAGCCTGGTAGAAGGCATCGGGAATCGAGACCAGGCCGGCATAGCAAAGCAGCACGACCAGGCTGGTCCAGTGCCAGACATCCATGATGATGACGGTTACCCAGGCATCGATCGGATCCTGGACGTAGTTGTAGTCGATGCCGAGCGCGTTGATGTAGTAGCCGAGCAGGCCGATGTCGTTGCGGCCGAAGACCTGCCAGATCGTGCCGACGACGTTCCACGGAATGAGCAGCGGCAGCGCCATCAGCACCAGGCAGACCGGCACGCCCCAGCCCTTCTTCGGCATGTTGAGCGCGATGAAGATGCCGAGCGGCACCTCGATTGCCAGGATGATGAAAGAGAAGATCAGGTTGCGCACCATCGCTTCCCAGAAGCGGTCGGAGTGCAGCAGGTCCTCGAACCATTCGGTGCCGGCCCAGAAGAAGACGTTGTTGCCGAACGTGTCCTGCACCGAATAGTTGACGACCGTCATCAGCGGGATGACGGCCGAGAACGCCACCAGCACCAGCACCGGCAGGACAAGGAACCAGGCCTTGTTGTTCCAGGTCTTGTCCATCTATGCCCCCATCTCGACGCGCCAGGAATCGGCATAGATGTTGATGCCGGCCGGATCGAAGCGGACTTTCGGTTCGGCCGGCACTTCGTCATCCTCGCCGATCACCGCGGCGATCTCCCTGCCCTCGAGATTGGCGCGAACCACCTTGTGGCGGCCGACGTCCTCGACCTTGCTGACCTGCACCGTCATGCCCTCGCGGCCGAGCCGCACATATTCGGGACGGATGCCGAGCTCGACGGCGCCGGCTTCAGCCTTGGGCACGCCCGGCAATTCGATGCGCTGGGCGCCGAGCTTCGCCATCCTGCCTTCCAGGGCAACCGGCAGCACGTTCATGCCCGGCGAGCCGATGAAATAACCGACGAAGGTGTGGCGCGGACGCTCGAAAAGTTCGGCAGGCGTGCCGATCTGCACGATCTCGCCGTCATACATGACCACGACGCGGTCGGCGAAAGTCAGCGCTTCGGTCTGGTCGTGTGTGACATAGACCATGGTGTAGCCGAAGCGGCGGTGCAGCTGCTTCAACTGCGAGCGCAGCACCCACTTCATATGCGGGTCGATGACCGTCAGCGGTTCGTCGAACAGAATGGCGTTGACGTCGGAGCGCACCAGGCCGCGTCCAAGCGAGATCTTCTGCTTCTGGTCCGCGGTGAGCCGGCGTGCCTTCCTGTTCGCCATCGAAGCGAGATCGATCATGTCGAGCGTCTCGCGCACCTTGCGGTCGACATCGGCTTCCGGCACGCGCCGGTTGCGCAGCGGGAAGGCCAGATTGTCGTAGACGGTCATGGTGTCGTAAATGACCGGGAACTGGAACACCTGCGCGATATTGCGCTCCTGCGTCGACAGCCTGGTCACGTCCCGGCCATTGAACAGCAACTTCCCATGCGAGGGGTGCAGCAGTCCCGAAATGATGTTGAGCAAGGTGGTCTTGCCGCAGCCCGAAGGCCCGAGCAGCGCGTAGGCGCCGCCATCCTCGAAAGTGTGGTGCACTTCCTTCAGAGCGAAGTCGGAATCCTTCTGCGGGTTGGGCAGGTAGGAATGGCGGATGTGGTTGACCTCGATGCGCGCCATCGTTTTCTCCTCAGGCCGCCAGCTTCGACGCCGTAACGGCGCGGCCGTTATGGTCGAATACCATGATGTGGCGCGGATCGATGAACACCTCGACCTCATCGTCCGTCTCGAAATCGAGAATACCATGCGCAAGCATCACCCAGCGCGCATCGGCGAAATCGAGATGGACGAAGCTTTCCGAGCCGGTGATCTCCGTGATGGTGACCTTGGCCCGCACCGGCACGGCGCCGGCGTTCGGCCGCTCCAGCGACAGATGATGCGGCTGGAAGCCGATCGTGTAGCTGGCGTCCGCAATGCCGGCGAGTTCCGTCGGCACCGGCAGCTTGACGCCGCCTTCGAGCAGGAAATCCGACCCCTTCTTGGAGAGCACGATGGTGTTGAGCGGCGGATCGGCGAAGGTCCGAGCCGTCACCAGGTCGATGGGCTTGCGGAACACTTCGACCGTCGGGCCGAATTGCGTGACGCGGCCTTCCGAAAGCGTTGCCGTATTGCCGCCGAGGAGCAGCGCTTCGTGCGGCTCGGTCGTCGCATAAACGAAGATCGTGCCGGCCGCGGCGAAGATCTTCGGCAATTCGGCGCGCAATTCCTCGCGCAGCTTGTAGTCGAGATTGGCCAAAGGCTCGTCGAGCAACACCAGACTGGCATTCTTGACGATGGCGCGGGCAAGCGCGGTGCGTTGCTGCTGGCCGCCGGACAGGCTGAGCGGCGTGCGCTCGAGATAGGGCGTCAGCTTCAAGAGCGCCGCGGCGTTGCGCACCTCCTTGTCGATCATGGCCTGCTCGACGCCGGCGACCCGCAGCGGCGAGGCGATGTTCTCGTAGACGGTCATCGCCGGGTAATTGATGAACTGCTGGTAGACCATGGCGACGTTGCGCTTCTGCACCTTCTGTCCGGTGACGTCCTTGCCGTCGAACCAGACCGAGCCGGAAGTCGGCGCGTCGAGGCCAGCCATCAGCCGCATCAGGCTGGTCTTGCCGGAGAGCGTCGGCCCAAGCAGGACGTTCAGCGAGCCGTGCTGAAGCGTCAGCGACACGTCGCGGATGTGCTCCTGCGCGCCGACGGTCTTCGTCACGTTCCTCAATTCCAGCATCACGCCTCCTCCCAGGCCTTGCGCATCAGCGGCCGATCCTTATTCCGCCGCCGCGACATGGCGGCTGCTCAGTCCGCGCATGAATTCTTCCAATGCCGCCGTCTGCTCGCGGCTGAAATGCAGGCCGCGCTTGGTGCGGCGCCACAACACGTCCTCGGCGGTGACCGCCCATTCGTTTTCGGCCAGATAGCGAACTTCCGCCTCGAAAAGGTCGGCGCCGAAATTGCGGCCGAGATCGGCATTCGACTTGGCGAGCCCGAGCAGCCTTTCCGCCCGCGTGCCGTAGAGCCGGGTGAAGCGGCGCGCCAGCCGCTGGTCGAGGAACGGATAGGCGCTCTTCAGCCTGGCAACCTGGGCATCGAAGCCGGTCGCCGCGAAATCGCCGCCGGGCAGCGGCGCATCATGCGTCCACGGCCTGCCGCGCTTGCCGAGAAAACCTTCGATCTTCTCCAACATCGATTCGGCCAGCCGGCGGAAGGTGGTGATCTTGCCGCCGAAGGCGTTGAGCAAGGGGGCAGAACCCTCCCCGCCATCGGCCTTCAGCACATAATCGCGCGTTGCTTCCTGCGCCTTCGAGGCGCCGTCGTCATAGAGCGGGCGCACCGCCGAATAGGTCCAGACGATATCGGACCGCTTCACCGGCTGCGCGAAATATTCGCTTGCCGCCGCGCACAGATAGTCGATCTCGGCGTCGGAGATCTTCACCTCATGCGGATCGCCCGGATAGTCGCGATCGGTGGTGCCGATCAGCGTGAATTCTTCCTCGTAAGGAATGGCGAAGATGATGCGGCCATCCTTGTTCTGGAAGAAATAGGCGCGCGGATCGTCGAACTTCTTTCCGACTACGATATGGCTGCCCTGGACGAGGCGGACATTGTGGACGTCGTTCTGGCCGACGGCGGTCGAGAGCACGTGATCGACCCAGGGGCCGGCAGCGTTGACGAGAAGCCGCGCGCGGACCTCTTCGGTCTCCCCGGTAAGCACATTCTGCACCTTCACGGTCCAAAGCGCGCCGTCGCGCCGCGCGCTGACGACCTTGGTGCGCGTGCGGACAATGGCACCCCGGTCGGCGGCGTCACGCGCGTTCAGCGCCACCAGGCGCGCGTCGTTGACCCAACCGTCCGAATACTCGAAAGCCTTGCGGAACAACGGCTTGAGCGGCTTGCCTGCCGGATCGCGGGCCATGTCCAGCGTCTTCGTCGCCGGCAGCAGCTTGCGCCCGCCGATATGATCGTAAAGGAACAGTCCCAGCCGGATCAGCCAAGCAGGTCTGAGGCCCTTAGCGTAAGGCAGCACGAAGCGCATCGGCCAGATGATGTGCGGCGCGTTCTTCCACAGAACCTCGCGCTCCATCAGCGCTTCGCGCACCAGCCGGAACTCGTAGAATTCGAGATAACGCAGGCCGCCATGGATGAGCTTGGTCGAGCCGGAGGAAGTCCCGCTGGCGAGATCGTTCATTTCGGCGAGGTAAACTGAAAATCCGCGGCCAACGGCATCACGGGCTATGCCGCAGCCGTTGATGCCGCCGCCGATGACAAAAATGTCATGGATCGGATATGCGTCCAAAGAATCCTCCAACGATTTCGCATTGCACCATTTTTGTGTTTTACGAAACCGTGACGGAATTATTTCGAACTCAAAGCGAATGTCAAACGAAATATCGCAGTCGGCTGAGCAAGCCGTCGAGGCGTGCCTATTCGAACGCTGTCTCGATCAGCCGGACTTCGGTTTCCTCGCAAATCCTGCGAATCGACGCGATCTCGCAACGATCCGTGATGAAGGTATTCACCTGCGAAAGATGGCCAATCCGGACCGGCGCCGTGCGTTCGAATTTCGTCCGGTCGGAAACCAGAATGACGTGGCGGGCATTTGCGATGATGGCCTGCGCAACCTTCACCTCGCGGAAATCGAAGTCGAGCAGCGCGCCGTCATGATCGATCGCCGAGGCACCGATGACGGCGTAATCGACCTTAAACTGGCGGATGAAATCGACGGCTGCCTCGCCGACAATGCCGCCGTCGGAACCGCGCACAACGCCGCCGGCAATCACCACCTCGATCGTGGGGTAGATGCGCATCCTATTGGCAACATTGATATTATTAGTGATGACCATAAGCCCGTTATGGTCGAGCAGCGCCTTGCTGACGGCCTCGGTGGTGGTGCCGATATTGATGAACAGCGAAGCATTGTCAGGAATCAGCCGCGCCGCCGCGCTGCCGATCGCCTCCTTCTCGTCGGCGGCAATCTTGCGGCGTGCCTCGTACTCCATGTTCTCGATGCCGGACGGGAACAGCGCACCGCCATGGATACGGGTCAGCAGGCGCTGATCGCACAGGTCGTTGAGGTCCTTGCGGATGGTCTGCGGCGTCACGTTGAAATGCGTCGCCAGGTCATCGACCAGCACCCTGCCATGGTCTTTCGCCCTCTGGATGATCTCGGCATGGCGTGGCGAAAGAAACATTGCGCGTCCTCCATTTTCGTTTTTTCCCGTCTATATCGGAAAACGAAAGCGAAGAAAAGGTATAAGCCGGCTAACGAAAATCACCTGATTGAAAAAGGCAAACCAGTGTGGAACAGGTCTGCTGCCTCAGGATAAGCGCCGCGCAATCTCGGTTATGACGTCGAACGCCGCATCGACATCTGCCGCCGTCGACTCGAACTGCCCCGCCTGAAAGCGGATCGCCACGCGCCCATCGACCCGCGTTTGAGTCAGGTAAATGCGGCCGTTGGTGTTGATGGCGTCGACGAGGCGGAGGTTGTGCTCGTCAGGGTCGGCGCCTGCCACCGTGCGGTGCCGGAACGAGAACAGCGAAAGCATTGGCTCGCTGACGAGCTCGAAATCCTCTTCCCCGGCAAGGCGCGCGGCAAGCCCTGCGCTCCAGGCGACATGGTTGCGGATCATGGTGCGCAGGCCCTCGAGGCCATGGGCGCGCAGCAGGAACCAAAGTTTCAGGGCGCGGAAGCGGCGGCCGAGCGGCACCGACCATTCCGAATAGTTGATGATGCCGTCATGACCCAGCGTCTTCAGAAACTCCGGCTTGATGGCCAGCGTGCGCACCAGATCTTCCGGCTGGCGCACGAACTGGATCGAGCAATCGAACTGCGCGCCGAGCCACTTGTGCGGATTGAAGACAATGGAATCGGCGCCTTCGACGCCGGCCCAGAAATGCCGGTATTCCGGGCAGATCATCGCCGACCCTGCCCAGGCGGCGTCGACATGGAGGTAAAGCCCGTGCCGCTGAGCGACCGCGGCCACCGCCGCGATGTCGTCCGTGCCGCCGGTGCTGGTGCCGCCGACGCAGGCGATGATGCCGGCTGGCAGCAGGCCGGCCTTGCGATCGGCAACGATCGCGGCCTCGAGCGCGTGCGTATCCATGGCGCGAAAACGTCCGGCGACCGGGATACGGACAAGGTTGTCCTCGCCGATGCCGGAGACCCAGATGGCTCGGTCGATCGAGGTATGGACCTGGTCGGAGGAATAGACGCGTAGCTTCGCCTGCCCGGCCAGCCCCTTTTTGTTGCCCTGCCAGTCGAGCGCCCGCTCGCGCATGGTGAGCACCGCCGCAAGCGTCGCCGAGGAAGCCGAATCCTGGATGACGCCGGAAAAGCCCACGGGCAGGCCGAGCGCCTGGCGCATCCAGTCGACAATGCGCGTTTCGAGTTCGGTCGCCGCCGGCGAGGTCTGCCACAGCATGCATTGCGCGGCCATCGCAGAGACCAGATATTCGCCCACCACCGAAACCGGCGCTGCATTGGCGGGAAAATAGGCGAAGAAGCGCGGATGCTGCCAATGCGTCATGCCCGGCACGATCTTTTCTTCGAAGTCGGCGAAGATCCTGTCCATCGGCTCCGGCATTTCCGGCGGCGACGCCTCGATGCTTCTGAAAATCTCGCCCGGCGCGATCGCCGGCCGCACCGGGCGGTCGCGCAGGTTGGCACGATAGTCGGCGCCCCAGTCGGCGGCGCGCCTCGACCAATCGCGGAATTCGTCGCTGTCCATATTTTCCCTCCCCAGCGGCCGTCGAAGATACCGGCCGGTCGAACCGCTCTCGCAAAGCCCTATCCCGGAAAGTCCGGCAGATTTGAAAAAGCGATTTTCAGCGCGTTGGACCAGCCGTCCGATATGGTGCGGTAGTAAGGGTCATCATGGCCGATCCGTCGGTTCAGCCCCACCCTGAGCGCATCCTGTTCCAGGAACAGCAGATCGAGCGGCAGCCCGACCGAGAGGTTGGATTTCAGTGTCGAGTCGAACGACACCAGAAGCAGCTTCACCGTTTCGGCCAGGCTCATTGCCCGATCATAGGCACGGATGATGATCGGCTTGCCGTATTTCGTCTCGCCGATCTGGAAGAAAGGCGTGTCGTCGGTCGACTCTATGAAGTTGCCTTCCGGATAGATCATGAACAGTCTGGGCGGGCTGCCCTTGATCTGGCCGCCGAGGATGAAGGAGGCATTGAAGTAGGAATCCGCCTTGTCGCCATTCGGCGAGGCATGCTCTATTACTTCCTTCACTGTATCGCCGACCAGCCGCACCGTCTGGTACATGGAGGGAGTTTCGAGCAGCTTCGGATGACGGTCGCTGACCGCCTTGTTACGCTCGTCGAGCAGGCTGACAACGGCCTGCGTCGTGGCAAGGTTGCCCGCCGACATCAGCACGATGACGCGCTCGCCGGGCTGTTCCCACACATGCATCTTCTTGAAGGTCGAAATCGAATCCATGCCGGCATTGGTGCGCGTGTCCGACATGAACACGAGCCCGCTATCGATCTTGAGGCCGACGCAATAGGTCATGATTGCTCTTCTGCTAGCGATTCCGGCGCAGATTACTGCTCTACCGTGACAGTGACGGCAAGCTTCTCTTGTGCCTGCCCGAGCAGTATCCCCGACACCGGCGAGGCATCGCGATAGTCGCGCCCCGTCGCCACCCGCACATAACGTTCGTCGGGAGAGATACCGTTCGCCGGGTCGAAGGCAACCCATCCGAGCCCCACGACATAGGCCTCGGCCCAGGCATGGCTTGCCGCCTGCTCGACGGCCGCATCCATCATCAGGTAGCCGCTGACATAGCGTGCGGGAAAGCCGAGGGCGACGGCGGCGGCGATGAAGATGTGGGAGTGGTCCTGGCAGACACCGGACTTCAATGCGAGCGCCTCCTCCGCCGGCGTCACGACGCTGGTCGTGCCCGGCCTGTAGGCGACGCGTTCGCCGATAGCGCCCATCAGCCGGTGCAGTCGCTCGATCTCGGTGCCCTGGCCCAGCGTGCCGGCCAGTTCACGTATGCCCTCGCCGGCGACGGTGAGTGGCGTCGGCTGTCCGAATAGCCAGAGCGGCGCAAAGCCCTGATGCGGACCCGTGACGCCCGCCGTATCATGCGTGGTCACGTCTCCGGCTGCCTCGACGGTGATCGAATTCTGGCCGCTCTCAGCGCTCACCAGCCGCGTCTCGTTGCCGAAATGGTCGGTGAAGCGCACCTCCTCACGCGCGCCTTCGACCTTGACCGCCCAGGAGCCGACGGTCTGCGTGCGCCCGCTGGAAGGCCAAAGGCGCAGCCGCTGCAGCAGATACTGCACCGCTTGATCGTAGCGGTACTCGGTACGATGGGTGATCTTGAGCCGCATAACGCTCGCCTCGGCTGTGCTCAATAGAACCGGTAGTCCTGGGCGATCTCGTCGCCCAGCCTGGTGTTGTCGCGAATGAACTCGGCCAGGAACTCGTGCAGGCCATGATCGAATATGTCCTTGATCGAACCCCTTTTGAGCAGCGCCTGGATCTTCTCGGCCGTGCCATGGCAAGCATGGCGTTCACCGTAATCGTCGGCGAGGAATTTCAAATGCTCGCCGAGGAAGCGGTAGCAGAAAGTCAGCGAGCGCGGCATGCGCACGTTGAGGATCAGATAGTCGGCGATATTCGTCGGCTTGTAGTCGGCTTCATAAACCCAGCGATAGGAACGGTGCGCCGACACCGAGCGCAGGATCGATTCCCACTGATAGTTGTCGAGCGTCGAGCCGACCCAGGACAACGACGGCAGCAGCACATAATATTTCACGTCGAGGATGCGCGCCGTGTTGTCGGCGCGTTCGACATAAGTGCCGAGCTGCGAGAAATCGAAAATTTCGTTGCGCAGCATGGTGCCGTAGAATGAACCGCGGATCAGCGCCGTCTCGCGCTTGATTGCATCGAGCACCGTCGGCAGGTCGCGTTCGTCGATCGGCCTTGCCAGCATGCGCTTCAGCGACATCCAGGCTTCGTTGATGCTTTCCCAGGTCTCGCGGGTCAGCGCCGTGCGCACCATGCGGGCATTGTTGCGCGCCGTCTCGATCGACGACATCGTGCTCGACGGGTTCGAGGTGTCGCGCAGCAAGAAGTCCGAGACGTTGGCGGCGGTATAGTCCTGGTACTTCTGGCTGAAGGCGATGTCCGAGCCGGCGCTGAGCAGGACCGAGTTCCATTCCTCCGAAGCGCTCTGGGTGCGCGTCAACGCCATGCGTAGGCCGGCATCGACCAGGCGCGCCATGTTTTCGGCCCGCTCGATATAGCGGTTCATCCAGTAGAGACCGTTTGCGGTGCGGCCCAAAAGCATATCAGCTTGCTCCGGCGTCGAGCGAATAGCGAATAGCGAGTAGCGAATAGGGAGAAAAAGACTTCATGACTTTTGCTGCAGGCTCCGGATCATCGAACGTAGCATCTTTCCTATTTCGTCAGTTTGGCCAAGCAAGCTGGCGACCTTCGCTTCGACCATCAGCCCAACCTCTCCGCACAGGATGAGATGTGTCTCCAACTCTTTCTGAGAGCCCTGCGCTACCCGAAGAAATTGAATGAAAGCTCCCGTATTTTCTCTTCCGTGACCTTCCGCAACATTCGCTGCGATGGAAGCCGCCGAGCGTCTTATCTGAGAGGTCATTCCGTACGCTTCGCTGTTTGGAAAAGCTTTCGTGGCCGAATAGCAATCCACGGCCAACCTCAAAGCCGCCTTCCAAACAATCAGATCTCTGTAGGAATTGATTGCCGTCGTATCCCCCTTTTCCCTACTCGCTATTCGCTACTCTCTATTCGCTCTTAATCATCCAGCACCCACGTATCCTTCGTCCCGCCCCCCTGTGAGGAATTGACCACCAAGGACCCCTCCTTGAGCGCGACGCGCGTCAAGCCGCCGGGCACGATCTGGATACGATCCGAAACCAGCACGTACGGCCGAAGATCGACATGGCGCGGCGACAGGCCCTTTTCGGTCAGGATCGGGCAGGTCGACAGCGCCAGCGTCGGCTGGGCGATATAGTTCGAGGGCTTCGCCTGCAGCTTTTTTGCAAAGTCCTGGCATTCCTTCTTGGTCGCCGCCGGGCCGACCAGCATGCCGTAGCCGCCGGAGCCGTGCACTTCCTTGATGACGAGCTCGTGGATGTGCTCGAGCACATATTTGAGGCTGTCGGGCTCCGAACAGCGCCAGGTCGGGATGTTGCCGAGGATCGCCTTGCGGCCGGTGTAGAACTCGACGATCTCCGGCATGTAGGAATAGATCGCCTTGTCGTCGGCGATGCCGGTTCCCGGCGCGTTGGCGATGGTGATGTTGCCGGCGCGGTAGACATCCATGATGCCGGGCACGCCGAGCGCGGAATCCGGCCGGAAGGTCAGCGGATCGAGGAAGTTGTCGTCGACGCGCCGGTAGAGCACGTCGATCTGCTTGTAACCTTCGGTCGTACGCATCGCCACATGGCCGTCGACGACACGTAGGTCCTGCCCTTCGACGAGTTGCACGCCCATCTGGTCGGCAAGGAACGCATGCTCGAAATAGGCCGAGTTGTACGAGCCCGGCGTCAGCACCGCGATGGTTGGCGCGCCCTTGCTGCTTTGCGGCCGCACCGCGGCCAGCGACTGGCGCAGGAGTTGCGGGTAGTTCTCGACCGGCCGCACCTTGATCTTCTGGAACAGCTCCGGAAAGAGCTGCATCATCGTCTCGCGGTTCTCCAGCATGTAGGAGACGCCGGACGGCGTGCGGGCATTGTCCTCCAGCACGTAAAATTCGTTCTCAGAGATGCGGACGATGTCGACGCCGATAATGTGGGTGTAGACGCCGGCCGGCGGCCTGACCCCGATCATCTCGGGCAGGAAGGCCTCATTCCTGGCGATCAGATCCTTGGGTACCCGCCCGGCGCGCAGGATCTCCTGGCGATGATAGATGTCGTCGAGAAAGGCGTTCAGCGCCTGCACGCGCTGCTCGATGCCTTGCGTCAGCCGGCGCCATTCGTGGCCGGAGAGGATGCGCGGGACGATGTCGAAAGGGATCAGCCGCTCGGAAGCTTCCTGTTCGCCATAGACGGCAAAGGTAATGCCGGTCTTGCGGAAGACGCGCTCGGCATCCTGCATTTTCTGGGTAAGCCTGGCTGGGTCCTGCTCCTTCAGCCAGCGATCGTAAGCCTCATAAGGTCTTCTCAGTCCGGAAACTTCCGGAAGCATTTCGTCGAACGCTGCCAATCGCGTACTCCCCTCTGAGACCATTTCACTGGCCTCGCCGGAGAAAATCAAGCGCAATCGGTAATTTAGGAAGCCGCGATGGCCACTCTATGCAAATTGCCCAAAATCAAGGCACGGACAGCAAGGCTGGGTCAGCTCCTGCTTCCCGGCGGGGCACAGACAGGCCCGGTCAGAACGCCCGGAAGGTCACAATGGTGAAGGTGTCCTTGATTCCAGGCAGAATCTGCACCCGCTCGTTGACGAAATGGCCGACGTCTTCGTCGTCGTCGATATAGAATTTGGCAAGCAGGTCGTAATTGCCCGCGGTCGAGTAGATCTCGGAGGCGATCTCGGCATCGGCGAGCGCGCTGGCGACCTCATAGGACTTGCCCAGGTCGCACTTGATCTGCACGAAAAATGCCTTCATTGCCCGGTCCTGCCAGCCTGCTTCATGAATAAGCGGCCCTTGTGGCAGACTGCTGCCCGGCTTTCAAGCTTCCCGCGCCGCGCACCTCGAAGAGTACCTGATCCCGCTTCCCGACGCTGAAATGGTGAAATCTTCGCATCCCGGTGAAACCACGCCATGGCGCGATGCGTATGTTAGATTGCATTCGTCAAAGCGAATTCCGGGGAGGCAGGCCATGCGCCGCGCTTTGTTCGCACTTGCTCTTGTTCCGATGTTGATAGCCTCGCTTGCTTTTGCCGGCGAGGCCGAGATCAAGGCCGCGCAGACGGTCATCGACAGCCAGTTGAAGGCCTTCGTCGCCGATGACGGCGCCACCGCCTACAGCTTCGCCGCGCCGAACGTGAAGCAGATCTTTCCGACCGTCGACACCTTCATGAACATGGTGACGAATGGCTACGCGCCGGTGCGCAAGCCCCGGTCCTATTCCTTCGGCAAGGTCGAGCAGACCGGACCCGGCTCGATCATCCAGCAGGTGCTGATCGTCGGGCCCGACGGCAAGGATTATGAGGCGGTCTATACGCTGCAGCAACAAGCGGACGGCAGCTTCAAGATCACCGGCTGCAGCCTGCGCGCCTCGACTTCGGTCAGTACCTGAGCCCGACCGGCATGACCGCTCAATCTCGACGGCTATACAGTGTCCAGCCCAGACCGGAGAGGCCCCAGAAGGTCGAGGCTCCGGCTCGTTCGTAGGCAAGTGCGCAATCGAAATCCACGCGCTCCGGCTGTTTTTGGGTATCGCCTTCGAGAATCAGCCAGTCCGCGCGCCCGGCGCAAATCTTGTCCTGGGTGACGAGCGATGCCTGGCGGCCAATGCGCGCGGCGAAATAATCGACCACCATGCCGGTGCGGAAATCGGCGTTGGTGGCATATGTGGCGGCGCCGCTCTTTGTCATCTCGTCCACCATCTCGGAATAGGAACCGCGCCCATGCTCATAGAAATGGGCCAGCAACGCCGCGTTGCCGCCCGCCACAAGAACGAGCATCCCGGCGGCAAAAAGCCTTCTCTTACCGCCGGCGTCGAAGCCGCGTCCGATCAAGTCTCCGGCCCAAAGCAGCAACAAGGTTCCGCTGACAATGAAATAGCGCGGGAATTCAACATTCGGCAGATGCGCCGCCGCCATCAGGGCGGGCAGCCCGACGATGCCGATGGCATAAAGGCTGGCCCGGCGATCGCGCGAGACGCCTGCATGTGCCAAGACGAGGATGCAGGTCACCGCGACGCACGTCCAGTCGCCGATCCAGTCCGGCAGGCCGAAAAGATAGCGGATCATTCCGCCATAACCGGCGGCGAATTTCTCGAGCGAGAAAGAGGAAAAACCGCCGATATTGAAGCTGAACCATCGTGCGCCTACAAGCATTGCCGCGGCAAGCGGAAGCACGGTAAGGAAAGCAGGCAGAAAGGCCTGGACGACCTCCTTGTTGACGACAATCAGACTGCGGCTGCCTCGCCAGCTCAGCCACGCCGTCCAGGCCGTTAGCACCACCACCGTTTCGACCATTGTCAGGTGGGAAAGGAAGCCAAGCAGAATTGCGACAGCAAGAGCGACGCCGTACGCGCCCCGCTTGTCGAACCAGCGCTCCAGAAGAGCCACCGCAACGAGTGTGAACAGCGCCAGGCCGGCATAGCCACGCGCCTCCGAGCCGTAGTGAACCATCGGATAGCTCAACGCAAACAGCAGCGCCGACCCAATCATTGCCCAACGTCCGCGCGATATCGCCGCGGCTGCAATGACGGTGCATCCGCTGAGCGTTATTGAGAAGCCGCGCTGGACCAGCGGCGCGGCATCAGGCCCGACGACATACTGGTATATCGAGTTGAGAAAGTGGTTGTTGTCGTGGTTCACACGCCAGAATATCTGGTCGATCGACGTCAGGGGCTTCAGCAGCGTGATGCTCCAGATCTCGTCGTGCCAGAGATCCCCGCGCGCGCCGAGCAGGCGCAAGATAAGGCCGACAAGCACGACCCCTGAAATTACAAGTAATAAACTGTAACTCCATTGCTGGGTCGCCGCCGAACCCGACCGGTAAACATCAGCGATTGCTGCTCTATGGTCGACGATCGACGCGTCCATCTTTACCAAAGTCGTGCCGCCCCTTGCCTCGATATGGCAAGGCATACTTACTCTTGATCTGATTTATGAAAGGTTTTCCGACGCTTCCCCGATCAAAGGACCGGGATATCGCCCCGCACCCAGCCTTCGGTAATCTCGGCGGCGCGCGCTTCGAAAGCCTGCGCCTCGATGGCTGCTCGGACGTCCTGCATCAGACTCTGATAATAAGATAGGTTGTTCCAGGTGAGCAGCATGGCGCCGAGCGCTTCCTGCGAGCGCACCAGGTGATGCAGGTAGGCGCGCGAATAATCGCGCGCGGCCGGGCAGTCGCTTTCCTCGTCGAGCGGGCGCGGATCGTCGGCATGGCGGGCGTTCCTGAGATTGACCTTGCCGCGGCGCGTGTAGGCAAGGCCATGGCGGCCGGCGCGGGTCGGCATCACGCAGTCGAACATGTCGATGCCGCGCGCCACCGATTTCAAAATATCGTCCGGCGTGCCGACGCCCATCAGGTAGCGCGGTCTGTCGGCCGGCAGCTCCGGGCAGGTGATGTCGAGCATCTCCAGCATCACCGGCTGCGGCTCGCCGACCGCGAGCCCGCCGACCGCATAGCCTTTCAGGTCCATCGCTTTCAGCGCCTGGGCGGAGCGCACGCGCAAGGCTGCGCTGTCGCCGCCCTGGACGATGCCGAACATCGCCTTGCCCGGCTGGTCGCCGAACGCCGCCTTGCAGCGCTCTGCCCAGCGCAGCGACAATTCCATGGCGCGCTCGATCTCCTCGCGCTTGGCCGGCAGCGCCGTGCATTCGTCGAGCTGCATCTGGATGTCGGAATCGAGCAGTCCCTGGATTTCGATCGATCGCTCCGGCGACATCTCGTAGGGCGCGCCGTCGATGTGCGAGCGGAAGGTGACGCCCTGTTCGGTCAGCTTCCTGAGCTTCGACAGCGACATGACCTGAAAGCCGCCGCTGTCGGTCAGGATCGGATGCGGCCAGCGCGCGAACTCATGCAGGCCGCCGAGTCTGGCCACGCGCTCGGCGCCTGGTCGCAGCATCAGATGGTAGGTGTTGCCGAGGATGATGTCGGCGCCGACCCCGCGCACCTGGTCCATATACATGGTCTTGACGGTGCCGCCGGTGCCGACCGGCATGAAGGCCGGCGTGCGGATCTCGCCGCGCGGCATCGAGACCAGGCCGCGCCGCGCCTTGCCATCGGTGGCAAGCACCTCGAATGAAAAAGTGTCAGCCATTGAATTCCTTGTCGTGCTCCGGCGCGCCGGGCGCCTGCTCGTCGAGCGACTGCCGGTAGCGGATGCAGCCGCGCATGAATTTCGGCCATGGCGGCACGGCAATCGCCGGCTCGGTCCTTTCCGGCAAAAGCTCCCAGAGCTCAGGATGATGCCAGCACAGATCATGCCCTGTCGCGTCGCGATGCGCGCGAATGCCGGCGCGCAGTTTCTTCACCTCCGCGATCAGCGTGTCGCGGCCCATGCTGTCGAGGTCATCGTCCATTGCTCGTCTCCGCACGAAAAAGCAGGCTTGCGTCTCCATAGGAGTAGAACCTGTAGCGGTTCGCGATGGCATGCGCATAGGCCGAGCGCATCGTCTCCAGCCCGCTGAAGGCCGAGACCAGCATGAACAGCGTCGAGCGCGGCAGATGGAAATTGGTCATCAGCATGTCGGCCGTACGGAAGCGATAGCCGGGCGTGATGAAGATGTCGGTGGGTCCGGACCAGGGCTCGATCCTGCCGTCGTCGCGCGCCGCGCTCTCCAAGAGCCGCAGCGATGTCGTGCCGACGCAGATGATCCGCCCTCCCCGCGCCTTGGCCGCGTTGAGCGCCGCCGCCGTCTCCGGGCTTACCGAGCCGGTCTCGGCATGCATCTTGTGGTCGGTCGTGTCGTCGGCCTTCACCGGTAAAAAAGTGCCGGCGCCGACATGCAGCGTGACGAAGCGGCGCTCGATGCCGTTGGCGTCGAGCGCCCCGAACAGCTCCGGGGTGAAATGCAGGCCGGCGGTAGGCGCGGCCACCGCGCCTTCCTCGCGCGCATAGATCGTCTGATAATCGGCGCGGTCGCGCTCGTCGTCCTCGCGCTTCGACGCAATGTAGGGCGGCAGCGGGATATGCCCGACGGCATGCAGCGCCTCGTCGAGAAAGGCGCCCGACAGATCGAAGCCGAGCAGCGCTTCGCCGCCCTCTCCTTTTTCAAGCACCGTGGCGTCGAGCCGGCCCAGAAAGCAGGAATTGCCGTCGTGGCCGAAATGGATGCGGTCGCCGGCGGCGATGCGCTTGCCCGGCCGCATGAAGGCCAGCCAGCGGTCGGGGCCGGTGCGCATGTGCAGCGTCGCCTCGACCTGCGCCGCCGCTTCGCCGCGCAGCCTGATGCCCTTCAATTGCGCCGGGATGACCTTGGTGTCGTTGAACACCAGCACGTCCCCGGCCCTGAGCAGCGACGGCAGGTCCCGGACCGTCCGGTCCTCGAAACCGGCACCCGGCCTCACCACCAGCAGCCGAGCGCTGTCGCGCGGCTCGGCCGGCCTGAGCGCGATGCGGTCTTCGGGAAGATCGAAATCGAAGAGGTCCACTTTCATGCCTGCGGCAATAACCCGATCGCCGCGCTCTCGCCACCGTCTTGTTGCCGCGCCTTGCGAGCAATTGCCGTCGAACGAAACAGCCGACGCTCAGGTCAGCCGCACCAGCAGCGCTCCGGCCAAGAGCAGCACAGCGCCGGCGACACGGCCAAGCGAGATTTCGCGCACCGCCACGCCAAGGAAGCCGGCGCGGTCGATCAGCATGCCGGCGATCAGCTGGCCGGCGACCAGGAAGGCCATCAGCGCCGCCGCGCCGATGCGTGGCGTGAGGATCGTCGACAGCGTCACATAGAAGCCGCCGAGCATGCCGCCGGCGACGAACAGCCAGGGCGCCGGCGCCTTCCAGTCGAGCGAGATGCCCTGCAGCTTCACCACCGAGATCGAGATGATGCCGAGCACGATGGCACCGGATAGGAAAGAAAAGGCGGCGGCCGCGACCGGAAGGCCGAGGCCCTTAGCCAATTGCGAATTGATCGGCGCCTGGATGGCGATGAAGGCGCCGGACAGGATGCCGAGCAGGGACCAGACAGCGCCCATCATCGTTCCGCCTTTACTTGACGTCTGCCGCGACTTTCAGCGACACGATCTTGTCGGGATCCTGCACCGGCTCGCCGCGCTTGATCTTATCGACATTCTCCATGCCTTCGATGACCTGGCCCCAAACCGTGTACTGGCGGTTGAGGAAGGCGGCGTCGTCGAAGCAGATGAAGAACTGCGAGTTCGCCGAGTTCGGGTTCTGGGCCCTAGCCATCGAGCAGGCGCCGCGGCCGTGATTGGCGTTGGAGAACTCGGCCTTGAGGTCTGGCTTGTCGGAGCCGCCCATGCCCGCGCGCGACGGCGCATAAGTGGGCTTGCTCGAATTGCCGAACTTGACGTCGCCGGTCTGCGCCATGAAGCCGTCAATGACGCGGTGGAACACCACGCCGTCATAGGCGCCTTCGCGCGCCAGTTCCTTGATGCGGGCGACGTGCCCGGGCGCCAGCTCGGGATACATTTCGATGACGACCGGGCCCTTGGTCGTTTCCATGATGAGCGCGTTCTCGCGATCCTTGATCTCAGCCATGTCGGAAAATCCTTTGAAAATTGAGGGAGTTACTTGCTGTCGGCGGCGATGCGAACCTTGATCATGCGGTCGGGGTCGGTGACCGTGCCGTTGTCGGCCTCATCGCCCTTCTTGATCTTATCGACGAGATCCATGCCGCCGACCACCTTGCCGACGATGGTGTACTGGCCGTCGAGGTTCGGCGCCGGCGCGAACATGATGAAGAATTGCGAGTTGGCCGAGTTCGGGTCCTGCGAACGGGCCATGCCGACCACGCCGCGCGCGAACTGCTCGCTCTGCGAAAACTCGGCCGGCAGGTCGGGAAGATCGGAGCCGCCGGTGCCGACGGCTTCGGGGTTGAACCCCTTCTTCATGTTGCCGAATTTAACGTCGCCCGTCTGCGCCATGAAGCCGTCAATGACGCGGTGGAAGGCGACGTTGTCGTAGGCGCTGTCGCGCACCAGCTTCTTGATCTGCGCGACATGCTTGGGCGCCAGATCGGGACGCAACGCGATGGTCACGTCGCCGTCCTTGAGCGTGATGATCATGGTGTTTTCCTTGTCGGCGGCGACGGCCGGCAAGGACGCCGCGAAAAGGCCGGCAACCACGACAAGGAACGAAGCGAGCTTCTTCAGCTGCATGGGTATCTCCGGGAAAACCTATTTGGTGAACTTGGCGGCGAGCGCGCCGGCAACGGCCGCAGGCACGAACGGGCGGATATCGCCGCCCATCGACGCAATCTGGCGCACAAGTGTGGCGGTAATGGTGCGCACCGAAGGGCTGGCGGGCAGAAAAACCGTCTGCAATTCGGGCGCCATCGTCTCGTTCATGCCGGCCATCTGCATTTCGTAATCGAGGTCGGTGCCGTCGCGCAGCCCCCGGATCATGATCGAGGCGCCGTGCTTGCGGGCCGCGTCGATGACCAGCCCGTCGAAGGACACGACCTTGATACGATCGCTGTCGCGACCGAATTCGGCCTTGGTTGCGGCCTCGATTAACTCAACGCGTTCCTCGAAGGAAAACAACGGCTTCTTGCCCGGATGAATGCCGATCGCCGCATAGACGGTGTCGGCCACCGCCAGCGACGCTTTCAGCACATCGAGATGGCCATTGGTCAGCGGGTCGAAAGAGCCGGCGTAAAGGGCGGTGCGTTCCGTCATGGCAGGCTTCTAGCGAGCCTCTCGGACAAAGGCAAATCTCATTAATTGCATTGCCGTGAACCTTTTCGCGCCGATGAACGACAGATGAATGCGGCAATCACGAACATTTCACGCAGCGTTCACTAGGTTGCCGCTTCAAGAGGTGAAACCAAATCCCCACCTCATCGTTGTACGCCCAGGAGAACACGCAAATGCTGATCTACATGCTTGCCACTGCAATGACCATTGTGATGCTGATCGCGACTGCATTCGGGTTGCATCAGGAAGCAGCGCGAGTGCGCGTCAAGGCCAATACCAAGCGGCTCGATGGTTTCGCCCATCGCAACGTCTACCGTCGCCACTGATCATGATCGCACCGGCCCAGAGAGGCCGGTGAAGCTTGAACCTATTCGCCTTCGCCCATGTCGTCGGTGCCGGTCTCGCTTGAAGCCACGTCTTCGGCCTCTTCGTCCGACTGCGGTTCCGAAATCCGCTCCACCGATACAACCTTCTCGCCTTCGGCCGTGTTGAAGATCGTCACGCCCTTAGTGGCCCGGCTGGCGAAGCGTATGCCGTTGACCGGCACGCGGATGACCGTGCCGCCGTCCGAAACCAGCATGATCTGATCGTCATTGCCGACCGGGAAAGTCGCGACCAGCCGGCCGATCTCGGCTACCTTCGACACATCGGTGGCGCGGATACCTTTGCCGCCGCGGCCCGTCAGCCGGAAATCGTAGGACGACGAGCGCTTGCCGTAGCCATATTCGGTCACTGTGAGCACAAGCTTCTCATGCGCCTTGAGGAACTCGTAGCGCTCCTCGGAAAGCTCGGCTTCCTCGCCGATTTCCTCATTGGTGAGCGCGATCTCCTCCTCCTCGCCGGCTCCGCCGGCGGCAAGCCTGCGCTCCGCCGCGGCGCGCTTCAAATAGGCTGCGCGCTCTGCGGGCGACGCATCGACGTTCTCGATGATGGACATCGAGATGATGCGGTCGGTCTCGGCCATGGTTATGCCGCGCACGCCGACGGAATTGCGGCTCTGGAACACACGCACATCGGAGACCCGGAAACGGATGCACTGGCCGGAATTCGCGGTCAGAAGCACATCGTCATTGTCGGTGCAGGTCTCGACGCCAAGGATCTCGTCGCCCTCTTCCTCCAGCTTCATGGCGATCTTGCCGTTGCGGTTGACCTGGACGAAGTCGGACAGCTTGTTGCGGCGCACGGTGCCGCGCGTGGTCGCGAACATCACATCGAGCTCGCCCCAGCTGGTTTCGTCCTCCGGCAGCGGCATGATCGTCGTAATGCGCTCGCCCTGCTCGAGTGGCAGCATGTTGATCAGCGCCTTGCCGCGCGATTGCGGGTTTCCGATCGGCAGCCGCCAGACCTTTTCCTTGTAGACGATGCCGCGCGAGGAGAAGAACAGCACCGGCGTGTGCGTGTTGGCGACGAACAGGCGGGTGACGAAATCCTCTTCCTTGGTCGACATGCCGGAGCGGCCTTTGCCGCCACGGCGCTGCGCCCGGTAGAGTGAAAGCGGCACGCGCTTGATGTAGCCGGAATGGCTGACGGTGACGACCATGTCCTCGCGCTGGATCAGGTCCTCGTCTTCCATATCCGAACCGCCGTCGGTCAGCTCGGTGCGGCGCGGTGTGCCGAACTCGTCGCGGACCGCGACCAGCTCGTGCTTGACGATCTGCTGGATACGCGCGCGCGATGACAAAATATCAAGGAAATCGACGATTTCAGCGCCGATCTGGTTCAATTCGTCGGCGATCTCGTCGCGGCCGAGCGCGGTCAGGCGCTGCAGGCGCAGGTCAAGAATGGCGCGCGCCTGTTCCTCGGACAGATTATAGGTGCCGTCCTCGTTGATGCGATGGCGCGGATCGTCGATCAGCTGGATCAGCGGAGCGACGTCGTGTGACGGCCAGCGCCGCTCCATCAACTGCTCGCGCGCCGTCTGCGGATCCGGCGCGGTGCGGATCAGCTTGATCACCTCGTCAATATTAGCGACCGCAATCGCCAGCCCGACTAACACATGCGCCCGCTCGCGCGCCTTGCGCAGCAGATATTTCGTGCGACGGCTGACGACTTCCTCGCGGAAGCCGACAAAGGCCTTCAGCATGTCGATCAGCGTCAGCACTTCCGGCTTGCCGCCGTTGAGCGCCACCATATTGGCGCCGAACGAGGTTTGCAGCGGCGTGAAACGGTAGAGCTGATTGAGGACAACGTCGGCTACGGCGTCGCGCTTCAACTCCACGACGACGCGGTAGCCCTGGCGGTCGCTCTCGTCGCGGATGTCGGAAATGCCCTCGATGCGCTTGTCGCGCACCAGCTCGGCCATCTTCTCGATCATCGAGGCCTTGTTCACCTGATAGGGAATCTCGGTGACGACGATGGATTCGCGGTCATTGCCGCGCTGCTCGATCTCGACGCGGCCGCGCATGACGATCGAGCCGCGGCCCGTCGAATAGGCATTGTAGATGCCCGAACGGCCAAGCACGATGCCGCCGGTCGGGAAATCCGGACCGGGCACGATGTCCATCAGCGCCGTCAGGTCGATCGCCGGATTGTCGATGAGAGCGATGGCGCCGTTGCAGACCTCGACAAGATTGTGCGGTGGAATGTTGGTGGCCATGCCGACGGCGATACCGCCGGAGCCATTGACCAGAAGGTTCGGGAAACGGGCCGGCAGTACCTTGGGCTCGCTGCCGGACGCATCGTAAGTATCCTGGAAATCGACGGTTTCCTTGTCGATGTCCTCCAAGAGCTCATGCGCGACCTTGGTGAGCCTGGACTCGGTGTAGCGCATCGCCGCCGGCGGATCGCCGTCGATCGAGCCGAAATTGCCCTGACCGTCGATCAGCGGCACGCGCAGCGACCAGTCCTGCGCCATGCGGACCAGCGCGTCATAGATCGAGGCATCGCCATGCGGATGGTATTTACCCATCACGTCGGCGACCGGGCGGGCCGATTTCACATATTTGCGGTTCCAGTGGTAGCCGCTCTCATGCGAGGCATAGAGGATGCGGCGATGCACCGGCTTCAGGCCGTCGCGCACGTCGGGCAGCGCACGGCTGACGATCACGCTCATGGCGTAATCGAGATAGGAGCGCTGCATCTCCTCGATGATCGAAATCGGCTCGATGCCGGTGGGGCCGCCGTCCGGCCCGCGCGGTGTCTTCTGGTCGGTCAAATCAGGTCACAATCCAGTCGGGAATCACTCACCGCTTATATAGGAAGCCTCGCCGAAACTCCAATGTCGGCCGGACTTTTCCAGAGACAATTTTGATGGCAATTTCAAATGGATATCGCTGATTGCGACGATATGGCCAAGGTCGATTTCGCTTCAGCCGGCGTCAGCGCCCTCTGGTCCGTCTGGCGCGATAGGCGCCGGGAGCTTGTCCCATCTCGCGCCGGAACCGGCGGTTGAAGGTCGACAGATCGTTAAAGCCGGCATCGAAGGCGATCGTCGAGATCGCCGCGCCCGAGCTGCGCAGACGCACCGCCGCGCGATGCAGCCTCGTCCTCAGCAGGAACTGATAGGGCGTCATGCCGGCAACCTGCCGGAACGTGCGCAGGAAGTGAAACGGGCTTGTCGCCACGCCGGCGGCGAGCTTGGCAAGCGACAATGGTCGATCGGCGTTGAGCTCGATCAGCCGCACCGCCTCGGCAACGCGTTTCTGGTCGCGGCGGCTGGGCGTCCGGCCAGCTGTGGAAGTGCCGGCCGCAGCCGTGGCGACCGCCCCGGCCATGCGCAGGCCCAGCTCCTCGAATGCTTCGCCGTCGCCCGCTTCCCGTGCCGCCTCCGCCTCGGCCAGCAGAGGCGCCAGCGCCGGCAAGGGCGGCAGGCGTGGATGGGTAAAGCCGAGCCGTTTCACATCCGGCAGGTCGGCCAGGACGCGCTCCAGATAGGCCGGCGAAAAATGGAAAGAGAGGCAGCGGTCGCCGGCGCCGTGCTCATGCCCGCATTCATAGCAGGCGCCGGGATTGCCGAGCAGGATGGCGCCCGGCGCCAGCATCGCCGTCCCCTGGCGCGTGCGGTAGCGGAACGCGCCCCTGGTCACGGCGGCGACGCAAAAGCTGCAATGCTCTTCCTCGAATGGCTTGTCGCCGGCGATGGCCGTGCACACCACGTCCGACACCTGCCAGCCATGTCCGGAAGCCAGAGTCTTCTGCGCGGTCGTCATGGCTGAAAGATAGCAATTTTTCCCAAGCGCAGAACCCTGCCATACCGCTATTGCTGGCCTTCTCCTGACAAACGAGGCAGCAACAATGACCGATCCCTTTGCCGAGGCCCTCCACAGCGACGGCCCAAAACCGGACCTTGCCGAAAAGCTGAAACTCTATGGCCGCTTCATCGGCGCCTGGACGTTCGATGCCACACGCATTCTCGAGGATGGCACAAGGCTCACGGGTCGCGGCGAAGTGCATTTCGGCTGGGTTCTCGAAGGCCGCGCCGTGCAGGACGTCTGGATCTTGCCCGCGCGGAACACCGGGGCCCAAACTTCGCTCGGAGCATGGACCTTCTACGGCACCACATTGCGTGTCTACGATCCGGGCGCCGACGCCTGGCACATCTTCTGGAGCGACCCTCGCAACCAGTATTACAGCCGCCAACTCGGCCGCGCCGAGGACGGCACGATCGTCCAGGTCGGTGCCGACGGCACCGGCGCGTCTGTGCGCTGGAGCTTTTCACGCATCACCGAAAACTCGTTTCGCTGGCTCGGCGAGCGCTCGCATGATGGCGGCGCGACCTGGCGCATGGAGGTCGAGTTTCTGGCTCGTCGCCTAAATGAACCTCGATAGCGGTCGAAAAGCCGCAAGGAATTGAAAGTAGCGATCCTTCGCGCCTGCTTTCGCAGCTTCGCACACCATTTCCTTCCGCTTTCCAGCGCCGCGGCTTTGCTCTACCAATTGCAAAACCTGGGCTTCGCCCGGCGGGAGGGGACCAGCGATGCCGAGTTTCGACAGCCTGTTCAACGCCTTCGTCACCATCCTGGTGACCATCGACCCGCCGGGACTGGCGCCGCTGTTCCTTGCCGTGACGCGCGGCATGAATCGTGACGAGCGCCAGCAGGTTTCGGTCCGCGCCTCGGTGATCGGCTTCCTGGTCATGGCGTTGTTTGCGATTGCCGGCGCCTCGATCCTGTCGGTGTTCGGCATAACGCTGCCGGCCTTTCGCGTCGCCGGCGGCTTCCTCTTGTTCTTCATCGCCTTCGAAATGGTGTTCGAGCGCCGCCAGGACCGCAAAGAGAAGATCGGCGACGTCGCCATCACCAAGGACATGATTCACAACATCGCCGCCTTCCCGCTGGCAATCCCGCTGATCGCCGGTCCGGGCGCCATCTCGGCAACCGTGCTGCTGTCGGGCTCCTTCCAGGGTTTTGGCGCACAGGCGGCGCTGGTCGGCATCATAGCGATCTGCCTGGTGATCACCTTTCTGGTTTTCGTGCTGTCCGAGCGTATCGACCGCATCCTCGGCCAGACCGGCCGCTCGATCCTGACCCGTCTGCTCGGCGTCATTCTCGCGGCGCTTGCCGTGCAGTTCGTGGCGGACGGCATCAAGGCGCTGATGGCCGCTTGAACAGTAGCCTACTGCCTACTGCCTACTGCCTCACTTCGCCGCCGTCTCGACCACCTCGAAATCATGCGTGATTGTCGCCGTCTTGGCCATCATGGCACTGGCCGAGCAGTATTTCTCGATCGACAGATCGATCGCGCGTTTCACCTTGTCGTGCGACAGGGCTCTGCCCTTGACGATGAAATGCATGTGGATGCGGGTGAACACTTTTGGGTCGGCTTCGGCTCGGTCGGCGTCGAGCTCGACCACGCAATCCTCGACCGCCTCCCGGCCCTTCTCGAGGATGTGCACGACATCATAGGCCGAGCAGCCGCCGGTGCCGATCAGCACCAGTTCCATCGGGCTCGGTCCCGGCGTCTTGCCTTCCGGCCTGTGCGCCGTGCCCAGCACGACCTTGTGGCCGCTGCCGGACTCGCCGACGAAGGTGCGTTCCTCGACCCATTTGATGCGTGCTTTCACGTTGACCTTCCTTGAGAAATTGCCGTCCGCCAAGGCGTGTTGATATTCAGGTCAGGCCGGCCTCACCTGAATATCAACACGCCTTACTGGCCGAACACAACGGCGTGCATGATCCGGCCGGCAGCAGCGTGAAGATGCCGGCGCCGACCAGCGCGAACAGATAGAGCTTGATCATGGCGCCGCGATGCGCGGTTACCTTATGCGTGTGCGCGTACCAGGCCGCCAGCGGCACGGTGCCCAGCACCAGGATCGACAACAGATGGATCGGGCTGAACGAACCGACGAGCCGGATCTGCTGGATCCAGAAGCTCGATATGGCGATGACCAGCATCAACGCCACCCAGGTGTAGCCCAGCACACGATGACGCACAGTACCTTTCGGCAGCGCCAGCTGGGCGCCGCCGATGGCCAAAGCGGCGAAGGCCGCGAATGCATGCCATGGAATGGGAGGCGGCGCCGACAGAAGCGGTCCGAGCGACATGACGCCTCCCCTCAGACGGCCGTTTCGAGACGCTTAGAACGGGATCTCGTCGTCCAGCTCGCGTGACGAGCCGCCGCCCCTGGAGCCGCCACTGCCGCCGCGGTTGAAGCTTTCATTCGGGCTGGACTGGCCGAAATCCGAGCCTCGGCTGTTGCCGCCACCGGAATAACTGCCGACCTGGCCGCCGCCGCCCTCGCCGCGCGCGTCGAGCATCTGCAACTCGCCTCGGAATTTCTGCAGCACGACCTCGGTGGTGTATTTGTCGGCACCGGTCTGGTCCTGCCATTTGCGGGTCTGCAGCTGACCCTCGACATAGACCTTCATGCCCTTCTTCAAATACTGCTCGGCCACCTTGGCGAGCTGGTCGTTGAAAATGACGACGTTATGCCACTCGGTCTTTTCCTTACGCTCGCCCGAGTTCTTGTCGCGCCAGCTTTCCGACGTGGCGATGCGAATGTTGACGACCGGATCACCGGAATTCAGGCGGCGGATTTCAGGATCCGCTCCGAGATTGCCGACCAGAATGACCTTGTTGACGCTACCCGCCATCTTACTTCTCCGCGCTCATCCGAAACAAATTTCAAGTCGCTCACCTTATAGCCTGCGGGTCGTCGCCGCCCGCAAAAGGCTGGCTTTTCCCACAAGGTTTTTGTTCTCTTTTCGTTCTAGTCATAGCTGCACTTTCTGTCAAGGAATGTCAGCAAAGGCAGGAGTGGACGTGCATTCTGATATGGCGATCAAATAGAAGCTTGCCAAATCGATAAGTATCGACTTATGCTTCTGTCATGATCGAAGCAGAGATTTTCCGCGCTCTGGCCGACCCGACGCGACGCGCGGTTTACGAGCGGCTGACCGCTGGCGAGATGAGCGTGAGCGAGCTGCGCGCCGGCATGAGGGTGTCCCAGCCGGCGGTCTCGCAGCACCTTGCCGTATTGCGCGGCGCCGGCCTGGTGGTCGAGCGGCGCGCCGGCCGCAACGCCTATTATCGCGCCGATCCGCAAGGGCTCGACCCGCTGCTCGGCTGGATCGAACGCTACCGCGCCTTCTGGCCGGAACGCATCGAGAAGTTGAAGACGGTTCTGAAGGGAATGGACCAATGACGGCAACCGAAAACCCGATTGTCAACGAAGCGCCGCTCAGCTTCGAATGCGACCTCCCTGAGCCGCCGGAAAAGGTCTGGCGGGCGCTGACCGAGCCGGAACTGCTCGCCGCCTGGATGATGCCGAACGACATCAAGCCGGAAGCCGGCAGCCGCTTCGCCTTTGCCGGACCGGATGCGCCGATCGAATGCGAGGTGCTCGAGGCCGAGCCCGGCAGGCTGCTGCGCTATTCCTGGCATCAGCGGCCCGACGCGAACGACCGCGACCGGTTTCCGGCCTTCGACAGCATCGTCACCTTCACGCTGACGCGCACCGCCTCAGGCGGCACGCATCTCAGCATCGTCCATGACGGCTTCGTGCCGGTGGCGGAACCTGTCCTCGCCATTGCCGGCGCTGGCTGCGGGCTCTCGCTTCACGCGCGCAAGAACCCGATCGCCGCCAACGCGCCCTGCATGATGCTGCGCGCGGCCTGATCAAAAAGAGGACCGAGGAAACCCGTCATGAGCATTGCCAATCTGGTGCCGATGGTCATCGAGCAATCGAGCCGTGGCGAGCGTTCCTTCGACATTTTTTCGCGGCTGCTGCGCGAGCGCATCGTCTTCATCAACGGCGAGATCAACGACAACGTCTCGGCGCTGGTCTGCGCGCAGCTTCTGTCGCTGGAGTCCGACCACCCCGACAAGGAAATCTCGATCTACATCAACTCGCCGGGCGGCATGGTGACCAGCGGCTTCGCCATCTACGACACGATGCAGTACATCTCCTGCCCGGTGTCGACGGTCTGCATGGGCTTTGCCGCCTCGATGGGCTCCTTCCTGCTGATGGCGGGCGCGCCGGGGCGGCGGATCGCGCTGCCCAACACAAGGATCGTGCTGCATCAGCCGCTGGGCGGCTTTCAGGGCCAGGCCTCAGACATCCAGCGCCATGCCGAGGACATCGTGCGTACCAAGCAGCATATGACCGAGCTCTACGCCAAGCATTGCGGCCGGACCTACGAGGAGGTCGAGCGCACGCTCGATCGCGATTACTTCATGAGCGCCGCGGAAGCCAAGACTTGGGGCCTTGTCGACCACGTCTACGACACGCGCAAGAAAGCGGCCTGACGTTGCGGGAAGGCGCGCGGCAAATTGATCGCCGCGCGTCTGGCATTGCCCTAGCCGCGTCCCTATAGTCCGCGCATGATCGATCCGTTCCAATCCAGGCACTTGTGCGTTGCCCTCGCCGCGCTTGCCGGCGCGCTGGTGGCCGGCGCCGCCCTTGCCGACGACAGTTCGGCGCAGAAACTGCCTGGCGTCAGCGGCGACTACCGCATCGCCAAGCCGGCGCCGCAGCCGGAACCAGACGCGCTACCGGCCGGCAGCGACGGTTCCTTCAAGATCGGCGACACCGATGTCAGGATCGGTGGCAGCATAACGATCGATATGGCCACGGGCGGCGCTCGGATCCCGAACCATTGATTGCGAGCGGGTCAAACGCGAACACCACAAAATGTAAGCCCCGCCACTGCTTCCGCAGGTGGACGGGGCTTTCATGGATCTGATAATCCAATTTTAGCCGGGAGTGGACTGCCGGCGTTCTGTTTCGGATGCAACGCGGCGTTCAGCCGACGATCCGACTATCGTCTCTGATTGTTAAGAATCGGCAAGTCACGGTTTGTCGGGCCGGCGTTTCAAGTCTGCCCTGGCACTTATGCCCGCCGCGGCTCCATCTCAGTGTGGAGCCTCAAGGGACTGTCCGGTGGCGTCATGCTCCGCTCCTGGGTCCGTTGCGACAATGTCGTTCGAAGCGCAAATCGCTATCGCCTGCGGCGTCTCGCAGACCGCCTATTGGGCGGCGAGGCCATCGAAAGACGGCCGGCTTCGTTGACGCGTTTGAGACTGCTCCCCTGGGCCCGGGACGTCAACCGTTGAATAGTCGGTTACCGAAAAATGTGATCGTCTGGAGGTTACGTGCAGGTAAGTCGAGTGCTTCGGCACACCCAACGGCGCGTAGCTCGGCCGCGATTGTTTCCACAACGCTTGGACAATTGTTCTCACAACGCTTGAGCGATTGTTTCCACAACGCTTTGTCAGGAGCGTGTTCGACCTTTGTTCTTTCCGCTTGCCCGGTCGCGCGAAAGACGGTTAAACCCATGATTGGCTTGTCCCGTCGAGATTGTGGCGTCTCTCGACGTGGCGGTGAAAATACCTACATAGGGGATGGCCGGGACAATCCCGCCAATCCAGCAAATTCCAGATCTGAGGCGGCGACCGGCGATGGCCGACCATAAATACCTTTCCATTCGCGGGGCGCGCGAACACAATCTCAAGAACGTCGATCTCGACCTGCCGCGCGACAGCCTGATCGTCATGACCGGATTGTCGGGATCCGGCAAATCGTCGCTTGCCTTCGACACCATCTATGCCGAGGGCCAGCGCCGCTATGTCGAAAGCCTGTCGGCCTATGCCCGCCAGTTCCTCGAGATGATGCAGAAGCCGGACGTCGACCAGATCGACGGCCTGTCGCCCGCCATCTCGATCGAGCAGAAGACCACCTCGCGCAACCCGCGCTCGACCGTCGGCACCGTCACCGAAATCTACGACTACATGCGCCTGCTGTTCGCGCGTGTCGGCATCCCCTATTCGCCGGCCACCGGCCTGCCGATCGAAAGCCAGACGGTTTCGCAGATGGTCGACCGCGTGCTGGCGCTGGACGAGGGCACGCGCCTGTTCCTGCTGGCGCCGATCGTGCGCGGCCGCAAGGGCGAATACCGCAAGGAACTGCTGGAACTGCAGAAGAAGGGTTTTCAGCGCGTCAAGGTCGACGGCGTCTTCTACGAGATCGCCGACGTGCCGGCGCTGGACAAGAAATACAAGCACGACATCGACGTCGTCGTCGACCGCATCGTCGTGCGCGGCGATCTGGCCACGCGTCTCGCGGACTCGATCGAGACAGCGCTGAAGCTTGCCGAAGGTCTTGCCGTGGCCGAATTCGCCGACCGGCCGCTCGACGCCAGCCAGACCGGCGAGGATTCGGTCAACAAGTCGAAGAACGAGACGCATGAGCGCATCCTGTTCTCGGAGAAATTCGCCTGCCCGGTGTCCGGCTTCACCATTCCGGAGATCGAGCCCAGGCTGTTCTCCTTCAACAACCCGTTCGGCGCTTGCCCGACCTGCGACGGGCTCGGCAGCCAGCGCGCCATCGATCCCAACCTCGTCGTACCGGACGAGAACGTGTCGCTGCGCGACGGCGCCATCAGCCCGTGGGCGAAATCGACCTCGCCCTATTACGCACAGACGCTGGAAGCGCTGGGCAAGGTCTATGGCTTCAAGCTCGGCGACAAGTTCAAGGATCTGAGCGCCGAGGCCAAAGAAGCCGTGTTGCGCGGCACGGGCGAGCGCGAGATCACCTTCCAGTATGATGACGGCCTGCGCTCCTACAAGACGACCAAGACCTTCGAGGGCGTCATCCCCAATCTCGACCGGCGCTGGAAGGAAACTGAATCCGCCTGGATGCGCGAGGAGATCGAGCGCTTCATGTCGGCCACCCCCTGCCCCGCCTGCAACGGCTACCGCCTGAAGCCGGAAGCGCTGGCGGTGAAGATCGGCGGCAAGCATATCGGCGAAGTCACGGAGATGTCGATCCGCAAGGCCGACCAGTGGTTCACCGACCTGCCGGCGCAGTTGAACGACAAGCAGAACGAGATCGCGGTCCGCGTGCTGAAGGAAATCCGCGAGCGGCTGCGCTTCCTCAACGATGTCGGCCTCGACTATCTGACCTTGTCGCGCAATTCCGGCACGCTGTCGGGCGGCGAGAGCCAGCGCATCCGGCTCGCTTCGCAGATCGGCTCCGGCCTCACCGGCGTGCTCTATGTGCTGGACGAGCCGTCGATCGGCTTGCATCAGCGCGACAATGCGCGCCTGCTCGATACGCTCAAGCACCTGCGCGACATCGGCAACACGGTGATCGTCGTCGAGCATGACGAGGACGCCATCCTGCATGCCGACTATGTCGTCGACATCGGCCCGGCGGCCGGCATCCATGGCGGCCAGATCATCGCGCAAGGCACGCCGCAGCAGATCATGGCCACACCTGCCTCGATCACCGGCAAATATTTGTCGGGCGAGCTCGAAGTGGCAACGCCCGCAGTGCGGCGCGAGGCGAAGAAGAACCGGCGCATCAAGGTGGTCGGCGCGCGCGGCAACAATCTGAAGAATGTGACGGCGGAAATCCCGCTTGGCACCTTCACCGCGGTCACCGGCGTGTCCGGCGGCGGCAAATCGACCTTCCTGATCGAGACGCTGTTCAAGGCGGCCTCGCGCCGCATCATGGGCTCGCGCGAGCATCCGGCCGAGCACGACCGCATCGAGGGCCTTGAATTCCTCGACAAGGTCATCGACATCGACCAGTCGCCGATCGGCCGCACGCCGCGCTCCAACCCCGCGACTTATACCGGCGCCTTCACGCCGATCCGCGACTGGTTCGCCGGCCTCCCCGAAGCCAAGGCGCGCGGCTATCAGCCGGGCCGCTTCTCCTTCAACGTCAAGGGCGGCCGCTGCGAGGCCTGCCAGGGCGACGGCGTCATCAAGATCGAGATGCACTTCCTGCCCGATGTCTATGTTACCTGCGACGTCTGCCACGGCAAGCGCTACAACCGCGAGACGCTCGACGTGCTGTTCAAGGGCAAGTCGATCGCCGACGTGCTCGACATGACGGTCGAGGAAGGCGTCGACTTCTTCTCGGCGGTGCCCGGTGTACGCGACAAGCTGGAGACGCTGAAGCAGGTCGGCCTCGGCTATATCCATATTGGCCAGCAGGCGACGACGCTCTCGGGCGGCGAGGCGCAGCGCATCAAGCTTGCCAAGGAATTGTCGCGCAAGGCGACCGGCAAGACGCTCTACATCCTCGACGAGCCGACCACCGGCCTGCATTTCCACGACGTCGCCAAGCTGCTCGAAGTGCTGCACGAGCTGGTCGACCAGGGCAACACGGTGGTGGTGATCGAGCACAATCTCGAAGTGATCAAGACCGCCGACTGGGTGCTGGACCTCGGCCCCGAAGGCGGCGACGGCGGCGGCGAGCTGGTGGCGTCGGGCACGCCGGAAGCGATCGTGCGCGAGAAGCGCAGCTACACCGGCCAGTTCCTCAAGGAGCTGCTGGAGCGGCGCCCCGGGGGCAAACGCGAAGCGGCGGAGTGAGCGCGCATTTCGTCGGAAGGGCGCTTGAATGACAATTAGAAGAGCGCTTTCCGGTGATCTTCCGGCCGTTGCCGCGGTGACGACGGCCGCCTATGCGCCCTACACCGCTCTGTTCGGCGCCCCGCCGATTCCGGTGACGGAAGACTACGCGCCGCGCATCGAGCGCGGCGAGGTCTGGCTGCTCGAAGAGGACGGAGGACTGGCCGGGCTGATCGTCCTCGAACGGCATCCCGACCACGCCATGATCTTCAGCGTCGCCGTCGCGCCGGCCTTCCAAGGTAAAAAACTCGGCATCAAACTGCTCAACTTCGCCGACGAGCAGGCGCGGTTGTGGGCCGTGCCGGAGGTGCGGCTTTACACCAATTCGCGGATGGAGCGGAACATCGCGCTCTATTCCGCCTACGGCTATCGGGAAACGGGTCGCCGCGCCAACCCACACCGGCCAGGATGGACCCTGGTCGACATGATGAAGTCGGTCGACCGAGCCGCCTGATCACATTTGAACAGAGGAGGACGATAATGAGCCAAGGAAAAATCCGCTCCGGCATGGGCGGCTGGACTTTCGAGCCTTGGGACACCTCCTTCTACCCGGACAAGCTCGCCAAGGCCAAGCAACTCCACTACGCCAGCCGGCAGGTCCCGACCATCGAGGTCAACGGCACTTATTATTCCAGCTTCAAGGAACCGACTTTCGCCAAGTGGGCCAACGAAGCGCCGGAGGGTTTCGTCTTCTCGCTCAAAGGCAACCGCTTCGTGACCAACCGGAGGGTGCTCGGCGAGGCCGGCGAATCGATGATGCGCTTCCTGGGCTCCGGCGTTGCCGCGCTCGGCGAGAAGCTCGGCCCGATTCTGTGGCAGTTCGCGCCGACCAAGAAATTCGACGCGGACGATTTCGAAGCCTTCCTGAAGCTGCTGCCCGAGCAGCAGGACGGTGTGCCTCTGCGTCACGCGCTGGAGGTGCGCCACGACAGCTTCGTCGTGCCGGAGTTTCCAGCGCTCGCCCGAAAATACAACGCCGCGATCGTCTATGCCGATCACGCAAAATATCCGGCGATCGCCGATGTAACCGGCGGCTTCGTCTATGCGCGGCTGCAGACCGGCAGCGACGACAACCCTGACTGCTACACGCCGAAAGGCCTGGACGAATGGGCGGGAAGGGTGAAGACCTGGGCGCAAGGCAAGCAGCCCGCCGACCTGCCGCGCGCCGATCCCAAGACCGATGCGCCGGTCAAGCCGCGCGACGTGTTCGTCTACTTCATCACCGAGGGCAAGGTGCGCGCGCCGTTCGGCGCCATGGCACTGATGAAGCGAGTGACCGATTGAGGGGCGAGCTCCGCCGGAACTTACGGGGCATCTCGACCGTTTTGCCTTTCTCGCCGGGAGCGGATTTCCATAGCGGTTGAGCGTCGCGGAACAATGGCCCGGGCTCCGGCATCGGGAGAGCCCGAAGAAAGCGAGGTGATATGGCTGTCATCCTCATCGGGGCATTGCTCATTGTCGCCGGCATTGTGTACATGGCGGGTGCGGTCCTCAGGCGCGGGAAACTTAGCGATCCGGCATCTGCAGCCTCGGATCGCCCGATGCCAAACCTGGCAACGCCTGGCCCGACGCTTGAGCCACGCCGGCGCGGCCTCGGTTTCCTCGGCCTGTCGCAGAATTGGCCGGGTCTGGTGATGATGGGGGTCGGCATCATCCTGCTATTGTTGGTGGCGGTCCTCTGACGCCGCGGAATTATGGCATCTTCACCGCTATCGTAACGTAATCGATACTTCCTTGCTGCACTGATAGAACGCACGGCAGGTTGCAGAGACCCGGCGGCGGCAAGGGCGAGCGCATGCTTCTCGACTACAATTCATTGCTGCTGGCCGTCGGCTTCTCCGCCGCCTGCCTCAGCCTCACCCTGTTCGGAACCTGGCTGACCGCCCGTTCCGACAGGTTCCTGCTGACCTGGGCGATCAGCGTGCTGGTGGTGGTGGCGGAGGTTTTTGTCTATGACGCCTATATCGATGCGCCCGGAACAGCCCTCGGCATCCTGGCGCTGGCGCTGCTGCTGTTCGGCTTCTCGGTGATGTTGGGCGCCGCCCACCAGTTCCGGACCGGCCGCTCGCCGCTGCCGCGCATCACGCTTGGCACTGCCATCTCTTTTGCGCTGGCGTTACCGCCAATGGCGCTCGGCTATGACGGTCTGGGCTTCATGCTTGAGAATTTCCTTGCCGCGCTGCTCCTATTCGGCACCGCACATGAATATTGGAAGGGTCGCGAAGAGGCACCGGCGCAACTCGTGGGCGTGGCGCTGCTCTATTCATTGACCGCTGTTTCCTTCGTGCTTTGCGCGGCCGTGCTGGCTTGGGACGGCAAGCTCATCCTCGGCCACGCGCCGAGCAACTGGGCGGAGGATCTGAGCTTGGTCATCGTCATCGCCTCGATGACCGGCATCGGCGCGCTGTCGCTGGCGCTCAACCAGGGGCGGCTCGCGCGCCACCACAAGCATGAGGCAGAGACCGACGTGCTGACGGGGCTGCTCAACCGCCGCGCGTTGTTCGACCTGCACGGCAAGACGCCCGTCAGCGCTTTCACGGCGGTGGTGGTGTTCGACCTCGACGGCTTCAAGGCGATCAACGACCAATTCGGCCACGCCGCCGGCGATGAGGTGCTCAAGGTCTTTGCCCAAGTGCTTTCCGCCGACCTTCGCCCGAACGACTCCGTCGCCCGCATGGGTGGCGAGGAATTTGCCATGGTGTTGAAGCGCACTTTGCCCGAGACAGCCGAGGCGACGGCCGAACGCGTCCGGGCCGCGTTCGCCGCGCGCACGGTCGAGACCGAGACCGGACCGCTGCGCTGCACGGTCAGCGCAGGCTTCGCATTTGGCAGCAGGGATGGCATGAGCTTCGACAAGGTGCTCAGCGCCGCCGACAAGGCGCTCTATGCCGCCAAGCGCGGCGGCCGCAACCGCGTCCTGGATTTTCGCCGCGCCGGCTGAGTTTTACCGCCGCGTGCAAACTCTCAATGGTGTGAGATCACTTCGTTGAAGGCGTCGAGATCGACGTAGAAAACCTTGGTGATCTCATCCAGGAGATGATCTTCGTCATAGCCTTGCGACATCAGGATGTTGATCGCGGTCATGATGTCGACGCGCTCGGTGAGGCGCCGTTTTTGGTAGTCCTCGACAAAACGTTCCATCGCCGTCCCCTGGCAAAATTCTTTTTGGACGCATTGACCGACAATCACTGCGGGGAAAGCTAGGTGGATTGGCTTGCGTGGAACTTGCGGACGGAGCCCGCGCCTTCCCCCTCATTCGCAACTGATACGGAAAGCGGCCGACTCACCAGGGCCAAGAAAAGACTAGCATGCGGTATTCAACGCGCCAGAGCTCGGCCTGGACAGCAAAGAGAAATACTGGGGTTGCTGCCGCCTCGCGATATCGACCGAAGTCGAGCAAACGATTCTAGACTGTCAGAAACTTCCGCACATCCGCCCGGTCGAGGTCTTCTGCAGGACCGGTATGCACGATCTGGCCCCGATCCATGATGTTGACCTCGTCGGCAAGTTCCCGGCAGAAGTCGAGATATTGCTCGACCAGAAGCACGGCAATCCCCGCCTGGTCGCGCAGATAGCGGATGGCGCGGCCGATATCCTTGATGATCGAAGGCTGGATGCCTTCGGTCGGCTCGTCGAGCACCAGGAGCTTGGGCCGCATCACCAGCGCGCGCCCAATGGCGAGCTGCTGCTGCTGGCCGCCGGACAGGTCGCCGCCGCGCCGCGACAGCATCTGCTTCAGCACCGGGAACAGCTCGAAGACATAGGCCGGAATGTTGCGGTCGGCGCGCCGCAGCGGCGCGAAGCCGGATTCCAGGTTTTCGCGCACCGTGAGCAGCGGAAAGACTTCCCTGCCCTGCGGCACGAATGCGATGCCCGACCGGGCGCGGTCATACGCCGCGCTCCGGTCGAGCGCCTTCCCCTCGAAGGCAACGCTTCCGCTCGTCAGCCGGTGATGGCCGACGATCGATCTCATCAAACTGGTCTTGCCGACGCCGTTGCGGCCGAGCACGCAAGTGATCTTGCCGGCGCCGGCTTTCAGCGAAACGCCGCGCAGCGCCTGGGCGGCGCCGTAATGCAGCGTGGCATTGGAGACCTCGAGCATGGTCAGCCCCTTCTCCAGCGCTTCAGGAAAGCGAAATCGAAACGGTGGAAGGGAACCCGCCAGACCATGCTCACCGCCCCAGATAGACTTCGACGACGCGCTCGTCGGCCGAAACAAAATCGAGCGTGCCTTCCGACAGCACCGAGCCCTCATGCAGGCAGGTGACCTTGACGCCGAGCTCGCGCACGAAATGCATGTCGTGCTCGACGACGATCACCGAATGGTCGCGGGCGATGTCCTTGAGCAGCCGCGCGGTCTCCTCGGTCTCGGCATCGGTCATGCCGGCGACCGGCTCATCGACGAGCAAAAGCTTTGGGTCCTGCGCCAGGAGCATGCCGATCTCCAGCCACTGCTTTTGGCCATGGCTGAGATTGGCGGCGAGCTCGCCGCGCTTGTCGCCGAGACGGATGACACCGAGGATGTCGTCGATGCGCCGCGTCTCGGCCGCCGAACGGCGATGGAACAGCGCGGGGAAGATCGAGCGCGGCCCTTTTAGCGCCAGCATGAGATTGTCCTCGACGCTGTGGCTCTCGAAGACCGTCGGCTTCTGGAACTTGCGGCCGATGCCCATCATGGCGATCTCGGCCTCGTCGTGCCGGGTGAGATCCACCTCACCATCGAAGAACACCTCGCCCTCGTCCGGCCGCGTCTTGCCGGTGACGATGTCCATCATCGTCGTCTTGCCGGCGCCGTTGGGGCCGATGATCGCGCGCATCTCGCCCTTGTCGAGCACCAGCGACAGGTTGTTGATGGCACGAAAGCCATCGAAGGAGACCGAGACGCCGTCGAGATAAAGGATGGTGTTCGACTTGCTCATGATCGTTCACTCCGCCGGCTGCGGCTCGGCGCCGGCGGCAGACCAGGCGCCCGGTGTTCTCGCGGCCGAGCGAACGATCTTTGGCTCCGGGGGCTCCTCGGGATCGGCGCCGGCTTCCGCCGCTAGCGAAGCTGAGCGCAGCGCCTTGGCCTGGCTGCGCCAGGCATCCCACATGCCGACGATGCCTTTGGGCAAAAGCAGCGTGACGGCGACGAACAGGCCGCCCAGGGCGAACAGCCAGAATTCCGGCAGCACGCCGGTGAACCAGGATTTGCCGGCGTTGACCAGCAGCGCGCCGAGGATCGGGCCGACAATGGTGCCGCGCCCGCCGACAGCGGTCCAGATCACCACCTCGATCGAGTTGGACGGCTCGAATTCGCCGGGATTGATGATGCCGACCTGCGGCACGTAAAGCGCGCCGGCGATGCCGGCCATGATAGCCGAGACCGTGAAGGCGAACAGCTTGACGTTCTCCGCCCGCCAGCCGAGGAAACGGGTGCGGCTTTCGGCGTCGCGCACCGCCATCAGGAGCTTGCCGTATTTTGAGCGCACGATCGCAGCGGTAACGAAGACGGCGAGCGCCAGCGTAACGGCGCTAGCCGCAAACAGGGCCGAGCGCGTCGCGTCGGCCTGGACGCTGAAGCCGAGTATATCCTTGAAATCGGTCAGGCCGTTGTTGCCGCCAAAACCCATGTCGTTGCGGAAGAAGGCGAGCAGCAGCGCATAGGTCATCGCCTGGGTGATGATCGAAAGATAGACGCCGGTGACGCGGCTGCGGAAGGCGAACCAGCCGAAGACGAAGGCGAGCAGGCCGGGCACGGCCAGCACCATGAGCGCCGCGAACCAGAAATGATCGAAGCCGTACCAGAACCAGGGCAACTGCTTGTAGTTCAGGAACACCATGAAGTCCGGCAGGATCGGATTGCCGTAGACGCCGCGCGAGCCGATCTGGCGCATCAGATACATGCCCATCGCATAGCCGCCAAGCGCGAAGAAGGCGCCGTGGCCGAGCGAAAGGATGCCGCAATAGCCCCAGACCAGGTCGAGCGCGAGCGCCAGCAGCGCGTAGCAGAGATATTTGCCAATCAGCGCCACGATGTAAGGCGGGATGTAGAAGGCGCTTTGCGGCGAGACCGCCAGGTCGAGCAGGGGCACGATGATGGCGGCGGCCAGCAGGACGAAGATGGCAATGCCGATGCGGCGATCGGCGGAAAGGAAGCGCTGCGCGATCATGCTTCCACCGCCCTGCCCTTCAGCGCGAACAGGCCGCGCGGGCGCTTCTGGATGAACAGGATGATCAGCACCAGAACGACGATCTTGCCGAGCACCGCGCCGGCATAGGGCTCGAGGAATTTGTTGACGACGCCGAGCGAGAAGGCGCCGACCAGCGTCCCCCACAGATTGCCGACGCCGCCGAAGACCACGACCATGAAACTATCGATGATGTAGCCGCGGCCGAGATTAGGCGAGACATTGTCGATCTGGCTGAGCGCCACGCCCGCGATCCCGGCGATGCCCGAGCCCAACGCAAAGGTCAGCGCGTCGACCCATGGCGTCCTGATGCCCATCGAGGCGGCCATGCGGCGGTTGGCGGTGACGGCGCGCATCTGCAGCCCCCAGGGCGTGCGCTTCATGACGTAGAGCAGCACACCGAACACGGCGAGCGCGAACACCAGGATCCACAGCCGGTTCCAGGTGATGGCCAACTGGCCGACATCGAACGAACCCGACATCCAGGACGGATTGCCGACCTCCTGGTTGGTCGGCCCGAAGATGGTGCGCACCGCCTGCTGCAGGACCAGCGAGACGCCCCAGGTGGCCAGAAGCGTTTCCAGCGGGCGACCATAGAGGAAGCGGATGATGCCGCGTTCGATTGCAAGGCCGACCAGCCCCGCGACAAGGAAGGCGAGCGGCAGCGCGATAACCAGCGACCAGTCGAACAGGCCCGGAAACGAGGTGCGGATGACTTGCTGGACGACGAAGGTGGTGTAGGCGCCGAGCATCACCATCTCGCCATGCGCCATGTTGATGACGCCCATGACGCCGAAGGTGATGGCAAGCCCGATCGCCGCAAGCAGCAGCACCGATCCCAGCGAAATGCCGTACCAGATGTTCTGACCCGCATCCCACAAAGCCAGCTTGGAGTTGATCTTGCCGATCGCGGCGGCTGCCGCCTCCTTGACCGTGCCCTGGGCGTTCGCCTCAACTGAGGTGAGCAGCGAGAGCGCGTCGCGGTCGCCGCGGGCGCCGACGACCGAGATCGCCGCGAGCTTATCGGCTTCTGTTTTGTCCGAAACGAGGATGGAAGCTGCCCGCGCGTGCTCGAACAGGGCCTTGACGCCGGGGTCGATTTCGGCGGCGATTGCGGCATCCAGCGGCCCGATGTTCGCCGCATCGGGCGTCTTGAACATCGTCATTGCCGCGGCAAGACGCACGCTTGCGTCCTTGGCGCGCAAGGTCAGCGTGCCCAGCGCGTCGCGGATGACACGACGCAGCCCGTTATTGACCTTGATCTTGGTGAGGTCGGCCTTGGCCGCTTCGGCGGCGTTCTCGCCGCTCAGCGGATCGAGCAGCTCGATGCTGTCGCCGCTCTCCTTGCCGACAAAAACCTGGGAATCGGCCTTGCGGATGTAGAGATTGCCGTCGGCCAGCGCCGAAAGCGGCCGCTCGACGGCGGGATCGCCGCTCCCGGCAAGCTCGCGCACGACGGCCTCGGTAGCCGAGAAGCCGGTTGCAGCTGCGAATTTGCCGATCGATGCGCGAAGGTCGGCCTCAGCCGCCTTCGACGGCGTCAGTCCAGCCATCGTCAGCAGCAACATCAGACCGATTGCGCGCAGCAGCAGCATCGTCGTTTTCAAGCAGCTTTCTCAAGCAATTCCAGGAAAAGTGTGAAGCGGTTTTCCGTCCGGAATTGCGCAAAACTAGGTTTCAGGGATCTTGCCCGGGCGGGTCAGGAACCTGCCCGGGCGGCGGTCTCGGATCGCGGGGCCACTCCGCGATCCGACAGACCTGGGATCACGGACCGGGATTAGTTGGTGCCCTTGCCGCCGCACTTTCCGGTGGCGACGTTGAAGTTGCCGCAGGACAGAGGCGCGCGCCAATCGGAGATCAGGTCCTTGGAATCCGGCAGGTAGTCGGACCATTCGTCGCCCATGACGAGGCCGGGCGTTTGCGAAACGGTCTCGAACTGGCCGTCGGCCTGGATCTCGCCGATCAGCACCGGCTTGGTGATGTGGTGGTTGGGCATCATCGTCGAATAGCCGCCGGTCAGGTTCGGCACCGAAACGCCGACCATGGCGTCGATGACCTTGTCCGGATCGGTGGTGCCGGCCTTCTCCACCGCCTTCACCCACATGTTGAAGCCGATATAGTGGGCTTCCATCGGGTCGTTGGTGGTGCGCTTGTCGTTCTTGATGAACTTGTGCCAGTCGTCGATGAACTTCTTGTTCGCCGGCGTGTCGATGCTTTCGAAGTAGTTCCAGGCGGCGAGATGGCCGACCAGCGGCCCGGTGTCGAGACCGGCCAATTCTTCCTCGCCGACCGAGAAGGCCATGACCGGAATGTCCTCGGCCTTGACGCCCTGGTTGCCGAGCTCCTTATAGAACGGCACGTTGGCGTCGCCGTTGACGGTCGACACCACGGCCGTCTTCTTGCCGGCCGAGCCGAATTTCTTGATCGCCGAGACCTCGGTCTGCCAGTCGGAGAAGCCGAACGGCGTGTAGTTGACCATGATGTCCTCGGCCGGCACGCCCTTCGATTTGAGATAGGCTTCGAGGATCTTGTTGGTGGTGCGCGGATAGACATAGTCGGTGCCTTCAAGCACCCAGCGCTTCACCGAGCCGCCATCGGCGCTCATCAGGTAATCGACGGCCGGAATGGCCTGCTGGTTCGGCGCCGCACCGGTGTAGAAGACGTTGCGCTCGCTCTCCTCGCCCTCATACTGGACGGGATAGAAGAGGATATTGTCGAGTTCCGAGAACACCGGCAGAACCGATTTGCGCGACACCGAGGTCCAGCAGCCGAACACGGCCGCGACCTTGTCCTTCGAGATCAGCTCGCGCGCCTTTTCGGCGAAGAGCGGCCAGTTGGACGCCGGATCGACCACCACGGCCTCCAGTTTCTTGCCGAGCAGGCCGCCCTTGGCGTTTTGCTCGTCGATCAGCATCAGCATGACGTCTTTCAGCGTCGTCTCCGAAATCGCCATGGTCCCCGACAGCGAATGGAGGATACCGACCTTGATCGTGTCTTCAGCCGCCTTGGCGGAAGCTGAAGCCAGCAGACCAGCCGCGACGACGCCGGCGGACAGGATTTTTGTTATTTTCGCGAAGTTACCCCTCATATGACACGCTCCCAAGCTGGTTGTTTTGCATCGCAATATTAGCGGTGCAAGCGACGTGCCAGATAGGAATGCGCTGAACTGATTTTCGCGATAATGCAATGATTACAGTCGGTTATATGATAGCCGCGCAACTGTCGCCTCTACTGCAACGCGGCAGGATTGAGAAAAGTTTACGCACCTCTGCCTAGATTTTGCCCAAATTGTAAAATGCCTATGATTTCACCACATAGGCAAGGATAGCTTTGTCGGCCCTGTTGCGGGCTCATGGCGAAATGGGGCAAGGTCGCCGTGCAAACGAGCGACGTCATGGCCCTGCGAACAATCCTGGCTTTCCTGCTTCTTGTGTCCGCCGCCGGCGGCGCCCGCGCCGATTTTGCCGACGGCAAGCTGCCGGACGGCGTCTACCACTGCGAGGTCTACCTGCTCGGCCTGTTCCTCAACCTGGGCGACATCACCATCAAGGGCAGCCTCTATAGCGGCCCGGTGACCTTCGGCGTCGCGCCGCCGCCTTACAATTACCAGATGAATCCCAATGGCGAGATCACCTGGCTCGGTCCGCTCGGCGGCTACACCAGCGGCGGCAATTCGGTCTCGATGACCCAGGCGACCTTGGATGACCCGAGCGGTCCTTCGTTCGACATCATCATGAAACAGCAGGACGGCGCCTTCACAGCCTCGACCTGCACCAAAAGATAGCCCGCATAAAAAAGGCGCGGAACCCGTTTGGGTCCCGCGCCAGCAGGCAGTCGGGAGGTCAGATCGTTTTCGCCGACATCTGGGCGGCGATGTAGTCAGCCTGGCGGATCGCCAGCGTCACGATGGTCAGCGTCGGGTTCTCCGCCGCACCCGTGGTGAACTGGCTGCCGTCTGAGATGAACAGGTTCTTGATATCGTGCGACTGGCCGTGCTTGTTGACGACGCCGTCCTCCGGCTTTTCGCTCATCCGGTTGGTGCCGAGATTGTGGGTCGAAGGATAAGGCGGCGTCGGGAAGGTCCGCGTCGCGCCGACCGCGGCGTAGAGCGCCTGGCCTTGGCTGTAGGCATGGTTGCGCATGGCCTCGTCATTCGGATGGTCATCGAAATGGACGTCGGCGATCGGCATGCCGTGCTCGTCCTTCTCGTCCTTGTGCAGCGTGATGCGGTTCTCTTCGCGCGGCATATCCTCGCCGACGATCCACAGGCCCGCCATATGGTCGTAATGGTCGAGCGCCGTGGTGAAGGAGCGGCCCCAGCCGCCGGGATTGAGGAAGGCCGCCATGAATGGCAGGCCGAGCGACAGCGTCTCCATCTCATAGCCGCCGACGAAGCCACGCGACGGATCGTGGCGCGCCTCGTCGCGGATGATCCCGGCCATGGTGGTGCCGCGATACATATGCACCGGCTTGTCGAAGATGGCATAGACCGAGCCGGTGGTGTGGCGCATGTAATTCTTGCCTACCTGTCCCGACGAGTTGGCGAGCCCGTGCGGGAATTTGGACGAGTCCGAATTGAGCAACAGGCGCGGGCTCTCGATCGAATTGCCGGCGACCGCAACGATGCGGGCCTTCTGCTCCTGCAGCTTGCCGTCCTTGTCGGCATAGACGACGCCAGTCACCTTTCCGGAGGCGTCATGATTGATCTTGATTGCCATCGAGTTCGGCCGCACCTCCAGATGCCCGGTCGCCTCGCCCTTCGGGATCTCGGTGTAGAGCGTCGACCATTTGGCGCCCCATTTGCAGCCCTGGAAGCAGAAGCCGGTCTGCTGGCAGGAATTGCGGTCGTCGCGCTCCACCGAATTGATGGCCATGTTGCCGGTGTGGCATTCCTTGTAGCCAAGCTTGTCGGCGCCGGCCTTGAGCACCTTGAAATTGTTGTTGCCCGGCAGCCGCGGCCAATTGTTGGTGCCGGTGACACCCATCTTGGCTTCGGCCTTGGCGTAATAGGGTGCCATCTCGGCCAGCGTCACTGGCCAGTCGAGGAGGTTGGCGCCCTTGACCTTACCGTAGGTCGTGGCCGCCTTGAACTCGTGCTCCTGGAAGCGCAGCGAGGCGCCGGCCCAGTGCGTGGTCGAGCCGCCGACCGACTTGACGATCCAGGCCGGCAGGTTCGGAAAATCCTTGGCCACGCGCCAGTCGCCCGAAGTGGTGCGCTTGTCCTTCCAGGCGAGCTGGGCGAACGACTCCCACTCGTCGTTGATGAAGTCCTCATATTCGTGGCGTGCGCCCGCCTCGAGGATGACGACGTCGATGCCTTTCTGGGCGAGCTCGTTGCCGAGCGTGCCGCCGCCCGCGCCCGAGCCGATGATGACGACCACGCCGTCATTGTTGAGATCAAATTGTGCTGCCATGGTTTCCTCCCATGAAATCTGTCGAAAAGCGGTTCGTGACAGAGCGGCTCAGAGCCACTCGATGTCGTTGAAGCCGCGCGCGATGTAGCCGCCCTTGGAGTAGGACTCGCCCTCGTAACCGAAGATCGGCCACACCTCCTTCTGGTTATAGAGGCTGACGACAAGCCCGCCGCGCACCGCCTGGAAGAACGGCGTCTTCTCGATACCGGTGAGGAGCGCCACCCTCTGCTCTTCCCAGCCAAGCCCGCGATAGCCGCCCTTGCCAGCCTTCTTGTCGAGCTCGGCGATGCCTTTCTCGATCAGCTCCTTGTGGGCAGGGTCCTTGGCGGCCGTCTCGTCATGGCCCTTGACGGCAATGGCGTAATATTTGTCCGGCACCTGGTCGTGCGGGTAGATGTCGCGCGCCACCTGGATCAGCGTCGCCATCGTTTCGGGCTTCAGCGCCGAGGTTTCGAGACCCCAGGCGTGTTCGGGGCTGATGACGGCGCTGCCGGAGATGATGAGCAGCGCGCCCGCGCCGCCACGTTTCAGAAGCTCGCGCCTAGATAGTCCGGCCTTTCTCTCATAACCCGGTTTCTTCTCGTAGACTGTAACCATGATTTTCCTCCCTGCTTGCTGTTCGCACCCCTGAGAGTGCCGTTGCTGGCGCCGCGCCTCTCCGCGGCGTATCCTTATTGGAAGCGCCCTCCCCGCTGCAGGACCTCGATCTTGTAGCCGTCGGGATCCTCGATGAAGAAGAAGCGGGCGATCAGCGCCCCGTCGTGATTGAACTCGACAATCTTCTTCGGATTGAGACCGAGCGCGCCGATCCGGTCGTGTTCGCTGTCGAGATCGGCGACCGAGACGGCGAGATGGCCGTAGCCGTCGCCAAGCGCGTAGGGCTCGGTACGTCCCTTGTTGACGGTCAGCTCCACCTCGAAGGGCGAACTGGCATTGCTGAGATAGACGAGCGTGAAAGTCTCGAAATCGAGCCGCTGGGCGACCTCGAGGCCGAAGGCCTTGTTGTAGAAGTCGACGGAGCGCGCTTCGTCGAGAACCCTGATCATGGAATGGATCGTCTTCGCCAAATCGGACTCCGTGAGCTCTCATGCTTTCGAAGCCGATTATGCGCGCCGGCGAAAAATGGTGGTGGCAGCCGATTACCACGCGTAGAGCAGGAAAACGGCTAGTGTCGCTCCAATTCTAAGGACGAAAGTCCGATTGCCGTCGGCGGCTATCGGATCGAAAATGACCAACGCAGGCAGTGTTCAAAAAGGCGCCAGCCAACCCAATCGGCGCCCAAGACAAACAACAACGGGAGGTACCGATGTGCAGAGTCTTCGCCGGGCAGGACCCGGAAGGCTACCGGCAGATCAACAGGTCGATCCGCATCGACGGCCATTCAACCAGCATCCAGCTCGAGGCGACATTCTGGGGTCTTCTTGACGAGATCGCCGACAGCCAGGGACTGACAACGCCGAAATTCATCTCGAAGCTCTATGACGAGGCGATCGAGATCAACGGCCAGATCCCGAACTTCGCTTCCATGCTGCGCACGACCTGCGCGCTCTATTTGCGCGGCCATCGGCCCAGCGCCGAAGACCAGGCCGCATTGAAGCAGGAAGCCGCCTAACTGCTCTCGACTGCGACTTCGAGCGCCAGCCGGGTCATGTCGGTGAAAAGCGCCTGGCGCTCCGAATCGTCGATCAGCTCGCCGGTGGCGACATGGTCGACGACGGTCAGCAGCGACAGCGCTCGAGCGCCGAACTGTGCCGCAATCCGATAGAGGGCGCTGGTTTCCATATCGACGGCCAACGCCCCCAGCGCCATCGGCTCGTCAAACCGAGCGCGGCCATCGGGATGGTGGAAGACGTCGCTGCAGATCGTCAGTCCGGCGCTGCAGGCGATACCGAGATCGGCGGCGCATTGCAGCGCCCGCGCATGCAGCGCCGGGTCCGGCCCCGCCGGCTGGTAAAGCCCGAACACTTGCCCGCTGATTGCACTCTCGGCCCGCACCTCGCTGGAGATGACGACGCCGCGCAAAGGCACGTCTTCCGACAAGCCGCCGCATGTGCCGGTGCGGATCAGCGTTTTGACGCCGTAATACTCCATCAGCTCAAAGGCATAAATCAGGAAAGACGGCGCCCCTATCCCGGTCGCCTGGATGCTGACCGGCTTGCCGCGGAACCGGCCGGTGAAGCCCAGCGCGCCCCTTCGGCGGTTCACGCAGCGCGGCGCCTCGAGAAACATCTCCGCCATCCATTGCGCGCGCTCGGGATCGCCCGGCAACAGCACCGTTTCGGCATAGTCCCCCCGGCCCGCCTCGATATGCGGCGTCACGCGCTACCACCCCTGATAGACCCATCCGGCGACTATCATGGCAGGACTGCCGCAATGCGCAAGCTCCGGCTTATTTAGAGCAATCCAAGGAAGCGCTGAACGCCCTAGGATTCCAGCACGTCCTTGACGATCGTCGCCAGTTGCTTGAGCGAAAACGGTTTCGGCAGGAAACCGAAATGCGCCTCGGCCGGCAGGTTCTTCGCAAACGCGTCCTCGGCATAGCCCGAAACGAACACGAACTTGATGTCCGGCTGGCGTTTGCGCAGCTCGCCGAGCAATGTCGGCCCGTCCATCTCCGGCATAACCACGTCGGACACGACGATATCGACCTTGCCGCCGAGCGCCTCGAACACTTCAAGCGCCTCGACGCCGGACGACGCCTCGTGCACGGTATAGCCGCGCGAGGTCAGCGCCCTGACGCCGCCCATGCGCACGGCATCTTCGTCCTCGACCAGAAGCACCGTGGCGGAGCCGGAAAGATCTTTTGCGGTATCGGCGGTCTTGGCCGGAGCAGTCGCCGCTGTCGACGGCGCCTCGCCAGGCTCGGCCTGCTTCTTCACCTCGGCGATGTGGCGCGGCAGGAAGATACGGAACACCGTGCCCTTGCCGACTTCGGAATCGCAGAAGATGAAGCCGCCGGTCTGCTTGATGATGCCGTAGACCATCGACAGGCCGAGGCCGGTGCCCTTGCCCACTTCTTTGGTTGTGAAGAAGGGCTCGAAGATCTTTTTCAGCACCTCGGGCTCAATGCCGCTGCCGGTGTCCTCGACGTCGACGAGCACATAGTCGGCCGGCGTCAATTCGCGGTAGGCGAAGGATTTGCACTCGTCGGCGGTGACGTTGCGGGTGCGCACAGTGAGATCGCCGCCGCTCGGCATGGCATCGCGCGCATTGACGGCGAGATTGACCACCACCTGCTCGAACTGGCCGATATCGACCTTGACCGGCCACAGGTCGCGGCCGTGGTCGATCTTCAGCTTGATGTCGTTGCCGACGAGGCGCGCGAGCAGCATCCTGAGATCGGCCAGAACATCGGTCAGGTTGAGCACTTCCGGCCGCAGCGTCTGCTTGCGCGAGAAGGCGAGCAATTGCCGCACGAGCGAGGCCGCCCGGTTGGCGTTCTGCTTGATGTTCATGATGTCGGGGAAGGACGGGTCCGACGGCCGGTGGTTGGTCAAGAGAAGGTCGGACGCCATGATGATGGCGGTCAGCACGTTGTTGAAGTCGTGCGCGATACCGCCGGCGAGCTGGCCGACTGCCTGCATCTTCTGGCTCTGCGCCATCTGGCCCTCGAGCGCCTTCTGCTCGGTGGTCTCGACCGCGTAGACGATCGCCGCCTCCTCGGCGCCTTCGCTGCCCGCGCTGTCGGCGACGGCATTGACGTAGAAGCGGATGTGGCGCTCCTCATTGCCGGGCAGGACGGAATCGATCGGCTCGATATTGGCCTGCCGCTGCCGCGCCTTCTCGAAGGCGGCGGCGAATGCCGGCCGGTCGCGTTCGTGAACGATCGTTTCGAAGCGCACCCGCCGGTCGACGGCGTCGCGGTCGACCACGGACGAAAACAGCTGCAGGAACGGCGCGTTGGTGCGCAGGATGCGTCCGCTCGCATCGACGCCGGCAATGGCCATCGGCGTCGAGTTGAAGAAGCGGGTGAAGCGAACCTCGGATGCCCGCAGCTCCGCGGAAGCGTCCTCGCCCTGGGTGCGGTTGAGCACGATCGTGCGGGTCGGGCCGTTCACGCCTTCGCGGCTTGCCGATACCCGGTGCATGAAGCGCACCGGCAGCGCCTGGCCGCTCATCGTGGTGAGGTCGAGGTCGATGACCGCATTGCGTGTGGTGCCCGGATCGGCCTTGACGGAACGGACCAGCGCCATGCCGTCGCCGGCGATGATTTCCGGCAGCGTGATGGCGCCCGGCGTGAAGGAGGCAAGATCGATGCCCAGCCACTCGGCGAGCGTGGCGTTGATATAGGTGACGCGGCCCTCCTGATCGGCCGAGAAGAACCCGGCCGGCGCATGGTCGAGATGGTCGATGGCCTTTTGCAGGTCCAGGAAGAAACGTTCCTGCTCCGCCCGTTCCTGCGAAATGTCGGCCAGCTGCCAGGCCAGCATCGGCAGCCTTTGCCCGGGCATGCTGAAGGCGCGGGCGCGAGCGCGGTACCAGCGCGCGCCCGGCTCAGCGCCTGGTTTGATCGACTGCGCCAGCCGGAACTCGCCGTCGCCGGCCTGGCCGTCGCGCAGGCCCGACGCCAACCGGTAGATCGTCATCGAGGCCTCGGGGACATCCGACAACAGCCCTTCGACGGTCTTGAGATCGGCGGCCGAGGCGGCACCCGTCATGTCGGCATAGGCGCGGTTGGCGTAGACGACGCGGCCCTTGGTGTCGGTGACCAGCAGGCCCTGCGACATGGAGTCGACGAAGGCTTTTGACAATTCGTCGCCGGTCGACCGCGGTGCGATCTGCACGAAGCCGATCGCGGTCGCGAACAGGAAGCCGACGCCGATCATGGCGAGCACGCCGAGCATGCCGAGCAGGAAAGGATCGCCGAGGCGCTCGCGGAAAAGTCCGAAGACGATCGCGGCGCCGGTCAAGACGACGATGAAGACGATGAGCCTAGTGACGGCGCCCGGACGCGTGTTCTGGTCGACGATCGGTACCGGATAGAAATCGCCGCGCGCTTCCTTGGCCATGTTCCCCCTGCTCGTGATTCCGGTGTCCGACGGGCACGGACGGCCGGTTGAATCACATTCTCCTGTAGCGGAAAAGGCCTCGGCGGCAAATGTCCGATAAAATCAACGATTCATGTTTCAAACTGTTCACGATGGATGATGTGAACTTGCGGTCGCTGGTCCCAACGGTCTAGTGTTCCCTGACTTCAAAGATGGCGATTGGGGTGCACCGATGCAGTGGCTGGATAATGTAGCGGGCCCGGGTTATGTCGCTGCAATCTTGTGGACGGTAGCGGCTCTCATCATGCTGGTTGTCGTCCTGCTCGCCATCAAGGTGGTCCGCAACCTGACGTTCGGCACCTTCGTCGCCGGCGGCAGGAACCGCAAGACGCGGCTTGCCGTGATGGATGCCACCGCTGTCGACAGCCATCGCCGGCTTGTCCTGGTGCGCCGCGACGACATCGAGCATCTGATCCTGATCGGCGGGCCGACCGATGTCGTGGTCGAGCGCGACATCAGGCTGGCGGCGCTGCGCCGCCCGGCATTGACGGGCGACGCCGGTCAGCAGCAGACAGGAGTTGCGCAACGCCCACGCGCGCCGCAACCGGCGCCCGCACCCGCCCCCGCCAGGCCGGCGCCGCCGCCTGCCGCCCAGCCGGCTGCCGTCGCACGTCCGCGCGCGCCGGCGCCCGCACCCGCGCCCAAGCCGGCGGCGCCGAGCCAACCGACGGCGAAGGTTATGCCGCTGCCGGGCTACGGAACGACGAACGGCAGCACCCGATCCACGCCGCCGCCCTCAAACGATTCCATCGACGACACGCTGATGCACGAGCTCGAGACCTCTCTCGACGAGACGCATTCCCAGCCGGCACCCAGCAAGCCGGTGGCCAAGCCTTCGCTCGATGACGAGATGACTAAGCTGCTTGGCGAGTTGGGCAGCCACAAGCGCTGACCGGCCACCGGCAAGCGAGCCTTTCGCGCTTGTCGGCAAAGACAATGGGAGCGCTGAAAACAAAAATGGCCGGAATTCCGGCCATTTTTGATGTTCCTGCCTGTTGGATCGCGTCAGTCGTCGCGATAGACCTTCTCGCGGCGTTCGTGACGCTCCTGCGCCTCGATCGATAACGTCGCGATCGGACGCGCATCAAGCCGCTTCAGCGCGATCGGCTCCCCGGTCTCCTCGCAATAGCCGTAGGTGCCTTCGTCGATGCGTTGGAGCGCGGAGTCGATTTTCGAGATGAGCTTGCGTTGGCGATCGCGGGCGCGCAATTCGATGGCACGATCGGTTTCGGAGGAGGCGCGATCGGCTAGGTCGGGATGATTGGCGTTTTCCTGCTGCAGGATTTCTAGGGTTTCGCGCGCTTCGCGCAGAATGTCGTTCTTCCAGGTGATAAGCTTTTGACGGAAGTACGATTTTTGCCGTTCGTTCATGAACGGCTCGTCTTCGGAGGGTACGTAATTGGCGGTAACGATATCGTTCATTCGACTCACCCAACAACCCCAAAATTTGGCGCCTATATATTCGGGGAAAAGAGCCTGCACAAGCGCTATCGGCAACAGTTTCACGCAATTGTTAGTCTCACATCGGCAACTCCGGCGACGACATTGTTCAACGGCAGAAAACGAATTTGCACATGATTCGTTGCAGTTGCGGGCCGACCATTGTGCATGACATCGTTCTGGTGACTAATCGCGCTTTGTCACGAAGGCAGCGCCATGGGGGTCCGGTTGAGCAGACTTTATCTGTTGCGGCATGCCAAAGCCGGCTGGGCGCTGCCCGGCATGCGCGATTTCGACCGCCCGCTCGACGAATCGGGCATGGCCGATGCCGAAGCGATCGGAGAGGCCATGCGGGCCCGCAACTATGTGCCGGACGTCACTCTTTGCTCCAGCGCCAAGCGGGCCAGGCAGACGCTGGAAGGCCTGGCGGGGCGCACCGACACCGGCCGGGTGCTGTTCTTCGACACGCTCTACAGCGAGGATGCGGCCGGCTATCTGGAGATCATCCGCAAAAATCGGGACGCTGGCCAGCTTCTGGTGATCGGCCACAACCCCATGACCGAAGATCTGGCCATGGCGGTGTCCGGGAATGGCGAGCAGACGGCGCGCGGCATGATGAATCACGGTTTTCCGACCTCCGGCCTTGCCGTGGTGCGCTTTCCCGGCAACCTTGCCGAAGCGGCCCAGGGCAATGGCTATCTCGAAGCCTTTCTCACGCCGGCCGACCTCTGAGGCCATTTCAAACGCGCGGTCCAGGGCCTATATCGGGCGCTGACGCGCAACCAGAGGCCTGATTTGGCATCATCGCTGACCAGTTTTACCGACGAGGCGAGGATTGCGCTCGACACGTTGTCGGGCCGCGCCGCCGGGCTCTTCTCTCCGTCAATGCGCCTTGGCGTCACCGGCCTGTCGCGCGCCGGCAAGACCGTGTTCATCTCCGCCCTCGTCCACAATCTCATTCATGGCGGTCGCCTGCCGCTGTTCGAGGCGCAGAAATCCGGCCGCATCGCCCGCGCCTTCCTCGAGGAGCAGCCGGACGATGCCGTTCCGCGTTTCCAATATGAAGACCATGTCGCGGCTTTGGTGAACGAGCGCGTCTGGCCGGACTCGACCCGCGCGATCTCCGAGCTCCGGCTCACCATCGAATATGAGTCGGCTTCCGGCTGGAACCGGTTGTTTTCAGCCGGAAAACTATCTGTCGACATCGTCGACTATCCCGGCGAATGGCTGCTCGACCTACCACTGCTCGGCAAATCCTTCGCCGATTTTTCGCGCGAGGCGGTCGAGTTGGCCGCCCTGCCCGTCCGCTGCGACCTGTCGCAGGCCTGGCGTGAGTTGGCCTCCACCATCGATCCAGATGCCGAAGCCGACGAGATGACCGCCCGGCGATTGGCCGAAAGCTTTGCCGCCTATCTCAAGGCGTGCAAGCTCGACGACCACGCGCTGTCGACGCTGCCGCCAGGCCGTTTCCTGATGCCGGGCGATCTCGAAGGCTCGCCGGCGCTCACCTTCGCGCCGCTGATGACGCTGTCGCAAGGCCGGCCGCGCTCGGGATCGCTACGGGCGATGATGGAGCGCCGCTACGAGGCCTATAAGACGCATGTCGTCAAACCGTTCTTTCGCGAGCACATCGCCCGCCTCGACCGGCAGATCGTGCTGATCGACGCCATGCAGGCGCTCAATGCCGGCCCGGCCGCGATGGCCGATCTGGAGCGCGCGGTAACCGAGATCCTGTCCTGCTTCCGGCCCGGACGGGGCAATTTCCTGACCGACTTCTTCTCGCGCCGCATCGACCGCATCCTGGTGGCCGCGACCAAGGCGGACCATTTGCACCACGAAAGCCATGACCGGCTGCAGGCGATCGTGCGCCGGCTGACCGACCGGGCCGTCGCGCGGGCGAATTTCAGCGGCGCCGCCGTCGATGTCGTCGCCATGGCCGCCGTTCGCTCGACCCGCGAAGGCACGGTTAAGCAGGAGCGAGAGACGCTCCCCGTCATCATCGGCACGCCGCTGAAAGGCGAGACGATCAACGGCGGGACATTCGACGGAAAGACTGAAACCGCCATTTTCCCGGGCGATTTGCCGGAAAAGGTGGATGCCGTCTTCGACGTTTCCGGATCGCAGGTGGACAGCGCCGAACCGGCGATCCGCTTCGTGCGTTTCCGCCCGCCGAAGCTTGAACGCACCGCCGAAGGCGTCACGCTGTCCCTGCCGCATATCCGGCTCGACCGCGCGCTGCAGTTCCTGATCGGAGATCATCTGGCATGACCGCGCCTCGCAAACCGGCGGCCTTCCGCATCGAGCCTGAGACCGAGGCGCCGCCGCAACCACAGCGAAATAGCGCCGCCGAGGAGCCGCCGGCGCGCAGGCCACGTGCCGCGAGGGCCGATGTAGCGGTCGTGATCCCCTCGGAAGTCGACGTCTTCGACGAGCCGGATATCGAGGCCGCGGTTCCGCCGCCGGCGACGGCGCCGCCAAAGCGTTCGCTGCTGGCGCGGCTGTTCTTCGGCGCTCTGAGTGTGCTCGTCTCGCTGGCGATCGGCCTTTGGGCCGATCAGTTGATCCGCGACCTGTTTGCGCGCGCCGAATGGCTCGGCTGGCTGGCGGCCGGCATGGCGGCGATCGCGCTGCTTTCGCTGTTCGTCATCCTCATCCGCGAATTCCTTGCCATCGCCCGCCTGGCCGAAGTCGAAAAGATGCAGAAACGGGCCCTGGATGCGGTGGCTCGCGACGATCCCAAGGCAGCGCGCGCCTTGGTCGACGAGCTCTCGGCTTTCGTCGCCGCCAAGCCCGAGACCGCCGCAGGGCGCCGTTCGCTGGCCGAATTGCGCGGCGAGATCATCGACGGTGCCAATCTGGTGCGGCTGGCCGAGACCGAAATCCTGTCGCCTCTCGATGAGCGCGCCAAAATCATGATTCTGGAGGCCGCGAAGCGCGTGTCGCTCATAACGGCGGTCAGCCCGCGCGCGCTGGTCGACATCGCCTATGTCGTGTTCGAGGCCGGGCGGCTGATCCGGCGGCTTTCCGAGCTCTATGGCGGCCGCCCAGGCACGCTCGGCTTCTTCCGGCTGGCGCGCGGGGTGCTCGCGCATCTGGCGGTGACCGGCTCGATCGCGGTGGGCGACAGTTTCGTGCAGCAGATCGTCGGCCACGGGCTTGCCGCCAAACTCTCGGCAAAACTCGGCGAAGGCGTGGTCAACGGCATGATGACGGCGCGCATCGGCATCGCCGCGATGGAAACCGCCCGCCCCTTGCCGTTCATCGCCGTGAAGCGCCCGGGCCTCGGCGATTTCCTCTCAGCGCTGACGTCTTTCGCGGCACGAAAGAACGGCCAGGACGACCGATAAGGTAAACGCGTCACCCATTGCGGGTGACGAAGCATTAACCAATCTTCTGCATGGTCAGTCCGGTCCCAAGAATAGACTCTTTCGTGCCGGGTGTCGTCGATGAGAAGCGTTATCCTGTCCTGCGTCCTGCCTGCCGCCATTGCGATTGCCGCGCCGCTCGGCCTCGTCGAAAAGGCCCTTGGCGCAGAGCCGGACAAGCAGTTTTTCCGCTCCGTCGAAGGCAGATGGGTCGGCCCTGGCGAAATCATCGCCGGCAAGTACAAGGGCACCAAATTCACCTGCGATTTCAATGGCTCGACGCCCGCCAGCAAGCTCGGCATGACGCTTGACGGCGGCTGCAGGGTCGGCGTGTTCACGCAAAAGATGTCGGCCAGCGTCGAGCGCAAGGGCCGCGACGGTTACAGGGGCACCTTCATGGGCGGCTCGACCGAAAGCGGCATGGACATTGTCGGCGGCAATGTCGTCGACGCCCAGAAGGTCGTTTTCACCATCAACCGCAAGCAGTTGAACGGCGTCATGCAGGCGCGTGTCCCCGACGGCAATTCGATGACCGTGACGGTTGCCGTGCGCGTCAACAATCAGCTGGTGCCGGTGATCGGCATGAGCCTGAAGCGGGTCGATTCGGTCGAAGTCGGCGCCATCGCCAAGAACTGATCCGGCGCGGTTCTGGCAGCCCGCGTCCGCCACCCGGAAGAAGACGGTTCAGGTCAAAGTCGGGAAGTGGCAGGCCACTTTGCGGCCCGGACGATATTCCTTCAGTTCCGGCCGCTCGGAACGGCACCGTTCCGCCGCGATCGGGCACCGTGGGTGGAAACGGCATCCGGACGGAGGCTCCAGCGGGCTCGGCACGTCGCCGGTGAGGATGATGCGCTTGCGCGCGCCCGCAGGCGTCGTCTCGACGATGGGAACCGCCGAGATCAGTGCCTGGCTGTAGGGATGGGCGGATGTCCCAAAGATCTCTTCCGCCGGGCCCTCCTCGACGATAGAGCCGAGATACATGACCGCGATGCGCGTCGAGACCTGGCGCACCACAGAGAGATCGTGGGCGATGAAGATATAGGTGAGCTTCAGCTTCTCCTGCAGATCGGCGAGCAGGTTGACGATCTGGGCCTGCACCGACACGTCGAGGGCGGAGACCGGCTCGTCCAGCACGACAAGGTCGGGATTCAACGCGATCGCCCGCGCGATGCCGACGCGCTGGCGCTGGCCGCCGGAGAATTCGTGCGGATAGCGCATCATATGGTCCGGCAACAGCCCGACCAGTTCGAACAGCTCCGCCACGCGCGCGGTGATCTCACGCGCCGAAACCTTGCCGTGGATACGCAGCGGCTCGGCGACGAGGTCGCCGACGCGCCGGCGCGGATTGAGCGAGGCCGAGGGATCCTGGAAGACCATTTGCAAACGTCGCCTAAGCGGCCTGAGCTCGGATAGCGATTTCGAGGTGATGTCGTCGCCTTCGAACAGAAGCTTGCCGTCGGTGATGTCGTAGAGCCGCACCAGGCAGCGCGCCAGCGTGGACTTGCCGCATCCGGATTCGCCGACAAGGCCGACAGTCTCGCCGCGCCGCACGCTCAGCGAGACGTTGTCCACCGCATGGACCGTCCGCCTGCCCTCGGCGGAAAAGCGGCTGCCGATCGAAAAGCGTTTTGCCAGCGAACGCGTCTCGAGGATCGGTCGGTCTGTGTTTGTCATCAACTCGCTCATGCCTGCGCCACCCGAAAGCACGCGGCGGCGTGCGCGCTCGCGCCGAGACCTGGCTTGCCAGCCTCGCAAGGCTCGTAGCGGACCGGACAGCGCGGGCCGAAGGCGCAGCCTTGCGGCAGCCGCAGCAAGGAAGGCGGCGAACCGGGGATCGCAGGCAGGCGGCGCGGTTTCTGGCCGGTCAGCGGCGGGATCGAGCCGAGCAGCGCGCGCGTGTAAGGGTGTCGCGGATCGGAAAACAGCTCAGTGCGGGTGCCGCGCTCGACAACGCGGCCGGCATACATGACCATCACTCGGTCGGCGAGCTCGGAGACCACGCCCATGTCGTGCGTTATGAAGACCACCGCCGACTTGTGCTTCGCCCGCAATTTGCGCACGAGGTCGAGAATGCCGGCCTGCACGGTGACGTCGAGCGCGGTGGTCGGCTCGTCGGCCACCAGCAGCGCCGGATCGCAGGACAAGGCCATCGCGATCACCGCCCGCTGCCGCATGCCGCCGGAAAGCTGGTGCGGATAGCGCGACATCGCCTCGTGCGGGTTGGGGAAGTTCACCTCCGCCAGCAGCTGCTCGACGCGCTCCATCGCCTTGGACTTGCTAACACCGCGATGCGCCCGGATCTGCTCGGCGATCTGCCAGCCGATGGTGTAGACCGGCGTCAGCGCCGTCATCGGGTCCTGGAAGATCATGGCGATCTCGTTGCCGCGCAAACGACGAAGCTCGCGCGGCGGCAGGCCCACCAATTCGCGGCCTTTGTAACGGATCGAGCCTTCGATGGTGGCGTTCGGGTCGGTGATAAGCCCCATCACGGCAAGCAGCGACACCGTCTTGCCGGAGCCGGATTCGCCGACGACGCCGAGGATCTCGCTTTCCTCGAGATCGAAGGAAACGCCGTCGATGGCCCGTACCGGCCCGTCATGGGTGCGGAAGGACACTTTGAGATCGCGCACCGACAATATCATGATGCCCTCAGGCGCGGATCGAGAAGGATGTAGACGAAATCGACGACCGCGTTGGCGATCACCACGAACATGGACGCATACATGACCGTCGCCATGATCATCGGCAGATCGAGATTCTGCAGCGCGTCATAGGTGAGCTTGCCGATGCCATGCAGGCCGAACACGACTTCGGTCAGCAAGGCCGAGCCGCCCACCAGCGCGCCGAAGTCGAGGCCGAACAGGGTGACGAAGGCGATGAGCGAGGTGCGCAGCGCATGGCGAAACAGGATGCGGGTCTCCGACAGGCCCTTGGCCCGGGCGGTGCGGATATAATCTTCCTGCATGGATTCGATGATGGCCGCGCGCAGCACGCGCCCGTAAATGCCGATATAGAGGATGGCCAGCGTGATCCATGGGATGACCAGCGTCAGGAACCAGCCCTTGGGATCGTCGGAAAAATTCTTATAGCCAAGCGGCGGCACCCAGGAGAATGCCCAGCTGTCGTGATAGCGGCTCTGGGTCATTAGGTTCATCACCTCGCCCAGCCAGTAGACCGGCATGGAAATGCCGAGCAGGCCCAGCGCCATCAAAAGCTTGTCCAGCCAGCTGTCTCGGGTGGCCGCGGCGACGATGCCGATGATGATGGAGACGACCACCCACAGGACCGCGGCGCCGAACACCAGCGAAAGCGTGACGGGGATGGAATCCATGACGGCCGGCACAACCTTCCAGCCGCGGTTGACGAAGGAGGTCAGGTCGCCGGTGACGAAGATCTTCTCCATCATGCGCGTGTATTGCACGTAGAGCGGCTGGTCGAAGCCGAAGCTGTGGCGAACCGCGGCCAGCACTTCCGGCGAAGCGTTGCGGCCGGCGATGCGCGCCGCGGGATCGGCGCCGGGCGTGGCGAAGAAGATCAGGAAGACGATGACCGAGATGCCGAACATCACGAACAGCATCTGACCGAAACGGCGAAGGATCGCATAAAACATCAGTCGCGCCCCAGCCGGACCTTGGAGCGCGGGTCGAGCGCATCGCGCAGGCCGTCGCCGAAGACGTTGAGCGCCATGACGGAAACGGCGATCGCCAGACCGGGCACCAGCGCCACCAGTGGCCTTGTGTAGAGCAGCGCCTGCCCGTCCTGGATGATGGTGCCCCAGCTCGCGGCCGGCGGCTGCACGCCGATCGACAGGAACGACAGCGCCGATTCCGTCAGCATGTTCAGCGCCATCATCAGCGGCACGAACACGATGAGGGTGGTGGTGATGTTGGGCAGGATGTCGCGCCACAGGATGCGCCAGCCCGGCACGCCGAGATTGATCGCGGCGAACACGAACTCGCTGTGGCGCAGCGCCAGGACCTGGCCGCGGATCGGCCGCGCCACATAGGGTATATAGACGATGCCTATGATGATGATCGGCAGCCATAGGCTACCTGATTGGATCTCGATCGGTCCGATCGCGATGCCTTGCGCGATGGTGACGATGGATAGCGAGATCGCCAGCAGATAGATCGGGAACGCCCAGAGCACGTCGAGCAAGCGCGACAGCACCGTGTCGGTGATGCCGCCGAAATAACCTGCGATCAGGCCCGCCATCGTGCCGACGATCAGCGTGAAGATGGTGGCCGCGCCGGAGATCAGCAGCGAGTTCAGGCCGCCATAGAGCAACCTCGCCATGACGTCCCGGCCCTGGCTGTCGGCGCCGAGGAAATAATTGCCGAGCCGCCAGGTCGGGCCGATCGGCGTATAGCCAAGCCCCAGTCCCTCGGTCGACTGCTCCATCACCGGAACGTCGGCGCCGTCGATCTGGATGACGGCGTCGAGCGTCGAGGCGAACGGATCCGTGCCCGCCCATTTCGCATAGAGCGGCGCGCTGAAACAGGCGAGAACGATGATGAGGAACACGGCCAGGGACGCCATGGCGGCCCTGTCCGTTGCCAGCTTCGCAAACGTGACGGCCCAAGGCCCTCGCGTCTTGCGCGGCATGGCGGCGACTTGGCTGGACACGGTATGTGATTCCGCGGTTCGTTACTGCACCCAGGCCCCTTACTGCACCCAGGACTGGGTGATAATCCAGTTGAACTGCGGGTTGAACTTGAAATTGCCGATGCGCTTGCTGACGAAATCAAGCCGCTTCGGCGTGAACAGCCCGACCGCCGGTGCCTTGTCGGTGACCTGCTTGTCGATTGCCGCCCACAATTTGTCGGCCGCCTTCTGATCGGTCACGCCGAGGTCCAGCGCCTTCTGCATCTGGGCGTCGATATCCTTGTCGCAGAAGCCGGAAATGTTGATCGAGGCGTCCGAACCTTCGCGATAGGAAGCGCAGCTGAACAGGATGTTCAGGAAGTCCGACGCTGCCGGATAGTCCTTGTACCACTGGGTGACGGACATCTGCACTTTGTTGTTGGTGTTCTGGATATAGGTGAACTGGAGGTTGGACGAGATCGGCTTGACGTCGGCGACGTAGCCAATGTTGGTCAGCACGCTCTGCAGATAGACACCGATGGAACGCGAAATGGCGGTGTCCTCGACGATGATGGTCACCTTCTGGCCCTTGGTGCCCGATTCCTCGACGAGCTGCTTGGCCTTCTCGACATCCGGAGCCGACCATTTGGCGCCCGGGTTCTTGGTGAAGGGGCAATAGTCCTCGTGTCCGGGGAAGTCCGGCGGCAGGACCTGGCAGACCGGCGAAGCCAGCACCTTGCCGCCGAACAGCTTGACCAGCGTGTTGCGGTCGACCGCATAGGCGACGGCCTGGCGCGCCTTTTCATTGTCGAATGGGGCCATGCGGGTGTTCAGCGGCGCGTACCACCAGGCCGAAAGCGGCGAGATGTGCAGCTGGTCCATGGACTTGCTGCCGAGCTCGCCGAGGCGGTCGCTGGGCAGCGCGTCGAACATCCAGTCGGCTTCGCCGTTCTGGATCGCCGTCACGGCCGCCTCTTCCGACAGGCCGAAATCATACTGCACGACATCCGGATAGCCGTCCGGCTGGGCTTCCTCGCTCCACTGCTGGAAATTGGGGTTGCGGGAAACCGTCATGCCCTTGTTCGGATCGAAGGCCGAGATCATGTACGGGCCGGTGCTGGGGATCGGCTTGGAGCCCATATCCTCCGCCGGCGTGTCCGCCGGCAGGATCACAGCATGCGGCAAGGCAAGCTTGTAGAGGATCTCGGCGTCCGGCTTGGTGAGATTGAGGGTGATCGTGCCGGCCGTCTCGTCGGCGACGACACCGCCTTCCAGCGTGCAGCTCTTGGTGTCGGCCAGGCATTTGTCGGCGCCAACGATGCCGGCATAGAAGGTGCCCGAGGTCGGCCCGGAAATCTTGAAGATGCGCTGGAAGGAGGCGACGACGTCCTTCACGCCAAGATCCTGGCCGTTGGAGAACTTGATGCCCTTGCGCAGCTTGAAGGTGAAGGTCTTGCCGTCATTGCTGACCGCGGGCAGCGCCTCGGCCAGGTCGGGAACGATGGAAAAGCCGTCGACGCCCTCGGCTTTGCGGAAGGCGACCAGGCCGTCATAGATCGGCTGGTACATCTGCCAGCCCTGGTCCGTGTAGTTGATATGCGGATCGAGCGTTCCGGCCGCCGATCGGGCGAGAAGGCGAATGGTGCCGCCGCGGTGCTCCTTGAGATATTCGGCCTGTGCCGGAGCGAGCCACGAGCCGGCCAGCAATGCGGCGGCCGACGCCGCCAAAAGCAGTTTCTTCATGTCGTCATTCCCCTTTTCTGTTGTCGTTGTCGTCCAGGAAGTCTCCCACCACACGCATGCAGAGATCCTGCTCCTCGACATGCGGCATGTGGCTGGAATGCTCGAATATCTGCCAGCGCGATCCCTTGATGCCGTCCTTGAAGGGCTGCACGGTCGCGGGCGTGGCTTCGTCGTAACGGCCCGAGAGAAGAAGTGTGGGAACCTCGATGGCCGGCAGTCGGTCGATGACGCTCCAGCTCTTCAGCGTGCCGATGACGTGGAATTCGTTCGGGCCGTTCATCACATTGTAGACGGTCGGATTGCGCACGATCTGGGCGAAAGTCTCCGTCACCTCGGGCGGGAACGGCACGACCCGGCAGACATGCCGTTCGTAGAACCGCATCGTCGCTTCCTGGTAGGCCGGATCGTCCGTCGTGCCGGCCTGCTCGTGCTTCGTCAGCGTCTCCTGCACGTCCCTGGGCAGGTCGGCGCGCAGCCGGTTGGCCTCCTCGACCCAAAGCTTCATGGACGCCGGCGAGTTGGCGATGGTCAGCGACTTCAGGCCCTTCGGCCTGGTCACGCCATATTCGGCGCCCAGCATGCCGCCCCAGCTTTGACCCAGCACATGGAAGCCGCCACGGATGCCGAGATGGTCGACGAGGTTTTCCAGCTCGTCGATGAAGAGTTGGGGCGTCCAGAAGTCGGCGCCCTTTTCCGGCAGCAAGGTGGAATTGCCGCAGCCCAACTGATCGTAGTGGATGACGGCGCGGCCGCCTCGGGCAAGAAGCTTATAGGCATCGACGTAATTATGGGCAGCACCCGGCCCGCCATGCAGGATCACCACCGGAGCCTTGCCGGCATCGAGCTCGCCACTGACCCGATACCAGGTTTCATAGGCGCCGAAGCCGGCCCGCCCTTCCTTGCTGACGATCTCGGACGGCATCCCGGCTCCCTGCGTGGTTGAAGACATCTCGTTGCCGCCTAGCTCGCCGTCCGGCCGGACTGCACCCACTCTTCCAACATCTGCACGCCGAAGGCCGTGGCGCCCTCCCGGCCCAGCGGCCGATCCTTGTCGGCCATTTCCTTGCCGGCTATGTCGAGATGCACCCAAGGGCGGTCTTCGGTGAAATTGCGCAGGAAGGCCGCGGCATAGGGCGCGTCGCCGTCTTCCATGTCCTTAGCGTGATGCCGGATATCGGCGAAGGGCGATTGCAGCCCCTCGTCATAGGCCCGGTCGAGCGGCAGTTGCCAGAACCGCTCGCCGACCTTTTCCCCCGCCGCGATCATGCGCGAGGCGATGGTGTCGTCGGTGCTGAAAAGTCCGGCGAAGACCGAGCCGAGGCCCCGCATCACCGAATAGGTCAGCGTCGCCAGATCGACGATCACCGAGGGATTGAAGCGCGAAGCGGCATAATAGAGGCAGTCGGCCAGGATCAGCCGGCCTTCCGCATCCGTGTCGAACACTTCCACGGTCTGGCCCGACGCCGTCGTGATGATGTCGCGCGGCTTGAGCGCGGTGCCGGACGGCATGTTCTCGGCAATGCCGAGCACGCCGACGGCATGCACCGGGCTGCCTTGCCGGGCAAGCGCGATCAGCAGCCCGACAACGGCGGCCGCGCCGCCCATGTCGGCCTTCATGTCGAACATCTGCTCGCCGCGTTTGATGCACAGGCCGCCGGAATCGAAGCAGACGCCCTTGCCGACGAAGGCTAATGGCTGCGCGGGGGCGCCCTTGCCGCGATAGCGCAGGACAGCGACGCGCGGCGGTCGCGCGGAGCCGGAGCCAACGGCCAGGATCGCGTTCATGCCGAACTCCTTCAGCCTTGCCGCATCGAGGATCTCGACATCGATGCCGGCCTCGCGCAGCGGCTCCAGGTGGTCGTGGAAATTGTCGGGGTGGAGATGGTTCGGCGGCAGGTTGACCAGCGTACGCGCATATTCGACGCCGTCCGCGATGGCATTGACCCGTGTCAGCGCCGCCTTCAGCTCCGGACCGGCCGCGCCGATCAATTGCACCCGCAAAGTGCGGTCGGCGCCTGCTCCCTGACGCCGGTTGCGCATGTCGAAACGATAGCGCCGCAGCCGCATGCCGAGCGCGACCCGCGCCAGTATTTCCGCTGCGGGCAGGTCGACACCGGCGAGCGGGTCCAGCATCAGGGTGGCCGCGCATTCGCCCTTGCCTTCCAGATGCGCCGCAAGCAAACCGCCGGCCCGCGCCAGGGAAAGCGTGGTTACAGCCTCGGCATTGCCCAAAGCCAGCACCACCACGCGTCGGGCCGACATCGCCTTGGGGGCGATAACATCGACACAGGCCCCGGACTCCTCAAGCGCGGCCGGCTCGGAACACGCGCGGGACAAGATCCCGTCCATTTCAGCGTCGAGCGCCCCTGCCCGCGGCCCAAAACCTGTTTGAGCGGTTTGCAGGATCACGACGACCGAGGTTTCCGCGGAAATCTCGTCCGCCGCTTCGAAGACCGGCGCCGGCGACTGAGGCAAAGCTCGTTCTCCCATTCTGAGGCCCTCCGCCGAGGCTCAGCTGGCGTCTAACGCAAAGCTTCGCCGGTCACCGGTGAAAGCCGGCCATGCCGGTTTCCGCCGCTGGTGGAATGGCATCGGAGTGCCCAAACAATCGTTTTCGGATGGCGACTTGGTCGCTCTTGTCTTTTGGGTATCCCTGAACCGGCCAAGCGATCAAACGCCAATTTTGCCCAAGTCGATTGACAAAAACTCAACTGACATTTCATGATCGGCCAATGGCCCTGCCCTCACTCAATGGCATGCGCGCTTTCGAGGCCGCCGCGCGTCTCGGCAGCATCAAGGATGCAGCGGAAGAGTTGCATTTGACGCCCTCGGCCGTCAGCCGCCACATCCGCGCGCTCGAGAAGAACCTTGGCCAGGAGCTGTTCGAGCGCGGCTTTCGCCAGATCACACCGACCATCAGGGGCTCATATTATGCGCGCGGCCTCTCCGAAGCATTCGAGGCTATCTGGCGCGCCACCGACGATGTCAGCTTCGTCCATGGTCACGGCAGGACCCAGCGGGTCAGGGTTCTCTGCGTGCCGGCGGTTTTGAACCTTTGGCTGGCGGACCGGCTGCCGAATTTCCGCAAGCTGCATCCGTCCGTGAACCTAGAGATCTCGACGTCGGGCAAGCGCGCCAACTTCGATTTGGCCATTGTCGACGAGTTCGTCTACAAGGCCGGCCCGGCCCTGACGCTGCTGATCCCGCTCGTTCTGACGCCGGTCTGCGCGCCGTCGCTGCTTGAGGGACCGGTGCCGCTCAGAACGCCCGCCGATCTGGTCAATCATCACCTCATCCACGAATGCGAGAGCATGCGCTGGCGGCGCTGGCTGGAACAGGAAGGCGTTCTGGACGCCACGCCGAAATCCAGCACGACACTCGATGACTGCACCTTGATCATGCGCGAGGTGATAAACGGCGCGGGGATCGCTTTGGCCGACACCATGATGGCCCAAGACCTTTTGCAGCAAGGCAAGCTTGTCGCCCCGTTCAGCGCCCGCCACACCTATCCCGCCGGAATCTACCTGCACCAGCGCCGCAGCATCGGAAACAAGCCAGGCACCGGCCTGTTCCAGGATTGGCTGCTCGCCGAGATCGCCGACCATAAGCGCACGATGGGTATCGCATAGCGCGTCTTGTCCGAAGCGCCGCGCAAGAAAAAGGCGGCGATCGACCGGCCACCGCCTTCGCATTGTCGACGGCTGGGCTCAACCCTTGATGGTGGCGGTCAGCTCGTCATAGGCCTTGCAGGCTTCGTCGAGCGTCGTGGCGCCCTGATACTTCGTCGTCACGGCCTGCACCTTGGCGGTCAGATCGGCCGCCTTGCTCGGATCCTTGGTGATGGCTTCCTGGAGCGCGGCAGCCATGTCCTGCGCCTTCTTGGCGGCGATTTCCTGAGTGCATTCCGGGCCCTTGGAGCAAGCCGAACCGGCCAACGCCGCAACACCCACGGCAACGAGCAAAAACTTCTTCATGTCAATCATCTCCTCAAAAAAGGCAGCCGCCCATCGCCGCTGCCTCCACTGGCCGAAGCCGAACGTGCCATAACCTCCGATTGTGGCGTGAAGCAACGACCGGACCGCATAAACTTGTGTAATCAGGCTGCAACGTCGCGGCGTCCGTGTTGAGGCCGCCCGATGCATGTCGCCCAAAGCGCGCAGCGGTTTTGGGTCGACGACAGGCATAAAGCAACAAGCTAAAACGCGTCGTAAGAGGCCATTCAGACGCGACGGCTTTAGAGCAATCCCAAGAAATGTACGAAACGGTTTTCAGCCCCGAAAACAAAGAAATAGTGCGTCTCACCGTTTTCGTGAAACGATGAGACGCTCCATGTCAGCTGGAGCAAAGTTCACCCGCGAGGCTGTAGCAGCGCCAGCACGACGGTCAATGCGGCAAGGACGGCGGTAAGAGTCAAAGGTCCCGTGGCGCCATGGGTATCCACGACATAGCCGCCGACAACCGCGCCGATGGTGATGGCAACCTGGAAGGAGACGACCATCAGGCTACCCGCAGCTTCCAGCGCATCAGGTGCCGCGCGGGACAGATTGGTCGGCAGCACCACCGGCGCCATGCCGAAGGCCAAGCCCCAAAGCGTGACGAATGTGAACGCGACGCCAATGTGCACGCCCCAAAGCACCAATGCCAGCGCCGCAAACGCCATCAATGCGGCGTTGCCCGCGAGCGCCATGCGGATATTGGCGTCGGCCATACGGCCGCCGGCGACGTTGCCGATCACAGCCGCGATGCCAAATCCGAGCAGGGCCAGGGCAATTGGCCCGGTGGCGAGGAGCGTCACGTGTTCGAGGAAGGGGCGCACATAAACAGAGCCGGCAAAATGCCCCGTCATCAGCAAAAGAATGGCAAGCATACCGAGTTGGATGCCGCGCCGCTGTGTCAGCCGAAATACGTCAGCCAGACTATTGCTGGCCGTCGCAGGCAAGGTCGGCAGGCTCAGCAATTGTAGCAGCATGGCAATCACTGCCAAGCCCGCCGTCAAGGCCATGGCGCTGCGCCATCCCAGCCAGTCGCTGATCAACGCCCCCATTGACGGGGCGGCGATGGTGGCGAGCGAGACGCCGAGGGTGACGATGCCCATGCCCCGACCTGTCGCATTGGCGCCGACCAGCCTGGCCACGACGGCAACCGAGAGTGCCCAGAACGCACTGAGAGCGATTCCGAGCCCGGCCCTGCCCAGCAGCAACAGCCAGAAATTGGGCGCTAGCGCGGCAAGGAGGTTGGAACCGACCGCCAAGGCGCTGAGGCCAACCAACACCGTCTTACGGTTCAATCGTCCGATGAGAACATTGCTCAACATGGCCGTCACGGCGCCGACCGAAGCCGTGGCGGTGACGACCTGTCCGGCGGTTCCTTCGCTGATGCCGAGGTCCCGCGCCATCGGCGTCAGCAGGCCTGCCGGCAGGAATTCGGCTGATACCAGGGCAAAGCTGGTGGCCGCCAATGAAATGACCGCAAACCAGGTGGCTGCGTTCCACGGGGCTGGCGCGGCGTCATCGAGGTCTATCGCCGCGTCTTCAAGCTGTAATGTTGTGTCTGTCACTGAAAGATCTCCAAAGTCTGGAGGTCTTCAATAGACGAGTCTTCTCGGATGATATGTACCTTATAATCCGAAATTCATGTCCGTTCGTCCGGGAATTGTGCGCCGCACAACGCCTGGCGAGACATTGGTGATGCGTTTGAACGCGCGCGCGAAGGATGCTTCGCTATCATAGCCCAAACGGGTAGCGACCTCGGCAACCGACAGGCCGTTTTGCCCGAGCAACTCGCGGGCAAGCTGCATCCGCAGACGGGCGAGATAGTGGGCAGCGCCCTCCCCTAACACAGCGCTGAAGCGCTCGGCGAAAATCGAGCGCGATTGGCCTGCCAGGGCGGCAAGGCTTTCCACGGTCCAGTTATGGCCGGGGTCTCGATGCATGGCTGCCAGAGCGCGGCCAATATGGGGGTCGCGGATGGCTGCAAGCCAGCCGGTGGTCGAAGCTCCAGTGCAATTGACCCAGCAGCGGATAAGCCGGGCGGTCAGCAAGTCGGCCATACGGGACAGAATCGTGGCGCTGCCCATCTGCGGTTGCGCGGCCTCCGCCGTCATAGCCGCCAGCAAAGGACGGACGACCGGATCGTTGCCGGCCACATCGCACCCCTTGATAATAGATGGCATCAACGTGATCAGTGGATTGAGCGCACAGACGCCCAGGGCCATGGAGCCGCAGAAAAGGGTACTTGTCGCGCCCGTCCCTTCCCGCACCACCTCACAGACATTGCTCCCCAACTTGGTAACCTGGCAACTCTCGAGCGAGTCGTCCACAACGTCCGGCGCACTAGCCAGCCGATGGGCGATGCCTTGCGGCAACAGCACCAGATCGCCATCGCGCAACTCCTGCCAGCCTTCCGCCTCGGTATAAATCCAGCATGGACCCTGGCCTACAAAGTGAAAGCGAAGCAGCTTCTGTTGCGGAAAGGCGATGCTCCATGGATGCCGGAGCTCGCAGCGGCCATAGTTGACCCCACTCAAGCGAAAGTCCTGTAGGACTTCGCTGAGCGCATCCATCGGGATATGCAGAGGCGGGCGGGACGAATAGTCAGGCATTCGGCTACTGTATATGCCGAACGTCCGGCAGGCAAGCGGAGGCCGCTTCAACGGTACCCTACCCTTCAAGTCAGTCCGCCCGCCCTTGCCTCTCGCTCCCGGGGCATGCAAGGAGTGCTTCGAGCAACGGGACGACAGGCATGGCAGTTGAAGCGTCGAGCAGCGATCTGGTGCAGGTGGTGGCGCTGCTCGCCGCGGGCGTCGTCGCCGTGCCGATCTTCAAGCGCATGGGGCTGGGCTCGATCCTCGGCTACCTCGCCGCCGGCGTGGTCATCGGTCCGTTCGGCCTGCGCATCTTTTCTGAATCGGAAGCGATCCTCCACGTCGCCGAGCTCGGCGTCGTCATGTTCCTGTTCATCATCGGGCTGGAGATGCAGCCGTCGCGGCTCTGGGGCCTGCGTCGCGAGATTTTTGGCCTGGGTGCCTTGCAGGTCGGCGTCTGCGCAGTCCTGCTCACTCTCGTCGGACTGGCCGGAGGCTTTCCCATCGCGCAGTCCTTCGTCGCCGGCGCCGGCTTCGTCCTGACCTCGACGGCGATCGTCATGCAGTTTCTCGAAGAGCGCGGTGAGATCGCCACGCCGAAAGGCCAGCGCATCGTCTCCATCCTGCTGCTCGAAGACCTGATGATCGTGCCGCTGCTCGCGCTTATCGCATTCCTAGCGCCGGGCGGCGCCGAAACCAGCCTTTCGGAGCGGCTGACCGAAGTCGGGATCGGCATCGCCGCGATCGTGGGACTGGTCCTGGCCGGCCGTTACCTGCTCAATCCGCTCTTCCGTATCCTGGCCGATGCCCGCGCCCGCGAAGTCATGACCGCCGCGGCGCTGCTAGTGGTACTGGGTTCGGCTCTGGCCATGCAGCTCTCCGGCCTGTCGATGGCGATGGGCGCCTTCCTCGCCGGCGTGCTGTTGTCGGAATCGACCTTCCGCCACCAGCTCGAAGCCGATATCGAGCCGTTCCGCGGCATCCTGCTCGGCCTGTTCTTCCTCGCCGTCGGCATGTCGCTCGACCTTGGCGTCGTAGCCCAGAACTGGCGGCTCATCGCCGTCTATGTCGTCGCCTACATGGTCATGAAGGCATTCGGCATCTACGTCGTCGCGCGCATTCTGAAAAGCGGCCATCGCGAGGCGCTCGAACGTGCCGTCTTCATGGCGCAGGGCGGCGAGTTCGCCTTCGTGCTCTATTCGTCCGCTGCCGCGGTCGGCATCATCGACGGCCAGGCCAACGCCACGCTGACTGCCATCGTCATCATCTCGATGGTGCTGACGCCGCTCGCGATCGTGGCGCTGCGTTACCTCACCCCGCGCGACGAGCAGTCCCTCGACGGCGTCGACATCGCCGACGGCCTCACCGGCAGCGTGCTGATCATCGGCTTCGGCCGCTTCGGCCAGATCGCCAGCCAGCCGCTTTTGCTGCGCGGGATGGACGTCTCGATCATCGACAACGAGGTGGAGATGATCCAGGCGGCGGCCGATTTCGGCTTCAAGGTCTATTACGGCGACGGCACGAGGCTGGACATCCTGCATGCGGCCGGCGCCGGGCGCGCCCGCGCGGTGCTGATCTGCGTCGACAAGCCCGACGCCGCCGTGCGCATCGCGCAGCTTATCAAGGCCGAATTTCCACTGGTCACCATCCTGGCGCGCGCCTTCGACCGCGGCACCGCGCTGCAGCTCGTGCGCGCCGGCGTCGACTATCAGCTGCGCGAGACCTTCGAATCGGCGCTGGTCTTCGGCGGCTCCGCGCTGGAGGCGCTTGGCGTCGATCCCGAGGAGGTCGCCGAAGTCATTGAGGATGTGCGACGCCGCGACGAAGCGCGCTTCGAGACGCAATTGGCCGAGGGCGTGCGCGCCGGCCAGCGTTTCCTCAAGGGCAATATCGGCACGCCGATCCCGACGCCGCTCACGCAGCCACGCCGCGCCGGCCGCGCGCTGAACCAGGAAACCGCCGTGGTGCTGAACCAGGCAGAGACCAAGAACTGAGAGGCAAATATGGCAGAGCTTGATCCGCGAGCGCTTTCGGTCATCGCATTCTGGCGCGACGCCGGCGAGGACGCCTGGTTCGAAAAGAGCGACGCCTTCGACGCCGATTTCCGCGGCCGCTTTCTCGAGCTGCATTACGCCGCTGCGCGGCGCGAATGCGACGACTGGAATGGGCATGCCGAAGGATCGCTGGCGTTGATGATCCTGCTCGATCAGTTCCCGCGCAACTGCTTCCGCGGCACCGGCCACATGTACGCGACCGATCCGCTCGCCAGATACTTCGCCGACAGGGCGATCGCCGCCGGTCAGGACCTCAAGCTGGAAGAACCGGTTCGCGTCTTCCTCTATTTGCCCTTCGAGCATTCCGAATTGCTGGCGGATCAGGAACGGTCGGTGGAACTCACCGCCAAGCGAGCGCCGGACTATCTTAAATACGCCAATGAGCATCTGGAGATCATCCAGCGCTTCGGTCGCTTTCCGCACCGCAACCGCATGCTCGGCCGTGCGACGACGGCCGAGGAGCAGGCATTTTTGGACGGCGGCGGGTTTTCCGGCTGACCGGCCGGCTTCGGAGCAATTCCAGGAAAAGTGTGGGCGGTTTTCCGTCCGGAATTGCGACAATGCAAAATCAGCCGAGCCACCATTCGCGGCCCGAAGGCAGCCGCTCGATGCCGGACGTATCGACGGCTTCGAGCCGCTCCGATACGCTTCTGCCGTCGACGGAAAGCCCTGGCGCGATCTCGGCCAGCGGCGCCAGCACGAAGGCGCGCTCCAGCATGCGCGGATGCGGCACTTCGAGGCCGGTCTCGTGGATCACCCGGTCGCCGAACACCAGGATGTCTATATCGATGAGGCGCGGCCCCCAGCGCTCCTCGCGCACGCGCTTCAGCCGCTTCTCGACATCGAGGCAAAGCTCAAGCAGCGCGCGTGGCGAAAGCGCCGTCTCGATCGCGGCGGCGGCATTGAGGAAATCGGGCTGGTCGAGCTTGCCCCAAGGAGGCGTGCGGTAGAGCGACGAGACGGCGGTGACGCGCGTCGCGTCGTCGCCGTCCAGCATGCGCAATGCCGCGCCCATGGACTTCGCCGGCTCGCCGAGATTGCCGCCGAGACTGAGGTAGACGGCGCTATTCTGGCCAGACAACGGTCACCTCGACATGATCGAGCACGCCCGGCACCGGGGCGTTCGGCTTGCGCACGGTGATCGCGGCTTTCCTGATCTGCGAGAATCGCGCTGTCAGCGCCTTCGCCACCTCCAGCGCCAGCGCCTCGATCAGGAAGCGGCGATGTCCGGTCACGATCTTTTCGATGACCGAGAAGGCGACGCCATAATTGACGGTGTCCTCGATGGAATCCTCAGTCAGCGGCCGGCTGGGCTCGACCGTCAGCTCGGCATCGACGTAGAAACGCTGGCCAAGCGTCTCCTCCTCGTCCAGCACGCCGTGGCGGGCGAAGAAGGCGCAGTTCTTCATGCGGATGAGGTACATGATCAGTGTCCGGGAGGAAGCTCGGTTTCGCGTTGAAGCATAGCATCGGTGACCGCCAGCGCATCCACGTTGATTGCGACATCGTGGACGCGAAACAGGTCGGCTCCCTTCAAGCGCAGGATGACACTGGTGGCCGCCGTGCCGGCGGCCCGTTCCGCGGGATCGCGCCCCGTCGCGGTACCGATGAAGCGCTTGCGCGACGTCCCCGCCATCAACGGGTAGCCGAGCGCCTGAAGCTCGGAAAACCGCGCCATCAGCTCGAGGTTTTCCTCCGCCGTTTCCTTGGCGAAGCCGAAGCCGGCATCGAGCACGATCTGGCTGTCGGCAACATTGCCGGCACGCGCGATCTCCAGCGATTTGCGCAGGAACAGGAACTCGTCCTCGATCACGTCGGGCAGCTTCTGCCGTTCGCGCCCGGTATGCATGATGACGAGCCCGGCGCCTGTCTCGGCCGCGACGCGCGCGATGCCCGGCTCACGTTGCAGCCCCCAGACGTCGTTGACGATATGGGCGCCGGCGGCGACGCCAAGCCGCGCGGTGTCCTCGCGATAGGTGTCGACCGAGATCAGCGCCTCGCCGGAAGCGGCGAGCGCCGCGATGACCGGCAGCACGCGCGCCTGTTCTTCCTCGGCGGAGATCGGGGCGAAACCGGGCCGCGTCGATTCCCCGCCGACGTCGATGATCGCCGCGCCCTGCTTCACCATGCGGTGCGCCTGCTCCAGCGCCTTCTCGGGCGCGATGAACAGGCCGCCGTCCGAAAAGCTGTCGGGCGTCACGTTGAGGATGCCGGCGACGACCGCCTTCGGACCGAGGTCGAGATAGCGTCCATGCGCCAGCTGCCATCGCCTTGTCGTCATTGTCCATCAACCATGCGTGATCCGCGCGAAATCAATTCCGTTGCGCTGGCGACGGCCCTAAAGCAAGGTGCGTGAAGAGGCAATATGATGAACCGCTCCCTGCTCTGCGCCCTGATGCTCTCGCTCACTGCCCTGCCGGCGGGCGCGGCCAGTCTGGTCAAGACCTACAGCTATTTCAGCGTCGGCGGCCGCACGCTCGACGATATCCAGAACCAGCTGTCGAGAAACGGCCCCGAGGTGAAGAGCACCGGCTCGCGGCATCCCGGCGCCACGCAAATGGCCTTCACCACCCGCATCAGCTACGCGCAGAGCGCCGGGTCCTGCCGCATCGCCGACGCGGCCGTCACCTTGAAGGTCAAGGTAATCCTCCCCGAATGGCGGCGCCCGCGCAAATCCGATCCCGGCGTCAGGCTGGTCTGGGATACGCTCTCGGCCGACATCAAGCGGCATGAGGAGCGCCATGTCGAGATCGCCAAGAACCATGCGCGCCTGCTCGAGGATGCGCTGAAGGCACTCCCGCCGCAAAAGACCTGCGAGCAGGCGAAGCTCAACGCCGCCGCGGTCCAGGCAGCCGAGCTCGCCAGGCACGATCAGGACCAGGTCCGCTTCGACCGCGTCGAGAGCGTCAATTTCGAAAGCCGTATCCTTCGGCTGATGCGCTACCGGATGCAGCGTGTCGAAGCCGGCCAGCTGCCGCCGCCTTGACTTGAGAGCCGAGCCCTGTCCGGGGCCAATTTCATCCAAGCATGGTGCCAGACCGGAAAAACCTTCGAGTGATGGTCGAAATCGGCCTATATCGAACGACATAATGCGGGTTCGAAGCGCCAAAGCCTCGGGTCCACGATGAGAAATGACAGGTGCGACCGGCCAAAGCCGTCTTGGCGCACCAAGCACCAGCCTTTGAAAGAATGACGCATGGACCAGTCCGTCGAGAACCAGGCGATGGCGCCGAAAGCCGCGCCCCTGATGAGCGAGAGCGAGAAGAATGCCATCATCGGCGGCGTGTTGTTGTCGATGCTGCTGGCGGCCCTTGATCAGACCATCGTAGCCCCTGCCCTGCCGACGATCGCCGGCGCGCTCGGCCATGCCGAATATCTGCCGTGGATCGTCACCGGCTATCTTCTGACCGCGACCGCGATGGCGCCGCTCTACGGCAAGATTTCCGATGTCTACGGGCGCCGCCCTGTCATCTACGCCGCCATCCTCGTCTTCCTGCTCGGGTCGCTGGTCAGCGCGCTTGCTCCCAACATGCTGGTGCTGGTCATCGGCCGCGCCGTCCAGGGCGCCGGCGGCGGCGGTCTCTTCGCGCTGGCCCAGACGGTCATCGGCGACCTCGTGCCGCCGCGCGAGCGCGCCCGCTATGCGGCCTGGATCGCAGGCACATGGGCGGTCGCCAGCGTCGCCGGCCCGCTGCTCGGCGGCGTGTTTGCCGAACATCTGCACTGGTCGCTGATCTTCTGGATCAACCTGCCTATCGGCTTCCTGGCCATGGCCATCATCAAAAACCCGTTGAAGAAGCTGCCGGTCGCGGCCAAGAACCATCGCATCGACGGCTTGGGCGCCGTGCTGCTGGTTATCGCCACGACGCTTCTGCTCCTGGCGCTCAGCTGGGGCGGCAGCGCCTATCCCTGGTTTTCCCGCGAGATCCTTGGGCTGGTTGCCTGCTCGGTGGTGTTCTGGGCCTTCTTCGCGCTCAGGCTGCTCAAGGCGGCCGAGCCTTTGGTCTCGCTCGAAGTCTTGGGCAACCCGATCGTGCTCGCCGGCACACTGTCGATGTTCCTCCTGCAGGCCGCAAATATCGGCGCGTCGGTATACCTGCCGGTCTATCTGCAATCGGTCGTCGGGCTTTCGGTCAGCGAATCCGGCACCGCGATGCTCGGCCTCCTGCTCGGCACGGTCGCCGGTGCGACCTTCAGCGGCCGCACGATCCCGCGCTTTGTCCACTACAAGCGCATCGCGATGATCGGCGTCGGCCTGGCCATCGTCTGCATTGGCGTGCTCAGTGCCATTGCGGAACACGCCTCGCTGCTCGAGGTGGAAATCCTGACCACTCTGATCGGCCTTGGCAGCGGAACGACATTCCCGGTTGCCACTGTCTCGGTCCAGAATGCCGTCGATCGCGCGCATCTCGGTGTCGCGACGGGCGTTCTGACCTTCCTGCGCACGCTGGGCGGCGCGCTCGGCGTGGCCATGCTCGGCGCCGTCGCGCTCGGCTACGGACTGCCACTGTCCTCAGAAGGCTCGCAGACGCATATCCAACCGGCATCGGCGTTGCCGTTCGTGATGATATTCGTCGCCGCCGGAGCAACGCTCGTTCTGGCCCTGATCACGCTGGCCCTGATGCCCGAAAAGGAACTGCGCGGCCACGACGAGCAAACCGCGCCCGCGCTTGCGGAGTAGATCGCTTGAAGGTGTGTTGAGATTCAGGTCAGGCCGAGTCGAGAAGGGCTGTTTCCGAGAACCGGAGCGGAGCGTACTTGAAGTACGTGAGCACCGGAAGCGCAGGAAGCTGCCCTTCGCAGTCCGGCATCACCTGCATATCAATGCGCCTCAATCATGCACGCCGAGCTTCTTCTGCAGGCTGGTCGACGAGGTCGTGTACTGAAAGACGATGCGCTCGCCCGGGCTGACGATCCGCTTGGCGGCCTGCGCCATCAGCGCCACCTCATGGAAGCCTGACAGGATCAGCTTGAGCTTGCCTGGATACCAATTGATGTCGCCGACGGCAAAGATGCCCGGGATCGACGTCTGGAACTTCTCGGTGTCGACCGGGATCAGGTTCTCGTTGAGGTTAAGGCCCCATTCGGCTATCGGCCCGAGCTTCATGGTGAGGCCGAAGAATGGCAGCATGCGGGTGCACGGCACCTCGACGTCGCCGCCCGGACCGCCCTTGATGGTCGCCGACGACAGCTGACCGCCGCCGCCGGCAAGGCCGCTGACCTGGCCGACCAGGAATTCGAGCTGCTTCATCTCATGCATGGCATACATCTTGTTGACGCTGTCGGGCGCGGCCCGGAATTCCGGGCGGCGATGCACCAGCGTCACGCTCTTGGCGATCGGCTGCAGGTTGAGTGTCCAGTCGAGCGCCGAATCGCCGCCGCCGACGATGACGAGATCGTGGCCGCGAAATTCCTCCATGCGTCGGACCGAATAGAAGACGCTCTTGCCTTCGTACTCCTCAATGCCCGGAATGGGCGGACGCTTGGGCTGGAACGAGCCGCCGCCGGCGGCGATCACCACCACCTTGGTCTCGAACAATTCACCTTCGTCGGTGGCGACGCGGAAACTGCCGTCCTCCAGCTTTTCAAGGCTCGACACCATGCGGTTGAAGGTGAAGTCCGGCTTGAACGGATGGATCTGCTCCATGAGCTTGTCAACCAGGCCTTGCGCGGAGATCGTCGGCCAGCCTGGAATGTCGTAGATCGGCTTTTCAGGATAGAGCTCGGCGCATTGGCCGCCGGGACGATCGAGAATGTCGATCAGATGGCATTTCATATCGAGCAGACCGAGCTCGAACACGGCGAACAGGCCGATCGGCCCTGCCCCGACAATGAGAACGTCCGTTTTGATGGTATCGGTCATGCGCTGCGCCCTGATTGGGAATGCGGCGAGACTGCATGAGCTATCGGCCGCTGCCAAGCTGCCGGCGCGAAAGAATATTGGGAAGCAGCCAAGGTGTGTCGAGATTCAGGTCAGGCCGAGTCGATGGTGACGTCCGAGAACCGGCTACGCCGGCCGTAGCTTATTTTAACCGCCACGCCATTCGTGAGTGCTTCGGCCGGCAAAGGCCGGAAGCGCAGGAAGTCGCCATTTGCAGGCCGGCCTCACCTGAATATCGACGCGCCTCAACCCTGGCGCGCGGGGACCCGAACGACCAGCCCGTCCAGCGCGTCGCGCACCTTGATCTGGCAGGAGAGGCGCGAGTTCGGCTGGACCTCGTAGGCGAAGTCCAACATGTCCTCCTCCATCGCCTCCGGCTCGCCGACCTCCGCCGTCCATGCTTCGTCGACATAGACATGGCAGGTCGCGCAGGCACAGGCGCCGCCGCATTCGGCTTCGATGCCCGGAACCGCATTGCGGATCGCGTTTTCCATGACTGTCGAGCCGTTTTCGGCTTCCACGTCAAATCGGGTCCCGTCATGGGCGATGTAAGTCAGCTTGGTCATTAAGTCACCTGAGGAGTCGCAGCCGAGATAATCACTCTGCCGGACAAGTCAACTGCGGCGCGAAAGCGCCACGAAATGACGTTTTTCAGAAAGGCCGGATACTAGCGGCTGATGCCGGCGATGAAGTCGCGCACTTCCTCGATCAGCGTGCTGAGCCGCTTGAGCGCCCGGACGTCTTCCGGCTGGGTTTCGATGATCGCCGCACAGTCGGCCACCGCAAAGGCGCCGATGCCGCGCGCCGAGCCCTTCAGGCCATGCGCCAGAAGCACCCTTTGCCTCGCGTCGGCATCGGCGATCTGGTCACGGACCGACAGCGACTGATGCACGAACAGCGCCAGCACCTCGCGTTCGAGGTCGCGGTCGCCCATTGTCTGGCGTGCCAGATGGCCGAGATCCACCGGTCGGGCTCCAGCCGTTCCGGAGGCGTCGCCTCCCGGCATGGAAAACGCAATACCACTTTCGCCACGCATACGCACTGCAACTCCATCAAGCGGGCAGACGGGTCCACGAAAATAGGCGCTCCCGGTCGCCAACGGGTTAACGACTGCAGAGGAAAAATGTTGTCACGGAGGCAGCCGGATCACGTCTCCGTTAACCTTATATTTAAAGTTTTACGTATCGCCTGGAATGCATGTTTTCTTTACCCCGGTGTGTCATTACGATACGAAGGTCCATTTTTCAGCCTCCTGCGCGGGATAGACAAGCCAGAATCGGGCCAGAATCAGGCCAAAATCATAAGTCCCGCGGCAGCTAGTACAGGGTAGCGAAGGCATGGCTAAGAAACCAACGACGACGAAGTCTCTCGAGAATGACGTGGCCGCGGAACTGGAAAAGGCGCTTGACCTTGACCTTAACGGCGACGAAGGCGGCCTCGACATGGCGGCGTCGATGGAGGATCTCGAAGCGCAGATTTCGGCGGCGGCCGACGAGCTGGCGCGCGAAGGGCGCAGCCACAGGACGGAGCCGGCAAACAGTCCCCAGCCTGCCAACCCCCAACCTCCCAAGGCGCCCGCGGCCAAGCCGGCCGAATTGCGCCCGGTCGAGCCGCGCAATGGGCAGCCGTCCGGCTTCACGCCTCCCGCCGGCTTCACGCCCGCCAACGACGACCGCCAGAAGGACTACAAGACGCTGCTGCACAGCCTCAACCGCCGTGCGTCCAGCACCGTCTACTGGGTGATCGCCTTTATCTCGCTGGCCTGGATCGGCGGCGCCGGCGGCCTGGCCAACCTGTTGTTCGGTCCCGGCATCTGGAAGATCCGTACCTTCGACCAGTTCTTCGCCCGTCCCGAGCTGATCGGCCTGGCGGTTGCCGCGATCGTTCCGGTCATCCTGTTCTGGGCGTTCGCCGCCATGATCCGGCGCGCGCAGGAAATGCGCCTCGCCGCGCAATCCATGACCGAGGTCGCCTTCCGCCTGGCGGAGCCCGAAAACCTCGCCCAGGACCGTGTCATGATGATCGGCCAGGCCGTTCGCCGCGAGGTGGCGGCCATGGGCGAAGGCATCGAGCGCACCCTGGCCCGCGCGGTCGAGCTCGAAACGCTTGTCCACGGCGAAGTCAGCCAGCTCGAACGCTCCTATTCCGAGAACGAGGCCCGCATCCGTTCGCTGGTCGACGGTCTCGGCAGCGAGCGCGAGGCGGTCGTCACCCATGCCGAGCGCGTGCGCGCCTCCATCGCCAGCGCTCACGAGACGCTGCGCGACGAGATCGGCTCGGCCAGCGACATCATCCGCGACTCGATCCTCAACGCGTCGACCAAGCTGTCGATGACGATCAACAATTCCGGCGACACGCTGATCGACCGCATCAATGAAAGCTCGACGTCGATCTTCGATTCGGTGGAATCGCGCCTTGACAACATCACGGACCGTCTTTCGACCTCCGGTGAGGCCTTCGCGAGCCTGCTCGACACCCGTATCGCCAAGCTCACCGACACCACGGACGGCCTGACACGCTCGCTAACCGACCTGCTCGACGACCGCACCAACGGCATGGTCTCGCTACTCGGCGGCGCGGCGCGTACCTTGAATTCGGAGTTCGAGACGAGCCTCAGCGGCATCGAACGGACCCTGGCCGAACGCGGTCAGGCGCTGATCAGCGAATTCCAGACCCGCGCCGAGGCGCTCGACACCGGTACGCAGAAACTCAACGCCGCCCTCGAAGCCCGCGCCCGCCAGATCAACGAGACGCTGGTCGAGCGCGCCCGCGAGATCGCGCACACCTTCGCCGAGAGCAAGGACCAACTGTCGTCGATGATCGACCAGGGCAAGACGCAGATCGGCGCCGACATGGCGGACATCATCTCGTCGACCTCTTCCATGCTCGAAGCCCGCGCCACCGACTTCGCCGGACGCATGGAAGCGGCCCGGCATGTCGTGTCGCGCTCATTCGATTCCGATATCCAGCGGCTGGCCGATGCCCGTGTCGGCATCGAGGAAGCCGTCGAGAACCACAGCCGCGCGCTTTCGGAGAGCCGCGAGCGCATGGCGGCCGCCATGCAGGAGGACCTGGCGAAATTCGCCGAAGGCCGCGTGGCAATCGATGCCGCCGTCACCAACCAGGTGCAGAAGCTGGCAGAAGGCCGCAGCCTGATCTCGCGCGCGCTGGAAGAAGACCTGCGCAAGGTCAACGAGTCGCGCGCTGCCATCGATGCGTCGCTGGGCAGCCATCTGGAGCAGCTCGAAGAAGGCCGCAACCGCCTGACCCAGGTCTTGAACGAAGACTCCGGCAGGCTCGTCCAAGCCCGTACGATGATTGACGAAATGGTCGCCGGCCATGTCGGGAAGCTGGCCGAAGGCCGCAACATCCTGGCGCGCGCCCTGGAGGCTGATCTCAACAAGCTGCAGGACAGCCGCGCCTCCATCGACGGCCTTGTGGCCGGTCAGGTCGAGAAGATCGCCGAGGGCCGCGCGGTGCTCGCCAAAGCGCTCGAGACCGACATCATCGGCATCCGTGGCCTGATCGAGACCCACTCGACCAAGCTCGCCGAGGACCGCGGCGAGCTCAGCCGCGCCCTTGAAAGCGATCTGAGCGGCATCCGCGGCCTGATCGACAGCCACGCCGGCAAGCTCGCCGAGGACCGCAGCCTGCTGTCGCACACGCTGGAAGCCGACCTCGCCAAGCTCGCCGAAAGCCGCGCCTCGATCGACGGCCTTGTCGCCGGCCAGGTCGAGAAGCTCGCCGAAGGCCGCGACATCCTCAAGCGTGCCCTGGAAGCCGACCTCAACGCCATCAAGGGTGCCATCGCGGGACATTCGGACAAGGTTCTGGAAGATCGCTCACAGCTTTCGAAAGCGCTTGAAACCGACCTGCAGGCCGTCAGCGGCGCCATCGCCGACCATCAAAACCGGCTCGTTCAGGACCGTTCCGTGCTGTCGAAGTCGCTGGAGGACGATCTCGCCAAGCTGGCGGAGAGCCGCTCCAGCATCGACGGGCTGGTCGCCGGCCAGGTCGAGAAGCTCGCCGAAGGCCGCGACATCCTCAAGCGCGCGCTGGAGGCCGACCTCAACACAATCCAGGGCGCGATCGTCGATCATTCGCAGAAGATCACCGATCACCGCGCCGAGCTTTCGCGTGCGCTGGAGACCGATATGGCTAATGCCAGCGGCCTCATGCAGACCCATGCCGACCAACTGTCGCAGAACCGGGCGACGCTGTCCAAGGCGCTCGAGGACGATCTTGCCAAGCTCGCCGAGAGCCGCGCCGGCATCGACGGCCTGGTCTCCGGCCAGGTCGAGAAGCTCGCGGAAGGCCGCGACATCCTCAAGCGTGCGCTGGAAGCCGACCTCGCCAAGCTCGCCGAAAGCCGTTCCTCGATCGACGGCCTGGTCGCCGGCCAGGTCGAGAAGCTCGCCGAAGGCCGCGATATCCTTAGGCGCGCCCTCGAAGCGGACCTTCAGAAGCTGACGGAAAGCCGCTCGGAGATCGACGACGTCATCGCCGGCCATGTCGGCAAGCTGTCCGAGGGCCGCAACATGCTGGCCAAGGCCCTCGAGGACGATCTCCTCAAGCTTGCCGATGCGCGCAAGGACGTCGACCGTTCGGTTTCCGGCCATATCGACCAGATCGCTGCCCGAAGCAGCGATATCTCGGCGGCGATTGCCGCCGATGTCGAGAAGATCGAGCAGGCCTTCAGCCGGCAGACCGGTGTCATCGAGGAGCGCGCCGGCACCATGGAGCGTGCGCTGTCGACCGGCGTCGACAATGTCCGCGGCGTGCTGGAAAAGACCGCTGTGTTCGTGGCGGGCGCGCTGCGCGACAAGGTCATGGAGATCACCAGCACCCTGCACGAGCAGGCCGGTGCGGCTTTCAGCGACGCCGACCGCAAGATCGCCGAACGCGCCGAGCAGACGTCCGCCGCGCTGCTTGCCAGGGCCGAGGACATCGCGCAGGCTTTCGAGGCGGCGGACCGCCGCCTGCACGAGCGCGCCCAGGATACTTCCAACATGCTGATGGCGCGAGCCGACGACGCCTCCAACTCGCTCATGGCCCGCGCCGAGGAAACCGCCGACAAGCTGGCCGCACGCGCCGGCGACATCGCCAACACCTTCGATGCAGCCGACCAGAAGCTGGTTGCCCGCGCCGTCGAGACGGCGCAGTCGCTGGCCGCCCGTGCCGGCGACATCCTGCGCAACTTCGAGGGCGCCGACGAGCGGCTTTCGATGCGCATCAGCGAATCGGCCGAAGCGCTGGCCGCCCGCGCCTCGGACCTCGGCCGCATCTTCGACAGCGCCGACCAGCATCTGATCTCGCGTATTGCCGAGGGCTCGGAGGCACTGTCGTCGCGGGCGTCCGAAATTGCCCGCATCTTCGACGACGCCGACAGCCGTTTGGTGTCGCGTATCGCCTCGAGCACCTCGACCATCGGCGAGCATGCCGACACGATCGTCGGTGCCTTCGCGGCGACCGAACAGCGCGTCGCCGACCGTGCCCGCCAGACCGGGCAGGAGCTTGCCGTGCATGCCCGCGAGATCGAGCAGGCGCTGGCGGGAGCCGACGAGCGGCTGGCCGCAAGCGCCTCGGCCGCGGCCGCCCGTGTCGAGGACCAGGTGGCGAGCGTGGAAAACCGCCTCGCCTACAGCGCCGAGACCATGGGCCAGAAGCTCAACGAGCAGGTCTCCAGCGCCGAGGCCCAGCTCATCTCGCGCGCCAATGTCATCGCCGAGACCTTCACGGCGGTCGGCCAGCATATCGGCCAGAGCACCAACGAGGCCGCGCGCACGATCGGCGCCAACACCCGCGAGCTCAACACCATGCTCGCGGCGCGTTCGGCAGAGATGGCGAAAATCCTCGACGAGACGGCCAAGCCGCTGGTCGAGCGCTTCGCCCAGGGCGGCTCCGAGCTGCAGCGCAGCATGGAAGAGGTCACCGAACGGGCGGCCGAGAAGCTGCGCAGCGAGAACACGAACCTCGTCAATGCTCTCGCCACCCGCACGGCCGAGACGCTGTCGGCCGTCGAAGGCGCCCGCTCGTCGCTTGCCGACAGCGTGGCCGATCTTATCGGCCGCATGACGACCTCCAGCGCGCAGCTCGGCCAATTGATCGACCAGGCTGCCGTCAATCTCGGCCAGGTCGAGGAGCGGCTCTCCGGCAGCACGCAGAGCTTCGCCACGACCACGGAGAAGGCCGCCCAGACTTTCGCCAGTTCGGCGCGTCTGGTCGATTCCAACACGACACGGCTCACCGAGCTGTCCTCAGCGACGCTGCGCGAGGTGGCCTCGATCGCGACCAAGTTCGACGAACACAGCCGGTTGCTCTCCAGCGCCTCGAATTTGCTCAGCTCTGCGCAAAGCAATCTCGAGCACACGCTGGAGCGTCAGTCCTCGCTGGAAGACCTCGCCGTCGGCCTGGTCAAGAAGTCGGAAGATCTCGAGAAGGTGATGCGCTCCTTCGAAAACCTCGTCGGCCAGACGATGCAGACCGCGGAGGGCCGAACGATGGAATCGGCGGAAAAGATCCGCACCGCCATCGCCGACGTCGTCGATTCGGCGACACGGCGCTTTGCCGACGCGACCGAAGAGATGCGTCGCACCGCAGGCTCGATCAAGAGCGAGCTCGACCTTACCCGCGCCGAGCTGAAGAAGGGCGTGATCGAGATGCCGGAGGAGGCTAAGGAATCGACCTCGGCCATTCGTCGCGCCGTCGCAGAGCAGATCAATGCGCTCAAGGAACTGTCGGATATCGTTGCGAAATCCGGCCGCAGCGGCAGCAGCGAACAGGGCGAGCCACGCGGTCTGCGCCCTGCTCCGCAGGCGCCGGCCCGAGCCGCCGAACCGCCGCTGCGCCGTCCCCCGGCCCCGCAGCCACAGCAGCAACCGCAACCAACGGCCCGCGCTCCGCAGGCGCCGCTCGCGGAGACCACGCTGCGCGGCACGCTCGATCTTGAACGCCCCGCCGAGGCGCCGCGCCGCGATCCGAACGGCAAGCCCGCGCAGGGCGGATGGGTGCGCGACCTCCTGACCAATGCGTCGCGTGAGGAAGAGCTGCGGCCGGCAACGCCGGCGGAAGCGCCGCGCGCGACGCCTGCCCAGCGCTCGCCGCTGCATGTCATGGAGTCGCTCAACTCGCTCTCCGTCGACATCGCGCGGGCCATCGACCATGACGCCTCGATCGAGCTCTGGAACCGCTACCGGCGGGGCGAGCGCGACGTCTTCACCCGTCGCCTCTACACGCTGAAGGGCCAGCAGACCTTCGACGAGATCCGCCGCAAGTATCAGGCCGAGGCGGAATTCCGCGCCGCGGTCGACCGTTACTGCGAGGATTTCGAGAAGCTGCTCAAGGATGTCTCGCGCAACGACCGCGACAACATCATGGCGCAGACCTATCTGACGTCCGACACAGGCAAGGTCTACACGATGCTGGCCCATGCCAGCGGCCGGCTGCAGTGAGCGGCCGACAAGTCTGACAAAAAAGGCGGGCCTCGGCCCGCCTTTTTCTTTTGTCCGTTGATCGATGGAATTGGTTTCCCGGCGCCTTGGCAACCGCTGTCAGATCGTCGAATCCGTCCAGCGGACGATGTCTGCCGCCGCCTGGCCGAAGGCGCTGTCCAGCGCGCCGACGTAAGCCGCATTTCCGCCGCCTGAGACCGGGGTGCTCGCGGTGAAGTTCTTCGAGGCGCGCACCTCGCCGTTGCGGTCGTTCAGGATGCGCACGAACAGATCGACATCGGCATGCTCGCCGCCATTGACGCGCACCTCGAAGGAGCGCACCTCGACGATGATCTGGTAGTCGATGGCCAGTCCCTCGCCCGGCTTTCCGACACCGGCAAAGCTGCCGGAGCGCTGGAAGGTTTCGGCCAGCCTCGCCTGCACGATCAGCGGCAGCCGGTCCGCCCATTGCGCGCCCTTGAGGAACTGGATCGACCGGTCGGAAGGCCTGATGACGATGTTCTGGCTGTCCAGCGCCTTGAGCGCCGACGGCTGGGCGATCAGGATCTGGCGACGGCTGTGGGCACGCACATCTAGCGACGGCGCGGACAATTCAAACGTGTCGAGCGGCGCCGGCTTGCCGCCCAGTGCCGCGCAGCCGGCAACCGCAAGCACCAGCAACGCTGCGGCGGACGATCTCAAACTACCCGCAACCACCCCGATCGACTTCACGCGTGATCCCCGCTGTCCCCGGATCTTACGATCAACCCGCATTTGCGGTTCATTTCTTGACGGTCACGGCGGCCGAAGTCAACGCCGTGCCCTTCCATCGAATTGCCGGACCTCGCCGGCGCCGCCGGACAGAATGCGCTGCGGGTTACGGCTGAGATCGGTCACCGCTTCCTCGATGCGGTTGATCGAGCGCCGGCTGTCCTGCACCAGCCCCTCGACGTTCTGCAGGCCCTGGCCGGAGAAGCGCGACAGGTTGTCGACGATTGTGCCGAGGCGGGAGTTCAGCGTGTCGGCCACCTGCTTGAATGATTTCAACGTCGCCCTGGCATCGGCCATGACGCCGTTGGCCTCGCCGGAGCCGAGGAGCTTGTCGACCTTGACCAGGATGCCGTCGACGCGCACCGAAGCGTCGTTGAGCCGCTGCGCGAGCTGGCGGGCGTCCTTGATGGTCTCGTTGATGTCGTCGGAACGGTTGGCGATCTTGTCGGTGACCTTGGCGATGTCCGACGCCGCCTTGTCGGCGTTGGCGCTGGCCTTCTGGATGTTGGCCAAAGCGGCCTTGACGTCGGCGGGATCGATGCCGTCGAGCACGCTGTTGACCTTGGCCAACGTGCCTTGCGTCTGCTTGGCGAAATCGTTGATCGAGCCGACCGCCGTGTTGAAGTTGTCGATGACGGTATCGAACTGCTTGCTGGTCTCTTTCAGGTTCGTCGTCACCGTGTCGACATTGGCCACGATGCTCTTGATCTGGTCCTTGTCGACGGAATTGAGCAGGCCTTCGGCGGCCTTCAGCGTGCTGTCGAGCCGGCCCGAGACATTCTTCAGCTGATCCGAAAGCGAGCTCACCGCCGACAGGAACTTGTCGATGCCGTCGGAATTCTTGGCCAGCGCGTCCGAGAAGGTCTCGACGTTCTTGACCGTCTGCGTCAGCGGACCGCGAACGTCCTTGGTGAAGCCTTCGAGCTCGCCAAGCACCTTGTCAGCGCGGGTAAAGATGTTCTGCGCCGTCTGCAAAAGGTTGGTGACCGCGGACGGATTGGCGACGATTTCGGCGACCTTGCCTTCCTTCTCCGCTTCGTCGAGCAGCCTGGTCTCCTTCGGATCGGCGCCCTTGAGCTCGATATTGGCCTGGCCGCTGAGGCCGGTCAGTCCGATATCGGCCTGCGTCGATTTGGTGATCGGCGTCCAACGGGCGATTTCGGTGTCGGCGATGGCGACGGTCGGATCGTCGCCGTCGATATAGACGTTCTTCACGTCACCCACCCTGACGCCGTTGAACAGCACAAGGCTGCCGCGGCTGAGGCCGGAGGCCGAGCCCGGGATGCGCACGCGCAGCATCGCCGTTTCGCCCCTGTCGCCGATGGCGGCCGTCCAATAGACGAAGGCGAAGGCAGCCAGGATCGCGCCAAGCGTGAAGATGCCGACAATTATGTAGTTGGCTCTTGTTTCCATCGCCCCACTTATGGCTATGCGCGCGCCGCAAGATCAAGTTGCCGGGCGCGTTTTCCGCGGAAATAGGATTTCACCCACGGCTCGTCGCTCTTCAGCATGTCGTCGATCGTGCCTTCGACCAGCACCTTCTTCTTGCCGAGCACCGCGACGTGATCGCAAGCGGTAAACAGCGTGTCGAGATCATGCGTAACCATGTAGACCGTCAGATCCATCGTGTCGCGCAGCTTGACGACAAGCTCGTCGAACTCGGCGGCGCTGATCGGGTCGAGCCCCGAGGTCGGCTCGTCGAGAAAGACGATGTCGGGATCGAGCGCCAGGGCGCGCGCCAGCGCCGCGCGCTTGATCATGCCGCCGGACAGCTCGGACGGGAATTTCAGCGCGGCGTCGGGCGGCAATCCGACCAGCTCGATCTTGAGCAAGGCCAGTTCGTCCATCAGCGCCTTGGGCAGGTCGAGATATTCGCGCATCGGCACCTGCACGTTTTCCATCACCGTCAGCGCTGAAAACAGCGCGCCATGCTGGAAAAGAACGCCAAGCCGCATGTCGATGCGCAGGCGATCGGCGTCGCTGGCCTTGTCGACGTCGACGCCGAACAGGCTGATCGTCCCCGATTGCTTCGGCATCAGCCCCAATATGGTGCGCAACAGCACCGACTTGCCGGCGCCCGAAGCGCCGACGAAGCCGAGGATTTCCCCACGCTTGATATCGAGGGAGAGCTTGTCGAGGATCACCTTGTCGTCGATCGCGACGGTAACGTCGCGAACCGAAAGCACGATTTCGTCGTCATTCGTGTCCTGCGCGGCCGTGGCGCCGTTGCCGTTCGCCATCTCAGAACCCGATCGCTGCGTAGAACATGGCGAAAAGCCCGTCGAGGATGATGACGACGAAGATCGACTTCACCACCGACGCGGTCACGTGCAGGCCGAGCGATTCGGCGCTGCCGCCGACCTTCATGCCCTCGACCGACGCGATGATGCCGATGATGAGGGCCATGAACGGCGCCTTGATCAGGCCGGCAAAGATGGTGCTGAGGTCGATGGCGACGCGCAGCCTGTCGATGAACGCGGCCGGCGGGATATCGGAATAGAGCCAGGCGGCAACGATGCCGCCGCCAAGCGCTGCAAAATTGGCAATGATCGTGAGGCATGGCAGGCCGATCACCAGCGCGACGAGCCGCGGAAAGACCAGCACGCCGATCGGATTGAGGCCGATCACCTTCAGCGCGTCGACCTCCTCGCGCATTTTCATCGAGCCGATCTCGGCGGTGATGGCGCTGCCCGAACGGCCGGCGAGCATGATCGCCGTCATCAGCACGCCGAGCTCGCGCAGGATCAGCACGCCGACGAGGTCCACGACGAAGATGTTGGCGCCGAAATAGCTGAGCTGGTAGGCACCCTGCTGGGCGACGATGGCGCCGACAATGGCCGACATCAGCACCACCACCGGTATCGCGCCGACGCCCATGCGATCGATCTGGTTGAAGATCGCGGCCGGGTTGACCGCGTGGCCGCGGCCGAGCTTCATCTGCGCGCCGCGGATCGTGGCGCCGAGGATGTTCATGGAGGCGAAGAAATCGTCGCGCATCTCATAGACACGCCGGCCAACCAGCTCCAGCGCGCGCAGGATGATGTTGGGCGGCCCGGACGGACCCGATTCGGGCTCCCGGCGAACCGCATCGCCGACCGCGCCGAGCAGGATCGAAGCGATCTCGCTCTGCCCCTGCAAATGGACCTCGACGCCTTTCTTCTCGAAGGCGCTGGCCAACCGGTCGATAAGCCATGCGCCGGCGGTGTCCATCTTTTCGATGTGGGAAAGGTCGAGCATCAGCTGTTTTGCGCCGCTTCTCTGCTCGATCTTGCGCATGTCGGCATCGACCAGCGCCACGGTGCGCGTCGTCCACACGCCGGAAAAGGCGCAGCCCAGCACGCCCCCTTCCTCGCCCACGGCAATGCGAGGCCGGTGCTCGGCGTCCTTGGCCTCGCCGCTTGCGTCGCGTTTGCGGATGGTCAACATGGCGTCCTGTTTAGCGTGACCGGACTGGCGTGTCGATTTGCCGGCAGACCGGTGTCGCACAGCCGGAGAAGAAAATTATGGCGCGTGTCATTTCGGTCGAAATGGAGCGATTCCCGATCGCCGGCACCTTCACCATCTCACGCGGATCCAAAACCGAGGCCGAAGTCATCACCGTAACGATCGCTGACGGGGGACGTTCCGGGCGCGGCGAGTGCGTGCCGTACAGGCGCTACGGCGAGACCATGGAGGGGGTGCGCGCGGCCATCGAGGCCATGCGCGATCCGGTCGTCGCCGGCATCGACCGGACCGCCTTGCTCTCAGCCATGCCCGCGGGCGCCGCACGAAACGCCATCGACTGCGCCCTTTGGGACCTGGAAGCCAAGCTGACCGGAACGCCGGTGGCGGCGGCCATCGGGGCGCTTCCGACGAGGCCACTGGAAACCGCCTACACACTGTCGCTCGCCGAACCGGACGCCATGGCGGCGCAAGCACGCGCCAATGCCGCGCGACCCCTCCTCAAGGTCAAGATCGGCGGCGACGACGACATGGCAAGGATCCGCGCGGTGACGGAAGCCGCTCCCGAAAGCCGCATCATCCTCGATGCCAACGAGGGCTGGACCGACGAAAATGTCGAGGCGAACCTCAGCTTCGCCGCGCAGCACGGCGTCGCGCTTGTCGAACAGCCGCTGCCGGCGGGCAAAGACGACATCCTGCGCCGGATCGCGCATCCGGTGCCGGTCTGCGCCGACGAAAGCGTGCATGCGGCAAAGGACCTCGATGCGCTGACCGGGCTCTATGACGCCGTCAACATCAAGCTCGACAAATCCGGCGGCCTGACCGAGGCGTTGAAGTTGCGCGACCGCGCGCGCGAACTCGGCTTCGGCATCATGGTGGGCTGCATGGTCGGCACCTCGCTTGCCATGGCCCCGGCGGTGCTGCTCGCGCACGACGCCGACTTCGTCGACCTAGACGGTCCGCTGCTGCTGGCACGAGATCGCGAGCCCGGTCTCGTCTACCGGGGATCGCTGGTTTCACCCCCCGACAGGGTGCTTTGGGGCTGAACGGGAAGCTAGGCCTATCAGCACCATGCCGACGACCGCGATCGGGATCATCGCCCAGAAACCGTCGACGCCCAAACGGTCATAGAGCGGGCCTGAAGCGAGCGTCACCGCCGCCATGAAGAAGCCGTTGAAGAAATAGGCGATGCCTTGCGCGGCGCCCGTGCGCTCTTCGGAGACCGTTTCGCCGATCATCTTCTGCAGGCCGATCAACACCATCGCCACCGATACCGAATGCAGCGTCTGGACGCCGAAGAAGCCGACGACGCCCAGACCGAGCGGCCAGACCAGCGGAAAGGCGATCCAGCGCACGATCGAACCGATGCCGGCGATCACCATCACCCTGGCGACCGAGATGGAAGCAAAAATACGGTTGAAAAACAGAAACATGCACACTTCCGACACTACGCCCCAGGCCCATAGCAGGCCAACGACGGAATCGCCGATTCCGATCGATTTCCAGTAGATCGAGACGAAGCCGTAGAGGAAGGCATGGCTGGCGGTGATGATTCCGACGCCAAGTGTGAAATAAAGGAAATAGGCATTGAACAGGCTCGGCGCCTTGTGCTGGATCTCGGTCGCCGACAGCGGCGAGGCCTTGCGCGGCCGCCCCATGCGCGGCGACAACAGCGCCGCGACCAGGGCCGCGCCGAGCGCGATGAAGATGATGACCGGGACCGCCTGCGGACCCGTGGCCGCCAGGATGAACCCGCCCACGACATTGGCGCACAGATATGAGATCGAGCCCCATTTGCGCATTGCCGTGTAGTTCGAGCCGAAACGGCGCACGCCCGAAAGCGCCAGCGAATCGGCCATCGGCGAATGCGGCGTCCAGACGATCGTCAAAAGCAGCGACACGGCGAGCACGACGGCATAGGTGGCCGGCAGGAAATAGCCGGCAGAGATGACCATGGAGGCCGCAACTACCGCGATATAGACATCGGCGCGATCCCGGGCCCGGTCGGCAAGCGCCGTCAGCATCGGCGTCGTCAACACGCGCAGGAACATCGGCGCGGCCAGGATGACCGCAATCTGCTCGGCATGAAAACCTTTCGCCTGCAGCCAGAGCGGAAAGTAAGGCAGATGCGTGCCTTGCGAGACGAACAAGGTCGCGAAGATCAGGCTCATGCGCAGTTCGAAATGGCTCGGCTTGACAAGCTGTTCGGGCGATAGCGGCGGCAGCGACATGAATCGATCCAATTTCGCTGCATTCGACTCCCATGCAACGTGTCTCGATCCCTAACATGCGGCAAAGCGCGACGGAACCGGCTGGACCAATCGATCGAGAGCTAGGCTGTTGAAGGACGGGGCCTTCGAGCGAGCGCTGCGCGAGCGCGAAGGCAGCAGGCTGAACCGGGGAAACGTGGCCGGGCTCAAGCCGCCTGAGCCGCCCTGCCCTTGAGGTCGATGATATCGATCGGCACCAGCGCTTCATTGCCGACCGACGCCTCAGGCAGCACATGCGCCCAGGTCAGGATTTCCATGCGGCCGTCGAAGTGCTCGACCACCGCCGTGCAGCTTTCCACCCAGTCGCCGGTGTTGATGTACTGCACATCGCCGTAGTTCTCGATTGCCGCGTGATGGATGTGGCCGCAGATCACGCCGTCGACATGCGAGCGCCGCGCCTCCTCCGAAAGCACGGTCTGGAACGAGCCGATGAAGTTCACCGCCTTCTTCACCTTGACCTTGGCCCATGACGAGAACGACCAGTAAGGCAGGCCGAGCAGGTGGCGCAGCTTGGTCACGACACGGTTGACCAGCATCGCCGCGTCATAGGCATAGTCGCCGAGATAGGCCAGCCAGCGCTGGTTGTGCACCACCGTGTCGAACTGGTCGCCATGGATGACCAGCAGGCGCCGGCCGTCGGCGGTCTCGTGGATGGCGCGGTCGGCGACGACGATGCCGCCGAAATGCACGCCCTGGAACTGGCGGGCGAATTCGTCGTGATTGCCGGCAATATAGGTGATCGAGGCCCCCTTGCGCGCCTTACGCAGCAGCTTCTGCACCACGTCATTGTGGCTCTGCGGCCAATGCCAGTTGCGCCGCAGCCGCCAGCCGTCGACGATATCGCCAACCAGATAGATGATCTCGGCATCGTGATGACGCAGGAAGTCGATCAGGAAATCGGCCTTGGCCGCTTTCGAGCCGAGATGCACGTCGGAAATGAATAGCGCGCGGAAAGTGTGGGGCTCTGGGTCTGACATCACGATTTCACCCTTTGCTTTCGCGTGCCTATGCCCCGATTCATGCAACAACCGTATGACGGTTGCGGTTGGTCCAGCCCAGGCGCTAGCTTGCGCGCGACACAATCAGGAGAAAAACGTCATGGATCTCGGCATTCGCGGCAAGAAGGCCATCGTCTGCGCCTCGAGCAAGGGACTGGGGCGAGGCTGCGCGATGGCGCTTGCCGAAGCCGGCGTCGATCTGGTCGTCAACGGCCGCAACGCCGAACTCGTGGCCAAGACCGCCAAGGAGATCCGCGACCGGTTCGGCGTCGATGTTATCGAAGTCGCCGGCGACGTGTCGAAGCCCGAGGTGCAGAAAGCGATGCTCGCCGCCTGCCCTGATCCCGACATTCTGGTCAACAACAATGGCGGCCCGCCGCTGCGCGATTTTCGCGAGCTCGACCGCACCAAGATCCTCGAGGGTGTGACGCAGAACATGGTCACGCCGATCGAGCTCATCCAGGCGGTGATCGACGGCATGGCCAAGCGCGGCTTCGGCCGCATCGTCAACATCACCTCGCTGTCGGTCTATGTTCCGATCCCCGGTCTCGACCTGTCGTCCGGCGCGCGCGCCGGCCTGACCTCGTTCCTCGCCGGCGTGGCGCGCACGGTCATCGACCGCAACGTCACCATCAACAGCCTGCTGCCTGGCAAGCTCGACACCGACCGGCTGCGCGGCCCGCATGAGGCCGGCACTCCGGAAGACCCGGCCGCAGCAGCCGCGCGCAAGGCCCGCATCAGCGCCGACGTGCCGGCAAAACGTCTCGGCACGCCGGAGGAATTCGGCCAGATCTGCGCCTTCCTGTGCTCGGTCCATGCCGGCTATCTCACCGGCCAGAACATCCCGGTCGACGGCGGCCTCTACGTCAGCGCGTTCTGACCGCCGCCAATCAATAAGCCTGAGGCTCCTGAGCCAACCGACTGGAATCGTTTGATTATTTCCGCTCCGGCATTGTGAAGGCCGGAGCCCGAGATTTTGGCGTCGCGAAATCGTCGACACATGCTAAAAGGCTCCAAACCAGTATCGCAGGGAGGGGCCGCAATGGACGGCGAGAACAAGAAAACGGCCCGGTCGGACCTCGACGAGGCCGCCCTCTTCTTTCACAAGCACCCAACGCCGGGAAAGCTCGAGATCCAGGCGACGAAGCCGCTCGGCAACCAGCGCGACCTGGCGCTTGCCTATTCGCCGGGCGTGGCCGCGCCCTGCCTCGAGATCCGCGACGATCCCGCCACCGCCGCCGACTACACCGGCCGCGCCAACCTCGTCGGCGTCGTCTCCAACGGCTCCGCCGTGCTGGGGCTCGGCAATATCGGTCCGCTCGCCTCGAAGCCGGTCATGGAAGGCAAGGCGGTGCTGTTCAAGAAGTTCGCCGGCATCGACGTCTTCGATATCGAGATCGACGCGCCCGAGATCGAGCGGATGGTCGAGACGGTGGCGGCGCTCGAGCCGACCTTCGGCGGCATCAACCTCGAGGACATCAAGGCGCCTGAATGTTTCGAGGTCGAAGAGCGGCTGAAGGCCCGCATGGGCATTCCGGTCTTTCACGACGACCAGCACGGCACCGCGATCATCGTCGCCGCCGCGGTGCTCAACGGGCTGGAACTGGCCGGCAAGACGATTTCCGACATCAAGATTGTCACGTCCGGCGCGGGGGCGGCAGCACTTGCCTGCCTCAACCTTTTGGTCTCGCTCGGCGCCAAGGTGGAAAACATCTGGGTCACCGACCGTTTCGGCGTCGCCCATAAGGGTCGCGTCGAAGAGATGGATCGCTGGAAAGATCCCTATGTGAAGGATACCGAGGCGCGCACGCTGGCCGACGTCATCTCCGGCGCCGACGTCTTTCTCGGCCTTTCCGCCGCCGGCGTGCTGAAGCCGGAGCTTTTGCAGCACATGGCGCCGAAACCGCTGATCCTGGCCTTGGCCAACCCCAATCCCGAGATCATGCCGGAAGTGGCACGCGCCGCGCGGCCGGACGCCATGATCTGCACCGGGCGCTCGGATTTTCCCAATCAAGTCAACAATGTGCTGTGCTTTCCTTACATCTTCCGCGGCGCGCTAGATTGCGGCGCCAGCGCCATCAACGAAGAGATGAAGATGGCGGCGGTGCGGGCGATCGCCGCCCTTGCCCGCGAGGAGCCTTCCGATGTCGCGGCGCGCGCCTATTCCGGCGAGACGCCGATGTTCGGCCCCGATTTCCTGATCCCCTCGCCCTTCGATCCGCGCCTGATCCTGCGCATTGCGCCGGCGGTGGCGAAGGCTGCCTGCGACACCGGCGTCGCGACGCGGCCGATCGCCGATTTCGCCGCCTATATCGACAAGCTCAACCGCTTCGTCTTCCGCTCCGGCCTGGTAATGAAGCCGGTGTTCTCCTCTGCCAAAGCCTCGAGCGCCAAGCGCGTCATCTATGCCGACGGCGAGGACGAGCGTGTGCTGCGTGCCGCGCAGGTGGTGCTGGAGGAAGGCATCGCCGAGCCGATCCTGATCGGCCGTCCGCATGTCGTGGAGGTCCGCCTGAAGCGTTACGGCCTGCGCATCCGGCCCGGCGTCGATTTCGGCCTGATAAACCCGGAAGACGATCCGCGTTACCGGCACTATGTCGACCTCCTGATCGAGCTTGCCGGCCGCCGCGGTATCACGACGGAAGCCGCCCGCACCATGGTGCGTACCAACAATACGGTGATCGCCGCTCTTGCGCTGAAGCGCGGCGACGCGGATGCCATGGTTTGCGGGCTCGAAGGCCGCTTCGAGCGGCATCTGCGCAATGTCACGCTGATCATCGGGCCTCGCGCCGGCATCAAGGACCGCGACCTGTCGACATTGTCGATGCTGATCTCGCAGCGCGGCATCATCTTCCTCACCGACACGCATGTCTCGGTCGATCCCACAGCGGAAGAGATCGCCGAAATGACTGTGCTCGCGGCCGAGGAAATCCAGCGCTTCGGCATCGAGCCGAAGGCAGCGCTTCTGTCGCATTCGGATTTCGGCTCACGCGATTCACCCGGCGCGCTGAAGATGCGCCAGGCCGCGGCGATCCTGGCTCGCATCGCCCCGGAACTCCAGTGCGATGGCGAGATGCATGCCGACTCCGCTCTTTCAGAACATCTGCGCCAGCGCGTCTACCCGCATTCGCGGCTGAAAGGCGAAGCCAATCTGCTGGTCTTCCCGAACCTCGATTCGGCCAACATCACGCTGACGGCTTTGCGCGCCATGATGGACGCGCTGCATGTCGGACCGATTCTGCTCGGCACCGACAAGCCCGCGCACATATTGACGCCGTCCGTAACCTCGCGCGGCGTCGTCAACATGACCGCGCTTGCGGTAGTCGAGGCGGCGCATAAGGCGCAGGCGCTCGTCGACTTGAACTGAGGTGGCGCGACAAAGCGCAATTGTGCCGGGTTGCAGACAGAGCAATTCCAGGAAAAGTGTGAGCGGTTTTCCGTCTGGAATTGCGTAAAACAAAGAAATAGGGCGTTTCGCCGTTTCCGTGAAACGGTGAAACGCATAGCGAACAGTTAACCACGAACGCGGTAGCCTTCCGGCACGGGCAATCGGGATTCCACGAGAATGAAGGGGCTGAAGCTGATGCATCTTGCGACGCTGCTTGCAGCGCTTGCAGGCTCAGCTGTCGCCGCCGCTGAAACCCAGGCAGCTTCTCGCATATGCCGGCAACTCGAAGCCGAACTCGCCGCGACGCGCGGTGGCGGCGGAGGGCCGGGTCTCGTCCGCAAATATGACGACGCGATCGCCAGGCAGCGCGAGCAGCTTGCCAAGGCCCGCGGCCGGGCAAGCGACGCCGGTTGCGGCTTCACGCTGTTTTCGCGCAATGTCAGCCAATGCGCCGCGATCAACGCCTCGATAGAGCGCATGAACGCTAATCTCGACACCTTGCAGGCCAAGCGCGAACGGCTGGCCGCCGGCGGCACGCGGCGCGACCGCAGCCGCATCCTGGCGGCGCTCGATGCCAATGGCTGCCGCGACGACGAGATCGCGCCGCGCCGCGCGCCGCTTCGGGAGGCGGCACGCGACAATGGCGGCGGCAATCTGTTCGAGCAGCTTTTCGGCCGCCAGGACCAGCAGCTCGAAACACCCGATGCCCCCGATATCCCGGACTCGGCGGAGGTGCCGCCCGATGATCCGAGCGTGCGCAACATCCGCCGCGTCATCAACCAGCCGGACGGCATGGACCTGCCCCGGCTGGGCGGCGAGTTCCACACGATGTGCGTGCGCACCTGCGACGGCTATTTCTTCCCGATGTCGAATGCCGCTTCCATCGGTGACTTCGAGCGCGACCAGAAGAATTGCGAGTCGAGCTGCCCAGGTACCGAGATGCAGGTCTTCTATTCGCGCAGAATGGACGACGACTCTGGCTCGATGACCTCGTCGGCGACAGGTCAACCCTACAGCGAGCTGCCGACCGCCTATCTCTACAAACAGGCCAATTACACGCGCCCGCCCACCTGCGGCTGCAATGCGCAGGCCGGCAATTTCACGATCATCGGCGGCAACCCGCCTGATCCTGAACAATCGCAGCCGAACGGCGAGGCAGCGCGCTTCATACCGATGCCGGCGTCCAAGCCCGATCCGGGCGCCGATCCGGAAACGCTCGCCAATGCCGAAGGCGGGCTCGACCTTGATGCGATCAGGCGGCTGACCACCAAAGTGCCGGTGTCGCCGGTCTCGGCGCTGCCGCCCGATCAGCGCAAGGTCAGGGTCGTCGGGCCAGCGTTCCTTCCCGACCCATCAGCGGCAATAGATCTGAAAGCTCCGGCCCCGAAGTCCGCCCGGTAAGGGCCAGCCTCAGCGGCATGAACAACGGCTTGCCCTTGCGCCCGGTGGCTTCCTTGATCTTGCCGGTCCAGTCCTTCCACACCGTGCCGTTCCACGGCTCCTCGGGGAGAACGTCGAACGCCTGATTGAGGAAATCGCGGTCTTCGCCGGAAAATTCCGCCGGCTCCTGCGGACCCTCGCTCAGGATACGCCACCAAGCGACCGCGTCCGACAGGCGGTCGAGATTGCCGCGCACCGCCATCCAGAACGGCTCGGCCTTGTCGCCGGAAATGCCCAGCACCATCAGCCGGTCGCGCGCTTCCTCGAACGACATGCGATGCATCAGCGTGCGGTTGAGCACGAAGAGCTCGTCCGGGTCGAATTTGGAGGCGGACTTGGACGTCGCAGCCGGGTCAAAATGGCCGGCGAGCTCGTTGAGATCATGCGCTGCGGTGACATTTTCCGACGTGCCGACAAGCACCGCCAGCGAAGCGACGGCCATCGGCTCGATGCCGTCCTCGCGCAGGCTTTCGATCGACAGCGCGCCGGTGCGCTTCGACAACCCCTCGCCCGACACTGTGGTGAGCAAATTGTGGTGGCCGAAGATCGGCGGCTCGGCGCCCAGCGCCTTGAAGATGGCGATCTGCACGCCGGTATTGGTGACATGGTCGTCGCCGCGGATGACATGGCTGACACCCATCTCGATGTCGTCGACCACCGAGGGCAGCGTGTAGAGATAGGTGCCGTCCTCGCGCACCAGGACAGGATCCGACAGCGAGGCGAGGTCGACCGTCTCCTCGCCGCGCACCAGGTCGTTCCAGCGCACCTCGGTGCGCTCCGGCTGCAGCGGGTCGTTGGTGTAGTTGGGCAGCAGGAAACGCCAATGCGGCCGGCGGCCATCCGACTGGTACTCCGCCACCTGCTCCGGCGTCAGCGTCAGCGCTTCGCGGCCATAGACCGGCGGCAGGCCGCGCGTGCGGCGCACCTTGCGGCGCAGGTCGAGCTCTTCCGGCGTCTCGTAGCAGGCGTAAAGCACCCGCGTCGCCTTCAGCCGCTCGACCGCCGCGTCATAAATCTCGAAGCGGCGCGACTGGTATTCGGTGACATCCGGGAAGATGCCCAGCCAATGCAGGTCGTAAAGGATGGAATCGGCGTATTCCTGCGTCGAGCGGGCAATGTCGGTGTCGTCGAAGCGCTGGATGAAACGGCCTTTGTTGTTCATGGCGAAAAGCCAGTTGAACAGCGCGGTGCGCGCATTGCCGATATGGATGCGGCCGGTCGGCGATGGGGCAAAACGTACGGTAACTGTCATGAGCGGGGCGTAGCGGATGCTTTTGGTGTTGACAAGGCGCGCCCCCGCGTGAACGCAACAGATAGTGCAAGCCAGCTAAAATGAAAAGCCATCGGCCCGACACGGCTTCCGGCTTGGCCGGTCGCCGCGTCAAGCGCCTGCAAAGCCGGGCTTCTTATGTCCCCGTTATCCACATATGTGACACACAACATGTTGGGGTCATAAAAGCTACGCAAACGAATCCTTGACGGGTCGGAACGAGTCGCTTTTTATAGGCCATGCGCTCCTGTAGCGGGCGCGACCGGAGAGTTCTGAGGCCGGTCTTTTTTCCCGGATTTTGTGCGTTTTGCCCGGATTTCCGCCTGTTCACGAGGCCGGCGGAAGCGTTGGGATCGTTAGGGCTTGGGTGGCGAAAGGGAGAATTGTCGGCCTGGAAAAAATGTTCTGTTAACACTATATTTAGTGTTTGCAGGCAGGCTCGACGCTAGATAGTGTGAACCTCCCTCTCCGGAGGGAATCGACAAAAAGTTTCAGTTCGAGGGACCCGCGGGTCGGCCGGCAACCTGGGTAAGCGCCTGGAAAGGCGTTTGCTTGTCTGCATGGTGGCGCCCGCGACGAGGAGAGTGTCGGCGTCGCCCGCGATGCCGGCAAACGGCGGACTGCGCTTTTCGCCATGTGGGGCAGGCAATCCCTTGGGAAAGGCGCTATATATAGACACAAAGGAACGGGACCAATGCGCATCGAGCGTCGCTTCACCAAGCCAGATCAGTCTGCCTATGCGGAGATCGAATTCCGCAAGGCTTTGTCGGAGATCAAGAATCCCGACGGCTCGGTGGTGTTCCGCCTGGACAATATCGATGTGCCGGCGCAGTTCAGCCAGGTCGCAGCCGACATCCTGGCCCAAAAGTATTTCCGCAAGGCCGGCGTGCCGGCGCGCCTGAAGAAGGTCGAGGAGAACGACGTCCCCTCCTTTCTGTGGCGTTCGGTTGCCGACGAGGCCGAGCTCGCCAAGCTGCCCGAGGCCGAGCGCTATGGTTCGGAAACCGACGCCCGCCAGGTTTTCGATCGCCTCGCCGGCACATGGACCTACTGGGGATACAAGGGCGGCTACTTCAAATCCGAGGATGACGCGCGCGCCTTCCGCGACGAGCTCGCCTATATGCTCGCCACCCAGCGCGTCGCGCCGAACTCGCCGCAATGGTTCAACACCGGCCTGCACTGGGCCTATGGCATTGACGGCCCGAGCCAGGGCCACTTCTATGTCGACCCCTTCACCGGCAAGCTGACCAAGTCGAAGTCCTCCTACGAGCACCCGCAGCCGCATGCCTGCTTCATCCAGGGCGTGCAGGACGACCTCGTCAACGAGGGCGGCATCATGGACCTGTGGGTGCGCGAGGCGCGCCTGTTCAAATACGGCTCCGGCACCGGCTCGAACTTCTCGATGCTGCGCGGTGAGGGCGAAAAGCTTTCCGGCGGCGGCCGCTCGTCCGGCCTGATGAGCTTCCTCAAGATCGGCGACCGCGCGGCGGGCGCCATCAAGTCGGGCGGCACGACGCGCCGCGCGGCGAAAATGGTCATCGTCGACGCCGACCACCCGGATATCGAGGACTTCATCGACTGGAAGGTCAATGAGGAGCAGAAGGTCGCCTCGCTGGTGACCGGTTCCAAGATCGTCAAGAAGCATCTCGAAGCCATCATGAAGGCCTGCGTCAATTGCGAAGGCCATGGCGACGACTGCTTCGACCCGGCGCTGAACACCGCGCTGAAGCGCGAGATCAAGGCGGCCAAGAAGGACGCCGTGCCGGAGAACTATATCTACCGCGTCATCCAGTTCGCCCGCCAGGGCTACACCTCGATGTCGTTTAAGACCTACGACACCGACTGGGATTCGGACGCCTATCTCACCGTCTCCGGCCAGAACTCCAACAATTCGGTGTCGCTGAAGGACAATTTCCTGCGCGCCGTCGAGGCCGATGGCGACTGGCAGCTCACCGCCCGCAAGGACGGCAAGGTGCTGAAGACGCTGAAGGCGCGCGACCTGTGGGAAAAGATCGGCTACGCCGCCTGGGCTTCCGCCGATCCGGGCCTGCACTTCAACACGACGATGAACGACTGGCACACCTGCGCCTCCGCCGGTGCGATCCGGGCCTCCAACCCGTGCTCGGAATACATGTTCCTCGACGATACGGCCTGCAACCTCGCCTCGATCAACCTTTTGCCCTACCGCCGCGAAGACGGCACGATCGACATCGCCGCTTACGAGCACACCGTTCGGCTGTGGACCATCGTGCTCGAAATCTCGGTGATGATGGCGCAGTTCCCGTCCAAGGAGATCGCCAAGCTCTCTTACGAATACCGCACGCTCGGCCTCGGCTACGCCAATATCGGCGGCCTGCTGATGACCTCGGGCATTCCCTACGACTCCGACGAGGGCCGCGCCATCTGCGCCGCGCTCACCGCCATCATGACCGGCGTCGCCTACTCGACCTCGGCCGAAATGGCCGCCGAGCTCGGCGCCTTCCCGGACTATGACCGCAACGCCCAGAACATGCTGCGCGTCATGCGCAATCATCGCCGCGCCGCTTACGGCGACAAGGACGGCTATGAGAAGCTCGCCGTCAACCCGGTGCCGCTGGTCGCCTCCGACCTGAAGCAGCAGGCGCTGGCCGAGCATGCCCGCGCCGCATGGGACCGCGCCATCGAGCTCGGCGAGGAGCATGGCTACCGCAATGCGCAGGCAACCGTCATCGCGCCGACCGGCACGATCGGCCTCGTCATGGATTGCGACACAACCGGCATCGAGCCCGACTTCGCGCTGGTGAAGTTCAAGAAGCTCGCCGGCGGCGGCTATTTCAAGATCATCAACCGCGCCGTGCCGGAAGCGCTGCGCACGCTGGGCTATTCCGAGAGCCAGATCGCCGAGATCGAGGCCTACGCGGTCGGCCACGGCAACCTCAACCAGGCGCCCGGCATCAACCCCTCCTCGCTGAAGGCCAAGGGTTTTAGCGATGAGAAGATCGCGGCGCTGAATGCGGCGCTGAAGTCGGCCTTCGACATCAAATTCGTGTTCAACCAGTGGACGCTCGGCGCCGACTGGGTGAAGGAGACGCTTGGCTTCACCGACGAGCAGCTCGGCGACATCTCCTTCGAGATGCTGCCGGCTCTCGGCTTCTCGAAGAAGGACATCGACGCCGCCAACATCCATGTCTGCGGTGCGATGACCTTGGAAGGCGCGCCCTTCCTCAAGGCCGAGCATCTGCCGGTGTTCGATTGCGCCAGCCCCTGCGGCAAGATCGGCAAGCGCTCGCTCTCGATCAACAGCCACATCCTGATGATGGCGGCAGCGCAGCCTTTCATCTCGGGCGCCATCTCCAAGACCATCAACATGCCGAACGAGGCGACGGTCGAGGACGCCAAGAACGCCTACATGCTGTCGTGGAAGCTGGCGCTGAAGGCCAACGCGCTTTATCGCGACGGCTCCAAACTGTCGCAGCCGCTCAATGCCTCGCTGCTCGTCGATGACGACGAGGACGAGGACGAGGCGGTCGAACAGCTGATCGCGGCGCCCGCCGCGCAGCGCGCCGTGCAGGTGACAGAAAAGATCGTCGAGCGCGTCATCGAGCGGCTCTACCGCGACCGCGAGAAACTGCCGAACCGCCGCAAGGGCTACACCCAGAAGGCCGTCGTCGGCGGCCACAAGGTGTATCTCAGGACCGGCGAGTTCGACGACGGTCGCCTGGGCGAGATCTTCATCGACATGCACAAGGAGGGCGCCGCCTTCCGCGCGATGATGAACAACTTCGCCATCGCCATCTCGCTCGGCCTGCAATATGGCGTGCCGCTCGACGAGTATGTCGAGGCCTTCACCTTCACCAAGTTCGAGCCGGCCGGCATGGTGCAGGGCAACGACGCCATCAAGAACGCGACGTCGATCCTCGACTACGTGTTCCGCGAACTCGCGGTCTCCTATCTCGGCCGCCACGACCTCGCCCATGTCGACCAGTCGGACTTCGACAAGACCGCGCTCGGCCGCGGCATCACCGAAGGCAAGGCGACGCCCTTCTCCAAGGGCCTCTATCGCGGCGCCTCGCCGGTGAAGCTGGTGTCCGCTGCTGGTTCAGACCCGAAGGGTTTCGGCGGCTCTGGGCCGTCGACCGCCCCTGCCCGCGCTGCGCCGACGGCCTTCTCAGGCTCCAACGTGCTGGCGCTGAAGCCGGCAAGCGACGAGGCTATCGCCTACAAGCGCGACTATGAGGAGCGCGCCAGGGAACTGGCCGAGGATATGGTGGAAGAAGAAGCCGAAGCCGCCGGCGGCGCCGAGGCTTTATTCACCGACGCCGCCGCCAACGAGGCGGCCGAAGCGAAAAAGCTCGCCGCGACAAGGCGCCAGCAATCGCTTCTCCAGGGCTACACCGGCAACGAATGCTCCGAGTGTCACAACTTCACCATGGTGCGGAACGGCACCTGCGAGAAGTGCGACACATGTGGAAGCACGAGTGGGTGCAGTTGAGAGCTTAGATGCCGCCTCGGCTTACAGTCCGCGAAGTTATTCGCTGGAGGCCGACGGCTGGTATTTGGTTGCAACCAAAGGCAGCCATCGCCAATATAAGCATAAGACCAAAGCCGGCCGCGTCACCGTGGCCGGCAAGCCGTCTGAAGAGGTTGCACCAGGAACGTTGAACAGCATCCTAAAGCAGTCCGGCCTGAAGGAGTGATGGTATGCGCTACGCCGTGGTGATCGAAAAAGCCGGAAATAACTTTTCTGCATATGTGCCCGACCTGCCAGGCTGCATCGCTACCGGAGCGACGGTAGCTGAGGTGGAAACCGAAATCCGTGATGCGATCCGCTTCCACATCGAAGGTTTGCGTGCAGACGGGCTGGATGTGCCGAAAGGCGTCAGCCTGGCGGAGTATGTAGAGGCGTAGCGTCTGGCGCCAGCTACGCCTACCGTGCCTAAGGCCTCGCTGCCAAACATATCCATCGACGACAATGATCGACCACATCACCATCGAAGTGAGCGACCTCGACAAGAGCAAGCTCTTCTACGAAAAGGCTTTCGCGCCGTTAGGCTATCGCCTCTCCTTCGGCAAGGAGGGCGTGTTCTGGGCCTTCGATGTCGGCAATGGTTGTCTGTTCGAGATCCAGCGCACGGGCGAGAAGCCGCCGCTCACCCATCTGCATGTCGCCTTCCGGGTGAAGAGCAAGGCGGAGGTCGATGCGTTTTATCGGGCGGCGCTCGATGCAGGCGCGGCGGGCAATGGGGCGCCCGGACCGCGTCCGGATTATGCGGAACATTACTACGCCTGTTTCGTGTTCGATCCCGACGGCTATAATATCGAGGCGATGATCAACGGGGGGTAGGTGGCGATGCCCCTTCTGCTTCGTCATTCCAGGGCGGAGCAAGGAGCGAAGCGACGCGCGCAGACCCTGGAATCCATTCCGTGACTTTGAAGCGTTGCAGCGATGCAGAATTCTGCTCCGTTTTGCACGCTTCACCGTGGTCGGGGCCGAGGCATGAGCGCTCTTCTCCTTCTCCTCTTGTGGGAGAAGGTGGATCGGCGCGCAGCGCCGAGACGGATGAGGGGTGTTCCAGCGGAGTGAGAGGCTGGCGATCTTGCTGCGGCGCCCCCGAACCGGCAAGGCTTCCATCAAGCTGGAACACCCATCATCCGGCCGCTTCGCGGCCACCTTCTCCCCTTGTGGGAGAAGGAGAAGAGCGCTCAATCCTTGAACGCGATCCCGTATTTCGCCGCCTGTTCCTTCGGCATATCCGCCAGCGCCTGGCGCACCGTGTAGCCGCCATAGACGTCGCCGCCGTTGCGGATCATCCAGTCCTCGACGTCGGCCTCGGCCACCGTCATGCGATCGCCCATCTTGTACTGGTTGCCATTGACCGGCTTGTCGGCCAGCAGGCCGACGAAGCGGCCGTCGCTGAAAGCCACAAGCTGCATCCAGATATGCTCGGTGGCGCCGTTCTGGGTCAGCGGAAATTTCACGGTGTAGGTGCCAGGCGTGCGTGCGGCTATCAGTTCATGGAAGCGCGGCAGCGTCGAATGGCCCTTGGCCTTGGCGCCCTGCATCGCCGCGTCGGTGGTGGAGTAGGCGACCACATTGTCCTTGGGCTCGCTGCCCCGCATGTGCGAATTGAAAAATCCGTAGCCGACAGCGGCTACCAAAGCGGCAGTAACAATCAGTTTGCGCATCGAACCTCTCCGAAATGCGATCACGGACACGTTACCGGAAGCCCGTTGCCGCACCTCTAAGAGACAGGGTGTGCGCATGGTTAGCGAAATGCCGAAATTGCCATCGACCTCACCGGCCGACGCCCGCGCGTGAGGCGCCGGTGCTTCCCCTCCTCGCCTTATGGGAGAATGCGGATCGGCGCGCAGCGCCGAGACGGATGAGGGGGCTCCAGCGGAGTGAGATGCTGGCGATCATCAGTCGTTTGCGAAGGTCTGCATCAAGCTGAAGCACCCCTCATCCGGCCGCTTCGCGGCCACCTTCTCCCGCAAGGGAGAAGGGAAAACTCCGCCTCAATCCGCGTCGGCCACCATCTGCCCGCCGCCCAGCCAGGCGCGCCATTGGCGCTCGTCGCCATGGAAGACGTTGAGGTCGATGCGGCCGCTGACGCCATGCGACAGGCCGGAGCCGGAATACTGCCAGAACAGCCACCTGCGGCCCGGATAAACCTTTGACGGGTGCGCCGCCACCGCGCGCAGCCAGAACGGGTAATCTTGGAAGGCGCCGCGCAGATTGTCGCGATAGAAGTCGGGGCTGGTGTAGATGATGGGCCGCTGGCCGTAGTGGCGCTCCAGCCTGTCCATGAACACCTGCATCTTCTCCAGTACTTTTTCGCGCGAGGGTCGCCGCTTGCAGGAAGACTCGCCGTTCCACTCGACGTCGATGACCGGCGGCAGCGCGCCGTCGACCTTCGGCACGTTGCGGATGAACCAGTCGGCCTGCTCGCCGGCGGTGCGGCACCAGTAGAAGAAATGATAGGCGCCGCGCTTCAGCCCGGCGGCATCGGCGTTGCGCCAGTTCTTCATGAACATCGGGTCGAGATGATCGCCGCCGTCGGTCGCCTTGATATAGGCGAAATTGGCGCCCTGGGCGCGCAGCTTTTCCCAGTTGATGTTGCCCTGCCAGCGCGAGACGTCGACGCCGTGAACGGTAAGATGGCGCGGCGAGGAACGGCCGAAATTGATCGGCTTGGCGTCGCGGAACGCATAGCGGGTGACCGGACCGGCGAGCATGGCGGGCGCAGCGCGCGACAGTCGCTTCGGCGGCGAGACTAGCGCTGCCTCCTGCACCGGCGGCTCGACGCTGTCCGGCAGATCGGCCGCCGGGAAGTTCACCGTCTCCTCCTCGGCCAGACCAAAGGGGCGCGAATTCTCGTCGCCGGGGCGCGAATTCTCGTCGCCGGGGCCAGCGTTACCTTCGCCAAGCAACGGCGCCGGCGGCTTGATGCGCGCGGCGCCCGACATCGATGCGGTCTCGACGGTTCTTTCGGCGACGGCTGTCCTCGCGCCCTTCGACACCGGCGCGCTTGGCCGCACGACCGAGCTCGTCGTCTCGTTGGACGGCATCTGCAAGGCATCGACGCCGGACGTGGACGAGCAGCCGGCGAGGCAAAGCGATGCGAGCACGAAACTGACGACGCCAAAAATCCGCATCTTGACCTGTACGCAAAACAAAACAGACCGAAGGCAGGAACAGCGCCGCCGGAAACGCCATTCCTAGTGAGAAATTACCAACAAAGTTTGAATCAAAATTTACCTTTGGCACTACCGCATGATTCAGAGTGGCGCCGAAGCGAGCTTCTTGGCTAGCGCCTGAACACGCCGATCATCGGCCCCAGATTCCAGAAATCGTCGTTGCGGCCGATCCCGGGCGCATAGAGGCTCGAGATCGAGCCATCGAGGAAGAGCGCGTTCGGGCAGCCAAGCCGGTCGCGGAACAGCCGCGCGAATTCATGGAAGGTCACGACATCGTTCGAGATCGCGAAGACCGCGACCCCGTCGGCGCGCACGCCCACGCCATCGCGGATCTTGCGCGAGGTGCCGTCGTAACGGAATTTCGGATGCAGCTTGCCGTCGATGACCAGCATCGGCCCGGATTGCGTGGCATAGTCGACGCGCGGCGGGCGCTTGAGATAATCCCTGGTCGCGCGAACCCCGGCCTTGCCGGCGCTGATATAGAAGATGCCGTTGGGCTGCATGGAGAAATTGCCGGTGCCCGATCCCGTCTTCGCCGGCGTGACCTGCTCGCCGCGCTCGACATAGAGGCCGACCGGCGCGAGGTTCGGATGATACATGCCGGCGTTGATGCCGAAGGGCATGGTGCGCCCCGTCGCCTGCTGCGCGCTTCGCAGATTGTGCAGCGATCGGTAGAGATCGCCGTCCTTGTTCTTCCAGAACAGCTCGATGGAAAAATGCTTCGGATCGGCCTCGCAGACCAGATAGGTCGCGTTCTCAAAAACCTGGTTGCGGCAGGGCGGCAGCGCCTCCAGCCATTGGCCGAGGCCCATGCCGGCGCCAATAGCCGCCGGCGCCGCCGATTTCACCAGCGTCGCAAGCAAAGGCACGGATTGCAGCAGCGTCACAAGATCCATCAGCGCACCCGGGCGTCGGCGTCGATATAGCGGAGTGGGCCGAGACCTCTAGACCAGCCAGCCGGTCGCGACGCCGATCAGCAGCACCACGCCGAGCAGGCCGCGATAGATGACGAACGGCCAGGCGGAGAAGCGCTCGAGCACGCGCATCAGCCCCCAGATCGCGAAGAAAGCCGAGATCGAGGCGACGACAAGGCCGACGGCCAGGATCGACCAGCCATGCGCATCGAGATGCACCTTGTGCAGTTCATAGAGCTCCTTGAGGCCGGCCAGTGCGATGGCCGGCAGGCCGAGCAGGAAGGAAAGGCGCGCCGCCTCGGGCCGGGCGAAGCCCAGCCCCATCGCCGCCGTCAGCGTCGAGCCCGAGCGCGAGACGCCGGGGATAAGCGCGCCGACCTGGGCCACACCCACCAGCAGCGCGTCGAGGATCGATGCCTGGCGCAGCACGAGCTTGTGGCTGGCGAAAATCTCGGCGAGCGCCAAAAGGATCGCCATGGCGATGCAGGCCCAGCCGATGACGGCCAGCCCGCGCAGCGGCGAGTTGCAGGCGTTGAGCACGCCGGAAAGCGCGAGGCCCACAATGACGATCGGGACGGTGGCAAGCACGATGCTGATCGCCAGGCGGAAAGAGCGGTCGCCGAAATCGCGGCGCGAGATCGCCGCAACCGAACCGAACAGCACATCCCTGACATCGCTCCAGAAATAGCTGACCACCGCCGCCAGCGCCGCCAGTTGCATGGCGGCGGAGAAGGCCGAGCCGGGGTCCTGCCAGCCGAGAACGGCCGGCACGATGCGCATATGCGCCGTGGACGAGATCGGCAGCAATTCGGTGATGCCTTGCACGATGCCGAGAAATGCCACCTTGGCATAACCCAGGCCGACAAAGCCGGTATCCAGTCCTTGCGTGCAGACGTCGGTCATCCCGGTCCTTTCCCCGTGCCCCTATCGTTCTTGGGGGCAAAAAGTGAATCGTCATTCGAAAAGCCTGGAGGACAGGCTTAGCCTCACGATAGCGTGATTCCAACTCACGGATTTGTAAGGTGCCGCTAATCCTGCTTGACAACTGGCACCGCCATATTATTCTCCGCTAATCTTACACTGTAAGGCAAATCGGAGGAGCATCACAATGTCGACCGCCGCCCTGTCGGAATTGGAGCCGGTCACGCCGCCGGAAACGCATGCTGCCGAAATTGCGATCGAGGAGGTGTCGCGCGATACCAGCCGCGCCATCGAGCGCGCCGAGGTCGCTGCCTGGCTCGACCTCTACGAGGCGGCGCCGGCGGATTTCGCGGCCCGGCAAGGGCTGACGATTGACAAGGACGGCGATCTTGTCTGGACCACCTGCACGACGATCCCGTTCATCCATTTCAACTGCGTGAAGAATATCGGCGTCGATGGTCCGGCGACGGAAGAACAGGTCGACACGTTGCTCGCGCATTACCGCGATGCCGGCATCAGGCGGCCGTGGTTCTATACCAATCCACACACTGAGCCGTCGCGGCTGAGATGCTGGCTGGAAGCGCGCGGGATGCAGCAGCAAGGCGGCTGGGAGCGCATCTATCGCGACGCGACGCCGCTGGCGGACGAACCGCTTTTCCCGAGCGACCCGCTGATCCCGGTTGACGATCTGGTGATCGAGGAGGTCACGCCCAGGACAGCTTCGGAGTGGGCATCTTTCATCGATGCCAAATACAGGCTCCCCACCTCGCCCTGGCTGATGGCGCTTGTCGATCGCAAGGGCTGGCATCATTACATGCTGAAACGCAGGGGCGCGGTCGCCGCCGTGCGCTCGCTCTTCATCTCAGACGGGGCCGCCTGGAGCGGCATCGACGCGCCGGTACCGGGCATCATGGCGCCGAGCTTCGATCTTGACGCCATGCTTGGCGAAAGGCTGGTCCGCGACGGCATAGCCGCCGGCGCGAAACTGTTTGTCGCCGATATCGAGGCGCCGCGCCCCGACCGCGACGGGCCGGCCTATCGCAACTACGACCGGCTCGGCTTCAAGCTCGCCTATTTGCGCAATCATTACAGCTACCTGCCCGCTCATTCGAGCTGACCCGGGTCGCCTCAGCGGTAGAGCCACTGCTTCAGGCAGCTTCTTGCCACGACATGCGCGGGCGGCACCGAAGCCTGGTCGATGCGGGAATCATCACTCGCCCTCTCGCGAGCCTTTTCCAGAAGCAGGCGAAGCTCGGCCGGGCGCACGCGGTCGCGCGCCATTACCAGTTGGACCATCGGGTCGTTCAAAAGCTCGTCCAGGGTGTTGATGCTCTCGCTCATCCGTCGCCTCCTCGATGCCTTCCCGCATGGCGCGTAGATAGGCAGCCAAAGATGGCCCGCCAATGACGCTTTGCCGGCTATGTCGTGAATCGAAGATGAAATTTTTGTGCAGGCCTTCTTCCTTCTCCCCTTGTGGGAGAAGGAAGAAGCTACGCCGGCGGCGCGCCTTCATATTGAGGCAGGCCATCGTCAAGCATCACCCAGGGCTGCTTCGACGCGGTCCAGAAATGCATGTCGGGCTTGAACAGCGACGGGTCGTCGAGCGAGCCGGAGGTGATGCCGAGAATGCCCCTGGAATCACGGCGTGAGAACAAAGTCGTGCCGCAAACCGGACAGAAGCCGCGCTTGAGGTCTGGCGTGGAATTGATCGTCGCCACCGGTCCTTCGATAGTCACGTCGTCGATGCGAAACAGAAGTCGCGCATTGAAGGCGGCGCCGATCGCTCTCTGGCAGATGCGGCAATGGCAGATGCGTTCGTTGATCGGCTCGGCCTCGGCCCTGTAGCGCACCGCGCCGCAAAGGCATCCGCCCTCATACTTGGTCATCACCAGACACCTGCCTCGAGGAAATGCCGGGCACCCTAGTGGCCGGCATGGCAGGGTCAATCAAAAAACATTGATGGGATACGATCGCTTGAGCTGATGCCGCTGGCCGGCTGCGTCAGGCGGCCAGCGGCCAGGATTCATTCGCTGACGATCTCGTCCCAGGTCTTCACCTTGGTGACACCGTCGAGGAACGGCAGCGTGCTGGCGACCAGTTCCGGCGCGAAGAACACGTCGTAATGCGTGCGGTTGGGGATGATCGCCAGCCGGTTCTGCGACAGGTGCTCGCGCATCCAGCCGGCGTCCTTCAATCCGCCGCCGAGCATCTGGAAGAACTTGATCTCGTGCTCGGGCTTGTACATGTCGCTGTCGCCGTAGACGAGCATGACGGGCATCTTCAGCTTCGGCACGTCGGCCGAGAAATCATAGTCCTTGCGCATGAAGGCGCCGAGCGCATCGAGCAGTTTTGGGAAATCCTCGGGCTTTGGCGCCACGGCGACATAGGATTTGTACATCGGCGTGTCCTTCATGAACTCGGCGGCCGCCGCGCTCACCTGCGCCTGCTGCGGACGCATCTCGTCATAGAAGCCGTTGGCGGCGTAGCCGGTCGACACCATGACCAGCCGACGCACCGCTTCGGGATGCTGAACGGCCATGCGGAAGGCGACGCCGCCGCCAAGCGAATAGCCCATGACGTCGACCTTGTCGTAGCCGAGCGCCTTGACGAAGGCCGCCATATCGTCGCCCATCGCCTCAAGGCCGAAAGGCCGTTCGCCGAGCGCGGTGCGGCCATGTCCCTGCAGGTCGACGGCGATCACCGTGCGATGTTCGGCAAATTTCGGCAGGATCGGCGCGAACATGTCACTCGAACCCAGGCCGCCATGCAAAAGAAGCAGCGGCTCGCCCTTGCCGTAGACGGCGTAGTAGTAGTTCACGCCGTCGATCGGCAGCAGGCCGGATTTTTCCGGCTTCAAGAGAGCTTTGGTTTCACTGGTCATGACAGGCTTGGTCTCCTCGGATTGTGCGCTCGGCGGGGCTATGAGGGTCATTGCCGAAGCAAGGATGGCGAAAAACAGGGTCTTGGGCATTTCAGTCTCCTCTCCGCTTGCGTTGCCTCAAGGACGCGGTGGGAGAACCCAAGCCGACATGGCCCGCTAAATAATTCGAGGGAGAGTGGAAGCGCCTCGGCAGGCGACTCCAAAGAAGAAGGATCAGTGGCGCTTGGCCTGCACTAGATAAGCGTCGATCATGGTCTCGCCGAGCCACTTCGCGGCTTCGAGCCTATGCAGCCCCTCGACCAGGATGTGGCGCTTGCCGTCGTGCCGCACCTGTATCGGGGTCTTCATGCCGTTTTCGAGAATATCCTCGGCAAGATGGCGCACTGTCTCGGGATGCAGCGTCTTGCGCCGCGCCGTCGGCACGTAGATGTCGTCGACCTTGACCTTTTGCACACGCAGCATGTCGGCTCCTCGGCGAGAATGTCGCCTCAGCATGAATAGTTGGTTTGCCGGCGGCGGCCAAGCGCGAGCGCGCTGGCCCGATGCTTTCCATTTGACGCTTGGCCAGCCGATGGTCTCAATGACGGCCTCGTGATCTCAGGTGTTCCTTGACGCAACTGCCCAGTGAATTCCCCGATTTCGGGCTGACGCCCGAGCAGCGCCGCGAGGCGGTGCGCGGCCACTATTACGAATGGCCGGGAATGGATGGCCCGAGCGGCGAGATCTGGGGCTACAGCGACCGGCTTTCCTATCGTCCGGGCGAGACGGTGACGCTCTTCGTCAGCGCGTCGGCGCCGCAATTCAGCCTCGCCATCATTCGCGACGGCGACAACGAAACAATAGTCTTCGAGGGAGCGGGCCTGTTGGCGCGCTGGCAGGATACGCCCGACCAATGCTCGGTCGAAGGCTGCGGCTGGGAGGCTTCGTTCGAATTCCGTGTCGGCGACGATTGGCCATCCGGCGCCTATCGCGTGACGCTGTCGGCCGAAGGCCGAAACGGCACGCCGATCCACAGCCATCATCTCTTCATCGTCACACCCCTGCCCGGCCGCAAGCCCGGCCGCCTGCTGCAGGTCGCCGCTACCGGCACCTGGCTCGCTTACAACACCTGGGGCGGCTCGAACCACTATCAGGGCATCACCGGCCCGAACCGCGACCAGTACGCGACGACGGTGTCAACGCAGCGCCCCTGGTGCCGCGGCTTCGTGGTGCTGCCCAAGGATGCGCCGCGCGTGCCGCTGGAAGTCGCGGTGCCGCCGAAGACCGTGCCACGCTATCCGCATATGGAATGGGCCTTCGCCACGGGACATTCGAAGAAATACGCCTCGTCCGGCTGGGCGAGCTATGACAGCCATTTCTTCCGATTCGCCGAGCGCGCCGGCTATCAGGTCGATCTCGCGAGCCAGCACGACCTCCATCTCTCGCCCGAAATCCTCGACGGCTATGACTGCGTCGTCTTCGTCGGCCACGACGAATACTGGACCTGGGAGATGCGCGATGCCGTCGACACCTATGTCGAGCGCGGCGGACATGCGGCGCGCTTCGCCGGCAATTTCATGTGGCAGACGAGGCTGGAGGACCAAGGCCGCCGCCAGGTCTGCTACAAATACAAGGCACGCGCGGAAGACCCGGCCTATCGCGGCGGCGACGTCACCCGCGCCACCAATTCCTGGGAAGCGCCGGAGATCGGCCGTCCCGGCAGCGCCACCTTCGGCCTCAACGCGACCCGAGGCGTCTATGCCGGCTGGGGCGGCTGCGCGCCGCGCGGCGTGCGCGGCTTTCCGGTCTACCGTCCCGAGCATTGGGCCTTTGCCGGCACCGGCATCTATTACGGCGACCTGCTCGGCGCCGACAGCCATGTCTATGGCTATGAGGTCGACGGCCTCGATTTCGAGATCCGCGGCGGCCTGCCCTACCCGACCGCGACCAGCGGCGCGCCGGACGGCTTGCAGGTGCTGGCGGTCGGCATGGCGAGCCAGGTCGAGGAAAGCGCCGACATCCCGGTCGAGGACCAGTTCCTCACCGACGAGGATGGCCGCTTCACCGCCGAGACGTTGTTCGGCGAGGCGAGCGACGCCAATCTCGACAAGGTCAAGCGCGGCAACGGCATGATCGTCAATTTCCCGCGCGGCAAAGGCGAGGTCTTCCACGCCGGAAGCTGCGAATGGGTCGCCGGCCTGCTAAGGCAGGACGCGATGGTCGAACGCGTGACCAAAAATGTTCTCGACCGCTATCTCGGAAAGTCCTGACATGTCGAAACTGGAAGTCCAGCCCGTAGCAGAGGCCGAAGCGCGGCCGCCGTCGCACCTGTTCTATTTGTCCAGCCTGCGCCGGCCGCTCGTCGACCGGGCCGAGGGCATCTATTTCTGGACGAAGGACGGTCGCCGCTTCATCGATGGCTCGAGCGGGCCGATGGTCGCCAATATCGGCCACTCCAACCGCAACGTGCTCGACGCCATGAAGCGGCAGATGGACAAGACCACCTTTGCCTACCGGTTGCATTTTGAGAACGAGCCCGCCGAAGAGCTGGCGCGCGCGCTTGCTGGCAAGCTGCCCGAAGGCATGGACCGCATCTTCTTCGTTTCGGGCGGCTCGGAAGCGACCGAATCCTGCATCAAGCTCGCCCGCCAATGGGCGGTCGCCACCGGCCAGCCCAAGCGCTGGAAGGTGGTCACCCGCTTCCCCTCCTATCATGGCGGCACGCTGGGCTCGCTTTCCATCACCGGCGACGATGCGCTCGCCGAAACCTTCACGCCGATGATGAAGGTGATGCCGACAGTGCCTGCGCCCACGGCCTGGCGCGACCGCGACAATCTCTCGATGGAGCAGCGCGGCCTTCGCTATGCCGACATGCTGGAGGAGAAGATTCTCGCCGAAGGGCCGGAAAGCGTTTTGGCCTTCATCATGGAGCCGGTCGGCGGTGCCGCGACCGCAGCCCTTGTCGCGCCCGACAGCTACTATCCGCGCATCCGCGAAATCTGCGACCGCTACGGCATTCTTCTGATTCATGACGAGGTGATGAGCGGCGCCGGCAGGACAGGCAAGTTCCTCGGCGGCGACCACTGGAACTGCAGGCCCGACATCGTCGCCCTCTCGAAGGGGCTGGGCTCGGGTTACGCGCCACTCGGCGCCCTCGCCGCGCCGATGCGCCTGGTCGAGCCGCTGCTGGCCTCCGGCGGTTTCCAGCACGGCCACACCTATGCCGGCAATCCGCTTGCCTGCGCCGCCGGCCTCGCCGTGCTCGGCGAGATGGACCGGCTCGATCTCATCGTCAACGCCGCCGCCATGGGCGACGTGCTGATGGCGGAGTTGAAGGGCTTGCAAAAGCGCTTCCCCTTCATCGCCGACGTGCGCGGCAAGGGCCTGCTCACCGGCGCCGAAATGGTCGCCGATCCGGAGACACTGAAGCCGATCGACCCGGCCAGCAAGGCGACGCAGCGCCTGCTCGACCACGCCTATGCGCGCGGCCTGATCATCTATGGCCGCAAGGTCAAGGGCGGCGTCGACGGCGACAATTTCATGGTGGCGCCGCCGATGATCATCACCAGAGACCAGATCGGCGAGATGATTTCCATCATCGGAGATTCGCTGGAGGCGCTGGCGGAGGAACTCGATCTGCCGGTGGAGGGATGAGAAAGGTGTTTTGATGCCGGCACCAATCACCCTCCGCCCCGGCACCATCGATGATGTCGAAACCATCCACGCCGCCCTGCTGCGCCTCGGTACCGATATCGGCGCGCATCAGGAAATCACTTCGACGCCCGAGGATCTGCGCCGCTACGGCTTCGGCGCCAAACCCGCCTTCTCGACCCTGATCGCTGAGATCGACGGCGAGTTCGCCGGGCTTTGCCTGCATTTTCCGATCTTCTCGACCTGGATGGGCCGACCAGGCGTCTATGTGCAGGACCTTTATGTCGAGGATCGCTTCCGCGGCCGCCGCATCGGCGAAAAACTGCTCAGACGCGTGGCGAAGGAATGCCGCGCGGCGGGCGGTAGCTATCTGAGGCTGTCCGTCGATACCGACAATGAGACGGCCAAGGCCTTCTACGAAAGACTGGGCATCGGCCGGTCGAGCTATGAGCAGGTGCAGAAAATCGTCGGCGATGCCTTTTTCGCCTTTGCCGATACGCCGGAGGAATGATGATGAAAGCCTTCTATGCCGAGGAGCAGAAGCGCCATGACCCGAAAGCTTTCCTCTCCAGCGGCGCGCCGCAGCCCAACCCGGAAAAGCCGGAGCGGGTTGAACGATTGTTAGCCGGCGCAAGATTGGCCGGCTTGACGATCGAACGTCCAGGCAATCATGGACTTGGCCCGATCGCCGCGGTGCATACGCCTGAATATCTCGATTTTCTCGAGCACATTTTTGCGCGCTGGCAGCGCATCGAAGGCGCCTCGGCGGAAGTCATCCCAAACATCCATCCGATCGCCCGCGCCGGCTCCTACCCGGCCTCGGCTGTCGGCCAGGCCGGCTACCACATGGCCGACACCGCCTGCCCGATCTCGGCCGAGACCTGGAACAGCGCGCTGTGGAGCGCCTGGAGCGCGGTGGAAGCCGCTGAAGCGGTGATGGCCGGCGCGCCCTCTGCCTATGCGCTTTGCCGTCCGCCCGGCCATCATGCTTTCGCCGATGTCGCCGGCGGCTTCTGCTTCATCAACAATTCGGCGGTCGCGGCGCAGGTGCTGCGCAAGAACGCCGCCCGCGTCGCCATCCTCGATGTCGACCTGCATCACGGCAACGGCACGCAAGGCATCTTCTATGCCCGCCCCGACGTGCTCACCGTCTCGCTGCACGCCGATCCGGTGCGCTTCTACCCATTCTTCTGGGGATATTCAGACGAGCGCGGCGAAGGTCCCGGCCTCGGCTACAATCTCAACCTGCCGCTGCCGCGCAAGTCCGGCGACGCGGCCTTTCTCGAAGTGCTGGCGACGGCCTTCCAGCGCATCCGCGCCTTCGCGCCGGAAGCGCTGGTCGTGGCGCTCGGCCTGGACGCCTTCGAGGGTGATCCGTTCGGCGGCCTGTCGGTGACGACGCAAGGCTTCTCGCGCATCGGCGAAGCGATCGCCGGACTCGGCCTGCCGACGGTCATTGTCCAGGAAGGCGGCTATCTCTGCGATGCGCTCGGCGACAACCTCACCGCATTCCTCACCGGCTTCGGCGGGAAGCGTTAGGCGGCCTTAAGAGCGCTGCTGCCGCAGCATCGCGATCACGCGGTGCACGCTCTCCAGCGTCTCCTCGATCTCGGCGGCCGTGTTGTAATGCGCGATGCCGATGCGCACGACGCCCTGCTCGGCGGGTATTCCGAGCTGGTGGACGACCTCCCACGCATAATTGTGGCCGGACCAGACGAAGATGTTCTCGGCATTCATCTGCCGCACGATCGTCTCGGGCGCGATGCCTTCGACGGTGAAGGACACGGTCGGCACCCGCTCGGCGAGGCGTTCCGGATCGATGATGCCGTGGATGACCAGCCCCTCGATGTCGGACAGGCCTTCGATCAGTTGCCGGGCAAGCGTATTCTCGTAAGCGATCGAGACCTCGAACGCCTTGGCGATCCGCTGCCGCGGCGACCCGCTCTCGCCGGCGGCAGCGCCGAGATCGGCGAAATAGTCGATTGCCGCCGTCAACCCGGCCATCAGCTCGATCTGCGGCGTGCCGAGCTCGAACCGCTCGGGCAGGACGTTCGACGAGCAGCGGCATTTGTAAGGCTGGAGCGCGTCGATGACGTCGCGCCGGCCCCACAATAAGCCCATATGCGGCCCGAAGAATTTATAGGCCGAGCAGATCAGGAAATCGCAGCCGAGCGCCTGCACGTCGACCAGCCCGTGCGGCGCGAATTGCACGGCATCGACATAAACCAGCGCGCCGGCCTGTTTAGCTGCCGCCGTCAGCGCCTTCACCTTGTTGATCGAGCCGGTGAGATTGGAGGCATAGTTCAGCGCGACAAGCCGCGTCTTTTCCGAAAGCAGTCCCTTGAGCGCCGTCTCCTCCACCTGCCAGCTCCGCTCGTCGAACGGCAGGAAGCGCACGACAAGGCCGAGATCCTCGGCAAGCTGCAGCCAGGGCGAGACATTGCCCTCATGGTCCATGCGCGTGACGATGATCTCGTCGCCAGGTTTCATCGTCCGGCCAAGCGTGCGCGACATGTGGTAGGTCAGCGTCGTCATGTTGGCGCCGATGACGATCTCCTCGACGCTCGGTGCGTTCAGGAAATCGGCCATCGCGGCATGCGCAGCGTCGACCACTTTTTGGGCCGCGACCGTCGTTTCAAAGAAACCACCGAGATTGGCATTGGTCGTCAGCAGGCAGCGGGATACTGCGTCGGCCACCGCTTGTGGCACCTGTGTGCCGGCGGGATTGTCCAGATAGATGCGGCGACGCCCGTCATCGGTCAGCGAAAGCGCCGGAAACTTGCCGCGTACGGCTTCGATCGGAAATTCTGCCATCGTCTCCATCCCTTTGTTTTTTCTCGCTTAAGGGCACGGATTGCCGACACGTTGGTGGATGGCGTCGACCGCTTTCTGCATCTCATCCGTCCAAGCGACATCGACCGAGGACAGCGCCGTCCCGAGCTGCGCGATCGTGGTCGCGCCGACGATGTTCGCGGTCACGAAGGGCCGGCTCGCCACATAGGCGTTGGCAAAAAGCGCTGGCTCCATGCCGAAGGAACGTGCCAGCTCATTGTAATGAAGCAGCACCTCCGCCGCGTTCGGCGTCTCGTAGCGCTGGCCTCGGTTGAACAGCTGCGAGCGCGAGCCCTGCGGTCGCGCGCCATGATCGTATTTTCCGGTGAGATAACCCTGCGCCAACGGCGAATAGGGAAGAAACGCGATCTCCTCGCGCGCGCAGACCTCCGCAAGGTTCACCTCGAAGGTGCGGTTGACGAGGTTGTAGGCGTTCTGCAGCGAGGCGACGCGCGGGCCGGAGCCCTTCTCGGCTTCGAAGACGAAACGCATGACGCCCCAGGAGCTTTCGTTCGAGAGGCCGAGATGGCGGATCTTGCCGGCTTTCACCAGGTCCTCGAAGACGGCGAGCGTCTCGGCAATCGGTGTTTCGTCTGCGGGCGCGGCTGCGGCGTCGGCCCGGCGCGCCACCGCTCCGATCCGCGTCGGGTTCGAACCCCACGGAATGTCCCGGTCCGGCCAGTGGATCTGGTAGAGGTCGATATAGTCGGTGCCGAGCTTGGCCAGCGATTTCTCGACCGCGTCGAAAATGTCGGCGCGCACCAGCTTCGACGGACGATCGCCGCGGAACCATGCGTTGGCCGTGCGGCCGACCACCTTCGAGGCAAGGATGACCTTGTCGCGGTTTCGATTGGCCTTCATCCAGCTGCCGATGATCCTCTCGGTTCGCCCTTGCGTCTCTGCCTTGGGCGGGATCGGGTAAAGCTCGGCCGTGTCGATGAAATTCACCCCGCGCGAGAACGCCAGGTCCATCTGCGCGTGGCCTTCCGCCTCGCTGTTCTGCTGACCCCAGGTCATCGAGCCGAGGCAGATTTGCGAAACAAGGAGATCGGTCCGACCGAGGCGGCGCTTATGCATGGAATTCTCCGGCGGGAGGTTTGCGCGGACAGCGCGGGGAGGAGGTTGAACATAGAGCAAAACGCTTGCGTTTTGCAAAGCCGCCCAGTTTCGAGATTGGCCGAAGCGTCAGTCAGTTCGTCATTCTAGGGCGGAGCAAGGAGCGAAGCGACGCTCGCAGACCCTGGAATCCATTCCGTTACCCTAAAGCGTTGCAGCGGTTACAGAATTCTGCACCGTCGCACTCTACGTTGAAGGTCACGGAATGGATCCTTGGGTCTGCGCTCCGCTTCGCGCCGCTACGCCCAAGGATGACGAATATTGGAGAGGCTCCAGCCAATTTCGATAGCGAAGTCTCTGATGGAGGGAACTACCGCCTCGCCCCGGCCAGCGCCCGCCGCTTGGCCTCGTCAATCAGCATGTTGGCAACCTGCATGCGGATCATGGCACGCTGGCGCAGATGCGGCGCGACCCGGTCCGGATGGTTGGCGAAGGCGAAGTTACGGCGGATGCGACCGAAATCGGTGTTCTTGGCCGGACGGTCGAGGCCGAGCTCGCCGGCGATCGCTTCGGGATCGATCGGCGGCAGCTTCTCCTCTGGCCACTGCTCTTCGCCGGCAAGCGTCAGTTTCGCCTGGTCGAGAAGTGCTGCGAACTCGGCAGCGAGGTCGGCGGCGGACTCGCGATATTCGGCGGCGACGCTCTCGCCGGCGACCTTGATGCGGCCGGAATGCAGTTCATCGGCCACGGACAGATAGTCGAACGGGATAGACGGCCGGGCGCCCTCGTCTTCACCTTTCTCCGAGGCGACGATCAGGTCGTCGAGCAACGAAGCGAAATCGAGCTTATTCCCGGTGCCGATCTCAACCTCCTATCGTGACGGCATGCACTGATGCCGCCAAACATAAGGAGCTCTCGTTAAGAATGAATTCTGGCGATGCTGACAATTGGCGGCTTTTCCGCCCGGCAACACGTCATCGGACAATAAAAAGCCGGACTGCTCTTTGCAGTCCGGCAAGTTCGCCAGGAGTGGCGAGGAAAAAGCCAGCCATATGCCGGCACGGTTGCCTACGGTCGAGCCTACCGAAAAGTTTCACGGAAAATCGATTGTGGCGGGAAAATTGTCGCGGCATGGCAGCCATGCAAATGCTGCACTGCACAATTTAACAAATCGCCTATATGCTGGCGTCGGGAGGACCAACTGGGGCAACTGAGTCATGGGGTTCTTCACTGAAATGTTCGCTCGGCCGAGGCCGCAGGAACACCAGCGTTACCGCTCGGCGCTTGCGCTTCTGAACGCGATGAGCAATGCGGACCGCGCCGATATCGGCGTCAAGCCGGCGGATTTTCCGCGCATCGCGCGCGAAATGTCGATCCGCTGAGCTGAGCCAAAGAGGTTTCCCGGAATCCCGGGAAACCTCCAAGCCATTCAACATCAACGATTTCCGAGAAAAGTCTGCTTGCTGAGCGGCACGCCATTGTGGCGCAGGATGTCGTAGGCTGTGGTGACGTGGAAATAGAAATTCGGCATCGCCAGGTGCAGCAGATATTGCAGGCCAGGCAGCGTGGTTTCGCGGCCGCCGAGCCGCACTTCGACCGTCCTGTCCTCAGATCCTTCCAGATCGGCCGCCGCAAATGTCGCCAGATAATCGAGCGTCTTGGCGATCCGGGCCTGCAGCTCTCCGAAGCTCGCTTCATTGTCCTCATATTTCGGCACCTCGCGGCCGGCGAGCCGCGACGGCGCGCCCTTGGCATGGTCGGTGGCGATCTGGATCTGCCTGGCCAGCGCGAACATGTCGGGCGCCAGCCGCGCCGTGAGGAACACCTGCGGATCAATCTTGCGTTCGCCGGCATTCTGCTCCGCCGCCGTCAAGACGCTGGCCAGCGCCTTCAGCCTGGCGGAAAAAACGCCCACTGATATGTCGTACATGGAAATGGTCACGGGCAATCTCCCCACGCGGCCCAGCGCCGCGGGCCGTGAACTAGCGCCTCCCGCCACGATTCTTCAAGCGGCCGTGGCTATGGCGTCACCGCGCCGCCGCAATCGCCGTGGTAGTATTTTCGTTACCGAGCGGAGGATTCGATGAAAAGAGCCACTTTCGCAGCGACTGTCTTTTTCTCATTGGCCGGCCTCACGCATTCCGCGTCCGCGGCGGATGCGCCCTATGTCGATGACCGATCAAGCGCCGATGCGGTCGTCCGCTCGCTTTACAGCGCCATCAACCGTCACGAATTCGCCCGTGCCTGGGGCTATTTCGGCGATACGAAGCCGGCAAAGGACTTCAATGCCTTCGTCAAGGGTTACGACGGCACCGACAGCGTCGAAGTCAAGACTGGCGCCATCTCGGAGGACGGTGCTGCCGGCAGCATCTACTACAGCGTTCCGGTCGCCATCCAGGCGACCGACAAGAAGGGCGAGGCCAAGGTTTTCGCCGGCTGCTACACGGTCCGCCAGGTCAACGCGCAGATCCAGGAGCCGCCCTTCCAGCCGATCTTCATCGACAAGGGCGCGCTGAAGCCGTCGACCGAGGATTTCGACAGCGCCGTGCCGGCAAGCTGCGGCGACGGTCCGCCGCCACCGAAGAAGGACGAGGCGCTGGAGCAGGCCAAGAAAGCCTTCCTCGCCACCTATGGCGACCAATGCGACAAGCAGGATCCAGAGGGCAAGCCGATCGGCGAGCCCGAGGCTCATTCCATTCATTACAAGGACAAGAACGCCCAGCCCAACGACCCGGAGCGCGAGACGCGGCTGTTCCGCTTCTTCTGCTCGATGGCCGCCTACAACGAGACGGCGGTCTACTACATCGCCGACGATGTTAACGGCGTCTCACAGTTGCAGTTCACCGAGCCGGACCTCGACATCCGCTACGAGAACAACAACAGCGAAGGCAAGGTCGAATCGATCCACATCATTGGTTTCAAGACCAGCGGCTGGGCGACCAACTCGGACTATGACGACAACACAAAAACCATCACCACATCCAACAAATGGCGTGGTGTGGGGGATGCCTCGTCATCGGGAACCTACCTCTTCCGCAACGGCGATTTCTCGCTCGTCCAGTATGACGTCGATGCATCCTATGACGGCGAGCAAAATCCGCAGACAATCATCGATTACAACACGGCGCCTTGAGCCTCGGCAGAGGAAATCAGGGAGCCTTCGTCAGCATCCAGTTCAGCGTGCCGCGCCAGTCGACCATGCGGATCGGTGTGCCGTGCGTGCCGGTTTCGAACCGCACGAAGCGGGTCGGATAAGACTTCCTGGCCAGAATCGAGCGGAAGAAGGCTTCCTGCTTCTCCACCGGGAAGACCATGTCATGGCTGCCCTGGCCGAAAAACACCGGTACGCGGCGCTTGAAGGCGGGGCTGGTGAGAAAGCTTTCGTCCCACAGCGAGCCGAGCAACAGCAGCCCGCTGATGCGGCCGCCCGTGTCCTTGCGCGCGGCGAGCTTCCAGCAGATGATCCCGCCCATCGAGCCGCAGGCGACGAAGATTTTCGCGCTCGGCGATGTCTCGGCATAGTGGTCGATGAGCGCCGCGACCTGCGCCGCGCCCTTGTCGCCGAAATCGGGGAAATCGGGCGAAAGATAGAGCCCGTTGTTGGCGGCCATCAGGTTCTTGATGCGATTGAAATTGCCGCCGAAGGTGAAGTCGTCCACGCCTTGCTTGCGGCTGCCGCCTTGCCCGTGAAGATAGAGCACGATGATGGAAGCGCCTTCCGTCCTGCCGACCGCGACATGCCTGATATCGCCGGCATCGGTCTTCAGCATCAGGTCCTGCTGCACCTTGCGCACCCCGGGATCGGTGTATTGCGCATGCACGCGCTTTTCCGGCACCTCGTCGCGTTGGTTGATGTCGCGCATCTCGCGATAGTCGAGGACGGTGTAAGCGCCATTGTCGCCGGTCGACAGTGTCGCCGGATAGGCGAACAGATCGTCCTTGAACGATTTCAGCGAAAGCGTTTGCCCCTCGGCCGTCGAGAGGGAAAGCGCTGTCACGGCGATCAGGGCGAAGAAAAGTCGGAAACGCAAAGCCATGCCGAGAGGCATGCGAAATTCGGCTCCGCTTTGTCAATCCTGCAGAACGCCGCCCGCCCCTTCCAGCGCCTCGCGCGTGTCGACATCGATCGAGGCGCCCTGCCCGATCTCGACATCGACAACGTCAAGGCCCTCGGCCTCGACCAGATGGCGCGCGCCGGTATCGCCCTCGAGCTGCGCGACAGCCGCGAAAAGCGATCGCGGCAAAAGCACCGGATTGCCGCGCTTGCCCTGGTGCGAAGCGCGCACCACGGAGCGGCCGCCGGCGCGGCGGAACGCGTCGATCAGGCTGTCGAGGTCTTTCGACGAAACGCCCGGCATGTCGCCAAGCACGATCATGGCGCCGGCCGCGTCGGGCGCGACCTTCGCGATACCCGCCTTCAACGACGAAGCGAGTCCATCGGCGAAATCCGGGTTGTCCACGAATGTCACGCCAAGACCGCCAAGCGCCGAACGCACGCGCTCGCGCTGATGGCCGGTGACGACGACGGTGGCCGCGGCTTTCGAGCCCAGCGCACGACCGGCGGTGCGGCGCACAAGCGGCTCGCCGTCGAACAGCGCCAAAAGCTTGTTCGGCCCGCCCATCCGGCTCGAGCGGCCGGCGGCCAGGAGCACGATATCGACTTTCAGCGCCGACCTTGCCGGCTGCGGCGCCGGCTCGCGCGGCTGCGGCCGGGTCGGGATTTCCATCAAAAGCCCGCCGACGCCCATGCCGGCAATGTCGCTCGCGGTCACTTCAAGCCCGGCAACCAGCCGATCGAGCACCCAGTCGAAACCGTTCTCCTTCGGGCTGCGCGCGCAGCCGGGCGCGCCGACAATGCGCTTGCCGTCGAGGGTTCCGAGCACCAGCAGATTGCCGGGATCGACCGGCATGCCCGCGCGCACGACGGTCCCCCCGGCACGCTCGATCGCGGCCGGCACGACATCGGCGAAGTCGCTCATCGCCGAGGCGCCGAAGATCACCACCATGTCATTGTCGCGCGCCAGCTGGGTTGCGGCCGTGGCGACCGGCGCGACCTCATGCGGCGTGCGCCGCTCGGCCGTAAGTCGGCCGCCGAAACGCGCCAGGCGCGCCTCGGTGACGCGCAGCGTCTTGCCGAGCACGCTCGGCTTGACGCCGGGAAGCATCGTCTGGATGACGCCGACAGTTACGGGGCGATAGGCATTGACGGCAAATATTTCGCGGCCGGCGCAGATCCTCACCACGCTGTCCACCAGGCTTGCGGCGACGGCAAAGGGGATGATCTTCACCGTCGCAACCATCTGCCCCTTCTCGACCGGCGCGTGCCGCGCCAGCGTCGCGATGGTGACGGCCGGATCGACGGCATTAATGGCGTCGATCATTGCGGCGTCAACGGTAAAGACGCCTGAGGCTTCCGCATGCAAATTCACCCGCCCGGTCGCGGCCGGCTTGACCTCGATGTTGCGGTGCCGCATGGCGGCGGCGATCCTATCGGCAGCGGCATCCTCGTCGAGATCATCCTCGGCAAGCACCGCGGCGACGACTTCGCCGACGCCCGCCGCCTTGAGCGCCGCGATATCGTCTCGGCTCAATCGGTGCGCCTTGCGGAAGCGTTTTTCGCCGGCGGTGGTCGCATGCGCCAGCACCGCCCCTTCCGCCTCGTCGATCGGAACCGGTCCGAATTTCACGCCACGGCGCCTTTTGCTTCGAGACCGCGCGAGCGGAAGGCGTGGATCGTCTGCGCAAGGACGGCGACGGCGATCTCGGCCGGACTGGCAGCACCGATATCGAGGCCGATCGGCGCGTGGATGCGGGCGATCTGGTCGGCACCGGCGCCGAGCGCCAGCAGGCGTTCGACACGCTTGGCGTGGGTTTTGCGGCTGCCCAACGCCCCGACATAGAAGCATCGCGCGTCGAGCGCCGCCTTCAGCGCGAAATCGTCGATCTTCGGATCGTGGGTGACGGCGGCAAGGGCGGTATAGTTGTCGAGCGGCGCACGCTTCAGCACATCCTGCGGCCATTCGGCATGCAGCGCGACGTCGGGGAACCGTTCCGGGGTCGCAAACGCGGTGCGCGGATCGATGATCTCGACCGGATAGCCGGCGATCTTCGCCATCGGCGCCAGCGCCTGGCTGATATGCACGGCGCCGATCACCACCAGACGCGGACGCGGCAGATGGGCGTTGAGAAAGAACGTCCGCCCTTCCGCCTCCACCGATTGTGAATTGCCGGTGCGGAACGCATTGGCGATCGCCGCGCCGAGATCGCCCGCAACATGGTCGCCCTCGCGCACGATGCGGTCGCGACCGTCGCCCAGGTCGGTGACAAGCACCGCGGCGCGGCGGGCGCGGCGTTCTTCGTTCAGTGTCTTCAGGACGTAGGGATCCATCTGTGATCAGCCCAGCCTTTCGACATAGACCTTGATGCGCCCGCCACAGGACAGGCCCACCTGCCAGGCGGTCTCGTCGGCGACGCCGAATTCCAGCATCCTGGCCTTGCCCGAGCCGATGACGTCCATCGCCTCGGTCACCACGGCGCCCTCGACACAGCCGCCGGAGACCGAGCCATGGAAATTGCCCTCGGCGTCAATAACCAGATGGCTGCCGACCGGGCGAGGCGCCGAACCCCAGGTCTCGACCACGGTCGCGATGGCGACATCCTTGCCGTCCTTCATCCAGCCTTCCGCGATGATCAGCGGATCGCGGGCCTCGTCGAGATAAATGCTCTCATCCATCGTCGCTTCTCGCAAAGTCTGTTTTTCAAGGGAAACCTTGGTCGTCCCTACGGTAAACGTTGGTTTCCCGCTAAGGAAACATATGGCTACGCAGCCTGCCTCCCGCCAGCTTGCCGCCAGCGGCGCGGGTCGACCGAAGCCGCCGGCCGCTGGTCGAGCGAGGCGCAAAGATCGGCCAGCGCGTCGAGATTGTGCACTGCCCGGAACTCATCGACATAGGGCAGCATCGCTTTCACGCCACGGGCGCGGGCCTCAAAACCGTCGAAGCGCAAAAGCGGATTGAGCCAGATCAGCCGCCGGCAGGATTTATGCAACCGCTCCATCTCTTGCGAAAGGCCGGCGACGTCGTCGCGCTCCAGCCCGTCGGTGATGAGAAGCACCACGGCGCCCTGCCCCAGCACGCGCCGCGACCACAGCCGGTTGAACTCGGCAAGCGTGTCGCCGATGCGGGTGCCGCCCGACCAGTCCTTCACCGCCGCCGAGCATTCGGCCAGCGCCTCGTCGGGATCGCGATGGCGCATCTGGCGGGTCAGGTTAGTCAACCGCGTGCCGAAGACGAAGGCGTGCACGCGCCGGCGCTTCTCCGTCAGCGCATGCAGGAAATGCAGGAAGATGCGCGTATACTGGCTCATCGAGCCGGAAATGTCGGCCAGAACGACCAGCGGCGGATGCGCTTCGCGCGGAGACCGGAATTTTGGCAGGATAAGCTCGCCGCCGGTGCGCGCGGCCGAGCGCATCATGGCGCGCGGATCGATGCGGCCCCCTTGCGCGTCCGCCCTGAAGCGCCGCGTGCGGATAAGATCGAAGGGCAGGCGCAAGGCCGCGATCGCCTTTTTGGCTTCGGCCATCTCCGCCGCATCCATCTGGGCAAAATCCTTGCCGCGCAGCACCTCGTTGCCGGAAAAAGTGAGGCGCGCATCGACCTCGATTTCCGGCACTTCGCGCACCGGCTGGTGCTTCCGATGGCCCTCGAACATCGCCTGGCTGACGCGGTTCTCGGCCGCCCGCGGCTTCTGCTTCTCAGCATTGTCCGCAGCGACCGGCGAAAAAATCGCCAGTAGCTTCTCGATCAGCTCGCGCGATTTCCAGAACAGGCGGAAGGCCTCGTCGAAGACAGGATGGTCCTCGCGCCGCGAGACGAGCACTGCATGCAGCGTCCAGTAGAAATCGTCGCGCGAGCCGATGCCGGCGGCAAGCACCGCCTCGATGGCGTCCTTCACGGAAGCCGGACCGACGCGCATGCCTGCCTTGCGCAACGTACGCGCGAAATAGACGATGTTGTCGGCGATGCGCCCATCGGCGAGCGCTTCCTTGGGTTCCGGACGCGGCACAGGCATCGCGCCTACTCCGCCGCCGACAGCTCGGCCTTCACCTCATTGAGGATGCGCCGGCCCTCGCCCTCGCCGATACGGGCGATGTCGTCCTGATATTTCAAAAGCACGCCGATGGTGTCCGACACGGTCTCCGGATCGAGCGCCACCTTGTCGAGTTCGGTCAAGGCGCCGGCCCAGTCGATGGTTTCGGCGACGCCGGGCGCCTTGAACAGCTCGACCTGGCGCAGCTTCTGGATGAAGGACACGACCTCCGCCGACAGCCGGCGGTTCGCCTGCGGCACCTTGCGCCGCACGATCTCCAGCTCGCGCTCGGCGTTCGGATAGTCGACCCAGTGATAGAGACAGCGACGCTTCAGCGCGTCGTGAATCTCGCGTGTCCGGTTGGTGGTGATGATGACGATCGGCGGCTCTTCCGCCTTGATCGTGCCCAGTTCCGGGACGGTCACCTGGAAGTCCGACAGGATCTCGAGCAGGAACGCCTCGAAAGCTTCGTCGGTGCGATCGAGCTCGTCGATCAGGAACACCGGCGCGGCACCCGCCTTGCCGGTCAGCGCGTCGAGCACCGGGCGGCGGATCAGGTATTTTTCGGAAAAGACGTTGCGCTCCATGTCGGAGCGCACGACCTTGCCCGCCGCCTCCTCCATGCGGATCTCGATCATCTGCGCGGCGTAATTCCACTCATAGACAGCCGAGGAGACGTCGAGCCCTTCATAGCATTGCAGGCGGATCAGCCGGCGGCCGAGCGCGCCGGCCAGCACTTTGGCGATCTCGGTCTTGCCGACGCCCGCCTCGCCTTCGAGGAACAAGGGCCGCTTCATGCGCAGTGAAAGAAACAGCACCGTCGCCAGCGAACGGTCCGCGACATAATCCGCGCCTGTCAAAAGATCGAGCGTTTCGTCGATCGTTTTCGGCGCGGGGCGCGGCGCGGTCATCTTGTCTCCGTGGATCCCGCTTGCACGTTCAAAGAAAATGATAGCCGCGGTTGTGGTAGATCAGCGGCCGCAAATTATCGCCGATGCGTAGGCCTGTCACCTTGCCAAAAAGCACACGGTGGGTGGCAAGGTCCTTGCTATCGATGATCTCGCAGTCGAACACGGCCAGCGCGCCTTTCAGCGTCGGGGCGCCAGTCGAGATCACATCCCATTCAGCAAGCGCGAAGCGCTCCTCCACCGGCAGGCCGGTGATGCCGGAAAAGGCGACCGATACGGCTTCCTGGTCCGATGCGAGGGTGTTGAGCGCGAACTTGCCGTTCTTGATGAAAGCCTCGTTCTTGGCGTTCTCGCGGTTGAGGCAGACCAGCACCGTCGGCGGGGTGTCCGAGACCGAACAGGCGGCGATCACCGTCGCGCCCCTTTTGCCGCCGGGCCCGTCGGTCGTCACCACATGCACATGGCCGGCAAAATGCGCCATCGCATCGCGATAATGCTGCGGCCCGATATCATTGATCTTCAGCACCCGATGTCCACCTGTCGAAACCAGTTCGTTATATATGGCGGCATATTGCACGCCACAAGTTGCATAGCATGGGCGAAGTGCTTGACCGCAATCCGCAAATTCGCGTGTTGCGCGGCGCTTAGCCAGCCTTTAGGCATTTTCTGGAATAGTGTCGGGACTGTATTCCCGGCATGGAGGATCTCTTAGCCCGAATGCGTCTTCTCACGACGACATCAGCCGTGCTGCTCTGGTTGTCGCTGGCCGCGAGCGCCGACGCTGAGACGCTGGTCGGCGTTGCCGCGCCGCTTTCCGGCTCATCGGCGATCCTCGGCAAGCAGATCGAGGCCGGCGCCGGCCTGGCGGGGGAGGCGAACGGCATCGCGATCAAGGCCGTGGACGATGCCTGCACCGCCGATGGCGGCACCGCAGCAGCGAAGGAATTCGTCGATGCCAAGGTCAATGTCGTGGTGGGCTTTCTCTGCACTGACGCGATCGAGGCGGCGCTGCCGATCCTGAAGGATGCCAACATCCCGGTCATCACGGTCGGCGTGCGCACCGAAAGCCTGACCGACCGGCGCGCCAAGACCGGCTGGCCGGTCTACCGGCTCGGGCCGCGCGGCGACGATGAGCGCAATGCGGTCGCCGCCAAGCTAATCCAGCTCTGGCGCGACGACCTGTTCGCCATCGTCGATGACGGCACCATCTATGGCCGCGAGATGGCCGAGACCTTTCGCGCCGCAGCCGAGCAGGCTGCCTTGAAACCGGTCTTCGCCGACACGTTCCGGCCGCAGCTCGACAACCAGATCGGGCTGATCGGCCGGTTGAAGAAGGCCGGCGCGACCAAGGTGTTCGCCGGCGGCGACGGCGAGGATGTCGCTATTATGGGCCGCGACGCCGCCCAGCTCGATGCCGGCATCACCTTTGCCGGTGGCGAAAACCTGCGCACGCCGCCGGGCGATGTGCCCTATGCCGTCGGCACGCTGATGATCGCCCCGCCGGAATGGTCGGAGATCGCCGATCCCAAGGTGGTGCAGGCTTTCGCAGCGAAGAACATCGTGCCGGACGGCTACACGCTTCCGGCCTATGCCGCGGTCGAGGTCGCCAAGTCCGCGCTGGCCGGTGCGCAAAGCACTGGGCAGCCGCTCGGCGAAGCGCTGACCGGCCGTGATTTTGCGACCGCGATCGGCACCGTCCGCTTCGACGACAAGGGCGATCTCAGCCAGAATCCGTTCCGCCTCTTCCGCTTCGACGGCACGCATTTCGTGCCGCTGGAGGACAAGTGATGTTCCGCACCGGTCCGCGCAATCTGATCACCGACGTTGCCGGCCTTCGCGTCGGCAATGCCACCGACGCCAGTCTCAAATCCGGCGTCACGGTGGTGCTGTGCGACGAGCCCGCCGTGGCCGGCGTCCAGGTGCTGGGCGGCGCACCGGGCACGCGCGAGACCGACCTGCTCGAGCCGCAGAATTCGATCGCGATGATCCACGCCGTCGTTCTGTCCGGCGGCTCCGCTTTCGGCCTTGACGCCGCCTCGGGCGTACAGGCGGCGCTGCGCGAAAAGAACATCGGTGTCGAGGTCGGCGGCTTCCGCGTGCCGATCGTGCCGGCCGCGATCCTGTTCGACCTGCGCAATGGCGGTGACAAGGATTGGGGCCGCTATCCGCCCTATCGCGAGCTCGGCTATGGGGCCGTGCAGGCGGCAGCAGTGGATTTTGCCATCGGCACGGCTGGCGCCGGCACCGGCGCCCTGACCTCCGGCCTCAAAGGCGGGCTGGGCTCCGCCTCGACCGCGCTCGATAGCGGCGTCACCGTCGGCGCGCTCGCCGCCGTCAATCCGACCGGCTCGGTGACGGTCGGCCGCAGCCGCCATTTCTGGGCGGCGCCCTTCGAGATCGGCGACGAGTTCGGCGGCCTCGGCTACCCGGCCCCGCTGCCTGAAGATGCCAGAAAGATCCTGCTGAAATACCGCGACAGGCAAATGGGCGGCGAGGCCGAAGGCGGCAGCACCACCATCGCCGTCATCGCCACGGACGCCGTCCTGACCAAGGCCGCGGCCAAGCGACTGGCGATTTCGGCGCATGACGGCTTCGCACGCGCCATCTGGCCGACGCACACGCCGGCCGACGGCGATCTCGTCTTTGCCCTGGCGACCGGCAGGAGCGGCATCGAGCTCGGCGCCGATGCCGCGATCGACCTGTTCGCAGCCGCCGGCGCCACCATGGCGCGCGCGATCAGCCGCGGCGTCCATGCGGCGACGCCGGCCGACGGCGACTTGTTTCCGGTTTGGTCGTCGCGTTGACGGCCAATCAAGTCGGATCGGACTTTTCTTCCTCGAAGGTGACCGCGACATCCGAATTCGCCGAGAGCCATACCTTCTGGCCGTCAATCTCCGCGACCAGGGCAAGCGAAATGTAGTGGTGATGGTTCTTGTGCGAGCCCATGCCGCTGTCGGCCTTGGTCAGCTTGATCCGATCACCCTCGACTTTGTCGACGGTGCCGATATGGACGCCGTCGGCGCCGATCACTTCCATATGTCCGCGTATCTTGCTGACGTCGGTGCTCATGCTGGTTCTCCGCTGGACGGCGATTTGCCCTTTCGGATGCGAGACGGCCGACAATAACAAATGAACGCCGGATTGGATGCATCGCACGGCGAGCCTCGTTCATCGTGGCGTGATAAGCATGACGCTGATGAGACAGATGACAAACCGTCTTGCAGCGCTCGTCGCGGTCAGTACCTGGTTTGCGCGGCAGCGGCGTTGAGCATTGGGCCTGGCTCTGTTAGGACGCGGCCGACGCTTCTCCCAGGCAGGACTTAGAAAACGGATGATCCCTCGCTATTCCCGGCCGGAAATGGTCGCCATCTGGTCGCCCGAAACCCGCTTCCGCATCTGGTTCGAGATCGAGGCGCATGCCTGCGATGCGCTGGCAGAGCTGGGTGTCATTCCGAAGGAAGCGGCGAAGACGATCTGGGAAAAAGGCGGCGCGGCCAAATTCGACGTCGCCAAGATCGACGAGATCGAACGCGTGACCAAGCATGACGTCATCGCTTTCCTGACCCATCTCGCCGAATTCGTCGGACCCGATGCCCGCTTCATCCACCAGGGCATGACCTCGTCGGACGTGCTCGACACCTGCCTTGCCGTGCAGCTGAGCCGGGCCAGCGACATCCTGCTTGCCGATATCGACGCCTTGCTCGCGGCGCTGAAGCGCCGCGCCTTCGAGCACAAGGACACCGTCACCATCGGCCGCAGCCACGGTATCCATGCCGAGCCGACCACCTTCGGCGTCAAGCTGGCGCAGGCCTATGCCGAGTTCTCGCGCTGCCGCGAGCGGCTGGTGCACGCGCGCGAAGACATCGCCACCTGCGCCATTTCCGGCGCGGTCGGCACCTTCGCCAACATCGAGCCTTATGTCGAAGAGCATGTGGCGGCAAAGCTTGGCCTGAAGCCGGAGCCGGTGTCCACGCAGGTCGTCCCGCGCGACCGCCATGCCATGTTCTTCGCCACGCTTGGCGTCATCGCATCGTCGGTCGAACGCCTCGCCATAGAGATCCGCCATCTGCAGCGCACCGAGGTGCTGGAAGCGGAAGAGTATTTCTCGCCGGGCCAGAAGGGCTCGTCGGCTATGCCGCACAAGCGCAACCCGGTGCTGACCGAAAATCTCACCGGCCTCGCCCGCATGGTGCGCGCCTACGCCATGCCGGCGATGGAAGACGTGGCGCTCTGGCACGAGCGCGACATTTCGCATTCCTCGGTCGAGCGCATGATCGGGCCGGATGCGACGGTGACGCTGGATTTCGCGCTGTCGCGCCTGACCGGCGTCGTCGACAAGCTGCTCGTCTACCCCGAGAACATGGAGAAGAACCTCAACAAGTTCCGCGGCCTGGTGCATTCACAGCGCGTGCTTCTGGCGCTCACCCAGGCCGGCCTGTCACGCGAGGACGCCTACCGCCTGGTGCAGCGCAACGCCATGAAAGTCTGGGAGCACGGCGCCGACTTCCTTGAGGAACTGCTTGCCGACAAGGACGTGACGGCGGCGCTGCCCGAAGCCGAGATCCGCGAGAAATTCGACCTCGGCTATCATACCAAGCATGTCGACACGATCTTCAAGCGGGTGTTCGGAGAGGCTTGAGGCCGAACAAAGGCGCGCGCTGGCGCCAGGCTGGAACACCCCTCATCCGTCTTGTCGCTTCGCGACAAGCCACCTTCTCCCACAAGGCGAGAAGGGGGAATTTGGCGCCCGCGCCTCAGCTAATCACGAACGCCGCGATTGGCGCCGGCTCCGGCGCGGTTTTCCCTTCTCCCCCTGTGGGAGAAGGTGGATCGGCGCGCTAGCGCCGAGACGGATGAGGGGTGCTCCAGCTTGACGCAGGCGTCGCTCAAGCCTTCCCAGGCACCGTCCTGATCACCGTGCCCCACGGGTCCTCACGGCTCGTCTCATCCTTGACATTGTCCGAGCGCATCTCGACCCAGGCGAGGCCCGAGCGCGACGGATCGCGGCGGCCGGCGCCGGCGCTCTGCCAGGCATTGGCGCCGATATGGTGGTGGTAATGGCCGGACGACAGGAACACCGCCTGGCCGCCATATTTGGCGACAGTGTCGAAGCCGAACTGGTCATGCCACCAAGCCTCCGCGTCCTCCGGCCGGCCGACGCGCAGATGCACGTGGCCGACAATGGTGTTTTCCGGCGCGCCCTGCCAGCCGGCATCGCCCGCCGGGACGCTGCCCACCACCGCCGGCAGGTTCAGCCGCTCGGTCGCCATGGCAATACGGTCGCCATTCCATTTCCAGTCCTGCGGGCGGCGATCGGCATAGATCTCTATGCCGTTGCCTTCCGGATCGGTGAGATAGAGCGCCTCGCTGACCAGATGGTCCGACGCACCCTCGATGCCGATGCGATTGGCGGCGGCGTGGCTGATCCAGCGGCCAAGGTCCGCGCGCGACGGCAAAAGGAAAGCGGTGTGAAAAAGGCCGGCGCTGCGCGGATCGTCCGGCTTGGCCGCAGAATCCTGCTCCAGCACCAGCAACGGCCGATTGGCTGCGCCGAGCGTGATCGTGCCGTCGGCGCGGCTCAGTTCCTGCAGGCCGACGATGGCGCGATAATAGGCCGCCAGACTTTCGGCATCGCGCGCCTTTAGCCCGACACGCGACACGCTGACCGGGGTGGTCGCGGCAAAAGGCAGTTCGCTCATCAAACTCTCCGTTCGGGCAGCGCTTATCCCAGCATGGGATTGTCGTGGCCGCCAGCCATTGTTCCTTGTTCCCCTCCAAATCGTCGATTGCGATCGTTCACACAAGAGAGCAAGAATCGAACAAGTTGTTCACAATTGTGATCGCTCCGAATTTTCCGACAGGGTTGCAGCCAAGAAGGCCGCTCGCTACATCGGCGCCATGAAAGTCAAAGACGCAGATATCCTGATCGTGCCGGGCTACACCAATTCCGGCCCCGAGCACTGGCAGACCCGCTGGCAATCGAAACTGTCGACGGCGCGCCGGGTCGAGCAGGCGGAATGGACCAAACCCGTGCGTGAGGACTGGACGGCGAGCGTGGCCAACGCCGTCAACGAGGCCGAGCGGCCCGTGGTGCTTGTTGCGCACTCGCTGGGCGTGACGGCGGCGGTGCAGGCCATCCCGCAATTCCAGAAGCCGGTCGCCGGAGCCTTCTTCGTCGCGCCGCCCGACGTCTCCAATCCGGAAATCAGGCCAAGGCATCTGATGACCTTCGGCCCCTATTCGCGCGATCCCCTGCCCTTTCCGTCCATCGTGATCGCCAGCCGCAACGATCCGTTCTGCGCCTTCGAGGTCGCCGAGGACATTGCTGCCGCCTGGGGATCGCTCTTCATCGACGCCGGCGAGGCAGGCCATCTCAACCACGACGCCGGCTTCGGCCCGTGGCCCGAGGGTTCGATGACTTTCGCCAAATTCCTGACGGAACTGAAAGAACCCTGATCGGCGCCTAGGAGCCGATCGAATCCCGCATGCTCTTCAGCAGCGTTTTCGCGCCGAGCGAGATCAGCGTGTGGTCCGAGCCCATGGCGAGCAGCCGAAAACCCATCGACACGACGCGCCCGGCAATCGCCGGTTCGATGACATAGATCGCGGCATGCTTGCCGGCCTTGCGGGTCCGCTCGGCGATCGACGCGACCGTCTCCATCATGCTTTCCAGCGTCGAGTTGATGGTGGTGCCGTTCGACCAGGCGATCGAGAAATCCGACGGACCGACGAAGATGCCGTCGATGCCGGGCGTATCCAAAATACCGTCCAGCGCCTCGAGGGCAGCCCGCGTCTCGACCATGGCGAAAGCCATGGTGCGCTGGTTCGTGTCGCGCAGCCATTCGGCATGGTCGCCCTTGCCATGGCGCGGGAAAGCATAGGTCGGGCCCCAGGAGCGTTCGCCCAGCGGCGGATATTTCATCGCGGCGGCGAATTGCCTTGCATCGGCCACGGAGTTCACCATCGGCGCGATCACCGCCTCGGCGCCGAAATCGAGCGCGCGGCTTGCCATGTCGAAGCGTCCGACCGGAATGCGCACCAGCGCCGGCTTGTTGGCGGCGAGCACCGGCACCAGGCCGCGCAGCACGCTGTCCTCATGATGTCCGCCATGCTGCATGTCGAGGGTGACGGCGTCAAAACCCTGCTTGGCGATGATTTCGACCGTCAGCGCGTCCGGCACGCCCGACCAGGCGGTGAACAGCGTTTCGTCGGCGGCCAGGCGGGACTTGAGCGACATCGGAAGTTTCCTTGTGAACAATCCGCAGTTTTGGCCGGAAACGACGCGAAGGCAAAGAAAAACCGCCCGGCTTGGCCGAGCGGTCGATTGGTCCAGTCAGAGCAATTCCAGGAAAAGTGTGTAACGGTTTTCCGTCCGGAATTGCGTAAAAACAAAGAGATAGGGGATGATGCCGAAACGGGCAAAGCGGTTGTCGGACGACATCATGTCCGCACAGCCTCAGCTGTTCTTGATCTCCTCGATCGCCTGCGCCATCAGCTCGTCCATGGTCCGGCGGATCTGATGGTCGGACTGGGCGACGCCGGCCGCGTCAAAATCCGTGCGTATCTTGCGGAAGACATCGTGGTCGCCCGCTTCCTCGATATCGGAGACCACCACTTCCTTGGCATAGGCTTCGGCATCGGCGCCGGATTTGCCCAGTTTCTCGGCGGCCCACAGGCCAAGCGCCTTGTTGCGGCGCGCCGCGGCCTTGAAGCGAAGCTCCTCGTCGAAGGCGAATTTGCGCTCAAAACCCTCTTCGCGGTCTTTCATGCTGCTCATAACGTCCCTCCGATCAATCCGATTCGCTTGGCGGTGATTATGTGTGGTGGGCAAGCACAAACCAAAAGGCCGCGGGCCGGTCAATATGCTTCGTCGCATGCTGCGCTGCGGCATTTCAGTCCGGAAAGCGGTTGATTCGCGGGATTTGCCGATTGAGCAAACAAGACGATTGCGATAACACCGGCATTGAACGCCGCCTTCGCCATACTAATTTAGGCAGACGGGCAGGAACCGGTCACTCGCCGCTTGCCCGCAGATCCAGAGAAAAAATCAAATGAAAAATCGCCGCCGCATTTACGAAGGCAAGGCCAAGATCCTCTATGAGGGCCCTGAGCCGGGGACGCTGATCCAGTTTTTCAAGGACGATGCCACCGCTTTCAACAAGAAGAAGCATGAAGTGGTCGATGGCAAGGGCGTGCTCAACAACCGCATTTCCGAGCACATCTTCAACCACTTGAACCGGATGGGCATCCCCACCCATTTCATCCGCCGGCTCAACATGCGCGAGCAGTTGATCAAGGAAGTCGAGATCATCCCGCTCGAGGTCGTGGTGCGCAACGTCGCCGCCGGCTCGCTGTCCAAGCGCCTCGGCATCGAGGAAGGCACCGTGCTGCCGCGCTCGATCATCGAATTCTACTACAAGGCCGACGCGCTCGACGACCCGATGGTGTCGGAAGAGCACATCACCGCCTTCGGCTGGGCAAGCCCCCAGGAAATCGACGACATCATGGCCCTGGCCATCCGCGTCAACGACTTCCTGTCCGGCCTGTTCCTCGGCGTCGGCATCCAGTTGGTCGACTTCAAGATCGAATGCGGCCGCCTGTTCGAGGGCGACATGATGCGCATCGTCGTCGCCGACGAGATCTCGCCGGACTCCTGCAGACTGTGGGACGTCGCCACCCAGGACAAGCTCGACAAGGACCGTTTCCGCCGCGACATGGGCGGTCTGGTCGAAGCCTATCAGGAAGTTGCCCGCCGTCTCGGCATCATCAACGAGAACGAACCGCCGCGCCCCACGGGCCCCGTGCTCGTCGCCTCTTCCGAGGCGCCTAAGGGCCTGAAGCACTGAATATTGACGGGCCTGCCGGACAATGGCAGGCCTCCCTAACTGACGATCTGCCCAGGAGCATCGATGAAAGCCCGTATCACCGTGACCCTCAAGAACGGCGTCCTCGACCCGCAGGGCAAGGCGATCGAGCACGCGCTCTCCGGGTTGGGCTTCGATGGCGTCGGCCAAGTGCGGCAAGGCAAGGTGTTCGACATCGAACTCGCCGGAACCGACAAGGCCAAGGCCGAAGCCGACCTCAAGGCCATGTGCGACAAGCTTCTGGCGAACACGGTGATCGAGAACTACGCGGTGGAGATCGCCTGACAATGAAATCAGCCGTCGTCCTCCTGCCTGGCCTCAACCGCGACCGCGACATGATCGCGGCGCTGACCAAGATTTCCGGCCATGCGCCGGCGACCGTCTGGCAGACCGACACTGAAATCCCCGATGTCGACCTGATCGCTATCCCGGGCGGCTTCTCCTTCGGCGACTATCTGCGCTGCGGCGCCATCGCGGCGCGCATGCCGGTGATGCGCGCGGTCGCCGAAAAGGCGGCCAAGGGCGTGACCGTTATCGGCGTCTGCAACGGCTTCCAGATTCTCGTCGAGGCGGGATTGCTGCCCGGCGCCCTGATGCGCAACGCCTCGCTGAAATTCGTCTGCCGGCAGGTGAAGCTCGAGATCGCCAACGCCAACACCATGTTCACCCGCGGCTACCAGCCCGGACAGGTGATCCGCTCGCCGGTGGCGCATCATGACGGCAACTATTTCGCCGATGCCGAGACGCTTGCCCGGCTCGAAGGCGAAGGCCAGGTGGTGTTCCGCTATGCGGAAAACACCAACCCCAACGGCTCGATCAACGACATTGCCGGCATCGTCAACGACAAGGGCAATGTGCTCGGCCTGATGCCGCATCCGGAAAACCTGATCGAGGCGGCGCATGGCGGCGAGGACGGACGGGCGCTTTTCCAAAGCGCGCTCGGCATCGCTGCCTGATCCTTTAACATCCTATCGGAACGCGGGGGCGGACTGACCATGAGACTGACGATTGCTCGCCTTGCTCTCCTGGCCGCCACCGGGCTTGCCTTGGCTTCCTGCCAGTCCAGCCCCAAGACCACGCCGGTTCCCTCAGGCAAGAGCGCCTCGCTGCTCGCCATGGAACAGGTTGCCATCGCTGCGCACAAATGCTGGATCGCCAGCAAGGACCCGGCCTTCAAGCCCTACCAGATGGCCAATGAGCTCAATTCCTACAGCGGCACGCCGCGCTTCCTGCTGGTGCCCGCCAAGCATTATGGCGGCAAGCCGCTGCTGGTCGTGCAGGCGCAGGGCAGTTCCAACCGCGTCGACGCCTTTGGCCCGCTGATGAACGAGCCGCTCGGCGCGCGCATCGGTTCCGATATCGCCCGCTGGCAGGCCGGCAATCCGTCCTGCGCGGCTGCCGCCTGAGGTTGTGATGGCCCGGTTCCTGCAGACCGCGGGACTGGCTGTCGGGCTGATTGCGCTTGTTCTGCAATTCGCCATCACTATCCCGGCATCGATGGCCGCAGGCCGCGGCCTGCTCAGCTCGATCGTCTTCTATTTCAGCTTCTTCACCGTCCTGACCAACATCGCCGCTGTGATGGTGCACGCCTCGCTGCTGTCACCCGCCGGCTATGCCTGGTTCCCGGCCTTTGCCGGACCGCGGACGCGGACTGGCGTCGCCGTGGCCATAACTTTGGTTTTCATCGTCTACACCACAGTCCTGGCGAAGCTCTGGCAGCCGCGGGGTTTGTTCCTGCTCTGCGACGTCCTCTTGCACTATGTGACGCCGGCGCTGTTCGTGCTGTGGTGGCTGGTGGCGGGCGCCGATGGCAGGCGGCAGTGGAGCGACATCGCCTGGTGGATGATCTATCCGGTCGCCTATCTCGCCTACGCGCTGGTACGCGCGCCCTTCGCCGGCGAAGTACCCTACCCATTCCTCGACGTCGCCAAGAACGGCGCCGCCAACGTTGCCGTTTCGGCGCTTGGCGTCACGGACCTGTTCATCGCATTGAGCGTGCTCGCCGTGCTTGTCGATCACGGTATCGGCCGGTTGCGAAGAAAGCCCGCAACCCGAAGATAGACCATCATTCCCAAAATGGCCTGATGCCTTCGCGATGGGCGTCGCAGCGCGAGACGCCGATATCCTTGAGCTGCTCGTCCGTCATCTCCATGAGCGCGAGGCGGCCGCGCCTGCGCTCCAGCATCCGGTCGATCTGCCTTACGAGGGAACGGAGCACAACCGCTGTGCGGCCGACGAAGCCACGATGGGCCAAGGGATCGACCTGCGCGCCAGAAACCGGGCGAGCATAGCGAATTGTCTCGATTGTATCCATTGTCATTCTGCCTTGTTCCGATTGTACCTTCCCAATCGCGAGATCGATATGAATTGACTCATCGCGCGGTGCAATATAGAAAATTGTCACCATGACAAATTGGCTCCCCGATCTTTCCTCTGGCTCCGGTCCGCTCTATCAGCGCCTTGCTGACAGCATTGAGTCAGATATCGACAAGGGCGTTATCGACGCCGGTGCAAAACTGCCGCCGCAACGCGACCTCGCCTACGACATCGGCACGACCGTCGGCACCATCGGCAGGGCCTATCAGCTGCTGCGCGAGCGCGGTCTGGTCAGCGGCGAGGTCGGCCGCGGCACCTATGTGCTCGGCCAGCGCGCCGCAGACCCGAAGCCGGATTTGGAACCGGCCATCCAGGGCACGCGCCCCATCGACGCGCCGAGCGGCAAGCTGCGCTTCGACAGCACCGCCGCGCCCGATGTCGGCCAGGGCGCGGTGATAGCCGACATGCTGGCACGCACGGCGCAGGAGCATCCGCACGACATTTCGAGCTATACGCGGGATTTTCCCGAACGCTGGTATGAGGCAGGCAGCCGCTGGCTGGCACGCAATGCCTTCCGCCCCCCGCTCGATTCGATCGTGCCGACGCTGGGCACCCATGCTGCGGTCATGGCGGCGATCGCTGCGCTGACCATGCCCGGCGACTACGTGGTCTTCGAGCATCTCACCTATTCGCAGATCGCGCGCAGCGCCGGGCTGATCGGCCGCCGCACGGCGTTGGTTTCGACCGACGACGATGGTATCGACCCGGATGATTTCGAGCGCGTCTGCGCGCAGAAACATCCAAAGCTGATGTTCCTGATGCCAACCGCTAAGAACCCGACGCTGGTGACGTTGTCGGCGGAGCGACGGCAGGCGATCGCCAAGATCGCGCGCGAATACAATGTCGCGCTGATCGAGGACGATCTCTACGGCGAGCTCACCGACGACCCGACACCACTGCTGGCCGAATACGCGCCCGAGCGCACGATCGTCGCCGGCGGCCTGTCGAAGTCGGTCGCGGCAGGCGTGCGCGGCGGCTGGCTTTCCTGCCCACCGGCCTATCGCCACCGCATCCGTGTCGCGCACAAGATGATGACCGGCGGCCTGCCCTTTCTGCTGGCCGAGGTCGGCACGAGGCTGGTGATGTCGGGCCAGGCGGGCGAGATCCGCAAGCGCTGCATTGGCGAAATCCAGGCGCGCCTCGCCATCGTGCGCGAAGTGCTGGCGGGTTTTGATTTCAAGGCGCGGGACAACGTGCCCTTCGTCTGGCTGACCTTGCCGGACCCGTGGCTGTCCGGCACTTTCAAGAACGCCTGCCTGGCGCAAGGCGTGCTCATCGACGACGAGGACGAGTTCAAGGCCGGCCGCTCCGAGCAGGTCTTTCACGGCGTGCGCTTTGGCGTGTCGCAGCCGCGGCAGAGCACGGATGTCGCCGGCGGCGTCGCCGTCATCCGCCGCCTGCTTGATGAAGGCCGCGCCGGCTATGACAGTTTTTCCTGATCAAGCTGGCGAGCTCTAGGCCCTGACCTCCGCCGGCAGAGGCAGTTTTCCGGCTTTTTTCGTCATCCGGTGGGGTGTATCGCGCGAAAGCTTGCGATAAGAGGAGACTCAAAGAAACTCCCCTCTTCTACGGACAAAAATCGCCGCTCATGACCATTTCCAATTCCGTGCCGATCACCCCCGAGCTCGTCGCCGCGCATGGGCTGAAGCCGGACGAATACCAGCGCATCCTCGATCTGGTCGGCCGCGAGCCAAGCTTCACCGAGCTCGGCATCTTCTCGGCGATGTGGAACGAGCACTGCTCCTACAAGTCCTCCAAGAAATGGCTGCGCACGCTGCCGACCAGCGGTCCGCAGGTCATCCAGGGTCCAGGCGAGAATGCCGGCGTGGTCGACATCGGCGACGGCGACTGCGTCGTGTTCAAGATGGAGAGCCATAACCACCCCTCCTACATCGAACCTTATCAGGGTGCCGCGACCGGCGTCGGCGGCATCCTGCGCGACGTCTTCACAATGGGCGCCAGGCCGGTGGCGGCAATGAACGCGCTTCGCTTCGGCGCGCCGGATCATCCCAAAACCCGGCACCTTGTCGCGGGCGTGGTTTCGGGCGTCGGCGGCTACGGCAATTCCTTCGGCGTGCCGACCGTCGGCGGCGAGGTCAATTTCGATGCTCGCTACAACGGCAACATTCTGGTCAACGCTTTCGCGGCGGGTCTCGCCAAGACCAACGCCATCTTCCTGTCCCAGGCCAAGGGCGTCGGCCTGCCGGTCGTCTACCTCGGCGCCAAGACCGGGCGTGACGGCGTCGGCGGCGCCACCATGGCCTCGGCCGAATTCGATGACAAGATCGAGGAGAAGCGTCCGACCGTGCAGGTCGGAGATCCCTTCACCGAAAAATGCCTGCTGGAGGCCTGCCTCGAGCTGATGGCGTCGGGCGCCGTCATCGCCATCCAGGACATGGGTGCGGCCGGCCTCACCTGCTCGGCGGTCGAGATGGGCGCCAAGGGCGACCTCGGTATCGAGCTCGACCTCGACAAGGTGCCGGTGCGCGAGGAGCGCATGAGCGCCTATGAGATGATGCTGTCGGAAAGCCAGGAGCGCATGCTGATGGTGCTGCGCCCCGAGAAGGAAGAGGAAGCCGAGGCGATCTTCCGCAAATGGGGCCTCGACTTCGCCATTGTCGGCAAGACCACCGATGACCTGCGCTTCCGCGTCATCCACCAGGGTGACGAGGTCGCCAATCTGCCGATCAAGGAACTGGGCGACGAGGCGCCGGAATATGACCGCCCCTGGATCGAGGCGAAGAAACCCACGCCGCTTGCCGCGAACGACGCGCCGAAGGCCGACGTCGCCGACGCGCTGCTGAAAATGCTCGGCGGACCGGATCTCTCCTCGCGCCGCTGGGTGTGGGAGCAGTATGACACGCTGATCCAGGGCAATTCGCTACAGCTTCCAGGCGGCGATGCCGGCGTCGTGCGTGTCGAAGGTCACCCGACCAAGGCGCTGGCCTTCTCCTCCGACGTCACGCCGCGCTACTGCGAGGCCGACCCATACGAAGGCGGCAAGCAGGCCGTGGCCGAATGCTGGCGCAACCTGACCGCCACCGGCGCCCTGCCGCTCGCCGCCACCGACAATCTCAATTTCGGCAATCCGGAGCGGCCCGAGATCATGGGCCAGCTCGTCGGCGCCATCAAAGGCATCGGCGATGCCTGCCGCGCTCTCGGCTTCCCGATCGTGTCCGGCAATGTCTCGCTCTACAACGAGACGAACGGCCGCGGCATCCTGCCGACCCCGACGATCGGCGGCGTCGGCCTCATCGCCGACTGGTCGAAGATGGCGCGCATCGGCTTCGCCGCCGAGGGCCAGATGATCGTGCTGGTCGGCGCGCCACCGACATGGGGCAGCCATCTCGGCCAGTCCGCCTATATGCGTGACATCCATGGCCGCGCCGACGGTCCGCCGCCGCCCGTCGACCTCACGCATGAGAAGCGGGTCGGCGACCATGTGCGCTCGCTGATCGCTTCCGGCATCGTGACATCGGCCCACGATGTCTCCGACGGCGGCCTGGCGGTAGCGCTGGCCGAAATGGCTATGGCCTCCGGCATCGGCGCCACCATCCCCGGCCTCACCGGCACCGACCCGATTCCGGTCTGGTTCGGCGAGGACCAGGGCCGCTATCTGCTGACTTTGTCGATCGACCCGCAAAGCGGCGAATGGGACAGGATCCGCGACGAGCAGAGCAAGCTCGGCATCTTCGCGCCGTGGATCGGCACCACCGGCGGACGTGAATTGAAGCTGGGTGACGCGCGGCCGATCCCGGTCAGTGAATTGACCGCCGCCCATGAGGGCTGGTTCCCGCGCTTCATGGATCAGGCCAGTTGACCAGAAGCATGTCTCCCGAAAGTGTGCAGCGGTTTCGGGAAAAAGACATGCTTACGACAAAAACAAAAGACTTAACTCATGTCGCATAAATCCTTTTTTATGCGACATGATTTAACCGCCAGGGCGCTGGTCGCAGTCGTCTTCTGGCCGTCCCTGTTCTTCTTCTGGTTTCTCGGACCGTTCGTCCTGTTCCTGCTGTCGACGACCTCGAGCGAGGTCTGCCAGCGGCTGGAAACCCGCGCCGAGTTCCTGGCGGCGGCAAACGGCACGCTGCCGATGCTCATCGTGCAGACCCTGATCTACGCAGTTCCAATCGCCTGCCTCGTGCTGTGGAACAGGCTTTCTCCGGAGCCGGCGCGGGCAAGGCACATCGCAACCTGCATCAAGCTCTTTGCCGTCGCCGCCGTGGTCGGGGCGGTTTGGGACTATGGCTCGTCCTTGATCTGCGACGGCTACGGTCAGGCCTTCTTCTCAACCGCATGGCGGATGACGAGCTATCTTCCCATCGTGGGCCTGCTGATCAACGTCCCGCTCTACGTACTGGTCTTCAGCCTCGGCCGCGCCTATTCGACGCGCGATGACATCAGCGAGGACGGTGTGGTTCATCCGAGCCAGGATAATTCCTAGGCTTCCTCCTGCGACGGAACGGCTTCAATCCGGGCTGGAAAGGTTCTAGGCTCACCCCGAGTCACACCACACAGCCTGCCCGCTTGAAACAGGATTTTGCCATGGCAATGGATGCCCACGACATCGAAAAACTGATCAAGGAAGGCATTCCCGACGCCAAGGTGACGATCCGCGATCTGGCCGGCGACGGCGATCACTATGCGGCCGAAGTGGTGGCCGAGAGTTTCCGGGGCAAAAGCCGCGTCCAGCAGCACCAGATGGTCTATGACGCGCTGAAGGGCAAGATGGGCGGTGTCCTGCATGCTCTGGCGCTGCAGACCAGCGTTCCGGACTAGTGGTTGAAATCTGACGGCTGGAACTGGAGTTGTCGGTTCATCGCGCTTGGTGAAGATATGCGCAACGGGTCACAGCTCCGAGGGGGCAGATCTGGGCCGGGAGACGTCTTCCGCGTCGGGCACCAAGCTCAGATTCATCACTACGAATCCACCGTCACTCGGTTTGGCCCAAACCGCGCCGACTTTTGCGCCATTGGGCCAGCGTCACGGCTAACGTCTTGTTTCAGCCAACCTATGGGTTTATTTGAAGGACCTGCTTCGAGCCTGACTCCCACAGGCATGAAAGGATTGTCCATGACCGGCATCAACGACTACATCGATAATGAAGTGAAGAGCAACGACGTCGTGCTCTTCATGAAGGGCACCCCCGGCTTCCCGCAATGCGGGTTCTCCGGCCAGGTGGTGCAGATCCTCGACTATATCGGGGCCGACTACAAAGGCGTCAACGTGCTCGACTCGGCCGAATTGCGCCAGGGCATCAAGGATTATTCCAACTGGCCGACCATCCCGCAGCTCTATGTGAAGGGCGAATTCGTCGGCGGTTGCGACATCGTGCGCGAGATGTTCCAAGCCGGTGAATTGCAGGACTTCCTGGTCGAAAAGGGCGTCAGCGTCAAAGGCGCCGCCTGATCGGATTGCGTCGGCGACCGGCCGGCGGACACTAGCTTCCGGGGCTGCCCCCACCTCGGCATTGTAGTTCTCGGATTCGAGAACGAGACGAATGGATGCGCCGGTAATCCGGCGCATGTTCGTTTGAAGAATCGGATTTCGCGGTGGACAAGCAGGCAGCAGCGCAGCAATCGGCAACAAGCTTGCCCATTCCGCGCTGGGAATTCATCGCGCTCTGCGCGGCGCTCATGGCGCTCAACTCCCTGGCCATCGACATCATGCTGCCGGCGCTTCAGCAGATCGGCGCCTCGCTCGGCGTCGAGAGCGAGAACCATCGCCAATATGTCATCACCGCCTATATGCTTGGCTTCGGCGGCGGACAGCTTTTCTTCGGACCCATTTCGGATCGCTTCGGGCGCCGTGCGCCATTGGTCTTCGGCCTGGTCGTCTACGTCGCCGCCGCGGCTGCCGCCGCCGTCGCGCCGAGTTTCGCCCTGTTGCTGACCTGCCGCCTGATACAAGGCTTCGGCGCGGCGGCGACCCGCGTCATCGCCGTCTCGATCGTGCGCGACACGTTCGAAGGGCGGCGCATGGCCGAGGTGATGTCCCTGATTTTCATGGTGTTCATGGCAATTCCGGTGGTCGCGCCCGGCATCGGCCAGTTTGTCATGCTGTTTGCCAGTTGGCATTGGATTTTCGTCACCATGGCCATCGGTGCGCTGGTCGTGTCGGCGTGGGCGCTGTTGCGCCTGCCCGAGACGCTGCATCCGGAATATCGCCGACCGCTGACGGTAAGCTCCGTCGCCGGCGGCTTCCGCATCGTGCTCACCAACCGCCTCACGCTTTGCTACGCCTTTGCCAGCACCTTCATCTTCGCGGCCATGTTCGGCTTCATCAGCTCGGCCCAGCAGATCTATATCGACATCTTCCATGTCGGCGAATTGTTCCCGCTGATCTTTGCCGGCGTCGCCGGCGTGCTGGCTTTCTCGAACTATCTGAATTCGCGGCTGGTCGGACAGATCGGCATGCGCCGCCTGTCGCAGGGCGCGCTGCTTGTCTTCCTGTGCATCAGCCTTGCCTGGCTCGTCGTCTCGCTCGAAATGAAAATGCCGCTCTGGCTCTTCATCGCGTTTTTTGCCGGCGCGATGCTGCCGTTCGGCGGACTTGGCGCGAATTTCAACGCTTTGGCCATGGAGCCGCTCGGCGAGCTCGCCGGCACCGCCGCGTCCATCCTGGGCTTCATGCAGACCTTCCTCGGCGCCATCATCGGCGCGCTGATCGGCCAGGCCTATAACGGCACGGTGACGCCTCTGGCCGCCGGCTTCTGCACCGTCTCGGTCGCGGCTCTGCTGATGATCCTGATCGCCGAGCGGGGCAGGATGTTCCAGCCTCACAATCCCCCTGTTTCGGGGCACATCACCGATCTGCATTAAATGCTGTATGGCCGGCAGCTTTGCCGGCCAGAGCCGGCACGGCCCCTATTCCGCCCAGAGCTCGCGTCGCAACTCGTCCCAGCTTTGCTTGTCCGGCGCCACCAGCAGGCCGCCATCGACATGCGAGGGAAGGTAGGCGCTGCCGTCGACGCGCGCGACATGGCCGCCGGCTTCCTGGTGGATCAGCGCCCCGGCGAGATGGTCCCAGGGCATCAGCTTGTTGTAGAGCACGAAATGGGCGTGGCCGCTGGCCAGAAGCCGGTATTCATGCGCCGCGCAGCGATAGGCGAATTGCGACAGCGTCTTGGTCTGGTTGCGGGCGAGCCGCGAGCGTTCGGGTTCTTGAAGAAACTGCCAGGAAACGGAACCGGTCATCTGCGACATCGGCACCGGCGCCGCGACGCGAACCTTCTCCAGCGCGCCATGCGCATGGCGGATATGGCTGCCGGCGCCTTTGGTCCCGATCAGCCAGTCCTTGCCGACCGGGTCATGGATGATGCCGGCGACGGTCTCGCCATTGACGACGACGCCGGCCATGACACCGAACAGCGGCACGCCGGAAGCGAAATTGAAAGTGCCGTCGACCGGATCGATAACGAAGGCAAGCGCAGCATCGCCAAGGCCGGACAGCAGCGCCGGGTTATCGGAGCAGGCTTCCTCGCCGACCACCATGGCGTCGGGGAAGCGCTCGCGCAGCCTAGCGGTGATCAGCCTCTCGGCGTTGACGTCCGCCTCAGTGACGAGGTCGGCGGCGGATGTCTTCCGGCGCACGTCGCCCTCGCCCAGCCGGCGGAAGCGCGGCATGATTTCGGCGTTTGCGGCACCGGCGAGAAGCTCGGCCAGCCAGTCGATCGCGTTATCGTCAAATCGCATCGGAAATGTCTTGTCCCGGGTTTGCGTCGAGCCCCGCGAAGTCGAACAGCTTCCTGTCCAGGAGATGCGAGGGCCTTACATTGGCCATGGCGCGGATCATCGTGTCCTTGCGGCCCGGCATGCGCTTCTCGATGTCATCGAGCATCGCCTTCATGGCGTTGCGCTGCAGCCCTTCCTGGCTGCCGCAGAGGTCGCACGGGATGATCGGGAATTTCATCGCGTTGGCGAATTTTTCGAGGTCGGCCTCAGCGCTATAGGCGAGCGGCCGCAGCACCATGACGTCGCCTTCGTCATTGAGGAGCTTGGGCGGCATAGCAGCGAGGCGACCGCCATGGAACAGGTTCATGAAGAAGGTTTCGAGGATGTCCTCTCGGTGATGGCCAAGCACCAGCGCCGAACACCCTTCCTCGCGCGCGATGCGGTACAGATGGCCGCGCCGCAACCGCGAGCAAAGCGAGCAATAGGTGCTGCCCTGCGGCAGCTTGTCGGTCACCACCGAATAGGTGTCCTGGTATTCGATGCGGTGGGCGATGCCGTTGGCATTGAGATAGTCGGGCAGAATGTGCTTCGGGAAATTCGGCTGGCCCTGGTCGAGATTGCAGGCAAGCAGCTCGACCGGCAGCAGGCCGCGCCATTTGAGGTCGAGCAAAAGGGCCAGCAGGCCGTAAGAATCCTTGCCGCCCGACAGCGCCACCAGCCAGCGTTCGCCCGGCTTCACCATGGTGAAATCCTCGATCGCCTGGCGGGTGAGCCTCAACAGCCGCTTGCGCAGCTTGTTGAACTCGACCGAGGACGGCACGTCGCGGAACAGCGGGTGGAAACCGCCGTCGGTCTCATCGTCGATCGCCTCGAGGGTTTTGACATCTGGCAGCATATTCATGGCGCCGGCCCCATGGTCCTGTTGGCGCCCGGCTTAGCGGACCTGACCGCCAAAGAAAAGGCCGCCTCGAAAGGCGGCCTTGGATGCACCGGCTGATTGATGTCGATCAGCGCGAGTAGAATTCGACGACCAGGTTCGGTTCCATCTGCACGGCGAACGGAACGTCCGAAAGGCCGGGAACGCGAGCGAAGGTCGCGGTCATCTTGTTGTGGTCGGCTTCGATGTAATCCGGCACGTCGCGCTCGGCGAGAGCGACCGATTCCAGCACAATCACGAGCTGCTTCGACTTCTCGCGCACCTCGATGACGTCGCCCGGCTTGCAGCGATACGAGCCGATGTTCGTGCGCTTGCCGTTGACGTTGACATGGCCGTGGTTGACGAACTGACGGGCGGCGAAGATGGTCGGCACGAACTTGGCGCGGTAGACCACCGCGTCGAGACGCGACTCGAGCAGGCCGATCAGGTTCTCGGAGGTATCGCCCTTGCGGCGGTTGGCCTCTTCATAGACCTTGCGGAACTGCTTTTCCGAAACGTCGCCATAGTGACCCTTCAGCTTCTGCTTGGCGCGCAGCTGCAGGCCGAAATCGGAAAGCTTGCCCTTGCGGCGCTGGCCGTGCTGGCCGGGACCGTATTCACGCTTGTTGACCGGGGACTTCGGACGGCCCCAGATATTTTCGCCGAGACGGCGGTCGATCTTGTATTTCGCGGATTCGCGCTTGCTCATCGCATTCCCTTTCAAAACAATATACCCGGAACCCCATGGCTCCGGGCGAAGGAAACGCGCCCTCCTCTGGCCTCCGTTTTCGAGACCTGACAGGGTTTTCCACGCAAAGCGACGGAAAACCCACGGGACACGTCAAAAGAAACCACCGGGCGTCGCCACCCGGTGTTGGTGGGCCTGTTAAACAGAGATTTAACCGGTGTCAAGCTTACGGCTGGCAGCGCGGGTCGCAACCCGATAATTTCCCGCGTGGCGTGCGGTGCCGGTTGTGGCGAAGGCCGTCGGCAGCAGAGCGGCTTGTGCTTCCAAGGAGCTGCCCTGCTCTGCCATCTTAATCAAGGGACTGGAGCAGAGGAGTCCGAATTCCCATGAAGAAGTTCTTCCTTACCCTGACCGGGGCCGCTGTATTGGCGGGATCTATGGCGGTTATGACCCCGGAACCTGCCATGGCCAGGCATTGGAGCGGCCACAGGCAGATATGCCGCGTCGTGGTGACGAAAAGAGTGGTCTGGCGCCACGGCCATCGCCACGTCATCCGTTACAAGACCAAACGCTGCTGGTGGCGCCGCTAGCTCATCTTGCGCCAAAAGGGGTTGACGGAGGCCTGCGGCCGACGCCGCAGGCCTTTCACTCGATCTACGACTTCTTGCTGGGCAGACTTTTGCGCTTGGTCTCGGCGAACTCCTCGAGCTGCTTTTCGCTCATCGATTCATACATTTCGCGCGAAGCGCCCTTGAGCTCGCTCTTCTTCGTCTCCCCGCGCTTGGCGGACAGCGCTGCGCCGGCGGCCTTTTGCTGGGCTTGCGATTTGGCGGGCATGGCGGTTTCTCCCTTTGCTGTGAGAAGAAACGCCGGGCTGAAGCGGCAGTTCCAGCGGCTACGGCCCGGCCCGTGGGCCTGCTTGAGTTGGCGATTAGGCTGCCGAGCTTGGCGATATCCTGGCAAGCCTTCCCGCGCCCGGAATGCCAGTGTAGGACGGTTGCATGAAATCCCTGAACGATCCCTCACAGGCGCTTTCCACCGGCCTTGCGAAAATTCGCGCAGAATTCCACGTGCCGGAAGGATTTCCGCCTGCGGTTATGGCCGCGGCTGAGGCGGCGGCAAAGCGTGTGCCCGACCAGCATGCCGACCGGACGGCAATGCCCTTCGTCACGCTCGATCCGGCGAGTTCCACCGATCTCGACCAGGCCTTCTCGATCGAAGCCAGCGGCGGCGATCTTCTCTTGCACTATGCCATTGCCGACGTGGCCTGGTTCGTCGAGGACGGCGATACGATTGATACCGAAGCCTGGAACCGAGGCGAGACGCTTTACTTGCCGGACGGCAAGGCCGGGCTCTACCCGCCGGTGCTCGCCGAGGCCGCGGCAAGCCTGTTGCCCGATGGACCGCGTCCTGCGGTCGTCTTCACGATCCGGGTTGCCGGAGACGGTGCGGTGAAGCTGGACAGCGCGGAGCGGGTCATCATTCAAAGCCGCGCCAAGCTCGCCTATGACAGCATCAAGGCCGACGACGTTCCGGCCGGCTTCGCGGAACTGGCGCGGCGTATGGCGGCAAACGAACAACGCCGCGGCGCTTCGCGCGTCGATCCGCCCGAGCAGGAGGTGGAAAGGCTCGCCGACGGCACGTTCCGGCTTTCGTTCAGGCCGCTACTGCAATCCGAGCAGGACAATGCAGCACTTTCGCTGGCCGCCAATATGGCGATTGCCGATGCCATGCTGGCCCACAAGACCGGCTTGTTCCGGGTGATGTCGGGGCCGGACGCCTCCAAGGTGCAACGGCTGCGCAACGCGGCACAGGCGCTCGGCCTGTCCTGGCCGGCCTCCACCAGCTTGCGCGACTATCAACGCACGCTCGATCCGGCCGACCCGAAACAGGCGGCGCTAATGCTGGAAATCCGCCGCGCAGGCAACGGCGCGTCCTACCAACCCTATCAGGAGGGCGTCGTCCCCTGGCATGAGGCGATGGCCGCGACCTATGCCCACGCCACCGCGCCGCTCAGGCGGCTGGCCGACCGCTACGTCCTGCGCTGCGCGCTGGCGATCGCCAATGGCCAGCCCGTGCCGCAGGCCGTCACCGACGCCTTCGCCAGATTGCCGAAGGTGATGGGGCGCGCGGATGCCCGCGCCTCGCAGATCAGCCACGCGGCAATCGACCTTGCCGAGGCGGTGATGCTCAAGGGACATGAGGGCGAGACGTTCGAGGCCGTCGTCACCGACTTCGTCGACCGTGGCGTGCGCGTGCAGCTTGCCGACATGCCGGTCGTTGCCAGCGTGAAGGCTTCAGGGCTCAGACAGGGCGACGGCCTGACGCTAAGGCTGGTTTCGGCCGATCCGGATCAACGCAGCATCGTCTTCGAACCTGCCGCGCCGGCTTGAGCGCTAAGGCGCGGTCAGTCCAAAGCCCTGGATGAGCCGCCTCGTGGCGAAATCCACCTTGCCCGAGGTGAAAACGGCAAGATCGGGCTCACTTACGCCGGATGTGTCCCCAACGGGTTCAAGCAGCGACATGGCGCGCCGCGCGATCGCTTCGGCCGGATCGATCCAGTCGACCGGCCAGGGCGCGGTCTTGCGCATGCGGTTGGCGAGAAATGGGTAATGCGTGCAGGCAAGCACGACGATGTCGGTGCGGTTGCCGTCGCGCTCGATGAAGCAGGGCGCAATTTCGGCGCGCACGGCTTCTTCGTCGACGAAACCCTGGCGCATATAGATCTCGGCGAGCCCCGCCAGCCGATCGCTGCCGACCAGGCGCACATGGCATTTCTGCGCCCATTTGCTGATCAGGTCGCGCGTGTATTGGCGCTTCACAGTGCCCGGCGTCGCCAGCACCGATACCAGGCCGGAGCGGGTGCGTTCGGCCGCCGGCTTGATCGCCGGAACGGTGCCGACAAAGGGATGGCCGGGGAATTTGTCGCGCAGCGCATCGATCACCAGCGTTGAGGCTGTATTGCAGGCAATGACCGAAATCGCCGGCTGGAGCCGGTCGAGCAATTTGCCGAACAGCGCAAGGATGTGTTCCTTGAGCGCCGGCTCTTCCCAGGCGCCATAGGGAAACGCCGCGTCGTCGGCGACATAGACGAAGCGGCGGTCGGGCATCAGCACGCGCGCCTCGCGCAGCACGGTCAGCCCGCCGACACCGGAATCGAACATCAGGATCGGGCGCTGGCTTGATCGATCGCTCATTGTCATCCGGTTATGAGAAACGACAGGCCCGGAATTGGACCGACGCGCTTCTATCGCGAATGATCGTGGTCTTGAAGAGGCGAATGCGAGCAGCTTTTGCGCAGTCGCTAGAACATGATGCCGAAAAGTGTCAAGCGGCTTTCGGACGACATCATGCCCTATCTCTAAAATCACTCATATCCCGCGCTTGCCGAAACCGGCCGGGCGCGGTCTGCCGAAAGGCTGCGGCGCGGGTGGGATGAGTGCGGCTGAAGCGCCAACCGCGGCGCGTGGAGCGGCCGGCACAGCGGCGCGTGCAGCGCGCGTCGATGCCGGCAGCGGGCCATCGAAGTCGAAGACATCGGTCAATTCATCGATGTTGCTGCCCGCGACGGGCTTCGCCCACCAAATGGTGCACCAGAGGCCGAATACCGAAAACCCAAGCAGGTTCAGCCCGCCCGGAATGCTCTCGGGGTCGCCGAATTTGACGACCAGCAGCACGCCTGCCTGCAGAAGGGCATAGACAGCCGAAAGGGCGATGTAGGCCCACAGGATCCAGCGGCGTCCGTTGGCGTCGCGGGTGCGGCGCGAGGCGATGTTGCCGCGAAGCGCGACAAAGATGAGAGAGGCGATGAGGACCGCGCCTGCCATGCCCTGGCGCGACGGACTGGGCCCTGAATTGAGCAGCCCTTCGAAACCGATCGTGCTGACAATGCAGATGACGATCACCGCAGTTTCGGCTACGGCGAGACCGAGAGAGTAAAGGAAAAAGCGCAGTCGACCAATATTGGACGTAAACATGTGCCACCCCCACTATTGCAGCAAGGATGAGGCGCAACCGAATAAAATTCGGTTACTTCAAATGCTCACAGCTTACCGATCTTAACTTTCTTTGTCTTTGGCGCGACTGCGCGCACCGGCCGGCAACCGTCTCGGATCGTCGCCGGGCGAGCCGTCGCCACGCGGCATGGCCGGCGAGAACCGGTCGAGCGAGGAGATGATGCCGCGCAGAACCTTGAGCTCGGGCTCGGCGAAGCCCGCGCGCGTCAGCACGGCGCGCAGATTGTCGACCATCTTCGGCTTCTTTTCTTCGGGGCGAAAATAGCCGCGCGCTTCCAGCGCGTTCTCGAGGTAGGCGAACAGGCTGTGCAGCTGCTCCTTGGGCGCCGGCGCCAGCTCCGGCCCGGAGAAGTTGGTCTGGGTCTCGTCGGCGAGGCCGGATTTCATCCATTCATAGGACATCAAAAGCACCGCCTGGGCGATGTTGAGCGAGGAAAAGCCGGGATCGACCGGAAAGGTGACGATCTCGTCGGCAAGCCCGACCTCGTCATTGTAAAGGCCGAAGCGCTCGCGGCCGAACAGGATACCGGTGCGCAGCCCGGCCTCGCTGCGCGCCCTGAGCGCCCTGCCCGCTTCCACCGGACCGCGCACCGGCTTGAAGCCGTCGCGCTCGCGCGCTGTCGTGGCGAAGACGAAGGTCAGGTCGGCGACCGCCGAGGGCAGATCGTCGAAGACCCTGGTGGCGTCGATGACGTGGTCGGCGCGGCTGGCCGCCGCGCGCGCCTTCTCGCTCGGCCAGCCGTCGCGCGGGTTGACCAGCCTGAGCTCGGACAAGCCGAAATTCGCCATCGCCCGCGCGACCATGCCGATATTCTCGCCGAGCTGCGGCTCGACCAGGATGATCGCCGGTCCGGCGGAAGCGGTCTTGGTTGTGTCTTCTGTGGCTGGCATGGCTATGGGTAACCGGGGTTTGCGGCGTTTCGGCGTCCCCTGCCACATCCGGATCGGAAAATGAAGCATTCACAACAGCGGCACCCGTCTGCCCCGGCGCGGATCGCGGTTTGCGCGCTGAAAAAGCCTTTGATATACGCTCCGCATCCCCGGCCGAAGCCATGTGGGCAAGGCCGTTCAGATCCCCCAGCAACGAGGCATTCTTTTCATGGCGAAGATCAAGGTGGCGAACCCGGTCGTCGAGCTCGACGGCGACGAGATGACCCGCATCATCTGGCAGTTCATCAAGGACAAGCTGATCCACCCCTATCTCGACCTGAAGCTGGAATATTACGATCTCGGCATCGAGCACCGCGACGCCACCAACGATCAGGTGACGATCGATTCCGCCAATGCCATCAAGAAATGGGGCGTCGGCGTGAAATGCGCGACGATCACCCCCGACGAGGCGCGCGTCGAGGAATTCAAGCTGAAGAAGATGTGGAAGTCGCCCAACGGCACCATCCGCAACATTCTCGGCGGCACCATCTTCCGCGAGCCGATCATCATGAAGAACGTGCCGCGCCTGGTGCCGGGCTGGACCAAGCCGATCGTCGTGGGCCGTCATGCCTTCGGCGACCAGTACCGCGCCACCGACTTCCGCTTCCCCGGCAAAGGCAAGCTGACGATCAAGTTCGTCGGCGAGGACGGCCAGGTGATCGAGCATGACGTCTATGACGCGCCGGGCGGCGGCGTGGCCATGGCCATGTACAATCTCGACGAGTCGATCCGCGAGTTCGCCCGCGCCTCGCTGAACTACGGCTTGCTGCGCAATTTCCCGGTCTATCTGTCGACCAAGAACACCATCCTCAAAGCCTATGACGGCCGCTTCAAGGACATCTTCCAGGAGGTCTACGAGAAGGAGTTCGAGGCCGAGTTCAAGGCAAGGAAACTCTGGTACGAGCACCGCCTGATCGACGACATGGTCGCTTCCAGCCTGAAATGGTCGGGCGGCTATGTCTGGGCCTGCAAGAACTATGACGGCGACGTGCAGTCCGATACCGTGGCGCAAGGCTTCGGCTCGCTCGGCCTGATGACCTCGGTGCTGATGACGCCGGACGGCAAGACGGTGGAGGCGGAAGCCGCGCACGGCACCGTGACGCGCCACTACCGGCAGCATCAGAAGGGCGAGGAAACCTCGACCAATTCGATCGCCTCGATCTTCGCCTGGACGCGCGGCCTCGCCCACCGCGCCAAGCTCGACGACAATGCCGAGCTCAAGCGCTTCGCCGAGACGCTGGAAAAGGTCTGCATCCAGACCGTCGAGAGCGGTTTCATGACCAAGGACCTGTCGCTGCTGATCGGTCCCGACCAGCCGTGGCTCTCGACCACCGGTTTCCTCGACAAGATCGACGAGAATTTGCAGAAGGCGATGGGGTAAAACCCACATCCGGCATACCGAAGGCTCCGAAAGGAGCCTTCTTTTTTGGAGGGGAGCGCTGATCGATGGCCAAGCCAACTCTCTACGGCGCGGACTACAGCGTTTATGTGCGCATCGCGCGGATGACGCTGGAGGAGAAAGGCGTCGGCTACGAGCTCGTTCCCCTCGACATCTTCGCCGCCGAAGGCATCCCGGCCTGGTATCTGGAACATCACCCTTTCGGCCGCATCCCGGCCTTCGAGCACGACGGTTTTCGACTGTTCGAGACCGGTGCGATCACGCGCTATGTCGACGAAGCCTTCGACGGCCCGGCCTTGCAGCCGGCCGACGCGCGCGGCCGCGCCAGGATGGCCCAGATCACCGGCATGCTCGACGCCTATGGTTATCGTGCTATGGTCTGGGACGTCGCCGTCGAGCGGCTTGAGAAGACGCAACCGGATGAGCAGCTGATCGCCAGCGGGCTGAGCCAGGCTGAGACGGTGCTCAAGGTTCTGACCTCGCTGAAGGCTAAGGGCCCGTGGCTGCTAGGAGAGCAACTGACACTGGCCGACCTGCACGCGGCACCGATCATTGCCTATTTCGTCAAGGTCGCGGAAGGACGCGATTTGTTGGCGCGCTTTGCGGATATCCGGGATTGGTATGCGCGAATAGCTGGACGGCCGAGCTTTGCGCAGACAGAAAAGGCTGGCTGATAAGAATCAGGACGGTCGAGGGACAGCGCCCCCCTCTGTCCTGCCGGACATCTCCCCCACTTGGGGGAGATCGGACGGCGCACCGGCTTTCGCCAATCTCCCACGTTGAAATACAACCACGCAGAAAAAGGCGAGTGGCTGACGCAGCCAATCTCCCCCCTTGTGGGGGAGATGTCCGGCAGGACAGAGGGGGGCGCTGTCCCGCCAAGCGTGCGGTAAATTCAAACCCACTCGTTCAAGCCGCTTCCAGCGCCGCCTTCACCGCCGCGATCGCGTCGTTGGCCCTGGAGGCGTCGGGGCCGCCGGCCTGCGCCATGTCGGGCCGACCGCCGCCGCCTTGACCGCCAAGCGCGGCGGACGCGACGCGCACGAGATCGACGGCGCTGAAGCGGCCGGTCAAATCGTCGGTGACGCCGACGACCACGCTCGCCTTGTTGTCCTCGCCGGCGCCGACAAAGACGACCACGCCGGAGCCGAGCGTCTTCTTGCCGGCGTCCGCCAGCGGCTTCAGGTCCTTCGGCGCGACGCCGCTGACTGCTTTGCCGAGAAAGCCGACGCCGGCGACGGTCTCGTTGGCGGGCGGAGCATCGGATACGGCTGGGCCGGCGCCAAGCGCCAGTTTCTTGCGCGCTTCGCTCAATTCCTTCTCAAGCTTCTTGCGTTCCTCAAGCAATGTTTCGACGCGCGACGGCACATCGGCCGGCGCGATCTTCAAGGTCGCCGCCGCGGCTTTCAGCCGCCTGTCCTGCTCGTCCAGATGCCTGCGTGCCGCCTCGCCGGTCAGGGCCTCGATGCGGCGCACGCCGGCCGCCACCGCGCTGTCCGACAGGATGCGCACAAGGCCGATATCGCCAGTCGATTTCACATGCGTGCCGCCGCAGAGTTCGACCGAATAGGGACGATTGGCCTTAGCGCCATGCAGGCCGGTGCCCATCGACACGACACGCACCTCGTCGCCATATTTCTCGCCGAACAGCGCCATGGCGCCCTCGGCGATGGCGTCGTCGACCGACATCAGCCGCGTCGTCACCGGGCTGTTCTGGACGACGATCTCGTTGGCCATGCGCTCGACCTCTTCGAGCTCGTCGGCCGAGATCGGCTTGTTGTGCGAGATGTCGAAGCGCAGCCGGTCCGGCGCCACCAGCGAGCCCTTCTGCGCGACATGGGTGCCCAGCACCTCGCGCAACGCCTCGTGGATGAGATGCGTCGCGGAATGGTTGGCGCGCAGCTTCGAGCGGCGAGCGTGGTCGACCTTGAGCTCGACAGCCACACCCGTCTTGACCGTGCCTTTGGCCACCTTGCCCAGATGCACGAACAGGCCGTCGGCCTTCTTCTGCGTATCGGAGATTTCGATCGAGAAGCCCTCGCCGGAGATCACGCCGGTGTCGCCCATCTGGCCGCCCGATTCGCCATAGAACGGCGTCTGGTTGACGATCACGGCGACCGCCTCGCCCTGGGACGCGCTATCGATCGCTTTGCCGTCCTTGACCAGCGCCTGGACGATGCCTTCGGCTTGCTCGGTCTCATAGCCGAGGAACTCGGTCGCGCCGGTCTTTTCCCGCACGGAAAACCAGACCGTCTCGGTCGCGGCTTCACCCGAGCCAGCCCAATGCGCGCGCGCCTCGGCCTTCTGCCGCTCCATCGCGTCGGTGAAGCCGGCGATATCGACCGAGATGCTGCGCTGGCGCAGCGCATCCTGCGTTAGATCGAGCGGGAAGCCGTAGGTGTCGTAGAGCTTGAAAGCGGTCTCGCCGTCCAGCATATCGCCGGCTTTGAGCGTCTCGGTCGCGTCCGAAAGCAGGCCGAGGCCGCGCACCAGCGTCTTGCGGAAGCGTGTTTCCTCGAGCTTCAGCGTCTCGGTCATCAGCGCCTCGCCGCGCACCAGCTCGGGATAGGCCTGGCCCATCTCGCGCACCAGCGCCGGCACCAGCTGCCACATCAGCGGATCCTTGGCGCCGAGCAGCTGCGCGTGGCGCATGGCGCGGCGCATGATGCGGCGCAGCACATAGCCGCGCCCCTCGTTGGAAGGCAGCACGCCGTCGGCCACCAGGAAAGAGGACGAGCGCAGGTGGTCCGCGATGACGCGGAAGGATGCTGCATTCTCCTGGTTGTGGCCGTGCCCGAGCGCCGAGCACGTCGCGTCGATCAAATGCTTGAAAAGGTCGGTCTCGAAGACGCTTTCGGCGCTCTGCAGGATGGAGGCCATGCGCTCCAGGCCCATGCCGGTGTCGATCGAGGGACGCGGCAGGTCGATGCGCTCTTCCTTCGTCACCTGCTCATACTGCATGAACACCAGGTTCCAGAATTCCAGGAAACGGTCGCCGTCCTCTTCCGGGCTGCCGGGCGGGCCGCCCCAAATATGCTCGCCGCGGTCAATGAAGATTTCCGAACACGGCCCGCATGGGCCGGTGTCGCCCATCGCCCAGAAATTGTCGGAGGTCGGGATGCGGATGATGCGGTCGTCGGAGAAGCCGGCGATCTTCTTCCAATAACCCGCCGCCTCGTCGTCGGTGTGATAGACGGTGACCAAGAGCTTGTCTTTCGGCAGACCGAATTCCTTGGTGATCAGGTTCCAGGCAAGCTCGATCGCGCGCTCCTTGAAATAGTCGCCGAACGAGAAATTGCCGAGCATCTCGAAGAAGGTGAGATGGCGCGCCGTGTAGCCGACATTGTCGAGGTCGTTGTGCTTGCCGCCGGCGCGGACGCTCTTCTGCGCGGTCGCGGCGCGCGAATAAGGGCGCTTCTCCAGCCCGGTGAAGACGTTCTTGAACTGCACCATGCCGGCGTTGGTGAACATCAGCGTCGGATCGTTGCGCGGCACCAGCGGGCTGGAGGCGACGATCTCGTGGCCCTCCTTGCGGAAGTAGTCGAGGAATGTCGACCGGATGTCGTTCACGCCACTCATTGCATACTGCCTTTTTCGCAAGAACCGCCGGCCCGGCCGGCGGCAAATGGGCTTTGGTGTTTCAGAAGATAGATTGGCCTTTTAGCGATAGCTCTTGTGCCTGTCCAGAAACACGCAAAACAGGCGTGTCGCTCAAAACTGCGCAAGCGGTTTTGGGAAAACGACAGGCACAAGCATGGACCAAAGCGCATTGCCTGAATTCATTGCAGCGCTACGCGCTTTGGGCCGATCGGCGGACGAGCGGCGGCTCAGCCCCACCCCGCACAACGCAAAACCGCCGGCACGAAGGCCGGCGGTTCGGGTTACGCAATACAAGAACTCGATTACATAAGCATAAGGCGATAAACCAGGATTGTGGCCGAACTCCGGCTGAGCCAACCAACTATCCTCGGGCGCCTTTGGATCGCCCCGGAGCGCAAAATCCCAGGGTAAACGCACTTTACAGGGCGCCGGCTTCATCCTCGAAACCGTCGTCGCCGCCTTCGGAGCCGCCATTCTCGAGGAATTTCTCGGCGATCAGCCCGGCATTCTGGCGCAACGCAAGCTCGACCTCACGCGCCGTATCGGGATTGTCGCGCAGGAACAGCTTTGCGTTCTCGCGACCCTGGCCGAGGCGCTGGGAATTGTAGGAGAACCAGGCGCCCGACTTTTCGATGACGCCGGCCTTGACGCCGAGATCGATCAGCTCGCCGGTCTTCGACACGCCCTCGCCATACATGATGTCGAACTCAACCACCTTGAAGGGCGGGGCAAGCTTGTTCTTCACCACCTTGACGCGGGTCTGGTTGCCGACGACCTCGTCGCGGTCCTTGACCGAGCCGATGCGGCGGATGTCGAGGCGCACCGAGGCGTAGAATTTCAGCGCGTTGCCGCCGGTGGTCGTCTCGGGCGAGCCGAACATGACGCCGATCTTCATGCGGATCTGGTTGATGAAGATGACCATGGTGTTGGAACGCGAGATCGAGGCGGTCAGCTTGCGCAGCGCCTGGCTCATCAGGCGAGCCTGAAGACCGGGCAGCGAATCGCCCATCTCGCCTTCGATTTCAGCGCGCGGCGTCAGTGCCGCCACCGAGTCGACGACCAGCACGTCGATGGCGCCCGAACGCACCAGCGTGTCGCAGATCTCCAGCGCCTGCTCGCCGGTATCGGGCTGCGAAATCAAAAGGTTTTCGAGGTCGACGCCAAGCTTGCGGGCATAGACCGGATCGAGCGCGTGCTCGGCATCGACGAAGGCGCAGATACCGCCCTTCTTCTGGGCTTCCGCCACCGTGTGCAGCGCCAGCGTTGTCTTGCCCGAGCTTTCCGGCCCGTAGATCTCGATGATGCGGCCGCGCGGCAGGCCGCCGACGCCGAGCGCGATGTCGAGGCCGAGCGAGCCGGTCGGCACGGTTTCGATCTCGACCACCTGCTCGTTGGCGCCGAGCCGCATGATCGAGCCCTTGCCGAACGCGCGCTCGATTTGCGACAGCGCCGCGTCCAGAGCCTTTGATTTGTCCACTGCCTTATCCTCTACAAGCCGCAAAGAATTCTGAGCCATGATACATCACCCCTTGGTCGTCAATGAAGGCCGGACAATCCGTGATCCCTGCTTGTTTTGTACCTTTTCTGTTCTCATTTGGCAAGGGGCAACAAATATCTGAAAAATAATCAATATCTGGATTTGTTCTATTTTTGTCCCACCAGGGCTGGTGCGGAGTGCAACCACGGGTCCAGAAGAGATTTCGATACCCGGCCGTCCGAATCGCGACCCCGATTGCAGGGCGACGCGCAGAAACCTAGTGTGCGCGGCCGCACGATCAACGAAAGTCATCGACCCGAAATGTCGACATCCCCAACAATCCTGGCGCTTGGCGGCGCCCATATCGACCGGCGCGGCCAGGTCTCGGGCGTCTATGTGCCCGCGGCTTCGAATCCCGGCATCATGCGCGAGGACGTCGGCGGCGTGGTTTTCAACGCGCTGCGCAGCGTGGTGAAGCGCGGCGTGTCGGCCTCGCTGATCTCGGTGCGTGGCGGTGACGCTGCGGCGGACACAGTCGCCTCGGCGATCGACAACGCCGGGATAACCGACCTTTCGGTGGTGTTCCTCGACCGCACGACGCCGAGCTACACGGCGCTGATCGATGCCGAAGGCGAGTTGATCGTCGGGCTGGCCGACATGGCGCTCTACGACCTAGCCTTCCCCAAACAAATCAGGCGCGCCAAGGTGCGCGAGGCGATCGCCGCCGCCGACGCCATCCTGTGCGACGCCAACCTGCCGACGGCGGCGCTGGAGCGCCTGGTGGCGTTGGCCGGCGACCGGCCGGTCTTCGCCATCGCCGTCTCGCCGGCCAAGGTCGTTCGCCTGGCGCCGCTGCTCGACGATCTGTCGCTGCTCTTTATGAACCGTCGCGAAGCCGCCGCGCTGGTCGGCGCCGAGCCATCCGGCAAGGCCCTCGTCGACGCGCTCAGGCGGGCAGGCCTGGACACCGGCGTGGTCACGTCCGGCAGCGCTCCGGTGCTGGGCTTCGACGACACCGGAATCTTCGAGATCGACCCGCCCGCGCCGCGCAAGGTGGCCGATGTGACCGGCGCCGGCGACGCCTTGACCGGCGCAACCGTCGCCGCCTTGCTGCGCGGCCTGCCGCTACGCGCCGCGCTGCGCGAAGGCCTTGCCGCAGCGATGCTCGCCATAGAGAGCCCGCAGGCCGTACCGTCCTTCACGATCGCCACCTTCACGCAGGCGCTTGCCCTTGTGCCGGAGCCGCGGGAAATGGCATAGGGCCACCACTGCCGAAGCAATCCCTTCGGATCGGAGACAGCCATGACACCTGACACCGCCCGCCCCTTCGTCGATATCCATCCGCCGGTGGCCGAGGCGCTTGCCGCCGGCCGGCCCGTGGTGGCGCTGGAAAGCACCATCATCACCCACGGCATGCCCTACCCCGACAATGGCGCCATGGCTGCCAAGGTCGAGCAGATCATCATCGACTGCGGCGCGGTACCGGCGACGATCGCCGTGGTCGAGGGCCGCATCAAGATCGGCCTCTCCGACGGCGAGCGCGAATCGCTTGCCATGACGGGCGATGCCATGAAGCTGTCGCGCGCCGATCTCGGCTTCGCGGTCGCTCAAACGCGAACCGGCGGCACCACGGTTGCGGCGACCATGATCGCCGCGCATATGGCCGGCATAAAAGTGTTCGCCACCGGCGGCATTGGCGGCGTCCACAAGGGCGCCGAAAAGAGTTTTGATATCTCTGCCGATCTCGACGAGTTGGCGCGCACGCCGGTCATCGTCGTCTCGGCCGGCGCCAAGGCGATCCTCGACATCGAAAAGACGCTGGAAGTGCTGGAAACGCGCGGCGTGCCGGTCATCGGCCATGGCTGCGAGACGATGCCCGCCTTCTGGTCGAGGCAGTCGCCCTTCCGCGCGCCGTTAACGCTCAATGCGCCGGAAGACATCGCGCATTTCTACCGCACGCGCCAAGCGCTGGGCCTGGGCGGCGGCATTCTGGTCGCCAATCCGGTGCCGCGGAACGACGAGATACCGGCCGCCGAGATGGACGGTTACATCCAGGCGGCGCAGAAAGCGGCCCAAGCACAGAACGTCACCGGCAAGGCGGTGACGCCGTTCCTTTTGTCGAAGATCCTTGAGCTGACCGGCGGCCGCAGCCTGAAGACCAACATCGCGCTGGTCGAGAACAATGCGCGGCTGGCGGCAGAGATCGCCAAGGCGGTGTAGGGCAGAATCCAATCGCCTCAGCTTTGAATCCGTTCTACCGGTTGAATGCAGGGCTGAATTTCAGCTGTCCGTTGGCGGGTTCGCTCTGGAAAGGCAGTGATTGCACATATTGCGCGGGCAGATCTTGATAGCTCAAATTGCCGTCGCTTCTGAAGCCGAAGCGCCCGTAATAGGCCGGATCACCGATCAATACGCAGCCTTTTGCTCCGTTCGCCCTGAGGATTGCAAGCCCTTCGTTAATCAATGCACTTCCGATGCCTTGCCGCTGCTTATCCGGCCATACAGATACCGGACCAAGCCCATACCATCCATGGCTTTCAGCTCCAATTGTCACTGGTGAGAAGGCCACGTGTCCCAGAATGTCTCCGCCGCTGACGGCAACAAGCGAAACCGTCAAGTCGCCATCATTCCGCAATGCGGCAATGATCGGAGCCTCCGAACCATCGCTAAACGACATGGGTTCGAAAGCGGCAATAGTCAGGTCGTGAATGACCTGCACGTCGCCAGGTTGCTCTGGTCTAATGATTACTGCCATGAAAATAGGGCTTCAAGTAGGTTAAATTAGGTTCTTGAGCGCTGCGGAAAATCTCACCGCGACGATACAGCCTTGCAAACTACCGTTCTCTCAGAAGGTCGCCAATGACCGCTTCCACCGAAATTGGCGTGCCAACTGCTGGCTGACGCCGGGTTATTACTTCCCCGCCCTTCGTCCCGCTTCATAAGCCCGCCGCGCCCACACTGCCATCTCGTCAGGATCATCGAAGGCCTCGTCGGGAATGCTCCAATAGGGCATCGCCACCTCCTTGCCGTGGCGCGAGCCGGTATAGGTCCATTGCTTGCAGCCGGCGGCTTCGAAGTCGGGAATTGTTTCCTCGTCCGCCTTGAGCATCAGCTCGCCACGCACGACAACCGCGACAATGACGCCGTCGCAATAGATGCCCTTGCCGCCGAACAGTTTTCGGATGGCGATCGGTCCAAGGCTTTCGAACAGTTCTTCAAGACGCGCATTATCCATGCCGCGATCATCTCATCCGTCACCGGCCTTGTCATCGCCGCAACCAAAAGCATGCTGACAGGTTGAAATCTGAAAACGGAGTTCCCGCCATGCCTGTCCTGCTCAAAGGCTCCTGCCGCTGCGGCGCCGTCCGCTTCGAGGTGGAGAGCCACACCCCGGTGCCCTTCATGCTCTGCTACTGCTCGATCTGCCGCAAGCAGCAGGGCGGCGGCGGGTTCGCCATCAATCTCGGCGCCGACTACGAGACGCTTGATATCAGGGGCAAGCGCAGCCTCGGCGTCTATCGCGCCGAAATCGAGGATGACGAGCATCCGCATTGCGAGGTCTCGACCGGCGAGCGCAATTTCTGCAGGAAATGCGGCGCAGCACTCTGGCTCTACGACCCGACGTGGCCGGACCTCGTTCACCCCTTCGCTTCGGCGATCGACACCGACCTGCCGAAACCGCCGGAGAAGGTGCATCTGATGCTGAAATACAAGGCGAACTGGGTCGAGCCGGTCGTCGGAAAGAAGGACAAGGTATTCGACGTCTATCCGGAGGAATCGATCGCCGACTGGCACAAGCGAACCGGCATGTGGGTTGATTAGGGCAGTTCCAGAAGAACTGCGCAGCGGTTTTCCGCCCGGAATTGCATTGAGACAATTATCTGGCGACAGGAGGCAGAAATGAACCTCACGACGCACAAGAAATTCAAAGGCGCTCGTTTGATGCCTTGGGGCAAGGGCACGGTCGTCTCGGACGCCAAGGGATATGTTTTTCTGTCCGGCAACACCGCCACCGTCGACGACTACGATCCATCGAAGCACCAGGGCGGCGCTGTCGGCGACGCGGCAACGCAGTGGCGCGAAATCCTGGCGAACATCAAGTCGGATCTGGAGGAACTCGGCAGCTCGCTCGACCATCTGGTCAAGGTGACATTCTACGTCAAAGGGCCTTTTCCGTCCGGCGGCGTCCTCAGCTCACCCAACTTTCGTCTGGACGTGCTGGACGAATTCTTTGCCGAACATTGCCCGAAGCACTGCAGCTACAACAACCCGCCGCCATCGGAGGTGATCGGCGTGGCCGCCCTGGCGCAGCCTGACCTCGTCGTCGAGCTTGTGGTAATCGCCGCGCTGCCGGACTGAGTGGAAGCGCTGGCGGGCCTGGTCAGGCCGAGGCGCGTGCCTCGGCAAGCGCCTTGAGGTCGGCAGGCTTCAGCTCGACGGATTCGCCGCAGCCGCAGGCCGAGCTCTGGTTCGGATTCTTGAAGGTGAAGCCGGTGCGCAGCGTCGTCTGCTCGAAATCCATCTCGGTTCCGAACAGGAAAAGTGCCGCCTCCGGCGCGACATAGACATGCGCGCCGTCGCGTTCGATATGGTCGTCCTTGGGATTCGGCTCGGTCACAAGATCGACCGTATACTCCATGCCGGCGCAACCGCCCTTCTTGATGCCGAGCCGGATACCATGCGCGCTATCACGCGCAGCCACGATCTCGCGCACGCGGTCGGCGGCCTTTTCGGTCATCGTGATGACGGCGAAGCGTCCCATATTCTTCCTACTCCATTCCATGCAGGTTCAAGGCCTGCCCGAATGATTCTCACCTAAAATGGTGAAGTTTTACAGCTGGCGCAAGGGTATAGGCCTCAATACCACCCGACCGCGACCTGCGCCTCTTCCGACATGCGGTCGGGAGTCCATGGCGGATCGAATACCATGGCGACCTCGACGCCGGACACGCCCTCGACGGCGCCGACGGCGTTCTCGACCCAGCCCGGCATCTCGCCGGCCACCGGGCAGCCCGGCGCGGTCAGCGTCATGTCGATCTTGACTGACCGGTCGTCCTCGATGTCGATCTTGTAGACGAGGCCGAGCTCATAGATGTCGGCCGGAATTTCCGGGTCGTAGACGGTCTTCAGCGCCGAAACGATGTCGTCGGTCAGCCGCGCTAGCTCGTCGGCGGGGATCGCCGAGGCCGAAACGATGCCGTTCGCGGCCGTTTCCGGCGCTTTTTCCGCGGTGGTGCTCACGTCGTCCATCATCATCACCCGAAGAACTTTCGCGCGTTTTCCAGGGCCTCGGCCAAAGCATCGACTTCGGCTCTGGTATTATACATGCCGAACGATGCCCTGCATGTGGAGGTGACGCCGAAGCGTTTCAACAGCGGCTGGGCGCAATGCGTTCCGGCCCGGACCGCGACACCTTGCCGATCGATCACCATCGACACATCATGCGCATGGATACCCTGCAATTCGAACGAGATGATGGCGCCCTTGCCGGGCGCGTCGCCGAAGATGCGCAGCGAGTTGATCGCCCGCAGCCGCTCATGCGCGTAAGCCTTGAGGTCCGCCTCGTGCGCGGCGATCCGCTCACGGCCGACCTTCTCCATATAGTCGAGCGCGGCGCCCAGGCCGATCGCCTGGACGATCGGCGGCGTGCCGGCCTCGAAGCGGTGCGGCGGCTCGTTGTAGGTGACGATGTCTTCCGTCACTTCCTCGATCATTTCGCCGCCGCCCATGAAAGGCCGCATCTCTTCCAGCCTGTCCTTCTTGCCGTAGAGCACGCCGATGCCCGACGGGCCATAGACCTTGTGGCCGGTGAAGACGAAGAAATCGCAGTCGAGGTCCTGCACATCGATCGGCATGTGCACCGCGCTCTGGCTGCCGTCGACGAGGACAGGAATTCCGCGCGCATGCGCGATGCGCACGATCTCCTTGATCGGCGTCACCGTGCCCAGCGCATTGGACATATGGGTGATGGCGACCAGCTTGGTGCGGTTGCTCAGGCGCTTCTCGAATTCCTCGATGTGGAAGACGCCGAGATCGTCGACCGGCACCCAGACGAGCTTCGCGCCCTGCCGCTCGCGGATGAAATGCCAGGGCACGATGTTGGAGTGATGCTCCATGATCGACAGCACGATCTCGTCGCCCTCGCCGATCCGCGGCATGCCCCAGCCATAGGCGACGGTGTTGATCGCCGATGTGGTGTTGGAGGTGAAGACGATGTTATCGGTGCTCGGCGCATTGAGAAACCGCCGCACCGACTTGCGCGCATTCTCATAGGCGTCGGTCGCGGCGTTCGACAGGAAATGCAGGCCGCGATGCACGTTGGCGTATTCCTGGGAATAGGCGTGCTGGATGGTGTCGAGCACCACCTGCGGCTTCTGCGCCGAGGCGCCGTTGTCGAGATAGACCAGCGGCTTGCCATAGATCTGGCGCGACAGGATCGGGAAGTCGCGGCGGATCGCCTCGACGTCATAGGGAGCGGTTTCGATCTTCTGGTCCATTTCGAAGTCCTTGTCGGCCGAAGCCGCGATCCTTCCAACACCCCTCATCCGTCTTGGCGCTTCGCGCCACTTCTCCCACAAGGGGAGAAGGTTAGGCGCTAGCCGTGCGTCGAAAACCAGCCGTCGAGCCGCGCTTCCAGCGCTTCGACCAGCGCCTCGTCGTCCAATTCCTCGATCACTTCGGCGACGAACGCCTTCACCAGGAGACCCCGCGCCGACTTCTCGTCGATGCCGCGCGCCATCAGGTAGAACAGATGGTTGTGGTCAATCTCGGTGACGGTGGCGCCATGGCCGCAGACGACGTCGTCGGCGAAGATCTCTAGCTCCGGTTTGGTCGAGAACTCGCCATCGTCCGACAGAAGCAGCGTGTTGCAGGCCATCTTGGCGTTGGTTTTCTGCGCGTATTGATGCACGTTGATGCGGCCCTGGAAGACGCCGCGCGCCTTGCCGGTTACCACGTTGCGGATCACTTCGGTCGACGTGGTGTGCGGCACGGCATGGTCGAGCACCATGGTCACATCGGTGTGGGTGTCGCCGGCGAGAAGATTGATGCCGCGCAATTTGAAGTCGGCGCCCTCGCCGGTCGTCCTGACGACGACCTCCTGGCGAACAAGCCTGCCGCCGGCGTTCATCACGAACAGCGTCAGCTTGGCGTCCTTGCCGATATGCGCCTTGAACTGGGCGAGATGCGTGGCCGTGTCCGGCTGCTCCTGCACGATGAGCCAGGTCACCTCGGCGCCGTCGCCGATCACGAGCTGGCTGACCGAAGAGACGAGCGCCTCGTCGCCCTCGCCTGCCTGACGCTCGACGACAATCGCCTTCGCACCGGCGCCGACACGCGCCAGCAGCCGCACATGCGACTGGCCGCCGGCCTGCAGGTTCTGCAATTCGACCGGCTTTTCCAGCTCGGCGCCGTCGGCAATATCGACGAAATAGCCGTCGGCGACGAAAGCCGTGTTCAGCGCGCCGATCGCGTCGTCGCTGCCATAGGGATCCAGGCCGGGCGCGACGCTGCCGTCGGTCAGCTTCTCCGACAGGCGCTGCACCGTCACGCCGTCGATCTCCGTTAGCTTCATCTGCGAGACGCCGTTCAGCACCGGCAGCACGGCCGAGCCTTCAAGAACGGGCGCAAGCGCCTTGACGACGGCGCCGGCCTCGAAAGCCGGCACCGACGTCAGCAGCCGGCGCAGGTCCGTATAATGCCAGGATTCGACGCGGCGCGTCGGCAGGCCGTGCTTGATCGCCTCGATCGCATCGTCGCGCTTGACCATCACCGCGCCGTCGCCGGGCAGCAGCGACAGCCGTTCGCCGAAGGCGTCGATCAGCGCCGTCTCGGCCAAGGTCCGCTGGGGCTGTGCATGCATGTTCATGACTTTTGCCTCGACCGCTCCCATGTCACGCGGCTTGCCCGATCACGCCGGCATAGCCATTGGCCTCGAGATCGAGCGCCAGCGACTTGTCGCCCGACTTGATCACCTGGCCCCTGTAGAGCACGTGCACCGTATCAGGCACGATGTGCTCGAGCAGGCGCTGGTAGTGGGTGATGACGACGATGGCCCGGTCCGGCGAGCGCAGTGCGTTGACGCCGTCCGAGACGATCTTCAGCGCGTCGATGTCGAGGCCGGAATCGGTTTCGTCGAGAACGCAGAGCTTCGGCTCAAGCAGCTTCATCTGCAGGATCTCGGCGCGCTTCTTCTCGCCGCCGGAAAAGCCGACATTGAGCGGCCGCTTCAGCATGTTCATGTCCATGTTGAGCGAGGCTGCGGCGTCCTTCACGCGCTTCAAAAATTCCGGGATCTTCAGCGGTTCCTCGCCGCGCGCCTTGCGCTGCTCGTTCATCGCCACCTTCAGGAATTCCATGGTCGCGACGCCCGGTATCTCCATCGGATACTGGAAGGCGAGGAAGATGCCGGCGGTGGCGCGCTCGGCCGGATCCATTTCCAGGATCGACTGGCCGTTATAGAGGATGTCGCCTTCAGTGACCTCATAGTCCTCGCGGCCGGCGAGGATATAGGAAAGCGTCGACTTGCCCGAGCCGTTCGGCCCCATGATGGCGGCGACCTCGCCGGCTTTCACCGTCAGATTCAGGCCGCGGATGATCTCGGTGCCGTCGTCGACGATGCGGGCGTGCAGGTTTCTGATCTCAAGCATTGTTCTTTTCTCTAGTTAACTCGCCAGGGGGTGAGGGCAAACTTCCCCTGATCGTCCAAGTGGATCCATTCACCGAACTCCATAGCCAAATCGATCACGTTGTGCACATAACTGTGCCGGACCTTAAGATCGGCGGATTTGCTCGCCTCAACGGGATCGACTTGGGTACGAAGCCTACGGCCATTTAGAAAAATTGATTCATCGACAAAGTAGAAGAACGTCATCCTGAAGTTGCCGGTGTAGTCACCACCAAACCGCTCTGCGGCTTGTCCGTGATCATAGTCGAAACCTAGCGATTTCAACCTATCGTACCAAGTAAGACAGGTTCCCTTTGCAGGCAGATAGTTGCTGACAAGGTGCAACGTATCCACGTCAAATCTATCTTCCCGCTTGGTAGCGGATTTGGTAGCCACGCTGGATAAACCACCCAGTGTACCGCTCACGTAGTCGGGCCATTCCCGCCATTCCCCCCACCACGAGGTGCTGTGAAAATAGCTTAGCTCAGATGCGTCTACGCCTGACCGGAAAGCGCAGAATTGACGCCAAATTTCCATGAAAATCCGTTCCCGGCCTCCGAAATCCGAGGCAGGTCTTCCAGCCAGGGACGAAAACCACGCAGCCATAGGAGATTCAACGTCTTGCTGAACCCCTTCCGAGCTTTGCAGTGCCGCCGTTTTACGGCCGAAGAGTTTCACCCCACGCTCCCCTCGAGGCTGATGCCGATCAGCTTCTGCGCCTCGACGGCGAACTCCATCGGCAGCTGCTGGATGACGTCCTTGACGAAGCCGTTGACGATCAGCGCGATCGCCTCTTCCTCGGGGATGCCGCGCTGCATGACGTAGAACTTCTGGTCCTCGGAGATCTTCGAAGTCGTCGCCTCGTGCTCGAACTGCGCCGTCGAATTCTTGGCTTCCATGTAAGGCACGGTGTGCGCGCCGCACTGGTCGCCGATCAGCAGCGAGTCGCAATTGGTGAAGTTGCGCGCGTTGGTCGCCTTGCGATGCGCCGAGACCTGGCCACGATAGGTATTCTGCGAGAAGCCGGCGGCAATGCCCTTGGAGATGATGCGGCTCGACGTGTTCTTGCCGAGATGGATCATCTTGGTGCCGCTATCGACCTGCTGATAACCGTTCGACACCGCGATCGAATAGAATTCGCCGCTGGAATCGTCGCCGCGCAGGATGCAACTCGGATATTTCCAGGTGATCGCCGAACCGGTCTCGACCTGCGTCCACGAGATCTTCGAGCGATCGCCGCGGCAGTCGCCGCGCTTGGTGACAAAATTGTAGATGCCGCCCTTGCCCTCGGCGTCGCCGGGGTACCAGTTCTGCACCGTCGAATATTTGATCTCGGCGTCGTCGAGCGCGATCAGCTCGACCACCGCGGCATGCAGCTGGTTCTCGTCGCGCTGCGGTGCCGTGCAGCCTTCGAGATAGGAGACATAGGCCCCCTCCTCGGCGATGATCAGCGTGCGCTCGAACTGGCCGGTGTTCTTCTCGTTGATGCGGAAATAGGTCGACAGCTCCATCGGGCAGCGAACGCCCTTCGGCACGAAGACGAACGAGCCGTCGGTGAACACTGCCGAATTCAGCGTCGCGTAGAAATTATCGGAGGTCGGCACGACCGAGCCGAGATATTTTTTCACCAGCTCCGGATGCTCGCGGATCGCTTCCGAGATCGAGCAGAAGATGACGCCCGCCTGCGCCAGTTCCTTCTTGAAGGTGGTGACCACCGAAACGGAATCGAACACGGCATCGACCGCGACGCGGCCGGACTTGTAAACGTTGTCGCCGATCTCGTCCTCGTCCGTGACCGCGGTCTTCTGCACGCCGGCCAGGATTTCCTGCTCCTTGAGCGGAATGCCGAGTTTTTCATAGACCTTGAGCAGTTCAGGGTCGACCTCGCTCAGCGACTTTGGCCCCGGCGTGCTCTTCGGCGCGGCGTAGTAGTGGATGTCCTGGAAATCGATCTTCGGATAGTGGACGCGCGCCCAGGTCGGCTCTTCCAGCGTCAGCCAGCGGCGATAGGCTCCCAGACGCCATTCCAGCATCCAGTCCGGCTCGTCCTTCTTGGCCGAGATGAAGCGAATGATGTCTTCGCTAAGGCCCTTGGGGGCCTTGTCCATCTCGATCTCTGTCTGGAATCCATATTTATACTGGTCGACGTCGATCTTTCGAACCCGATCGATCGTCTCCTGCACAGCAGGCATAAGCGTTCTCCATCCACGCCGGGGTCAAGGCCCGGCAGTTTTCAAACTATGGCACCGCCGAAATCGCGTCCCAGGGAGGGACTCGCGGCGGAGTAAGCTCCATATAGTGCGTGTCCGCCGGAAATTCACCCGGCCAGGACAAAACGCACGGCTCTACCAGGCCCTAAAGCCTGAATTCTTGTTCAGGCAGCGGAAATCCGAGAACCGCAAGGCGTTTCTCGCTCCGATGCTCCGCCGTCAGGCGGCTTCTTCCTTGCCCGCGCGGCGGGCGACGATGCCGGCCAGTGCCGCCCGGAACGCCGCGATATCGTCGGCGCCGGTCGCACGGCCGATCGAGACGCGCAAGGCGCCCAGGCTGTCGCCATGCCCCATCGCCTTCAGCACATGGCTTGGCCCGACCTTTCCCGACGAGCAGGCCGAACCCGCAGACAGCGCGACGCCGGCGAGATCGAAAGCGATCTGTGCCGTTTCGGCCTTGACGCCGGGAATAGCGAAGAATGTCGTGTTGGCAAGCCTGGGAGCGCCATTTCCGAAGATTTCCGCGTCCGGCGCGAGGTCGCGCACGATCGCCTCGACCTCGTCGCGCCGGCTCGCGATGGCGTCCATGTCGGCGAGACTGGCCAGCGCGGCACGCGCCGCGGCGCCGAAACCGGCGATCCCGGCGACGTTTTCCGTGCCGGCGCGGTGGCTCTTCTCCTGGCCGCCGCCATTGATCAGCGGGCGCGGCATCATCAGGTCGGATGCGGCCACGATCGCGCCGACGCCCTTCGGGCCGCCGATCTTGTGCGAGGACAGGATCAGATAATCGGCATAAGGAATTGACATATCGAGCGGAATCCGCCCGGCAGCCTGCACCGCGTCGACGACCAGCACCCCGCCGGCGGCCTTGACGATCTCGCCGATGCGCCCGATCGGCTGGATAACGCCGGTCTCGTTGTTGGCGGCGTGGATCGCCACCAGCGGCAGGCCAGCGGCCTTGTCATGCGCGCCGAGCGCGGCGGCCAACGCCTCGAGATCGGCAATGCCGTTCGGGTCGACGCCGATCTTCGTCACCTGCGCCGGCGCGAAGCGTCCACCATTCAGGATGCAGGGATGGTCGGCTTCCGAGACATAGAGATGGCTCATGCGGATAGCCCCGCGCCCCATCTGCCAGTTGGGCCCTAGCAGCGTCGAGGCGGCTTCGGTGGCGCCGGAGGTGAAGACAATATGTTCAGGCCTGGCGTTGACCAGCCGCGCCATGTCGCGGCGCGCGTCCTCGACTAGCCGGCGCGAGGCGCGCCCCTCCGTGTGGACCGATGACGGGTTGGCGGCATCGAGCGCGGAGACCATCGCTGCCCGCGCTTCCGCAATGAGCGGCGCGCTGGCGTTGTAGTCGAGATAGGCGCGGATTGCGGCCATTTTCGCTCAGTTCGTCCTTCCGCCGACTATCCCGCCAGGATAGCGCGTTATTTCCTTGAAATTGCAGGGCAAGCCGTCCTATTTACCCGGCTTGCGGCGCGGGCGGCCGGACCATCGGGTTTCGGCCTCCCAGTTTTGAACAATTCTAAACTAGCTTCTAGGAACACGCTCGCCCGGCGTCAAGGCCACAGAAGATGTGGGGCCGCGGGTGAGTCGGGATCAGGAAAGTTCCGGGCGAGCGCATTCATATGCCATGTGGAGTATTTTATGCCTGAGGTCATTTTCGCCGGTCCGGCTGGTCGCCTGGAGGGACGTTATCAGCCCTCGAAGGAAAAGAGCGCCCCGATCGCCATCGTGCTGCATCCGCACCCGCAATTCGGCGGCACGATGAACAACAAGATCGTCTACGACCTCTTCTACATGTTCCAGAAGCGCGATTTCACCACGCTGCGTTTCAATTTCCGCGGCATCGGCCGCAGCCAGGGCGAGTTCGACCATGGCACCGGCGAATTGTCGGACGCGGCCGCCGCGCTCGACTGGGTGCAGTCGCTGCATCCGGATTCGAAGAGCTGCTGGGTCGCCGGCTATTCCTTCGGCGCATGGATCGGCATGCAGCTCCTGATGCGCCGCCCCGAGATCGAGGGTTTTATTTCGGTCGCGCCGCAGCCCAACACCTACGACTTCTCGTTCCTGGCGCCCTGTCCGTCGTCCGGCCTCATCATCCATGGCGATGCCGATAAGGTGGCGCCGCCGAAGGATGTGCAGGGCCTGGTCGACAAGCTGCACACGCAAAAGGGCATCACCATCACGCAGAAGACGATCCCGGGCGCCAACCATTTCTTCGCCAACGATTCCGAGCTGCTGATCCAGGAGTGCGCCGACTATCTCGACCGTCGCCTGGCGGGCGAGTTGGCCGATCCGAGGCCGAAGCGGCTGCGCTAAGCGCGGAAGGCCGCCAGTCAGGGCGTCTTAAGGAATCTGGATTTGATCGACTCCGGCCTCGACCGTATCGGCTGTCGAAGCCCTGCCTCTTGGCGCGCGGGACGGTACCAACCGGAACGTCCGCTTGCGCACCGGCAGCTTCGAACCGGTCTGGCCGAAGATGAAGCCGAGCCGGGCAAACACCAGCCCCGATAGCACCGCGAACGCCAGTCCGAGCCCGAAGCCCGCGACCGTGTCGCTGGGATAGTGCGCGCCGACGAAGATGCGTGTCGAAGCGATGCAGGCCGTGACCGCCAGCGCGATATACCAGCGCCGCGGGAACAACAGCAGCAGGATGCCGAAGACGGCGCCCATCGTCGTGGCATGGCCGGACGGGAAACCGGCAAAGCGCGCGTCTATGGCGAAAGGATGCAGCGACAGGACGCCGAAGCTGTCGAAATAAAGCGGCCGGGCGCGGCCGATTCCGTATTTCAGCACGTTGACCGCAAGACCGGACAGGCCGACGGCACATAGCACCAGGAACGCGAAACACGTCCAGTTGTAGACGATCATCCGGCCATGCCGGGACAGGCCGCGCCAATCCGTCAGATTGGCGGCAACAAGGCAGAGCGCCGCTGGAATGAGATACCAGCCGCCGAGGCCGAATTGCGTGAAGAAATCGGTGAAGCGCGCAAATCCGGAGGACCATTGGCCGCGCATCTCGCCCGCGCTGATATCGAGGCGCAGGAAAGTCGCAACAGTGAGCAATATCCAGGCTATGAGCCAGACGCTCCACAGAATTCTCGGATAGCGCGCCGGCCGCACGGCAAAGCGTCGCCTCACGATCGACATCGTGTCGCGGAAATTGCCGAGCGAGCGGCGGTAGAGGGCAAGGGGCGGCGCGTCGGACATGGCTGGGCGCTTATAGGGACATTCGATGCCCGACGCTATTCATCACGGCGCCACCCGGTAAAGCCCGAGCGACAGCTTGTCTCCCGACGAATAGTTGATGCCGTCGATCTCGGTCAGTCGCGTTGCCGACTTGCCCTGAGCGGTCAGCACGTCGGTAAGCTTCTGCTCGTCCTTGATCGGCGCCAGCCCAAGCGCGCAGGATGGATCGGCGAGCAGATGTTGCCCCACGCCCTCGATGTCGGTCAGCACGGTCTTGGTGCCGACCAGGAAGACCAGGCTTGGCTCCTGGAACTTCGCCGAGGCAAGCACCGTGGTGTCGCAAGGGCGGTTGGCGTCGACAGCGGCCTTGACGGCGGGGCTCAGCCAGATCGGTTTCAGCGACGGCGCGATCACGCCGAACAGCAAGCTGAAGGTGATGCCGGCGCCGACGGCGATGGCCGCGATCCGCGGCAGCGGCACCTGCAACTGCCTGGGGAAGGCAAGATAGCCGGTGACCAGAGCGGCGATCGCCGCCGGTATGCTCCACCAGGAGAAGGTCTTGGCGAGGTAAAGCGGCGCGCCGACGCAGACCACGGCAAGGCCGATCGCCACCACGGCAAGGCCGAAAGCCGTCGCCCACCACAGCCATGTCTGCCAGCGCTTCAGTGGCGCGTTGGCCTCGTCCGCCGGCAAGGTGAGCAGCCAGCCGACCAGAAGCGCCATGCCCGGATAGGCCGGCATCACATAATGCGGCAGCTTGGTCGGGATCGCCTCGAACACCAGCCAGAACGGGATGTACCAGGCCAGGCAGAAGCGCAGCCGCGGATCCTCCCAAAACCGGTTGATAGCCTGGAGCCCGGCGCCGACCGCGATCAGCCCGAAGGGCCACATGAACAGCGAATAAGTCAGCATATAGAAGCCGGGCGGCAGGCCGTGCGATTCCTCGCCTTGCGCCACCTTGTTCAGCATGTCCTTGCCGACCGCTTCCTGGAAGAAGGCCCCGCCGCTCTTCCAGGTGATGAGGATCAGCCACGGCAGCACGATCGCCAGCACGATCAGGACGCCGCGCACCAGCTTCATCTTGAGGAGCCAGCGCCAGTCGCGGTCGAAGGCAAAGAGTGCAGCGGCGGTCAGCAGCGACAAAAGCGGTGAAACCGGGCCCTTGATGAGGATGCCGAAGCCTTGCGCGATCCAGAAGATCCACGGCAGATGCCCGGGAACCGGATCGTTGCGCTTGGCTGCCCAATAGACCTGCGCCAGCGCGCCTTGCGCTATCACGCAGCAGGCGAGAAGCATGGCATCGGTCTTGGCGTCGCGCCCCTCGAAGGCGGTGGCGAAGATCGCCGCCATCATCAGGCCGGCGGCCAGCCCGGCATTGGCGCCGAAGAGTTTTGTCCCAGTCCAGCCGATGCCGACGACAGCGAGCGCGATGCCCAGCATCGAGACCAGGCGATAGACCCAGATCGGCGCCCCGGCCCCCTCGCCGCTCAACGCCACGGCGGCTGACTGCAGCCAGTAGATGCCGATCGGCTTCTTGTAGCGCGTGACATCCTGCAGGCGGATATCGACATAATCGCCGGTCTCGACCATCTGCTTCGTCGACTGGACGAAGCGGGATTCATCGCGGTCCACCGGCGGCAGGCTGGCAAGCCCGCTGACGGTCATCACGATGCTGAACAGAAAAAGGAAGAGGGTGTTCCTGTTCATCGCGGGAGCTTTTCCGATCTGAAACTGCGGGATGGCCCCGTCGCGGTGCATGGCGCCGTGTCTTTGCGCGGCGCTTCATTACGCCAGCAAAAAGGGCGAAGCAAGGACGCGCCGCGCCGCGTGCGATTCCAAGCAAAACCGGAAACCACTTTTGCTGATCGCGTGTTTGTTGGTTGAAGCGCGATCGGACGCAAAACCGGAAACCACTTTTGCTGATCGCGCTTGGATGCTAAACGCGCGCCTTCATATCAAGCATGGCCAAGCGCCCGGCGACCTCCAGGAAGAAAAAATGTCCGCCTTCAAATCCGATTTCCTGCGCATCATGAGCGAGCGCGGCTTCATCCATCAGATTTCGGATGAATCCGCCCTCGACCAGCTCTTCGCCAAGGAAACGGTGAGCGCCTATATCGGCTTCGACGCCACCGCCAAGAGCCTTCACGCCGGGTCGCTGATCCAGATCATGATGCTGCATTGGCTGCAGCAGACCGGCCACCGGCCGATCGCGCTGATGGGCGGCGGCACCTCGATGATCGGCGACCCGTCCTTCAAGGACGAGGCGCGCAAGCTGCTCACCCCGCAGGACATCGACAACAATCTCGTCGGCATCCGCCGCAATTTCGCACCTTACCTGAAATTCGGCAGCGGCCCGGGCGACGCGGTCATGGTCAACAACGCCGACTGGCTGATGCAGATCAACTACGTCAACTTCCTGCGCGATGTCGGCCGGCATTTCTCTGTCAACCGCATGCTTGCCTTCGATAGCGTGAAGCTGAGACTCGACCGCGAGCAGTCGCTGTCCTTCCTCGAATTCAACTACATGATCCTGCAGGCCTACGACTTCGTCGAGCTCTACAAACGCGTCGGATGCCGGCTGCAGATGGGCGGTTCGGACCAGTGGGGCAATATCGTCAACGGCATCGATCTCGGCCACCGCATGGAGGGCGTGCAGCTCTTCGCCATGACCACGCCGCTGCTCACCACCTCCTCCGGCGCCAAGATGGGCAAGTCCGCCTCGGGCGCGGTCTGGCTCGATGGCGACATGCTCTCGCCTTACGAATTCTGGCAGTACTGGCGCAACACCGAGGACGCCGATGTCGGGCGCTTCCTGAAGCTCTACACGACCCTGCCTTTGGATGAGATTAGGCGACTCGAGCAGCTCGGCGGATCTGAGATAAACGAGGCCAAGAAGATTCTGGCTACTGAGGTCTGCATGCTCTTGCATGGCCGGCCAGCGGCAGAACAAGCGGAAGAGACCGCACGCAAAACGTTTGAGGAAGGCGCGCTTGCTGACACCTTACCTAGCGTCGAGATCGACGAAGGTGCAAAAGAGCGAATGGGCATTCTAGCTATGCTTGTTGAGGCTGGCCTTGCCACCTCAAATAGCGAAGCCCGACAGCTCGTGAAAGGCCGAGGTGTGCGTGTAAACGATCAGCCGCTCAACGATGAGCGAACGATTATAACATCAGCTGATTTTGGCGAGGCGAACCTTCTTAAGTTGTCGGTTGGGAAAAAGACGCATCGCTTACTAAAGGGTTCAGAGGAAGAACCTGCGAGGATAATGGAAATAGGAACTGGGAGAAACAATCAGTTCCTAAGAAGCAGATCAGCTGCGGAGATCATCTTTGCAACTGGCCAGTTCTCATCAAGGAAGGAAATCCTTGATAAAATTTCAAAGGGCGGCGTGCAAATCAACGGCAAACCACTGAAGGAAAATAGGTTCGTCCCGTGGACTGAGCTTGACCCAGTCGCGAATGCTCACAAAGTGGAGATCGACGGAATGGTCTTTTTTGTGCGCAAAGCGGACTAGCGATACTCGAAGATCGAGCGGAATATGCCCGGCGCCACCACCGATAGCGGATTGATGTTGAGCGTCGGCTTGTTGGCGTTGCCGCGCAGCCGGTAGGTGACGCCGATCAGTCCGCGGTCGCGTCCGTTGCCCAGCAACGGCCCGAACAGCGGCAGTTCGCCGAAAATGCGGTTGAGCCCGTAGACCGGCATGAAGGTGCCGGTCATGTCCATGTTGTTGTTCGGATCGTAGAGCGTTCCCTGGAAGGTCGTGCCGATGCGCGGGCCGCGCAGCAGGCCGTTCGCCAGTTTCAGATAGCCGGAACCCTTGTCGATCTCGGCAAAGCCGCGCTCGAACTGCACCCTGGACGTGTCGATGTTGCTTTTGACGGCCTGGTTCAGGCTGCGTGTATCGCCAGCCGGCGTCGTCGACACGATCGAGGCCAGCTTGGGCTCGTTGACCACATAGAAGTTGCGGGCATCCACCTGTCCCTTCATCGGCCCGTCGCCGGCGCCTGAGAGCGACAGCGTGATCGCGCCGCCTTCCATATGCTCGTAGACATTGAGGAAACGCAGGATCGCGCCGGCATCGGCAGACTTCACCCTGAGTACGCGGCCGCCTTCGCTGGTGGTGTTGTTGATCGCGATCGCGGCGCCCGAGCTTGCCGCGGCGGTGACGTTTAGCCCATTCACCCGCGATCCGGCGGCACTGTATTCGAGCTTGAGATTGGAAAGCACCTCGTCATGAAAACCGGTCAGCGATGCCACATCGGCGCTCACCGAGATCGCGTCGCTGCCGGCGCCCTTCGTGGCTGTATCGACATCCGAGGTGAACTGCTTGATCAGCGAGCGGGCGTCGAGCGACGCGCCGCTGACATCGACAGCGTAGCTCTTGCCGGAACGCTTGACCGAAACGGCGATGTCGTCGCCTCTGTTCAACGCGACTTTGCTGAAGCGGGCCGCGGACAGCGAGCCGTTGACCAACGTCACATTGCCGTCGATCGAGAAGCTTTTTCCGTCGAGAGCGAAATCGGTCAATGTGGTGGTGCTGCCGGACTTCGCCATGTCGAAAGCGACCTTGGCGGGAATGCCGGCGCCCTTGCTCCAGCCTGCCCACGGAATGTCGAGCCTGGCATTGGTCAGGTCCGCCGAAACCTGCTGGGCGCCCTCGCCGCTCTTGTCGATCGCCACCTTGATGGTTCCCGAAAGCAGGGCCGACAGTCCAGGCATGCTGGCGTTGCGCGTCTTGTCGTCGAGGACCAGCGTAACCTTGCGGCTTCGCGCCGGCCCGTCGTCGGCGAGCGGCTCGACGAGATCGAGCTCGGCCGGAATGCCGTTGAGCTTGGCCTCGGCGGAAATCACCGCCTGCTTTGGCCCGACGGTGATCGAGCCATCGGCCTCGGTCACGGTCTGGTCCTCGAAAGGCTTCGCCAGCGACAGGTCCCGGCAGTCGAGCGAAACCAGCCAATCGAGCTTCGAGGTGTCCATTCCCTTGGTCAGCGGAATGTCCGCCCTGACATGGCCGGTGACGGTGCCTGACAGGTCTTCCGGTGCCAGTCCGACATGGCGCATGGCATTGATCGGCTCATAGGAGGCCAGCTCGGCGATCGCCGGCGCCTCGCCCGCCACGTCGATGTCGAGCCCCCCGATGACAATCGGTCGGTTTGCATTCTTGACCGTCAGCGTGCCGCCGCTTGCCGCCACGGTGCGGCCGCTCGGCATATAGACGCTGCCCGAGGAGAGCGCGATATCGACATCGTTGCCATGGAACGCAACCGCGCCGACGGCGTCGCGGACCGGCGGGATGCGCCCGGCGGTATCGAAGCGCGATCCTTCGATCTGGAAACGGCCGAACACTTCGTCACCGGTAAGCGGCACGCCGTTGCCGAGGCGCCCCGGCGCGACCTGGAACTGCAGATTGGCGTCGGTCACCGTGCCGCCGAACAGGTTGCCTAGCACCCAGAGCCGCGCGTTGCGGGCCGAGAACCACGGCCACAATTGCTTGACATGCGAGACCGGCATGTCGTGCACGTTGAGCGACAGCGATACCCCTGGCGGGCCGTTGTCGATGAAGGCGACGGTGGCCGCGCCCAGTACCTCGCCCGGTCCGCCCGAGCGCACGCCGATCTGCTCGGCAATGAGCTTGCGGCTCTTCGGTTGGTAGACCCCGGCGATACGGGCCAGGAACTGAAGCGCCGGTTCCGGCGATTCCGAAGGCGCCAGCGTCGAGCCGTCGCTGGTGAGATCATAGCGGTAGGCGGGCTCCTCCCCCGCAGTTGCCGGCTTCGGCCCGATCGATCCGGCAAAGTTGAAGCTAGAGCGGCTGCTCCTGATCAGCAGCCGGTCGACCGAGATCTTGTTCGAACCGGCGACCAGCGTGGCATCGGCATCGACATCGGTCGGCAGCAGCCCGCGCTCGTCCAGGTCGAGCACCGAACCGTTGAGGGAGAGCGAAGCCGCGAGGCGCGACGGGTTGTCGCCCGACGCTTCCGAGCCCGAAAGCTTCAATGCGATCGAACCCAGCTTGGCGCCATCGGCCGGGGCGGCCTCGGTCGAACTGCCCTTGCCGGGGGCGCCTTCTATCTCGAGATTGGCGTCCAGCGACGAAATGCGCCTTGCCGTCGCATCGCGCGTCGCCGAGGCGGTCAAAGTCGCGTGCCGGCCATCGACATCGGCATCGTAGGAAACCTGCATGCGTCCCGCGCCTGTCTGCGCGACGGTCGCCGAGGCGATGGTCACGCGCTTGACCGGTCCGGCGTCCGGCAGCTTGAACTCGACATTGCGCAGATCGATCTGTCGCATCGAGTCCTCGCGCACGGCATCAAGCGCGCCGTTGACGCCTGAAAACACCGCCGCCGACACTTTCTCCGGGTCGATAAGGCCATCCGCGTTGCGCAGCGCCGCCGTCCAGTCGCTGCCTCCGGAGGGCATGGCCCCCACCACGATATGGGCATCGGAAAATCTGGCGCTCGTCAGCCGGACGTCGCCCGAAAGCAGCGGCAGAAGGCGCATGCCGAAACGTACGCGTCCGATATCGGCCATCGGCTTGCCGTCGGCCGTCTTCAGGCTGACATCGTTCACCTGCAGGGCGACGAAGCTCGACCCGTCGAGCGTCAGCCGAGCCGGGCCGACGGCGACGTTGACATCGATGCCGGCCAGCTTCTCGATGGCTGTCTCCGCCTCAGTCCGCAGGCGCTCCGTGCCGATGCCGGAGGCGCCGAGGACATAGACACCCGCCGCCGCCAGAAGCATGAGCGCGCAAAACCCGGCAAACACCCGGCCGAGGACGCGGAAACGCCGCCGCACGGCTGCCCGGCCGCGCGGCGGCACGCTGCACGCGGACGGAAGCCTCGCCAGGTCGGTGATCTCGTCACGCCTGAACCTGATCTTCTCGTGCTGCGGTTCTTCCTGATCCAAGCAATATTCCGTTGTGACGAACTCGTCGTGGACGAATCCCCGCCTCACGTTATATCGATGATTTCCCGCGCGTAACCGCAAACAAGGGCATCGATATGGCTGACCTCGAGGTGGGCGACGCAGCGCCGCAATTCGATCTTCCGCGTGACGGCGGCGGCTCTCTCAGCCTCGCGGCGTTCCTGGGCAAGCCAGTTGTACTTTACTTCTATCCGCAAGACGACACCACAAGCTGCACCGCCGAGGCCATCAGCTTCTCGCAGTTGAAGCCGGAGTTCGAGAAGGCCGGTGCCGTGGTGATCGGGCTGTCGCCTGATAGCGCGAAGAAACACGACAAATTCAAGGCGAAGCACGATCTCACGGTCGATCTCATCGCTGACGAGGAGCGCAAAGTGATCGAGGCCTACCGTTTGTGGGTCGAAAAGACGATGTATGGGCGCAAATATATGGGTGTCGAGCGCGCCACCTTCCTGATCGGGAAGGACGGGCGGATCGCCCGTATCTGGCGCAAGGTTCGCGTCAAGGGCCATGCCGAGGCCGTGCTGGAAGCCGTTCGCGCGCTCTGAGCGTCGCCAAAGCCCGCCAAAGCAATCGACAATTATGGTCGTTACTCGTCAGATGCCTCAGGCTTCGGCTGCCGCCGCGTCCTCCAGGATTTCGAACGATGGCTCACCTGATCGGCCAGCGCGGCAAGATGGCCACGCAAGCCGCGCGCGCCCATCATGGACGACAGCGTGACTGATTGCGTGGCAAAGCGCCGCTTGAAATCCTCGCCGCCGCAGAGAAAATCAATCGTGGCAAGGCCGCGGTCGAACGACCATTGGATATAGTCCATCATCAGTACCATACCCGGCGAGGCGCGCTCGTATTCGGGATCATAGGTGGTGACGAAAGCCATCATCGTGCCGTGCTGCTCGAAATTGATCGAGACGGCGACGATCGTGTCGTCAAGCTCCAGCACGAAGATGCGCAACAGCCCGAGGTCGGCCAGCACCGAAATAAGCGCGGCGAGAACCGGCGAGCCCTTGTCGAACAGATCCGAGGCACGACCATGGCGAGCGAGCCAGAGGCGCTTCAGCGTCGCGACGCGCTCGAGCACCGGTTCGCGCGGGTCCTCCGCATCCAGCAGCCGGAAACGCAATGCACCGCTTTCTTCCATGAACTTGCGGCCGCGACGATAATTCTGCCGGCCCTTCTTGGACAATGTCTCGAACCATTCCGCGCCACCCTGCCAGGAGCCAGCAACACGATAGCTAAGTTCAGTGCGGTGGTTGGGCCGAAGCGCCTTGCCATGAGCCGGTTCCAGCAGGGCATGAACACCGGCATCCGGTAGCAGTCGGTTGAGATAGATCAGGTCGAAGCCACCCTGGTCAAAAACATACTGCCAGAGGCGGAAGATCGCCCGCGGGTCGCTGTCAGGTGCAACCAGCGCGTCGCCATAGTCACTGTGATCCTTCGCCGCCCATTCGAGTACGCGGATGCCGGAACGCCTGAAGGTCGCAAGTGCTATCACGCCATCGAGCCGGTCGCCGTTCCAGGCAAGCCCAATCCTGAGCGCGCGCCGCTCCTGCTGCGGGGTGGTGCGCCACCAGGCCGCGATCCAATCCGGGTGCTGGAAGACAAGCCCGCCAGCCCGCTGCCAGAGCGCGCTCCAGGCCGGTGCGATCTCGGCAAGGCGCGCCGCCGTTGTCACGACTTCGAAGGTGCGTGTCCGCGGGATTGCGAGAACAACAGGAGCATTCATGGCCGTGTCCCCTCCGAGGCTCGCGAGGTGCGTGACCGTGGCTTTCCGGGCCGGATGCGCCTGGCGATATGTCCCCACATCCGCCTCAGCGGCATGAGGTAAAGGCCTGCGAGCGACTGATAGTCGCGCACATCGCGATCGACCAGTCCGAACTTGAAGTCCTCGTCAGGCCTCGGCACACACAATGTTCCGAAGAGCCGGTCCCAGAACGAGAAGAGCAGCCCGAAGTTCTTGTCGTAGTGGCGCGGATCGACGCTGTGATGCAACTGATGCCAGTGAGGACACAGGATCAAATTGTTGAGCGGGCCGAACGAGATCTTGAAATGCGTGTGCCTGACGAAATCCATCATCAGGATGTTACGCATGACATAGACGTTGACGCCAAAAACGGTCAGTTCGACAAGGTTCAGCGAAATCAGCGACCAGATGCCGAAGCAGAGCCCCACGACGATGCCGTCCCAAGCTCGGTTCATCAACTCGTCGAGCGGATGGACCCGGTCCTTGGTGATCCCGACCATCACCTCGGCCGAGTGATGCACCTTGTGCAGTTCCCAAAGCAGCGGATAGCGATGCTGGGCGACATGATAGAGGTAATAGGAAATGTCGTAGGCGAGGAGCATGCTGACGGTGAAGATCAGAACCGTCACCGGCCCTGCCGGCCCCTCGGTCAGAGGCGGCTGGAAGTGGAACAGTGTCGAAAACAGCCAGTTGGTCCCGTACCCCACCACCGTGACGAAGACGATTCCGGCGGGGAGCATCAGGAAAGGCATCAGGGCCTTCTTCGTGATCCAGAACAGCAGGTCGGCCTTCGCGGAAGGATGGGTGATGACCTCACGCGGGATGGCGAACTCGAAAAACTCCTTCCAGCTCTTCTCCTCGACCGCGCGCCAATAGGCCACAAGCGCGCTGACAAAGGCAGTCAGCAGCAAAAGCCCGGTCGCCAGCAGACTGGTGCCCGAAATCTTGTCGAGGATCTTGCCAACCAGATCGCCCAGCATTCCCACCGCCACGTTGAATCCCAAATACCAACACGCCTTTACTCTAAAAACGTCAACTAAACGCAATCGAAGACAGTTAAGAAACCCGAGCCTTGCTCTGCGAGCTCCAGGCTGCTCCTGGCAGAACTTTGGTGCTCATCGCCAACGCGACATGGCGACCGCGTCCTAAAGATTTTCGTGCAACCTCGTGCCCGCACTGCGTGCATCCGGCGCCGCGCGGTCGACACGGCAAGCCTTTGTTAACCCTAATAATGTGTAATCAGGCTTGTCGTTGGTCCGTAACGAAAGCTTGGTCCCCGTGAAACCAACCGGTCAGTCAGCTGTCTTCGGCAGGCGTAAGGAACCGCACACGGTCATCATCGCCCGGGGCGACGAGATCAGGCATTTCACCATCCGCCCCTGGGTCGCGGCCTTCATCGGCTCGGCTCTGGCGGCGATCGCCATCGGCTATCTGCTCGCGACTTCCTATCTGGTGCTGCGCGACGACCTGATCGGCGCCACGACGGCAAGGCAGGCGCGCATGCAGCAGGCCTATGAGGACCGCATCTCGGCCCTTCGTGCCCAGGTCGACCGCATCACCAGCCGCCAGCTTCTCGATCAGCAGCTGATGGAGACCAAGGTCAGCGAGCTGCTGGCCAGGCAGACCCAGCTCAGCGAGCGGCACGGACGGCTTGGGCCGATCCTCGAGCGCGCCGAGAACGAGGTCGGCGACATGCCCGCGACGGGCTCAACGGCACCCAAGCCCGACGAGCACGCCGAGGTCACCGGCAGCCTTTCGCAGGAGCCGACCTATTCCGTCGCATCCTTGGACGCCGGCGATACAAGGTCCTTCTCGCTCTGGTCGACACGGTCCGATCCGCTTGACGGCGAAACGGCGGCCGATCGCGCCGACAAGCTGTTCGTCTCGATCAATGCCTCGTTGAAGGCCATCGAGGGCCAGCAGCTTTCGCGCATCGCCACGCTTGCCGACAATGCCTACAAGAATGCCGATGCCATAGCGCAGGCACTGGAAGCGGCTGGCCTGCCGGTCGACGGCGAACTGAACAAGAGCGATGTCGGCGGCCCGCTGGTTCCGCTTGATCCCTCCACGGGTTTCGACAGCAAGGTCAAGGAGTTGGACGAGGCGCTCGATGCGCTCGACCAGGTCAAGAAAGAGGCGCGCAAGCTGCCGCTCGCCAATCCCGCCCCGGGTCGCACGGTGACCAGCCCCTTCGGCGTGCGCACCGATCCGATCCTGGGCAGCGCCGCCCTGCATACGGGAATGGATTTCAGGGCGCCGATCGGCATGCCGGCCAAGGTCACCGCCGCCGGCGTCGTCACAAGAGCCGGCTGGGCCGGCGGCTACGGCCGCATGGTCGAGGTCGACCACGGCAACGGCTTTGCCACACGCTACGGACATCTGAGCGAGATCGATGTGAGTGTCGGCCAGAAGCTCGCCGCCGGCGACGTCATCGGCAAGACCGGCAGCAGCGGCCGCTCGACGGGTCCGCACCTGCACTATGAAGTGCGCCACGATGGCGAAGCGGTCGACCCGCTGCGCTTCCTCACCGTTGGCAAGAAGGTCGCGCAGTACCTTTGACCGGCTGATCCAAACCGGCGCCGTGCCCGATCTCGATCATCCGATCGACAATCCCGGCATCGATATCGGCCGCGGCTCGCGCCGGCCAGTCAGGCTTTGACATGGATATCCCGCGGGAATCTCGTCAGCGTCTCGTTGCCGGCATCGGTCACCAGAATGGTTTCGCTGATCTCGATGCCCCAGCCGTCCATCCACATGCCCAGGATGGAATGAACGACATTGCCGGGCTGGAGCACCGTCTTGTCGCCCGGTCTCAGGCTGATCGTATGCTCGCCCCAATCCGGCGGATAGGCGACGCCGATGGAATAGCCGATACGCGATTCCTTCTTCAGCCCGTGGCGCTCTATGACCTTGCGCCATGCAGCTTCGACCGCCTCAGCGGTCGTTCCCGGACGTGCGGTTTCGAGCACCGCATCCATGCCCTCGATCACCGCCTTTGCCGTGTCTGCGACGCGGGTCGGCATCCTGCCGAGCTGCATGGTCCTGGCGAGCCCGGCGGCGTAGCGGCGGCAGACGCCGGCAAGCTCGAGCGCGATCGTTTCGTCCTTCCCGAACCGCCTGTCGCTCCACATGATGTGCGGTGCGGACGCGTTTTCGCCGCCGAGGATCGTCGGCGGCAGCGCCGTAATGTCGCCAGCGAAATCCTGGCTGCCGGCGATCTGCGCCGCCTGGATGGAAGCAATCGCGTCGCACTCGCGCACGCCCGGCGCGATGACTTCGTAGGCCCGCGCGACCGCCGCTTCGGCCAGCCTCGATGCGTTGCGCAGATAGGCGATTTCCGGCGCCGACTTCACCGCGCGGATCCAGTTCACGAGCAGATCGGCATCGTGCCATTTTGCATTGGGCAGCCCGGCGATGAGCCGTGCATGGGCCTTCGGCGAGAAATAATAGGCTTCGAGCTCGATGCCGATGTTGCGGCTTCCCCATCCCTTGGCGACAATCCAGGCCGCGATCCAGTCCATGGGATGACGATCGGCGCGCTGAACATGGTCCTCCGGGAAGCCGACGACGTTTTCCGGCTTCATCCAGGCCGTCAGCAAGCCGCCCGCCGCATCCATGGCGCGGCCGATCCAGACCGGCTCGGCATCCTCGATGGGAACAAGCACGACCTGCGGCGTGTAGAACGACCAGCCGTCATAACCGGTGATGTAGTGCTGGTTGGCGACGTCGTTGACGATCAGGAGCTCGATGCCGCCCTTTGCCATCTCGGCGCGGATTCTTGCGAGCCGCTGCTGGTACTCTTCGCGGGCAAAAGGCAGTTCAATCATCTTTTCTCCTCATCGGGATCGATCTGGTCGGGACGAAGCCCTGTCGTCCACCATTGCGGTGGTTTTGACCGGCGACAATCGGCCAGGACGATGCATGGGCAGGGCCTAGCCGAACGGGGAGCGATTGACTCGAAGCAAGTTGTAGGATGATATGTATCACCCGATATCCAGACATGAACCTTCATGACCGTTCATCGCCTCTCGCCGGAAATCCTCAGCGCCATGGAAGGTGCCGTCGGCCGAAACGGCATTGCCGTCGAGCCGGCTGGAATGGCGAAATATCTGGGCGACTGGGCGGGCGACTATCAGGGTGACGCTCTTGCCGTGCTGCGACCTGGTTCGGTAGCCGAGGTGCAGGCGCTGATGCGCCTGTGCAATGAGCTCGGACTCGGCGTCGTTCCACAGGGCGGCAACACCGGCCTGGTCTCAGGCGCGATCGACAGCAAAGGCGGCGGCCTGGTTGTCTTAAGCCTGGAGCGGCTGAACGCCATCCGGCAGATCGATGCGGATAATTTCACGCTGCGTGCTGATGCAGGCTGCGTGCTGCAGACGATCAAGGACGCCTGCGAAGCGCGGGATTGCCTCTTCCCGCTGGCGCTCGGCGCGCAAGGCAGCTGCCAGATCGGCGGCAATGCGGCCACCAACGCCGGCGGCGTCAACGTGCTGCGCTACGGCATGGCGCGCGACCTGATCCTGGGCCTCGAAGTGGTGCTGGCGGATGGCGAGCTGTGGAACGGCTTCTCCGGCCTGCGCAAGAACAACAGCGGCTATGATTTGAAGCAGCTTTTCATCGGCTCGGAAGGCACGCTGGGCATCATCACCGGTGTCGAGGTCAAGCTGTTTCCGAAGCCGGCCAAGACGGAGACCGCCTATCTCGGCCTGGCCTCGTTCGAAGCGGCCGTCACGCTCTTCAACCGGGCACGCCGCGACTGTTCGGACCTGATCTCCGCTTTCGAGATTATCGGCGCCGAATGCATCGAGCTTGCCCGGCTGGTCGACCCCACAACGAGAGCGCCGGTCCCGGCACCCGTCCAGGTGCTGATCGAATTGTCGTCCAGCGCCGCCATCGATCTCAACGGCCTGCTGGCCGGGTTCCTCGGCGATGCGGTGGAGAGCGGCCTGGTGACCGACGCGGTTCTCGCCGCGAGCGCCGCGCAGGCCAGGAGATTTTGGGCGATCCGCGAAGGCCTGGTCGAAGGCCAGGCCAAGCGCGGCTATCATGTGCGCACCGACCTGTCGGTGAAGATTTCCGACATCCCGGCCCTGATCGAGCAGGCCCGCCGCTTCGTCGCAAACGATCATCCCGGCTGGATTCCCCTCGCCTACGGCCACGCCGGCGACGGCAACGTCCATTTCAACGTGCTGCCGCCGGCCGACCTTGCCGAGGCCGAGACTCGTGCACGTGGCGCCGAGGTTATCGCCGGGCTCTATGAAATCGCCGCCGGCCTCGGCGGCTCGATCAGCGCGGAACACGGCATCGGCCGCAGCCGCCGCAAGGAGTTCTGGGCCGGACTATCGCCGACGCATCGCCGCATGGTCGCGGCGCTGAAGAACGCCCTCGACCCCAAGGGCGTGATGAATCCCGGCTGTCTGTTACCCGCGACGGAGACTTTTCCATGAAGCAGAGACTGGCCGCCATCGGCACCGTCGAGACATTGCCGCACCGGGTCGCCGCCTTCCTCAGCCGCGAGATCGAATCCGGCGAGTTGAACCCCGGCGCGCGCCTGCCGACCGAGCAGGAACTGTCCGAAAAATTCGGCGTCAGCCGCAACGTGGTGCGTGAGGCGATCGCCCAGCTCAGGGCCGACGGCATGATCGAGGCCCGGCAAGGCATCGGCGCTTTCGTGCTGGCCCCCGAGCAGCGGGCGGCGATCCGCATCGACCGCGAGGCGCTCAAGGACACGCACAACATGGAGCGGCTGTTCGAGCTGCGCTGCATCCTCGAGGCCGAATCGGCAGCCCTTGCCGCGGCGCGACGCAATCAGGGCCATCTCGATTCGATCAAGGCTGCGCTCGACCGCATGGGCGGCGAGGAGCGTTGGGAAGAAGGCAGCATCGACGCCGATCTGCTCTTCCACCGCGAGATCGCGCGCGCCACCGGCAACAGCTACATCCACACCTTCATCTCGTTCGTCTGCGAGCAGATCCGCCACTCGATCCACTACGCGCGCATGACCAATCCGCTGCACGATCTCGTCGAGATCAATGTCGGCGAGCATGTGCGTATCTATGAGGCTCTGGTGGCGGGCGATCCGGCGGCGGCGGAAGCGGCGATGCGGGCGCATATCGTTGGCGCCGCCAACCGCGTCGGCGTCAAGCTGCCGCTTTCGAAAGCCAACGGAGCGAAATAGCCATGCCGGCGAGCATTACCCGCATCTCCGATGTCTGCCTTCTGGTCGAAAACATCGAAAGGACGGTCGACTTCTACGTTGGAAAGCTCGGCTTCCGCCTGCGCCGCCGCGCCGAAGGCTTTGCCGATTTCCATGCCGAGGGCGTGACGCTCGCCGCTTGGGAGCTCGACCACATCAACCGGCATACCAGCGTGTCCAACCTGAGATCGCCGCGCCACGCGCACAAGGTCTGCGTCGCCGTGCAGCTCGACACGCCGGCCGATATCGACCGGCTGTATGGCGAACTTAGCGCCAAGGGCGTGCCCTTCTACGGCCCGCCCGAAAACTACGTCTGGAACGCGCGCTGCGCCTATTTCACGGACCCGGACGACACGCTTTGGGAGCTTTACGCCTGGCTCGACGGCGGCCCTGGCGACTACCACGACGAACAGCCGTAGACGACGCCGAGCCGAAGGGAACGGCGCCTGGAGAAGAGACGAGAAAAGTCTGCAACAGGAGCGAAAAATGAGTGGGAACAGGGACTTCGAATTGAATCGCCGCGCTTTCGTGAAAGGCGGCATGGCTGCCGTGGCGGCCATATCTGCCGGCATGCAGCTGGTGCTGACGCCCGGCGCCAAGGCCGCCGGCAAGGTCGTCATCCAGTATGACTGGCTGATGTCCAACGGACAGATCGGCGATATCGCGGCCGTCGCCAATGGCTACTTCAAGGACGCCGGGCTCGAGGTCGAGTTCAGCCCCGGCGGTCCGAATGCGTCGACCGTGCCGCCGGTGGTCTCGGGCGCCGCGCAGCTTGGCCAGTTTTCGGAAACGCCGCAGCTCTATTCGGCCCGCGCCAGCGGCGTGCCGATCAAGATCATCGCCTGCGGCTTCCGCACCGGTCCTTATGCATTGACGTCCAAGCCCGCAAAACCGATTCGCGGCGTCGCCGATCTCAAGGGCAAGAAGATCGGCATCCAGCCGACGGCGCGCTTCGTCATCGACGAGATCCTGGCCAAGAACGGCATCGATCCGTCGGAGGTGACCATCGTCAATGTCGGCTTCGACAAGGCGCCGCTGGTTCGCGGCGATGTCGACGCGATCGGCGGCTGGATTACCAACACGCAGGCGCTCAGCGTCGTCGGCGACGACCGCATCGACCTCTTGACGCGTGACCTCGGGCTGAGCTCCTACGCCGATGTCTATTTCGCGACCGACGCGGCAATCGAAAAGGATCCTGAGACGCTGGCGAAGTTCATCGGCGCCGTCGGCAAAGGCTGGGGCTGGGTCCACGCCAATCCGCAGGAGGCGGTCAAGAAGATGGTCGCCGCTTATCCCGAAATGGATCTCGGCTGGGAGGAAAAGACCGTCAACCTGGTGCTGAAACTCTCCTTCGACGGCGCAACCGCCAAGGATGGCTGGGGCACGTTCGACCCGGCCTCGATCGAGGAGCAATTGGCGCTGCTCGACAAGGTTGGCCAATATCCGAACGGCCGCCCGGCGACCGCCGATGTCTACACCACCAAGATACTCGAACTCTCGGCCGCCGACCGGCCCAAGCTCGACGCGCCCGCCGCGTGATGCCGGACGCGATCGAAGCGCGACAGCTGGATGTCGGCTATGGCGGCCGGCAGACAGCCGTCAAAGTGCTCGCCGGCCTTGACCTCACCGTCGCGGCCGGTTCCTTCCTGTCGATCCTGGGGCCGTCCGGCTGCGGCAAGTCGACCTTGCTCAGAGTGGTGGCCGACCTGCTCGACCCGCTTGGCGGCTCGATCAGCGTGCTGGGCGAAACGCCGCATACGGTGCGCTCGCGCCGCGATGTCGGCTTCGTGTTCCAGGATTCGACCCTCCTTCCCTGGCGCACGGTGCGCGACAATGTGCGCCTGCCGCTCGGCGTCGGTCAGGGCAGCCTGACGCGCAAGATCGAGGATCGCAGCACGGAACTGCTGGAATTGATGGGGCTCGGCGGCCTCAGTGAGCGCTTGCCGCATCAGCTCTCCGGCGGCCAGCGCCAGCGCGTGGCAATCGCGCGTGCCTTGCTCGGCGAGCCCAAATTGCTTTTGATGGACGAACCCTTCGGCGCGCTCGACGAGATCACGCGCGACCGGTTGAACGACGAACTGCTGTCCCTTTGGCGGCGCAGCGGCACAACTATCCTTTTTGTCACCCATTCGATTGCCGAAGCCGCCTATCTTGGTGAGCGCGTCATCGTGCTGGCCGCCAATCCTGGGCGCGTGGTCAAGGACCTCGACATGCGGCCCTTCAAGCAGGAGGGCAACCGCTGCAAGCGCGAGGATCCGGCGATTGTCGCCGCCATGGCGGACCTGCGCGTTGCGCTGGAGCGCGCATCGTGAGACAGGCGCCGCTCTCCCCGCAAATGACGGTCGCGCTTCCCATCCTGGGCGCGGCTTCGATCCTGCTTGCCTGGCAATATCTTTTGCCGTTGCTCGGCGTGCCGGCCTATATCGTGCCGACGCCGACAGCGATCTTCGGCGTGTTCCAAAAGAATTTTGCGCTCCTCATCGACAATCTGAGGCCGACGCTGATCGAGGCGCTGGCCGGCTTCGTCATCGGCAATCTCGCCGCCGTGCTGCTCGCCGTGCTCTTCGTCCACAGCCGCGTCCTGCAAGCCGCCTATTTCCCGATCGTGCTCTTCTTCAACACCATTCCGATCCTGGCGCTGTCGCCGATCATCATCCTGATCTTCGGACTCGGCATGACGCCGAAGATCGTGATTGCCGCGGTAATCTGCTTCTTCCCGACACTGGTGAACATGATCCGCGGCCTCGATTCGGCGAGCGACAACGAGCACGAGCTGTTCCGCGTGCTGTCAGCGACACACTCGGAGATTTTCTGGAGCCTGCGTCTGCCCCGTGCCCTGCCGATGCTGTTCTCTTCGCTGAGGATCGCGTCGGCCACCGCCGTGATCGGCGCCATCGTCGGCGAGTGGATCGGCTCGGACAAAGGGCTCGGCGCGCTGATCATCCAGGCGACCTTCAACTATCAGTCCGATCGGCTTTATGCGGCGATCGTGCTGTCGTCGTCGCTGTCGATCGCGTTGTTTTGCCTCGTCGTCCTGATCGAGCGGCGAATCATCAAATATTGAGCAAGACGGCGGCCCCCGCGCCGTGTGCTCACGCATCGAGATAGGAACATCCTCCCGAGCAGGCATTCATCGCGCATTTATTCGGCCTGCGGTAGGATGCCGGCGTGCAACCAAACCGGGAGACAATTCGTGTCAAAAGCTTTTCACGTCTCGATCCGAACGATGCTGGCCTTCATATGTCTGGCCGGGCTGGTCGCCGTGGCGTCCGCCCTTTTCCCCGCCACTGCCTCGGCGCAGCAACTGCGGCGATGCGCCAATGAAGGCGGCATATGCCGCTTGCCCTACCCCACCCAAGTGGTCTACGGCGCCCGGGGCCGAACCACCGCTCGGTTTTTCGACCGTCGGTCCGTGCCCTGCTCGAATCGCCTTTTTGGCGACCCTGCTCCCGGCCGCGAAAAGGCCTGTTATTTCGTGGCGCGCGGTGGCGGCTATGGCGATGACGACGACTACGGGGACGACGATTACGGCTCACGCCCCTACCGTGGCGAATGGGTCGCCTGCGCCAGGGAGGGTGAGTTCTGCGATTTCAGCGGCCGCGCGATGGTCAGATACGGCGCACGCGGCCAGTACACGCAGGATGTTTTCAGGAACGGCGTCAGATGCGGCAACGACGCCTTTGGCGATGACCCCGCTCCTGGCGCTCACAAGCGCTGCTACGTCAGGCAGTAGCCGTGCCTGAACCCGGCGCGCAATAAGGTGACGGCCCCAGCAAGGGCCGTCGCCGCATTCTGCTTCAGCTTGTCCGGCAGGCTGGTGGGCGATGACGGGCTCGAACCGCCGACATCTTCGGTGTAAACGAAGAGGACTGGTTACTCTACGCTCCCTCCGCCTCCCCTGTGATACTGTTTTCATTCAGTTATTTCATGCCGCGCTACCTTGTGGCCCCCGCTATTTCCCGCGATACTAGTTGCTAGTTTGTAGCTAGGGGGGCAATCATGGCCATCACGAAGACGGATGTAGACACACTGCCCGGGAACTCCGTCCTCTGGGACTCGGGAAAGGGAAGCGTTGTCGGTTTCGGTGTTCGTAAACAGCGGCGCGATGCGGTGTTCGTGATCAAATACGCGATCGACGGCCGCCAGCGGTGGTATACGATCGGACGGTTTGGATCTCCGTGGACTGTCGACCAGGCGCGCCAAGAGGCCAAAAGGCTTTTTGGTCAGGTCGCATCCGGAGTCGATCCTGGCCAAGCCAAACGCGATGCCAAAGACGCAACGCCTGTACTTTCGGTTTCGGACCTTTGCGACCGGTATATGGAAGTGGCAAACGCGGGTGCCATTCTGACAAGGTTCAATAGGCCCAAGAAAGGCTCTACCCTGCAAATTGATATCGGCCGCATCGAGCGACACATCAAGCCGCTGATCGGCACTACAGCAGTCACTGAGGTCGACGCCAAGGTCGTTAAGCGCCTGATCCAAGACGTTGCCCTGGGCAAGTCGGCAATTGACGTCAAAACAAAGGCAAGAGGTCGAGCAAGGGTTACAGGCGGAGCCGCCACCGCAGCCCGGGTGGCCGACCTTTTGTCCGGAATAATGACGTGGGCCGTCGACGAAGCCATCATTGACAAGAACCCAGTCCATGGCGTCCGACGGTTCCGCAGCGAGGCAAAACAGCGCTTCCTCAACGATGACGAACTAGCTGCGCTGGGAGCCCAACTCCGAAAAGGCAAAGACCAAGCCGACAAAGCCTTTCATCCTTATGCCCTGGTAATTATCGAGCTACTCTGCCTGACTGGCTGCCGATCAAGCGAGATCACCAAACTCGTTTGGTCCGAGTTTGACCTCGACCAGCATTGCCTCCGACTCTCTGATACGAAATCGGGATACAGTTTGCGGGCCATCGGGAGTCCGGCCTCGGACTTAATTAGCAAGCAAGCCGTCGTTGAGTCGTCTCCCTTCGTGTTCCCTGGCGCCAAGGGGATTTCAAACTACCAAGGACTGAACAAAGAAGTCCCGCGCCTCTTCGCATCCGCAGCGCTGGTAGGCGTGACATGTCATGTCCTCCGTCACACATTCGCATCGGTCGCTTCAGGATTGGGGTATTCGGATTCCACAATTGCCGGACTACTCGGTCACAAAGGTCGCGGAGTAACCTCTCGATACATTCATCGGCCAGACGCTGCGCTAGCATCTGCTGCAGAGGCGGTGGCAGCTGAAATTTCAAAAAAAATGCTGATTGAGATTCAGCGCTGACGCGGTTTGCGCGAAATTTGTGTCTGCGCAAATTTATCAATCAACTTCCCTAATTCCCGCCGCCGTAAAGACCGCCGTTTCCGCCTCGATGAAAATGAATCGCACGAATGTGAACCCGCGCGGAATTTAGCAGACAAAGAAAACTTGGCATGGAAAATTTGGAGCGCGCGATTCCGCGATGACTCACATCGTGTGCATTTATGCGCGCGCGAATTTCTGCGCGTGACGTCGACGATTTTCGCCGCCGTAAAGACCGCCGTTTTCATGGGATGGAAAATCAATCGCGCGAACTTCGACGCGCGCGGAATTTAGCAAACAACGAAAATTGAAATCCAAACTTGGTGCGCGCAATTCCGCGATGACCCGCGTCATGTGCATTTATGCGCGCGCGAATTTCCGAGCGTGATTTCGACGATTTTCGCCGCCGTAAAGGACGTGTGCACTCGAACAAAGGAGTACACGTTGTGCAGCAAACTCAATCCAAAAAGGCTGAGATCGACGCAGCTGAAAATGCGTTGTCCGATCGCCTGATTGACGAGAAAGCACTGGCAGTTCGTTGGGGCGTTTCAACGAGGACGCTACAGAACAAACGCGTCGCCGGAAATGGAATCCCATTTCTGAAAATCAGCTCATCCGTGAGATATCGCATGAGCGATGTGATCGCATTCGAGAACGCCGCAATGCGTTTATCGACATCAGACTTTTCGGACGCAAATTGATCAGCATTCACATCAGGTATGTCGGTCACTGAGCCGCACACGCGCGTCCGCACTGCAACGCGCAATTCGCTTCAGCGATAGCTCAGTCCGACAGCAATTCCACCCATCGTAAATAATCACATCGAACGACATTCGCTCGTTCGGCGATCTCCAACTTTTGTCAAAAAGTCACCAACATCAACGAAAGGAAACTGCCGTGAAATCACGTCAGAAGGTAATCAGTCTCGCGCCGATCAACGCGGAAGCAAACTTCGCAAGGTCCGTCTTTGGGACCTCAAAAAATGCTCGAAACGAGGACGATATTCAGAAGCTTGGCAAACGCCTGAAAAAGCAGGACGGCGTCGCGAATGTGCTGATCAAGTTTCGGTCAGAGTTCAACGCACTCTCGCATGCATATCATGACCACGTCAGGGGATCGACGGTTGCCGTTTACGCGGCGGCACGATTCCTCGTCGAGGACAAATCGTCATGGGCCGAGTTTTGTCGGCACCCCGAGTGGCAAGACTGGAAGCGACTCGCACCACGTGCAGGTCACCCAGAAGACGCACTGCGCGCCGCCGCCAGGATCGCTGTTGGATTTGGCGGCAAAGGAGCAACTAGACGGGCCAGCCGCCTCTACCGGCTTCTGGAGCCGTTTTTCGCCCGCAATACCTCCCCGCGAAAAGTTGCGTCCATCATCAATGACGGCGGCTTAAAGCGCTTAGCTGAGGTGGGTGCGACGTTGAAAAAAGGAAAAAAGGGAGCGCCGAAATCAGCAAAGACTCCGAACTGCCGGTTTGCGCTGAAGAACCAGAAGATGGCGAAGAAAATCGCGGCAATGACCCCAGGCACAAAATTCAGGTTGTCTGCTAAGGCGAAAAAAGCAAAAGGCGGCGCGATCGAAATTAGAATTTACAACTTCAAAGCGACATAAAGGTGTTGTAATACACTAATTACATAACATGTATAATATTGGTAATATAGCTATATGTATCTATAAACCGTAGTTACTGTTTATATGATTATATAGCTATTATTTTTTTGTAAGGCATCCGCAATGAAACGAGAGCCGATTCTAACCGAGCGCGTTTTTATCAAAACACATGATAAAATCGATGAGGCCATCACCAAGAAACTTCTTACCCCGCGAGGCAAAGAGCTTCTGAACCTCGACTTGCGCGATGCGATGCTCGAAAGGGAGGCCAAACAGTTATACGCCATCAACAAAAGGTCCCGTATCGCCTTCGCCAAATCCATGCATAGGACCTTCAAGCGCCTGATCCACAGAAAGGCCAAGAAGGCTGCGTATCATTTCGTCACCTTGGCGCCCGCAAAGTTCGCTATCCCGATCTCGCAAGCCTCAGACATGGATGTCGCGCGCATAGTCAAATGGGCCAGGCGTCACCTTCGGAAATGTCACTTCATCGCCTGTGTAGAGGCTGCAATCTATCCGAACCTTGCGAAGGCGGGCATCGCCCGAGAGATAATGGTCTCTTGGCACGTTCACGCCATCGTCTGGGGGGCCAAACGCGAAGCCGTTAAAGAGCGCGTGGACAAAGTCACCAACCGATGCCCCTCTCTCCTTCCAGGCGTACCGGCAGGCCACGTTGCGACCTTCACCGCTGACGAAATCCTTGGGCGGGTCTGGTACTCGCTCAAAGCCCCATGCTCTGAGAACAACGTCTACCCTAGGAAGACAGAGCATTTCGATTGGAAGACCGGGGAGATTATCACGGTCCCGACGGGGTGGTTCGAGCAGAAGAAACGAGAGATCCGCCCGGGTAATGCCGTTCGGATGGTTGGGGTCATGGGAACTCGAACGATCCCTGACCTAGTCTTCGCCGGCGGTAAGGGTACGGCGCTTCTGGAATGGGCTGAAAAGGCCGCCAGACGCAAATTGGAGAAGGAAGATCGGGAAACCGAGACACGCCTCGCCCGGCTCTTCAAGTAGCTCGTACGTTCGTTCCGCGGCTGGGCCAAAGTCGTAGTGGTTATGACCGCCCATCACGTTGATCGGACGCTGTTAGCCCCAGTTCGATCGGAGACAGCCTCCCCAATTGGAAGGGCGTTGGTGAGTGCACGACCCCGACACGAAAGAATCCTGCCGTAAAGGACTGATGACCAACCGACACGACCGGCGGAAGACAACGATCGCTTCCTCCATCCTTTAGCTGTCACCGCGTTGGTTGCACGAGGACCAGGTTAAAACCTGCGTGCCCTCCCCACCCTCACAACCTATGGAGACTACCATGCCGAGTGTCGTTCGGACCCGTCCTGACATCACTACCAAGAGCGCTTTGATCGATTGGTTATCCCACGAGATCAAGCGAAGGGATCGACAGAAGGAGGTACCCGTCGCGTTCGTCAATTATTTCAACTATCTGGTGCGGCGTTTCAAGAAAGAGGATTTCATCGAGAACGGTGAAGGCTGGTTCGATGAGATCTACAATCTCGTTTTCTGTGCGGTCGTCGATGAGAACGGAGCAACGCAGCTCTGCAACGAGGATGTCACAGCTGCGATCGCTGACACCCTTTCGCGCGCGATGAACAACCACGGGCAGGTCTCAGCAGCAGATTTTGTCGCGTTGCTGGTGAATCTGTCAGGCCTCAATTGGCTAGATGTAGACCGGACTGACAGGACCATAAGGATCACCAGCACGCGTCAGTTCCTGGCACAGTGGGGGTTCAAGATCGACGTAGCATTGCCACGATGTTAGCGGCCTGAGCCCATCGCGGTTTAGCAGATCGAGTCCCGTCGCCCCGATAGGACAACTGTGGCGGCGGGGCGTCGATCCAGGTAAGGTGCAGAAAGCGACCTTGTCGTCTTTGGGGCCGTAAGCTGCCCCATCCGCCTTTCTACAGCAGGCTCCTAAAGCGGACATTGGACACTTTCGCACTCACCACGTTGATACCGTGCGAAGCAGAGATGCGAGCAAACTATCGGCGAATTCGATCCACGCAGGGCGCATTCGGATGCAGAGAAAAGACCATGTTCGCTTAACAGCTGTCTGTCTCGATGCCGTCAATTTCGCTTCAGTCAGCACGCCGCATCTGCCGCAGGCGCCAGAATGCAGGCTCCGATGCAATGTCGGGATCGGCTGCGAGCAACCGTTCGATGACCTCGCCGATATCGCGCGGTGGCGGCGCAGAACGATCAAGAATGGAGCTGATCAGCAGCAGCGAGGCGCGCGGCTGTTGTGTCAGGAGATCCACCTCATCCTCAAGCCCAAGCCCATAGCGCAGCTCGTATCGTTGGATCGGGCAGACCAGGTCAAGAATTGTGGGAACCGCGCGTTCGAAGGCCTCACCGGCCAGCGCGGGCAGGCGCGCAAGGTTTTCCGACACCTCGGATGTCCGGGCCGATACGTCGTTCGGCCAATAATCGCGCAAGAAAGGCACAATGGACGCATCCCAAAAGGCCGCTTTCGCATCCGCATCCTTCTTGTCGCGGAGCAGAGAGCCAAGCTCCCACGCTATGCGAGAGAGCACGTTATTGGGCATACGGGTCAGCGTCTGCCGGCACTCCAACCCGGTCAAATCGAAGCCGCCTTGTCCTTCGATGATCGCGAAGGCAGCGCCGATCAACGCGCCTGAGAGATGCTCTTGGATCGCTTCGTCAGTGCGCTCATGCTCGAGCGCGTGGAAAATCGCCGGCTTCAGGAGATTGAACAACTCGGCATATCGCGGCGCGACGGAGCGCGCGACCACGCTCATCAGATCGATCGCATCGTCGTTCTGCTCAAGTAGGCCTGGTAACAGGTTGGCGTCGACCCAAGCTGGTGCGATCGTGCGAAGGAACGCCAGTTGCTGCAGGAGGGCACCGCGTGCGATCAGTCCGGCCCGCCCCGCTAGCTTTGCCAACATATCGAAACGCCCTGCAAGCGCCAAGGCAATGCCGCTGCCAGGTGCAAGGTGCATCTCGTCGAGCATGCTGACGAGGCTGTCGGCGATGATACCTAACGGGTGTGAGAACACCAACTCGGATAGGGGGGAGTCGCGCTCGTCCTGTTCTTGAGCGGCGGCGACGGGTGCCAACTGGTCCCATAGCGCAAGGACCTGTGGGAAGAGGAGATCGTCAATCGAATGCGCGTGGCGCTCGATGATACGGGCAAGTTGGTGTGTGACGGGAGCAAGCGCGTCGCTTTGCACTTGCGCGAGGACTTGCAAGACATTGTTTAAAGGCGGGCATGTCTCTGGCGCATGCTCGGCCTCGGGGGAAGCGTAGAGGCTCAGGAAGGGCTGCCAGCGATGCGACGGGAACTGCCCTTTAACCTGCGCATCCCGGAGCGCTGCAAAGGCACGGACGGGCTCGTTTCGGGCGAATACGCTCCACAAGTCGGCCTGCTCAATGCGATCGTTGGTCTCGAACGCTTCAGCGCTCTCGAGTAGTTGGGAATCGCTGACTTCATCGAGTACCCGAATGTCGGCCGAATAGCCCGATCCTGACCAGCTCGGATTGTAAAGATGGGCGAAGATTGGCATCTGGCGGGGCAAGTCGGGAAAGGCGCGATAGTAGCCATTCAGCCGCCGGCTCGCTTCGCGAGACAGTCGGCCGCCCGCTGTCCGGATACGAACGAGCTCGCGCGTGGTGTAGAGCGCCCGCGCATGATCTCGGCGTCTGCGCCTCGCGATCCGCTGGATGATTTCGGGGAGCATGCCGGCCAAAATCGCACGCTCGATTGCATGTCGTGTCTGCGGCGCGAGGTTATTCCAACGCTTGCAATAGAAGCGCACAACCTCGGGGTTATTGTCAGACTGCCAGTATCGTCTTCGGTTCGTGTCGAGCAGATAACGTTCAACTAGGACAGCCGAAGCGCTGTCCCCTTCGCTCGCAGTCCAAGCTGCGAGCCGCTTGAAGATCAGTGGGTCGCGTTCGATCCAGACTGTCGCAATCCGGCTCGCGCGTCGCGCGTCGCGGCCAGCCAGCCGTCGCCATAGCCCAGTCATCATGCGAACGAGCGGCGCGAAGTGGTCGTTATGGGCGTCAGGCTCATTAAGCCGCCAACTACTCTTGTGTCGATCATTTGGATCGACGAGCCCTTCGTCGGCCTCGGGCGCATGAACCAGTGCAAGGTCGAAAGACATCAGGTCGCCATCCGCCTGAACCAGCCCGACGTCGCTCCCGAGTTCCATCGCTTCACACAGGCTGCGATCGAGCGCGAGGAGCAAGCGTTCTTCGGCTCGCACGTCCGGTGGCCAGCGGTCTAGGTGGCGACGCCAATCGCGGTCGCTAGCCCGAAAGCTGAACTGGGCCAGGTCGTGAACATTGGTAGGCTCGGCTTCGGGTTCGTCCGTCTCTGGCCAGTGAAACTTACGCTCGACCCGCAACCGAGGTTCGATTAGGCCTGCAAGCTCTTGAATGCGGTTGGTGGTGACCGCCGTGCCGTCACGCATCCTGCCGTATGGACTGGGTGCTGTTCGCAGATTTGCTTGGACGTAAAGCAGCCAGAAGCGCTGATAAGGTTCGGGCAAGGGATGCTGTTGGGAGCGCAGCAAAATGTCGACCGCGCGGGCGATCCGTGGCTTGATGGACTCGCCAGCAGCAGCCGCGTAGCGCGCTGCATCCGCCGATCGCAGTCGGTCTCGGAACCAAGCAATCAACGTCCAACTTTCATTGGCATCGGGCGGCAAGATTTCCTCAATCCACGCGGGATCATTACTTTGCACCGCGGCAACCGTCACGCTGGAAACTTCCTTGGTCAGATAGGCGAAGGTCGCCCGATCCTCCGCCGTCGCATCCTTCCGGCTGACAGCGGCTATACGTGCAAGCTGCCTCTGGGGCCATTCCAGGGGCTCGCGCGCTAGCTGAGCCCAAGCGTCCAGCGTGCGATACAAGCCACCATGATCATGATTGGGCGCGTGATAGACTAGAGGTTGCACCCCCTTTCCGCGCCATGCCTCACGCAAGGTTCCCGCATCGTTGGCGGTGTCGCCGACGAGCGCAAACGCTGGCTTCAGGTCCGGAAAGTTGAGACGCCCTTCCTCAGTCGCCTCAAGCATGTAGCGCATCGGCGGGTCGTCCGCGGAGTAGCCCACAAGCACGAGTGTGTACCGTCGCAGGAGATCGTACACGAAGCGCGAGGCCCAGCCGCTGCGCATGTAAGCTTCGCCGAAGTTTGCCGAGGTTAACACGAGATCGGTTTCGCCGAGACCATAGCGACGGTCGCCGACCCGGCCGTGGAGATGAAGCACGCCGCTGAAGTCGTGTGAGCCAACTGCCGGCATACCCTGTCCGGCACTGCTGGATAGATGCTGGCCGGTGCGTCGCCACCATGCTCGTTCGAAGAGCGTGTCGAAATTTGTAGTAATGATCCGCGGTCGACCATCGGTTGCGCGGGAGAGATCGAGCAAGTCGGTATGCGCGGCGACGCGAGCTCTCGGACCCGGCTGAAGTAAGCTTGCGACGGCTTCTCGAACCCTGTTGTGCGGCTGTCGCCAATCGGCGCCGCGATACACCAAACGTTGTTCTAGAAGCCCGATCAGCCGATCGTACTGCCCGTCCCGGCGTGCCTCCAACTCCGCCCGACTAGCAAGACTGCCCGGAGCGCCGGGTATCGCTTGCCCAAGGCGAGCATAGACGAGATCAGCGAGCTCGCCAAAAAGTGGAAGCCCGGCAGCCTTGGAAACCCCGGCGCCGACGATGAATAGCAAGTTTCCTGCTCGCTGCGCGCGCAGCAGGGAAATGGGAACGTCCGGCCCTCTATCGTCAAACTGCATGGCGGTTTGATAGGTTTGTCTGGTCCATCGCGAGTGAATCCTTTCCGCTTGCGGAGGTGTTGACCATGTTCATGCTTAAACGGCGACACTCCGCAAACACAAGATTGAACATTTGAGCGGTCGCTAGATCTTAGACGACTGATAGCAACGAGAATTAGAGACCGGTCAAATAAAAATGAATGAGATTGGCGATTTTTGAACCGCCGCGTAGTGGTGCAGGTCGGGGGAACACTCAGCATGTTCGCGAGAGTATCGTCCCAGACAGCGTTGGCCGCCTTGGCCTGGGAAAATGAGCGCTTCCGGCACTCTGCTTGGCGATCGAGAGCGACCAAAACGAGGCGCAAAGCTGCTGTTTCACCTCGGGAGGTTCCACCTAGTTCGAGCCAGTGGCGTGGCCTGCAAATCCTAGGGAGCGACTAATAGTGTGAAATGGGTATTTCACACTGAAAAGTCCCTTGCTGCCGACCCCTTGTCTGACGAAGGCTACAGACAAAGCGCGCGTTGGATAACGTCGTGCCACGCCTTCGGCGAGTATCCGGTCGATGGGTGCTGCATCCGCACTGCGCGCATAGATGGATTTCGGGGCAGATCGATCCACTCGCCGGCGAACGACCATGGGTGTCCATCGTATTCAGGATAGTGGTTCCTGATTATCCATGGAAAAAGCTCGTAACCCCAGACCAACAGCACTTGGGGGTTCGTCGCTTGAAGCACATCCTCGAAGGCGGCCTTGCCGTCCTGAAACTGCTCGGGGGTAGGCCTGTTGGATCGAGGCGTTTTGGCGAGCAATTTTGGGATGTAGTTATACAGGGCTAGTGAGCTCCAGACTTCAAATTCGCCCCGCTTGCCATCGCACTCGAGTTCTTCACGACTCTTGCCAGATACGGCCCATGCGACGTTGTCAAAGGTCCGGACCCAGCGCTCACCGGGCGGCCTCGATCGGTAGAGCCTCATCGCATCAGCAGTCATCTCAGGAACTTTGCTGCCTACCGGATGTTCGCCTGCATAGTGCGATTCACCGACACAGAGCACCCGTCTTCCGCCCACGATGTTGTCGGCAGCACCAAATCGTTCCCCCACCCACGGCTCAAACATTGTCGTCCCCATCCTCCTTGATTTCAAAGGGCAGCAGTTTGTGCGTCCATCCGGCTAGCATGGCTCCTAGCACAGCTCCAACGATAGCGTGCGGAGGATCATACGCGCTGTGTGCATGGACGACCTTACGCTGACTATCGATGAGACAAACGCGATAATCCGTTCCCCAATTGACGTTGTCCTCCTCGTTGATCGTAAGGCGGAGGTAAGAGCCGAAGACTCGATCCTTGAATTTCAAGGCGTCGTCCACTTTCGCGGTGAAGTGAGGGATCAATTCGAGGCGGGGGCTTTCTATGAATTCACCGTCGGGGCGGAAGTAGCCGTGACGTCCCATTTCGACAACATGGATGCCGTCGTCCTCAACATAGTCGACTTCGAATATATGCGTTTCGCTGACCCAGTCTTCATGGACAGCGGGCAGCAGTTCTCGCAACTTGAGTTCCGCATCAAGTGCATCCGGAGGCAAAGCGCTCAACGTCACATCATTGTTCATGACGGCGCCCCGCCGAACGGGGCGAGGGTCGATGGCTCTAAAAAGGTCTGCGTCATAGTCGCGACTGGCGTAGTCAACCCCTACCAGGGGCAATAGACCCGCGAGCTTGATAATGGTCGATCGCGGGATTTCTCTGTGTTCAACGTGGGCCATAGGTTCTCCTTGGTCTTGCCAAGCCAGAACCTTTCTTGAGCGCCTAATTCAGCCTTTGCTCCGCGAAAAAATCTTGCCGAAGCTACATCTATGGTGGCGTATGAGTGCTGGTCACTGGAGTTCACCACTGTCCAAGAGCGCCTGGAACTCTCGCAGACCCACGACGCATTTGCTGTGCAGAGCGTAGCCAGCGAACCTTGCAACGAAAAACCGCAGCTCGAAATCGACCGGCTCTTCAATGGAACCGATCAACCTGCGAAGGATGACGCTGTTTGGGTTTGTGTTCCCAAGAATAATTACGACCTCCGGTTTGCCTGATACCGTAACTCCGTCAAATGTCCTGGCACGATTGAATCTCAACAAGCCGAGTTGATCCAACTGACGAAATTGGTTCTCAATCATATTATTCAGGTTCTTGCGTTTTTCCTCGTCGTGGAGAGCTTTGCTTAAGTCGTTAAGATGTTTCTTCAATCCTGATTTTCCGTCCAGAGCGGTATCTCCGTACTTCATCTCTATGAAGACTGGACCACATTTTCTTCCTGTCTTTTTGTCCTTGGCCAACCATCTAAGGCCAACCATATCAAACCGCCCGGAACCAGCGCCGCCATCGTATTCGATGTCCGTTATGAAGTATTCGGTTCCATTCGCATTTCGCGAACGGTTATTTTCCCATGCAACAAGCTGCTGGAATTCGCGTTCCAACTTGGGATATTTGGCACGGTGGCCGTTCATGATCTCCTTGAGATGTGGAAAAGACTTCAGCCAAAGCTGGCAGTCTGCCTCCGCTCCAATCGACTTAGGCAATTGTTCGAGCAACGCCAAGTGCTCAGGGAAGGCATTCTTTCCGGCGTAATTCTCGTCAAACGTCGCTCGGTAGCCACTGTGGTTCTTCGCAATTCTCATAATATTGCCGCCTCTGTAGTAAATATTAATCGACGTTCCTCTCAGAGCAAGCATGAGGGTGTCGTCCACGCGCACACGCTCTGTTAGATGTCGAAGAATCCCGTCCTTCAAATCGTGAAGAAAATCTTCCGAAACCGCCCTCATTCAAATCTGCTCCCACTGGCCATCTTCTGTTGGTGTGACATTGTCGAACAAGCTGTCGAACCGATCCGGAAAGAAGGTGTGGATCGGTATGAGCCTGCCCGGGTTGACCGCCTTGGCGTATCGCTGGAGATCCTGGGTATCGGCGTGGCCTGAGGTATGGATCGTCTCCATCGGAACGCCCAAATCGCGGCACTTCTGCGTAAACCTGATGCCCGATTCCTGGGCGAGATACCCATCCCATTGAGACCAGATTGCCCGCGCCCCGTTCAGCGCCCCAAAGTCACTTAGATCGCCCAGCATCCAGGGTCTGACGATCATCACCGACCTGCTGGCTTCCGTCGGCAGCTTCTCGGGGAATATTCGCCGTCCTTTATAACCGTCGACGACATGGGCGATTTCGTTCTGCACCAAAAGCCGTCGCTGGTACTTTGGAATATACACTTTCACATCGTCCCAGCCTTCGGCGGGCTTGGGGATGGAAGCAGTATCCGTCGCTCTCAGGACTTCTGCCCCATAGGCGTCAACAATCAGTTGGCGACCGGAGCGCTTGGCCGCCCGGTACACACTGACAACGCGATCGATGTTCTGGACCGAGCATGCTACCAACACCATGCCTGTCGTCTGGCTCATTGAATTGAGCAATCGGTTCTCGATCTGGCCTTCTGTCTCAAACCGGTCGCTTTCAGCGAGCCGACCAAGGCTCGATCCCTCCATCAGCATCACGTCGACGGAATTTGGTGGATTTGCCACAAAGCGCTCGAATAGGGCGGCCTTTCGGCCGTGTCCTCTTATGTCACCGGAATAGAGCAGCCGTTTGCCCCCAGCCTCGATCAGGAGACTGTAGGCGTCGAAACCCGAATGATCCATCAGGTATGGCGTAACCTTGAAATGGCCAATGCGGAAAGGCTTACGATCGCTATACACTGCGGCGCGTTCTGGAGCATAACCGCCAGGAACGAACGGCTGTGCAGCTCGCATGATCGACAAGGTCTTGCCGCCGACATAGACGTCGATCGGCTGTGATAGTTTCGGAAGAAGGCCCCAGTGATCTCGGTGGCCATGACTAAGAACAATCCCCAGCAGCCCGTCATCAGGTTCTTGCAGGCCATTGATAGCTGGCAGGGCTGCGCTTTCGAATTCGAGGTCGAGTGGGAGTCCCAAGTCCAGCAAGATCCTGTGACCGTCCTGCTCCAGTTCGACGCAGCTTCCTCCGATTTCCTTACTGCCGCGATGGATACAGAGCTTCATTCTGGCTCAGGCCCCCAGCCCAAATCTAGCCCCTCGGCTTGGAACCACGCTCCTCGGCCTCATGTTGGCTATTTAACGCCCGAATAGCTCACCATTCGGCCGTCCTGGTCTAAATCGATGAAGGCCCGCTTTCCGCGCCGCCCAACAGCCATGAAAACGAGACGGTCCGGGTGGGCCTCCAGAAAGCGCAATGATTGGTCATAGGCGTCATAGTGAGTGATGTCGTCCCCATCGGTTTCTCGAAAGCCGTTTTCCTTCAGGAACCGTTCATTGAATTTGGCAACGGCGATCGCCTTCAGCCGTCTGGGTCGCTGGCAAACCCCAACGACGACACCGATCCCAGCGATGGTCGCGGTCACCATGAATCCGCCGAATAGCGCAAGAGGGAGGGGACTATCAGCATTACCATGATTGACGAAAAGGAGGACCATGAACATCAAGAGCGCGGCAGCACAAAAGCCCGCCACGATCAAAAGGAGACTTCCAAGAAGGGTCACGAAGATAGTCCCGAATATCCCTCGATCATGTCCTCGGACGAGCCCCCGTCCGCCGATGAACGGGCAAAAAACCGCGGCAGCAAGGACCGCGATCAACTCGGCGTTCTTCCTTGTTTTCTTGTAGATGTCCCTGCCGAACGCGAATCCGAAACCCGCGACAGCTGTCCCACCAACCCCCGCCGCTACCAACGCCAGTCGTGAACGCCCGTTCACACTCATGTGCCCGCCCTCTTACGGATAACTAAGCTGAATGAGGTTCGCATCAAAGAAAACACGAACCACAGAGCGCCGGCGACCCAACTAATCGCCGCAATCAGAATCGATACGACCAAATAAACCAGTTCCCCGAGCTTGATCGCGCGTTTACCCAACACTCTCACGACCGCAGAGGTTTTTTCACCCATATCCCTTGCCAGTGATCGGAACCGGTAGAGCTCCTTGGCATCATCGGCATTTTCCAGCGCACGAAATGTCGCCTTGATTCCGCCGGTCGAGCATATTTCGGTTGCGGAGCTCGCAAGCAAACCGACCTCAGCAATCACCTCTTCGCGAACGGCGCCCCTAAAGGCGTCCTTTGCGGCCGTCATGTCGACTGGCATCATTTCTGAGATGAGTCTTCTGAATCCCGAGAAGTCGCCCTTTGCGACGCGCTGCCAGTCGATTTCGCTGAGCGTCGCGCGAACGGCGGCTGCTGAAGGGGCATTGAATGTGGGCAGGGATATACGGGAAAGTCCTCGTTTCAAGCCTTCCAGATCGACCAGCCGAGTCGACATAATACCGAGGCGTCGGATCAAAGCTTCGGACAGCCTTCCAGCTTTGTTGGCACTCTTCAGCAGCGAAAGCCCGATGTCTATCGCTCCGGTACCCGGAGCATTCGTCGCCAGACCAAGCAGGGAAAGGCCGAGGGTGAGCTTGTCATAGCCCTCTCCCCGGATCAGAAGGTTGCCTTGAACGACTGCATCGCGGACATCGCCGACACCGACGTAATCGGCCGCCAGCACGCCTCCGATGGACGCCGGAGTCGTCACTTGCCCGGTAGTCACGCCATCTAGGAAATCTTTGATATTTCGTAGCCCGTATCCAAGGGAGCTTTCGCGTGTCCGCTCAACCAGATCCGCCGGCAATTCGCGTCCGTTGTCATGGGCTAGCTCCACCAAGCTTTGGGCTTCAGAAACATCGCCCTCTTCGAGCGCTTGCTCGACGTAGTCGTCAGCGGAAAGGCGACTCAGCCGATATTGTGAGATCGAGAACGGATCCCAAAAATTAAATGCCAGCTCCAGCGCGGCGAATTGGTTTGACGAGAAGAAGGCAACAAGTGTTGCGGTCAGCACTACCCCACTCATTGCCCGTCCACCCAGACGAACGATACGGAACATGCCCTTCGCACCCCGCCAGAGGTCTCTTTTTACCATCTCAACAATTCACTCGGGGATATCGCCAGGACATTCTCAGTGTGAAACTGGAATTTCACCCTGAGGCGATGGCCGTGCGGGTTAGCAGCTCTCATACACCATCAGTTCAACGCTCCTTGATAGCCAGGCATCCGGCTGGCGATATTGTCCGACATCCAAGTGACAAAACCTGTCACTGGACAGTGACGGTCGGTCTGCTTCCTAAGGAAGCGAAGGGAAATCCGGCCGCCGATGGTTCCGCACCATCTCACGTAGGGCCAACGGAGCAATCACCTCGACCTTGTCGCCCCACATGTACAGATGCCAACACATCTCGAGAAGACCGGCGGCATGGAAGCGAACCATTAGTGACCCGTCGGGCAATTCTTCTAACATTTGGCCTGGATGAAACAGGAAGCTCCGGGCATGGGAGGCCGCTTCCGGCGCAAATCGCCACACGACTTCGGCGAATTCGCTATCATTCTGAAAAGCCCCGAAGGCCTTATCAGCATGTCGATGAATATCGAAACTGGGATCCCGCTCGAAAATTTCGCCGGTCAGTTGAGCAGCCTCGATCTTCTCGGCGAGATAGTGACGAAACGGTCCTGCTGGGTCGGATTTCGGCTTGGCGATCAGATAGCGCCTGATGCCAATCAGCACGCCATAGGGCTCCACGATGCGTTCCGTTGGCTCGGTCGACTGCCGGGATTGATAGACAATCCGCAGCCGTTCCGAGGCTTTCAGAGCGGTCGCAATCGTCGCGGCGATCGGCGGCGCGATGCGTGAAACCGGACCCGGGCGCGCTGCAAGACCGAGCGCCTCGAGCAATGCGTCGTGATCGGTTTCCAGACGTGCCAAACGCTTGCGCGGGACAAGCGCAACAATTTTCTCGCGCAAAGATTTGAGCTGTTCAGCTTCTGCACCCTGAGCACTCCGTTCCAGAATCTCGATCGAAAGGTCCAGCGCCGCCAATTCGTCAGGAGTCAGGGTGATGAGATCGCGCAGCGCACCGCTCTCCAAGCGCCACCGCTTCCTTCCCTCATCGTCGAAGAAGACCTCCGTATCGGGAAACTGGATTTCGAGGGTGTGAAGAATGCGTTGCGCGGTTCGCTTGGAAACCTGAAGCTGATCGATCACGTCGCCAAGCGTCACGCCCGTCCGGCGCGCAGCCACAAAGGTTGCGAGCCCGATAAGCTCCTGTGCCTTTTCGAATGACATGCCTTGGCCACCCCCGGTGTCAGCTATTGTCATGACCATTGCTTACGGTTTTATTATCCGTGGCTTGGGGGTGTGGGTATGAAACTTGAAGGTGGGAAGATCCTGCTTTCCGCATCCGATCTGATGCGGTTCATGGGATGTCAGCACGCCACCGCGATGGACCTTCGCTACGCCAGGGGAGAGCCTCTGGTGCCGGCGGAGGATTCCGAGGACGCGCAGCTTCTCCAGAAGTATGGTGATCAGCACGAGGCGAGCTATCTCGCCAAATTGCGCAATGACGGCCAGCAGGTTCTCGAATTCAACCGTGATATCGCTTTACCGGTCGCGGCAGAACTCACGCGCGAAAAGCTCTTCGATGGCGCCGGCGTCATTTTTCAGGGAGCTTTCTTTGACGCGCCCTGGGGAGGCTGGTCGGATTTCCTCATTAGGGTGGAGCGGCCTTCATTGCTGGGCCCGTTTTCCTACGAGGTCATCGACACCAAGCTGAAGCGCAAACCCGATCCCAAGCACATACTCCAGCTCGTCCTGTATTCTGACCTTCTGGCGCGGCTGCAGGGCACTGAACCGGAGCAGGCGCATCTTGAGCTTGGCAACGGCGAACGCTTTTCATTTCACCTGAACGAATACGCGGCCTATGCAAGGCATGCGCGCGAGCGGCTCGAAGGGTTTGTCGCCGACGCGCCGGACACCTCACCTGACCCGGTGAGGATGTGTAATCTCTGCCGCTGGCGCGAGCACTGCAAAGCGCATTGGGGGGAGACCGACAGCCTGGCGCTCGTAGCTGGTATATCCAGAACCCAACGAGACAAGCTGACGGCCGCGGGCGTGACCACGATGACCGCTCTCGGGCAGTTCGACAAGCGCGTTCCCAAGCTCGCCGACGACACTCTTGCCAGGCTGAAGATACAGGCCCGCCTTCAAACGGATCGGCGTGCGGGCGGTCCACCCGCTTTCGAGCTGAAGGTCTTCGATTCACAGCGCGGACTGGCCCTACTCCCCCGGCCGGATCGGGGTGACCTCTTCTATGACATCGAGGGCGACCCATTCTACGAAGGCGGCCTGGAATATCTCCACGGCCTCTGGTTCGAGGACGACGGGACTGGTGTCTTCAAGGATTTCTGGGGCCACGACCGGGCGGAAGAAAAGGAAGCCCTGCGCCAGCTGATGGCGTTCTTCGAGGTACGGCTACGTCGATACCCCAGCGCGCACATCTACCATTATGCAGACTATGAAGTCGCCGCACTGCGACGGCTCACCGGCATTCATGGGATCGGTGAATCACTGCTTGACCAGATGCTGCGAGAATGCCGTTTCGTCGACCTTTATCGAGTGGTTTCCGGGGGCATCATCGTCTCGGAGCCGCGATACTCACTGAAAAACCTCGAGGTCTTCTACATGGAAGAGCGTACAGGAGAGGTAAAGACCGCGGGCGGTAGCGTCGTGGCCTACGAGGGATGGCGAGAAAGCGGTGACCAGCACATCCTCGACGAGATCCGTGACTACAACCGGATCGACTGCATCTCGACCCAGAAGCTGCGGGACTGGCTCATTGCTGCCGTACGTCCAGCCGATATGCCCTGGCGAGCAGAAAAGGTGATTGCCGATGAGAAGGTCTTCGATCTTGAAAAAGTCAATGTTGAACAGTCTTCTGCTGACGAGTTGCGCGATAGATTGACTCCTGTACGGCAGCAATTCGGCGACTCTTTTGCCGATCTGCTCTTTGACCTAAGTTATTTTCACCGGCGCGAACGGAAACCGGCCTGGTGGTCGGTTTTCGACAAGATGGGTCGGGAGCCAGAAAGGCTCGTTGATGATCTGGATTGCCTTGGCGCGCTAGAGGCCACGTCGTCGGCCAAAAGCAACGGCAATCACTGGGTACGCACCTATCGTTTCCCGGAACAGGAAAGCAAGCTTCAGTCGGGAGACTGCCACATCGAGTTGAACGGAGCCCCCGCTCCGGCTTCTGCTGAGATCGACCTCGCCCAGAACACGGCCGAGGTTCGTTTTCCCAAGAAATGGTTCGATGGCGCCCCAGCAGCAATCTCACTTGTTCCTCCGGGTCCGCTAAGAACCGATGCCATAGAGGGGGCCGTGGATCGGGTGGTGGACTCCATCATTCGTTATGATCGGCAATACCCAGCCATCCTTGACCTGCTGCACCGATCAAAGCCTCGCTTCCGCGCCGGCAACAGGACAGCAAGCATAGTCAATCCGGACCGGGACCTTGTTCAGGAAGCTGTCGCCGCCATTGTTGACATGGATGGGACCACCCTAGTGATCCAGGGGCCGCCAGGGACGGGCAAGACCTACGTCAGCTCGCGCGCCATCCTGGACCTGGTCGGGCGCGGCAAGCGCATCGCAGTCGCTTCGAACAGCCACAAAGCAATCGACAATCTTCTTTTTGCGGTCGCGGACGGGGCAGCCGAACTCAAGAGGCCGGTCAGCATCGCGAAGAAGAATGGCCACGCCGGCGATGAAGGCTACAACCGATCCATCTATGTTGCGACGAGCAACAATGACCGGCAGCTCTTCTCGGCATCCGTGGTGGGCGGAACAGCCTGGCTTCTCGCCAGGCCCGACTTCGAACAGACCTTCGACTATCTGTTTGTCGATGAAGCTGGCCAGGTTTCGCTTGCGAACCTCATCGCCATGGGCACATGCGCGAAGAACATCGTCCTTGTGGGTGACCCGATGCAGCTGCCGCAACCCGTGCAAGGCGCACATCCAGACGAGAGCGGTCTCTCAGCGCTCGAATATCGGCTTGCCGGCCACAACACGGTTCCCCCTGACGTTGGCATTTTCCTGCCTGTCACGCGTAGGTTGCATCCCGACCTCTGCCGGTTCATTTCCGACACGGTTTATGATGGCAGACTGAGATCAAACGAGCATGCAGCCAGGCAGGCGATTGTCGTCGAAGAACCCGCTTCGGGCGTTCGCCTTTGCGAAATCGTGCACACTGGCAACAGGCAAACCTCTCCAGAAGAAATAGAAGCGATCAACCACGAGATGTCGCGTCTGGTGGGAAACGTATTTCGCGACCGCGACGGACGGCAACGGCGAATAACACTCGATGACCTCCTGGTCGTGGCGCCCTACAACGCGCAGGTTAACGCCCTTAAAAGGGTCCTTCCCGCAGGGGCTCGTGTCGGAACCGTGGACAAATTCCAGGGCCAGGAGGCGCCCGTCTGCCTGATCTCGATGACGAGTTCATCGTACGAGGAAATCCCGCGCGGGGTTGATTTCCTGTTCAGCTTGAACCGGATCAACGTCGCAGTCTCGCGCGCGCAAGTGTTGGCGCTGGTTTTTGCGAGTCCGAAGCTCCTCGATATCCCCTGCAGCAACATTCACGAAATGCGGCTTGTGAATACGTTGTGCGCGTTGAGGCAATATGGCCGCGCTCAAAGCGAGCTTCAGACAAAAACGGCCTGGCATACGGCATGACAGGAAATGGCACCCCAGCCCCTTACCTTCTAGACATCGAAGGAAGGAGGAATAACCGATGTTCACCCGCCATGCCCAAACGCGTTGCCAACAAAGAGGCGTCCGGGCCGACGTCATCGACGCCATTCTCGCCTACGGATGCCGCCGCCGTCGTCGTGGCGCAGATGTCTATTTCATGGACCACCAGGCGAAGGCGCGCGCCAGGACCGAACTGGGGTGCCAGTACGCCAAGCTCTCAGATCGACTCGACACGTATCTCGTGATGAGCGACGGCGGGGAAATGATCACCGCAGCAAAAAGGCTTGGGCGACTCAAGTTCTAGCATTTAAAATTCCGGACGGCAGGTTGTAACTGTTGGGGGGTGTTACCGTGTACAATATAGATGTTCCTTTGCTCGCAGCCATAGCATCCGCCTTGGCCTGCGTCCTTTCCCTGATTGCCCTCTTCTATCTCGGCATAAGGATCAATCACCTCAAAGGCTTCGCCTTGGAGCCGAGCCAATTCGAGCAAGGAATTGAGAAGCTGCAATCTGCGTCCCGTGAGGACAGTCGCAATGGCCGAGAGGAATTGCACCAGATACTAGCCCGGTTTCTTCAGTTGGTTGAAAGCCGCCTGGCAACTCTGGGGACCCAGCAAAATGAACAGCTCGGGGCACTGAGAAAGGAAGCGAGCGACGGCCGGACGGCGTTGGAGACCGGCCTAAAGCAGAGCACCGATGCGTTTTCAGACATTCAGGCAAGGCGGCTTGGCGAGACAAACCAAGCCATGAAGGAGTTGGCCGAGCGCCTCGAAAAAGCGCACGTCGAAGCTCGGAGAGATCAAAAGGACGGCCTGGAGGCCGTGGCCACGCAGATCAAGTCGCTGACAGACTCAAACGAGAAAAAGCAGGAGTCCATCCGCGAGGCGCTAAACTCAAATCTGGAACATTTGCGAAAGGAGAACGAAGCGAAGCTCGAGCAGATGCGGCTGACGGTTGACGAAAAACTGCAAGGCACGCTTGAGACCCGACTCGGCGAATCGTTCAAGATCGTGAGCGACCGGCTGGAGCTCGTCCACAAAGGCCTGGGCGAGATGCAAACCCTGGCAACGGGCGTGGGCGACCTGAAGCGGGTACTCACCAACGTGAAATCTCGTGGGGGATGGGGCGAGATGCAGCTGGAAATGATCCTGCAGGATCTGCTCACCGTCGACCAGTACGCAAAGAATGTCCGCATCAACCCCGACTCCAACGAAGTTGTCGAGTTTGCAATCCGGCTCCCGGGCAAGAACGATGATGCTCCGGTCTATCTGCCGATCGATGCAAAGTTCCCGCAAGAAGACTATGAGCGGCTACTGGCGGCCCAGGACGTGGGAACACCGGTCGAAATAGAGGCTGCCGGCCTAGGTCTCGAGCGCGCCATTCGACTCCAGGCCAAAACGATTTCAGATAAGTATCTGCACCCGCCCCATTCAACGGATTTCGCGATCATGTATCTTCCAACGGAAGGGCTTTTCGCGGAGGCCATTCGGCGCCCCGGCCTCGGCGCAGACATCCAGAGCAAATACCGTGTGGTTCTGACCGGCCCCACCACGCTCGCCGCGCTACTGACGAGCCTACAGATGGGCTTTCGCACACTGGCGATCGAGAAGCGATCTAGCGAAGTCTGGCAGGTGCTTGGCGCCGCCAAGGCTGAATTCCGCAAATACGGAGAAGTCTGGAACAAGCTCGGCAAACAGCTCGATACCGCCAAGAGAACGGTCGAGGATGCCGGCCGCCGCACCAGAGCGTTGGAGCGCAAGCTTCGCGACGTCGAGACGGTGGAGCTGCCGGATTTCCACTCGGAGCTTTATGACGGCGCAGAAGAAGAACAAGAGGTAGAACCGTCTGAAGAAACGGCCTGAGGTACCGCTTGTCCGCGAGATGTTCGGCATCGCCGCAGGGCGACTAGCCGCCACCCTCCCCTCCATCGATTTTAAGTATCTCACTGTTTTTACGATAGAATTTGTACAACGCAGAGGCGATTTGCAGAGCCTCCTTTATTTTTTGTTCGCCTAGTTGCGCAAGGGTGGGACCTGGGGCGGAAACCGGCACCGTGATCACTTTGGTGGCGCCCAACGTTAGCACGGATGGTTTTGTCGACGTGGCTTGCGCAAGTGCATTAAGATCCATGTCGGCACTTGGCATCGCAGAAGCTCCCGGCCAAAACGACAAGTCGACCGTTGCCTTGGTAATCTTCCAATCGATCGTAATTTTCGGCGGCAGATCGGCTTTGAAAATAACCCAGTTCGATCCGGCCCCTTTGGACCCCGGCGATTTCATAGCCAATTCTGGGTGCTCTTTGCTCGCGGTCTCATAGATCCGCTTCCACAGCGTGGTCATGTCATCCGGCTCTTGGCCAGCGGCCTGAAACGCGACCTTTGGCGCGATCGATACGTGGGTTACATATCCATCAGGGCCGTTCTGGGGAGTCAAAAGAAAGCGCGGTTCAGCGAGCGCATGATTAATACACCGGGGGTCCATCCGTCTGCGATCTCCATTGAAATCGATGAAAACTGGAATAGCCTCGGAGCCGAGGTGCCATGAGATGTTAATAAGCATATTCTCGAAGAATTGCTGGCGCGCTTGATCCGGTGCCGGTGTCGTCCTTTCAAAGGAATTCGCCGCAAAGGTGTCGGCGCTCCGAACAAACACCTCTTCCCCCTTCGTCCACGGTTCATACTCCAAGGACACGAAAGTCCATTCCGGCACGTTGACCTCCCCAGGCGACTAGGCGAGCCTCATCATTCAGGGACGTAAGCCCTTTTCCAACGTGAATACGGGATCTCTTTCGGCGCCATGTCGTCACGCCACCAAAAGCCCCTCGCCTCATCATTCCAGATGGGCTGACCTTCGCTCCGCAGCCGATCTATAGCCGAACGCACTGGCTTTTCGTCAGCATCGAGCAAAGACATCAATGTTTCCACCGTAACCGTTCCCCGGGCCTTTAAGGCTTCCAAGACGCGCGACTTGAGTTCCTTCTGATCCTGTTGTCCGGTCACCCTCTCCTGTTGCCGCTGCGCGATGGTGACGTGAGTGACAAAACCGTTGGGTCCATCTGTCGGTGGGGCGAGGAAAGCGGGTGGCGCGAGTGCATGACCAATGCAACCTTTATCCATCCGCCTTCTGTCTCCGTTGAAATCGATGAATACCGGAATAGTATCTGATCCCAAATGCCACGCGATGGTTTGCAGTTTTTCCTCGAAGAATCTTTGACGACGCTGATCGGACGCGCGGCTGATTTTCCCAAACGAATTTGCCCTGAAAGTGCTGGCACTTTTCACGAAAACCTCTGTGCCGGCCCTATCCGGATCGCTATAGAGCAGCTCGTAGTCCAAAGAGATAAACGTCCATTCTGGCATCAATCTCACCACCATCCACTAAACGACCCTCGCATTGAGCTAGCGGCCTAGCTCTCTGCCTTAGCCAAACGCCAAGCCGCTCGAATGAACGGCTTGACATATTCAGCATCCTCCTTGCCGAGGATTCTGAACTCATCCTTCACCACCCAACCGTGGCTGTCGGGAATTCTGTGAATTGCGCCTCGTGGATCGGCTAGTCCCGTGTCGATCAATCGAACCAGAATCGCGTTCCGCTGAACCTTGATCTCCAGGAAGCCTCGCCTGGTTCCGGGAACTGTGTACGCAATCCGCTGCGCCGGTGTCACGGCCTCGCCTTCATGGAGGCAGCCATCTATCTCAAGGATATGCTGCCGCAGTTGGCGCAGAATTGGTTGTAGTCGCGCATCTGTATAGGCGACATGATCCTTGAACGAAATCGATGGCCTCGCGTCTATCTTCCCGGCCGATGGCATCAGCGAACTGATCGCTACGTGGGTCAGGTAACCCTCGGGGCCGTCCTGGAGAGGACCCAAAAATGAAGAGGCAAGCGCATGCCCGACGCAATCCCAGTCCATCCGCCGCTCTTCGCCGTTGAAATCGACAAAGACCGGCACCTCATAAGTCCCCAGATGCCATGCGATCGCAACCAGCTTATCTTGGAAGAAATTCTGGCGCTCCTTGTCTGGCGCGCGGACGATCTTGATCGAATTGACGGATACCGTATCAGCGCTTGCGACAAAGACTTCCTTCTCTCCACCCCATCTCTCATAGCCCAGGGCAACGAAAGTCCACTGTGGCATCGAAACACCCCCTCCCCGTCAACTCCGATAAGTTGAGGGAAACCTCATCATACGGTTGACGTCGAACGGATCAAATCGGCAAATTCACCTGCTTTTGTTCTGAAAGCTATTCCTGTTTGGAGGATCAATGACAGCGGCCTTTGAGACCGGTCCTTCGGGGGCGACCTGTGACATCGCTAATTCCCAAACGAGCGGCTGCCTTTGATGACCCAAGCCGACGACATTCGGGAATTCGTACTTCGAGAGTACTTCTCGAAGGCCCGCGCAAACCCCGGGCAGACATTGAGAATACGTGCTGGTGATGTCCACCGCGACATGCGTCTCGACAACGCCCACCCTGCAGTGTGCAGCGTGCTTGGGGGCAACAAACTTCTTGAGGCATCGCGCGCTCGCCTTCTCAGGACAGTCGGACCAAGTAACAGCTCCACCACCGAGTTCTTTTACGAACTTATCCCTGCTGTTCTGAACGTGGATGTAGCTGAGGCCGCGCTACGGGAGCGCTACGGGTCGCCAATACTGGAGACCGATAAGATGGTTGCTTTCTCCTTGCGAGACGGCCGATCGATCGCGTTGCAGAAGGACATCGAAAAGGTGCAGCTCTGGATCGAGCAGAGTGATAGGCAGCTCGACCCTCCAGTCGCCGAATTGCAACACTACTCCGCGGAAAAAGGAAGGCACTCCAACCTGCCCCCCAGGCTAAAGAACAATCCGTCGGATGAGTATCGAAGACAGGGTTTTCCGAAGGCGGTTGTTAGCGTCAGAATCAATGAAGCTCTACAGCTGCCGCAGTTTCTGGATTGGTATGAGAGGGGCTTCGTACCTGGCGATGCATCGGATGACAGTCAAAACGGAAAGAATGATCAGACGATGAGCGCCGTGGCTCCCACTAACCTTATCCTCTATGGCCCACCAGGTACCGGAAAAACGTTCGAAACGGCAAACGCTGCTGTGAACCTATGCGACGGCCTGCTTCCACAGGACCGAGGAAGCGTCATGACAAGATATTGTGAGCTTGTCGAGCGAGGTCGCATCGCGTTCGTCACATTTCACCAGTCATATTCGTACGAGGATTTTGTCGAAGGGCTTCGTCCTGAAACACCGTCGATGGATGGAGCGGAGGACGGGCCAACTGCAAGCGCTGGTTTCGGGCTCAAAGTCCATCCAGGAATTTTCAGGCGCATCGCCGAGATGGCAGGACAAAACCGCGGCCGATCCTCCAATGCCCCAACCATGGATGGCTCCACAAAGGTCTTCAAGATGGCTCTTGGCCGGAGTTGGAGCGAGGAAGGCGACCTATATCTACAGGATAGTCTTGACGGCGGCTTTATCGCGCTGGGCTGGGGAGGAGATATCGACTGGGCCGGCCAAGAATATGAATCCTTTGAGGCCATCAAGAACCGGTGGCAACGCGACCATCCGGAGGCAACCGGCAAGGATCCAAACATAGAACAGCTGAACGCCTTGCGCCGATTGATGCGAGACGGTGATCTCGTGGTCATCTCCGATGGTGCGCACAAGTTTCGGGCGATCGCACAGGTTAGTGGGCCTTACTACTTTGATAAGAACGCCGACTACCATCCACACCGTCGCACCGTCCGATGGCTGTGGCACGGGAACGAAAGCCAACAGCGGGATCTGATCTACGGAAAGATGTTTCGACGTCAGTCGCTTTATCAGTTGGACTCAGAGGCGATCCGTTGGCCCGCGCTAGAACAGCTGGTCGCAAGCAGCGGAGACAATGTTTCGGGCGGCACGCCGGAACCGTACGTCTTGGTGATCGACGAGATCAATCGGGCTAACATCTCTAAGGTATTCGGGGAATTGATCACCCTTATCGAACCGGACAAGCGAGTCGGGGCGAATAACGAACTCAAAGTCACACTACCCTATTCCGGGAAGAGTTTCGGAGTGCCGATTAATCTGCATATCGTTGGAACGATGAACACCGCAGATCGATCGATCGCCCTGTTGGATACAGCACTGAGGCGGCGTTTTCAGTTTCGCGAAATGATGCCTCAACCCGAGCTACTGCCCACAAACCTCGACGGGATAAACGTCAGTGCCGTTCTGTCCAATTTGAATGAAAGGATTGAGAGCCTTTTTGATCGTGAGCATCAAATCGGACATGCCTATTTCATGGGCTGTCGGTCCAAAGCGGATCTCGACGACGTAATGCGAACCAAGGTCATCCCACTCCTAGGTGAATATTTCTATGAGGATTGGGAGAAAATTCGCCTCGTCCTAGCAGAAAACGTCGACGATGGTGGGTTCGTCAGACGCCGCAAGATAGCCCCGGTTAGTGGCAACAACGGCGATTTTGGCAATGACCGCTGGCGCTACACGCTACAGCCAGCATTTGCTTTGGCCGCATACAAACAGCTCTAGGCATGATTAGACGAACCATTCGCGAATGGGGATACCTCCCAATCGACCGATCTGGTGAGGGAGAGTTCACCCGCACAGTCGCCGATAGGCTCCTGGAACTTAGTCGAACCAATCCATTGGGCGGTCAAGATGGCGAATGTATCCTGACTAATCATCCTCATCGGCTGCGGGCGCAACAGGTGGTCGGAATGTTGGCGGCCCCGGGAGTCACATTAGAGATTCTCCCCAAAATAGATGGGGCCGATAGTGATGGCGCTACGCGTCGCAGCCTCATCCATATGCTTGCAGCTGTCATCGATCTCGAAATCGCGGACGGAGCCATCACGGATCTTGATTGGCAGAAAGACGATCTGCTCGAGATCCTTATTCGCCTCTTCTGCGATCAGCTGTTCAAAGCGCTGCACCGCGGTATGCCAAGACAATATGTCGAACACGAAGATGACCTCGCAGCTATCCGTGGTCGGCTCGTCCTCAAGCGGCAATTCACGACGTTGTCCGTCACTCCACAGAAGCTTGCTTGTCGGTTCGACGAGTTGAGTCCCGATATCGCCCTTAACAGGATAATGAAGGCCGCGCTCTCGCGTCTCTCTAGCATCGCGAGATCGCCCCTCAATCAACGACGATTGGCGGAGCTCGCTTTCGCATTCTCAGAAATCTCTACGGTTCCCGTGGCCCAATTGCCGTGGGATCGTGTCGCGATTGACAGGACAAATCGCGCCTGGGCGCAGCCACTAGAATTAGCCAAACTACTCCTTGGTCGACGCTACCAAAATACCAGCGGCGGAGAAGGTCGAGGTTTCTCGCTTCTCTTCGAAATGCACACTCTTTTCGAGGAGTTCGTCGGTCGTAAGGTCAGGCAGGCGCTTTCAAAAACGAAATATGCCGTCTCTTTGCAAGGCCCAACGGATCACGCGTTGACCGACTACCATAGCGGGAGGCGCTCGTTTTTGACTCGCCCTGATATCATAGTCTCTCGTGACGGTAACCCTGTGCTTATCATCGACACAAAATGGAAAAGATTGAGTAGCGAAATTGATGATCAGAAGCACGGCGTGAGCCAAGCGGATGTTTATCAGTTAATGGCTTATGCTCACGTCTATCGATGCGATCGCCTTATGCTGCTCTACCCCCATCACAATATGCTAGGTCGAGAGGCAGGTTTGATCGCCACACACCACATAGCTGGTACACTTGATACTCGGCTCGGCTTCGCTACGTTCTCTCTGTCCCAGCCTCGATCGGCGGCAGAGCAATGCCATGGATTGATCTTCAACGAGGCAGGGGCCGTGAACTTGCCCCATCTCCTAGCTGCATGAACCGCTGAACAAACCTTCTCCTCCAGTCCGCTAACTGAAACGATCGCCATCCCAGAGACCATACTACGGTCGTCGCATGCCGCGGTTTGCCTCAATTGCTTCCGCTACCTCTCTCCGAAGGTAAAATTCCTGAAGCTTGATAAGCGCCCCTAGAAAATGACGTACGTGCGGTTCGACTTCGACGAAATCCAAGGTCGGATCAACATGTGCGACAGGGATCTCAACGCCGGCATAACTCTTTGCAATTGTCGTCCGCCAACCCGGATCAATGAGTTCACGAAGAGCGCTTTCGGCACCAATCGGATCTCTCGTGTCGACGCGCAACTCCGCCGTTCCCATCTTTGCTTTCAGAAGGAGCTTGTCGCCACGTCTTGGCAATGCATGAGGAAGATGAATGATAGAATCGTCGTGCCCAGCCTTGTCGACCCATGCCATCCTTAATCCTGGGAACTCCGAATTTGCGATCTTGTACACGCCTTGGTGGAACGCCGTCATACACGTGTCGCGCTTCTTCACGTAGCCGGCGTGAGAGTCAAAGATCGCTTCGCGCAATATGTGGATTTTGAACGCGTGCCGATCTCTATTGTGACCTTCAAGCCAATCGGCGATCCATTCGTATGACAGACACCCGTCTAGAAGCTCCCTTTCCTGTAAAGGCAACGAGTCGATGTATCCTTGAGGTGCCGCGAGAACGACGAGAAATTTGTCCCAAAGGGATTTCGCGATACCCTCTTCACCACGCAGCCGGTATCTTTCAAATTGGCGGATCATCCTAGTTGCGCGGATCTTGTTTTCAATCAGGACCGCTAGGCTCGTCCCTTGGTTTGCGAATACGATCTCCACATCTGTTTCTCCGAGAGAGCTTTCATGAACACTCCGCCGTACTGATCGCACTGGATAGGTGTCATCCAGCCCGAGATGGTGAGCTAGACCCACGATAAACTCAGGCTCTGTGCCGGCCAGTTCACATAGGACGAGGTCGGTCATAACCTCCTCCACTCGGTTCAATGTTCGACTGCTCACATAAACGCTAGACACGTCCCCTCCCCATTCAGCCCACTCGCATCACGGTTTGACAATAACAGCAACCAGTGGGAAGTGACCTAGTTTTAAGGCTAGAATAGTACAGCGAGTTCACGTCTGGAGAACCTCTCAGTGTGAAAATGGTGTTTTACGTTGAGGGATGATCCGTACGTATCAACCTTGAAAACAAAGAGTTCAGGCGGCCCCTAAAAAAACTAATCGTCGAAACCGGTCGAATCTACCCTGAATTTCAGCTGCCTGGTATTATCCCTGATCACGCCGACATCGTTGTCATCGAATCCCTCTTCGTGGGTAGCCTGAATATCCAGCGTTAGCGTAACCTTGGCGCCCGGATGGCGTTGCAGCTCGGCCACTACTGCATTTACGATCGTCTCAAATGACTTGATAGGACGCACGGTGTCGATCTCGACCGTGCCGAAGAAGCGCCGCGGCTTGCGGTTGGTTGGCTGGGTCGTTTGATAGGCACCAACACCAAGGTTACTAGGTTCGTTCGATCCCAGCGTTGGCGCCGCGGTTCCCTTGTTGTCAGACGGGAGCGAAGCCTCGGCGGCGACTTCCTTGCGAATAATGACCCCCTTCGCAGGAAATACCGTAGGAGCGAGCTTGCCGAAGATCAGCCCCACGTACCTTCCCACTGCCTCATCATATCGATCCGCGTACCCAAACAATGGATCAGAGGTAGAAACGCCTTCTGCAATCGCGCTCTCCAGCACGGCCGGATCGCGCAGCTTCGGCAGGTAGACATAGGAGGCGAACCACTCCTTCAGATCGGCAATTGGCAGGAAATCGACGTGTTCGGGCCACAAGCTCGCCAGCTTCGCCATCAGCATTCTTGGGCCGAGCGTATCCTTGATGATGCTGTCACCGCGCGATGAAAGCTTCTCGTACACGGAAGCTGCGATTGACGGGCGCTCGCGCGACAGCAATGTCGTCTGTGCAATCTCGAAAGGACGACCATCAAGCGCCGCTTCATCTTTTTCTGCGTAGAGGATGTGAGTCCAGGCCGACCGGATGGCCTTCTCGGCTGCGTCTCCGCTCGTCTTGGCCCGGTCCTTTACATCATCTATCTGGCCTTGAGTGAGCTGCTTGCGAAGGTCACCTTTATCGGCTTCCTTCTCTATTGATTTCCACGCCAGCGCTTTTCGGACCACCTCCCGGGCGGTTTCTAGAGCTGCTTCGTCCGGAGCGGAAAAAACCAGAGTGTTTCTGTATCTGCGTTGCGACGTACGACAGCGGGTAAGAGCACTAGTCGCCTGATCGACTGCCGCCGAGAAGGCAGCTCCGCGGCTATGGACGTGACTGGGACCGAAGATGACGAGGGAAAGCGCGTTCGCTTCATCCACAGCGCTAGGGTCATCGGGCGCCGCGTAAATCTTTGCGAACCCTGTCCCGCCGCGCTGGTTTGCCTCGGTCATAAGCACCCGAACGATCTCAGCGTCGACTCCGTGGGGCGGCAAGGCCTTCGCGCGCTCGTCGGCCAGACGGTTAAGGGTCGGCTGAGTGGAAAACCAATAGCGTCCGGCATCCTCGTAGAGGTAGGTCGCCCGCTCATGCAGTTCTCGGAGCGCTTCACCGAAAATAGCCAGCTGGTCGCCGGGCTCGGCGGAGGCAAGTCGAATTCCTTGCCCAGTGACACCATGATGGGGTTGACCTACTGTCGGCGCCGAGCACAGGAAAACGGCGCGCGCCGAACGAGTGGCGGCGCGCGTCTGCGAGATGCGGCGCGTGGTGACGGCTTCCATCCGTGACGGCAAGGATCCGTCTCCGTCGACCTCGCTGTCCACCACCGCCGAGTAGGCCGGATCGAGTGGATAAATGACAGAGGCCTTTACCCGCTCATCAGCAATCGGCACACGGGCGGGGAGGATCAGGGGGTCACGAGCCCGCTGCTGCCACAAAACGCTCACGACATTGGCCATGAACCGCAGCACGCCACGGGTGCGCTGAAAGTTTGGCAGGCTCGACCAATCCTTGGAGAGACGCTCGAAGAGCTCGGGGTGAATAGGATAGGAGAGACGTAGTAAGTCGGCGTAGCGCTGCTCGCGCACGTGGGCTGGAAACTCCCCTGGATTGCTTTTGTATAGTCCGTGGAAGGCTTTAACCGTCTCGTCCCGCGCCTTTTCGCCTTCACTGTCCAGTTCCTGGAAGAGCCGGCGGCGCACGATCTCGTAGGTCTCGTTGCCGTGTGCCGCGAGCCAGGGGGACCCGGTGCGGCCGAAGACCTTTTCCAGGCGCTGCAGCGCCTCTAGTCCTTTTGCGCCGCCGGCTTCTTGCGCGCTTTCCGGCAAGGAACCGACCACAAGGACGTCGGGAACCATCTTGGCGGCTTCGGTGAGCGACTGGATAAAGGACAGAAATGCCTCGAAGCGGTCATCCGGAAGCTGGCGCGCGAATGCGACCACCTCATCGAGCAGGATCAGGCTCGATCCCGCCTTTCGGAAGACCTCGACCATGAGTTCCGACCCGGGATTGGTGCCGGCATCCTCCGCCTCTCGAACCAGCGCAAGTCCATCATCGCCCGCCAGCCGCCAGGCGATGTAGCCCCATAGAGTTCGGACCTTCGGCCCGTTGCTCAGCACCAGCGAAGAATCCACTCCCTTTGCGGTGCCTACGAACACAGCGGTCTTGATCCGGGGCCAATTCTTGATACCGAGCGTCTCGGCGAGTTCGGCAACGCCCTTGAGCACTCTGAGATCAGTTGCATTAGCGAGGTGATAGAGCGCCAACATCGTGTGCGTCTTGCCACCGCCGAAAGAAGTCTGGAGACCGAGAACAGGATCGCCGCCGGCACCAGTCAGCCGCTCCAAGCCGGTGCGCACCACGCGCTGCAAGCCCTCCGTCAGGAAGGTAATGCGGAAGAAATTTTCTGGCGTCGCGTAATCTTCGCTCGCTTGCCCCATGTCCACGGCGGCGAGGTCGGCAGCGAATTCCGACTGTTTGTATCGGTTGGCCAGCACATCCGGATGCGGAAAGGCAACCTCGATCCACGGGCGAGAACTTCCGCCGGACGCCGCCGTGTCTTCGAGACCGAGCGACAGCGTGCCGGCCTGGGGCTGTTGCGCGGGAGCGGCTGTGGGTGCGACCCCTTCGGGCGCAGTTACTCCATCGCGACGTTGGGCCTCATACAGCCGCTCAAGCTCATCGACTTCCTTCTTAGGTCCCTTCACAGCCCGGGCGAGACAGACCATCGCGTCGAGATATCGAAGCGCCTCGGCATCCATGAGCGGGAGGGCAAGATGAGCCGTGGCGTTGCGAGCGTCGAAAGCCGTCGAGAGGAAGTTTCGAACCTTGAATTTTTCATTGCGAGCGAAGGCGTCATCAAACGCGTCTCGCCACTGATCGATCATGGTCTTCAGCAGGCCGTAGACGTCCAGCGGATCGAGCTGGCTCGACCCCTGAGCTTTGCTCGCATACATGATCCAGCGCTTGCCGAACTTGGCTTCCATGCGCTCGGCAATGAACGGCTGGATCGCCTTCTGCAGATGGAATAATCCATCCTGGACGCGCCTGAGGGTATCCTTTTCGCGTGTCACGCTCGTTTTTCCTCTCAACCGTTCAGTCTGCCGTTCGTCTTCCTGTTGGAATGACGGTTAGCTTTGATCTCTGCAAGCTCACGCCGGGCGTCGATCGCCCTGCATATCTCGCGTTCGCGCTGACAATAGAGCAGGAAACCTGTCAGTGTCTTCGCGCCCGGTTGCTTTATTCTTGTCCCAGCGAACGTTTCCGGTGCGCCCGTCTCACTGAGAATAGACACATCGAGCTTGCCGGATTGGTCCCTTCGCAAATAGGCGACATTGACCGCGCAACCCCGATAATCCCGATCGAGGCGCAGCGTTATCGACTTGCCGTCTCCAATACCCAGCAGATCGAGCTGCTGTCTGCTGGAGCCAACGATTAGGAAGGGAAGCCAGCGGCCGAGCCAGTCCGCGCGGTGCTTGGGCTTCTTGGCTGGAGCGGTGATCTGCGTTGATCTGTTCTCACGCCAAGTGCTCGTGTCCGTGCAGGGATGCTTGGGCCATGGAGGCCCGAGATCGTCGAAGAACACGCGGCTGCCATGGGAATTCCTGTAGAAGAACACCGACATCCCGCAGACGGGACACCGAGCATTGGGAACGGTCAGGCTGCGCAGGTCGAGGGAGGCGCTGCGCATGGAGAGTGGCAACGCCCGAGGATAGCTCCGCTCTACGGGCTTTGGCGGCGCTGCGCCCCGCCCGCTGCCATACGGCGTATTGCCGTGCCAGACGCCGCCCCAGCCGCAACTACAATTCTTCGGATGATTCCAGGCATTGCAGCCCATGGCGTTCTCCCCCGCGCCCGAGCATCATCGTAACGGTCGCTACGCGAACAGGTCTCCCATTTCGGTCGGTTTCAGTTCGTCGGAAATGTTCGCCGCGCGGTCGACGAGATGCGGCCATTCCTCCGCGAGCTGGTTGTAGACCAGCGCCTCCGCCGCCCAGCCCTTGTCGGTCGCGATCTGGAACAATCGGTCCAGCAGCGCGCGAGCGTCCGTCGCTTTCGGTCCCATCTCGGCGACAAGCTGCGCAGCAGCCTGGGCACCACCTTGCTCGTTCTTCAGGTCAAGCGCGCGCGCCGTATGCTGCACGCATTCCCAAACGGTCAGGCGTCTGTCCTTTCGAGGCGACCAACTCGGGCTCAGTTCGTCGCGCGGCTTCAGTGCAGTTTTACCCCTCAAATCGATAAAGACTTCTGAGTCGAACAACGCATCGGTCGAGGTGTTTTTGGCATTGGCGAGCATAATCAGTTCGCCGGACGAGCGCGGATCTAAGCCATAGGAGGCGAACCAAGCGAGCGCAACCTGAGTTTCGGCATCGAAGGTGGCGAGAATTTCGTTGTCGATCTCCTCCCAGACGCGGTTGATAACGGATAGCGCGGTTTTCACCGACATGGCGCTATCGTCATCCTCCAGCACCTCCGAGAACCTCGTGAAAACACCCATACCCGGACCGATCACCGATTGCTGCATGTCGACGGGGCCAACGCCAGCGGCGCGGATCTTGGCAATGGCGTCGGGGAGTTCGCGACGCAGCGCTGCCGTAAAGCCTGCGCGGTCCACCGTCTGGGAAGTGTCAGAGCGTTTGCGGCAAACGAGCACGATTGAGGATGCCAGGGCATTGATCTTGCCCTTCAGGTTACCCGTAAGTTCCGTTCTTACAGGCCAAGTGCCATCAATCAGCAGCCCCGCATCCACAACCCCTTGAAGGAAAGATGCCCATCCGGCCGAACTTATCCCATCGTCCGAAGCCTCTGACTGTTTGAATGCGTAGTAGATTGCTATGGGGACATCATTTGTTGCAGCGCCACGAATGGCGATGAGCGCATTGCCTATGCCTTTCATGAAAAACGCTTCAGCCTCAGCCTTCCCACCGTGTCGAAAAGGTGTAGCAACCAGCTCCTGGTCCTTCGGAGTAGTGAGCCTTCGAAAGAGATCAGGCCAGATGCCTCCGAGCGAAACCCTTAGCCAAACATAGAAGAAATCCGACAGTGTCGCATAACCTATGTTATCATAGTATGGAGGATCGGTTGAAACGACAACGGGTCTTACCGGATAGTTATTCTTAGCAGCATCTAGTTGCTCTATATAGCATTGACTGGTTCCATTCACCCAGCTCTCTATTGATTTTGCAGGAAATTCAAGCTGATCTAAGAAATTTCCAGTAGAATTACTAAAAATATTCGTCTCTACAAAATCCCATGTCATTGCAAAAGCCTGTCGGCCAAATACTTGCTGTATCTTTTGGCTAGTATTGTCCCAGAAATTTAGCGTGCAGCTGCGATTAACTTGCCGACTGGCACTTAGTGCGAGGTACGTCGCCACTGCGTCGGCATATCCGTTAGCGTCAGCCAAAGCTCCAACGTTCTTGGCATCTGACCCCACTACTTGACGTGCCTCTTCGACAAGCTTGTTAAGTGTCACGAGCGCTAGAATCTGACGATCGGTAAAAAGATGCCCCCAGGTGCGAAGCCCATAGGCTGAGCACACACCGCCGGTGATTAGTGCTCGCGTTGGCGTCTCCGGTGAAAGAAAGGAGGCGCGGGCCTCACTGACGACAGGATACGCGCCTGCGGATCGTGCAAGCTGCTCGTCAGCCGTGGCCGGGGCAAGATAGATTCGCCTACGATCGCCCTCCATTATGACGGCCATAAGCTTTGAGCCTAGTCTATCGGATTTACCTTCAGCTTGAGCGTAGCTCCGTTCAATAGTCGAACCAGTGAGTAGACAGACAAAGCCCTGTCCTTTGCCTGCCTTGGTGCCGAGTTTTAGCCGATCCTCATCCGCCTTATCCAGCTTTCCGGTCTTTACCTCGAAACGCCAGCCATCTGGCTCTGCCGGGTCGAGCACGGGCTCGACCCATGCCTTCTTACCTTCCTTCGTAGACAGCATGAAGGAGGAGACTAGCGGCACCATTGCGCCCTTGGCAGCCGGATCAGGCGAACGCACAGTGCGCGCCCACAGCCATGCAATAACCGTCGCCTCGGAACCATCCTCCAGCTTCGTCTTTGGATAGAAATGGCCGATGCGCTTTTCAGCTTCGTCACGCATCCACCGGCCATAGTAGCGCACATCCTCGGCAAGGCCTTGGGCACCCCTTCCGTTCCAACGTCCGCCGCGTTTTAGCTCCGCTTGGCTTTTCGGATTGACGGGCGGAAGGCCAGCGAATTTCGGCGGGATCTCCACCAAAGCCTTGCCGATCAATACCGCGACAGGGTTGAGGTCCGAACCATAGGCGCGCAGACCCAGTCGCTGAGCCTCCAGTGGGATTGAGCCGCCGCCCGAGAAGGGATCGTAGACCGGAGGCGCCTTCTCCTGCAGATAGGCAAGAAGCGCCTTACCGTCGCTCTTGGCCGGCGGTTCTTCGCCTAGCCCCCAAGCGACTGAGCGCGCAATCTCCCAACGCGCTCCATTCAGGATGTGCTCGTCGTTCGACGCCTCCCAAGGGACCATTTCCTCAATGACCTTGTGCAGCCGTCGACGCTCGGCCTCGATCTTTTCCTCGTCGTGGCCGAACTTCTCAGGCCAGGAGGACGGATCATCGACGAGCTGGGCGAACAGCACCGCGCGGCAAGCCGCCAATGGCCGCCGCGCCCACCAAAGATGCAGTGTCGAAGGATGTCCGTGTCGGATAGACTTTTCCCGCGCCGACGCCTTGTTGATGGCCTCGAGCGGGATCGAGACCTCGATGAGCTTCTTACGCGGAGCCGTTGTCATCATACCGAAACCTTCATGCTCTCCCTGTTGGGCGGCCGGTTCGGCTTACGCGTTCACGGAATCCTCCAAGGAATCGGGGCCTCAGTTCGGCCCGGTGCCGATCGATAGCAGATCGGCGACGTTGAACACCACTGCCGTCTCGGCAAACCCCAGTTCCCTGTTGAAAAACTTCCGGACATAAACAGGCTTGCGCACAAATCCTGCGTCGATCCGCACAATGGCGAGGATGAAAGCGTCAGCCGCATTGAGCGAGGCCAGGATTTCGTTCTTGGTCAGGATTACTTCGCGACCGTCCGAATGACGGCCCTTCACTTCGATAAAGCGGAGGCGGCCAGTATTGCCGTGTCGACTCTCGATGTCCCAGCCCTTCTTCTCGGCGGACACGTCCCGCGGCTCGTGTCCAAGCGCACGCTCGGCTTCGAATACCGCTTCCATGGCCAAGCGCTCACTTTCGGCGCGTTGAATCGGATCCTCGGCAAATTCCGATGGCGTGGTAGGAGGCGCAGGCTGTTTCGCCCGTAGCAGACCACCCGGAATGACGAGCGCCGCGCCCTTGAGGACCGGCGGGAGAGCTGAAATCTGCCGCTCACGCTCGAGCTCTGACTGCCTGAGATGCAGGCGCTCGACGAGCCGAGCCGCCATCGCCTCTGCGTTCTGGGCGTTGAGGCGCTGCTCCTTGCCGGCGCGCTCCTCCTCACGCAGCCGTGCCGCACGAGCATCCCAATAGTTGATCTCGCGATTCAGGCGCGCACGGACCTCGCGGTCAATCTTGTCGATCTCCGCTACTCTCCGGACGCGGACTTCTCTCAGATGTTCGGGCACCAAGGTGCGCACCGCGAACCCGAGCGCCTGCTCTTCGATATTCCCGGACAACCAGGGAGCGGCAATCTGGTCGGCAGCCAGCTTCAGTTCCTCCTCGGTCGCGGGCCTGCAGTCGAGATAAGGCGCCGGTCCACCGTCGATCGCCATCCCGTCCGGCTTCAGGAACAAGAACTGCAGGCGCTGCGATATCGCGCGTGGTTCGCCGGACCGGCCGGTGCGCCCGTCCCGAATAGCATGTTCCAGATAGACGAGCAGCCGCGGCTCCAATCCTTCATCGGTATCGTCGACGAGCACCGCGCCCTCGGCAAGGAGCGGCTGAAACCTTTCGAGAATGACATCGACCAAGAATTCGAGGAGCGGATGGCCCGGAGCCACGAGCTCGGCCTGCGGCTGGCCGACAATGAAGGCTTTGTCAAAGGTGATCCGCGCGTAGCGGTCGAGGACGGGATCGGAGCGGCCGATCAGCCGGTCGCGTTCCTTGAGAATGGAGGGGACCCGCAGGATCTCATATCGGCCCTTCTCACGCTCCGCAATCCGACCTCCGAGCATTATGAACGCCTCACGGAAAAACCCACCGATGAAGTGCGGCTGGAGGCGTCGCGCCGCGGCCCGTTCCATCTGTTCGCGGATTTCCGCGACGGCCGCTGCTGACATTCCTTCCGAGGTGAGTTTCCGATCCGCGACTAGTTTCTCGATGGCTTCGACATCGACCGCGCCTTCTACCTTGCGGAACAGCTCGGCCTTCTTTTCCGGCCGGTCTCCGTAACGGATCGCGGCGACCAAGAGGTCGCGGAGAGCCTGTCCCTCGAACAGCTCACCGAGGACATCGTAGACGCGGCCGCCTAGCGCCGTGCGTGCCTCTTCCAGTTTCTCCAGCAGCCGGCGATAGACCTCGCCCTCACGGGTGTTCGCTGCAACCAGATTCCACAGATGGCAGACCTCAGTCTGGCCGATGCGATGGATGCGACCGAAGCGCTGCTCCAGGCGGTTCGGGTTCCATGGCAGATCGTAGTTGACCATTAGATGCGCGCCACGCTGGAGGTTGACACCCTCGCCAGCTGCGTCGTTGGCGATCATGACCCGAACCACGGGATCCGAATTGAACGCCGCGATCGCAGCCCGGCGCGCCTCGCGGGCGATGCCGCCGTGGATCACGACCACCGCGGCCGGATCGCCGATGCTTGCGGCAATCTTCTGCTGCAGATATTCGAGCGTGTCCTTGGGCTCCGTGAAGATCAGCACCTTGCGCCGGGCGCCGCTCATCGGGTCGACCATCATCGGCTCGTCGAGGATCGATTCCAGCTGCCGCCACTTGGTGTCTTGGCCCGATAGCTTGAGGCGCAGTGCACGCTTCTCCAGGTCGGACAGGATCGCGATTTCGGTCTCCAACTCCGCGAGCGTTGCAGCCGCAGTGGCCTGGTCCACGATCTGGTCTTCGGCGGCCTCTGCCTCAACACCCGGAACGTCGTCGGCGTCGTCAGGGTCATAGGAAGGCAGGCTCGGACCCGCAGCCAACCGAGCGGAGCCCGTCTGCCGCATCAGCTTTTCCTCCCGCAATCGCTCCTCAAGGCGATTGCGGCGCCGTTCCAAGGACCGATGGATTGCCGCGGGGGACGAAGCCAAACGGCGCTGCAGAATCTGAAGGGCGAAGCCGACGCTCGAACGTCGTTTGTCATCGCCCGTGCGGTCCGCGCGATTCATCTCTTCCCGCACATAGGTCGTGACTGCCTGGTACAGATCCCCCTCAGTCGGCGACAGTTCATAACTGGCTGTGTAGGCGCGGCGCTCGGGGAACAGCGGAGTGCCATCGAAACGGTAGAGTTCTTCCTTGGTGAGCCGGCGCATCATGTCGGACACATCGGCCTTGTGGACACCTTCCCTGAAGCGCCCCTCAAACCTGTCCGCGTCCAGCAGCCCCATGAAGAGCTGGAAATCGGCTTCCTTGCCGTTGTGCGGCGTGGCAGACATCAGAAGGAAATTGCGGGTTCGGGTTCCGAGGAGCTTGCCGAACTTGTGGCGCTGGGTTTCCTTTACCTCACCGCCGAAATAGGAGGCGGCCATCCGATGCGCTTCGTCACAGATGATCAGGTCCCAGTCGGCAGCAGCTTCGAGCTTCGACTTTAGCTCGTCGGAGCGTGCGGCCATGTCGAGCCGGAGAATCAGTCGGTTGTCCTCGACGAAAGGATTCCCCGTTACGGAGGCCTCGATCTGGTCACGCGTGAGTAGGTCGAAATGGAGGGCGAACTTCTCGGCCATCTCCTCCTGCCATTGCTCTACCAGACTGCCTGGTGCCACGATCAGACATCGCTCCAGGTCGCCGCGTATGAGAAGTTCCTTGATGAGGAGACCAGCCATGACGGTCTTGCCGGCGCCTGGATCGTCTGCCAGCAGGAAACGCAGGGGCTGCCGCGGCAGCATCTCGCCATACACAGCAGTGATCTGATGGGGCAGCGCCTCAATCTGAGAAGCGCTGACCGCCAGGTAAGGATCGAAAAGATGAGCGAGCCGGATCCGATAGGCTTCCGACGCGAGTTTCAGTAGCCCCGCGTCTGCATTGAACGTATACGTGTTGCCCGGAGCAAGAATCTCGAATCCTGTCTCTTCACCACGATAAATCAGGCGCTCCGCGACTTTTCCTCCTGTGCGGAACACGAGATTGATCGCATCGGGCCCGAACTTGGTGACCGAAACGACTTCTGCAATAGTTGCAGGCTCGAGTCCCTTGATTCGTGCGCCAGATTTGATGTTGTCAAATATGCTCATCGCGCTGTTACAGGGGAACTTAGGTGGCGCGTCAATGGCGATCTGTGGAAGATCGTTGGCGGAGCATCAGTCTGCATCTTCACGCGTTCGACGACGTCGTCTGGTTTCTACGAGAGCCCCCTTAAGCGTTCGAGATGCAGAATCATCTGGGCACTGCCGTCCCCGGCAGAAGCGCGATGCTCATCTTCAGTTGTTTCGCGTTCATCCCGTGCGCTCTCGACAAACGGCTAAGTGTGAAATTGGGTTTTTACACTGAACCTCTCCTCGCGATCTTGATCCGACGCGAGCGATGGCAGTCGGCTGTCCAACGTCCTAGAGCTTCGCACTTCCCGGCGGGTCGAAAGCAAATCCGTCAATTCGAAAAGCACCGCGTTATTTAAAATGGTTCCGAAACGCATGCGCTAGAAGGTATACCGGAATCCAACACCCGCATGTGAGTATAGATATCGTCAAATGGCGGCGATGCGGAAATATACGCTGCCTCGACAATAAAATCATTTCATGTAACATGATCTCACTTTCAGAAGGAGGAGCCTCTTTTACCGATTTTTCAGGAACACCCTCTGTCACTGACTCGGCAGTGATTAAGCAATGGTATTCACCTTCTTCGCCCCCTCGCAAAATTGGTAGCTGCGGCTTATTCCTCAGCGTACCCATTATACCCCGTTCAATCGGCGCTCCGGTTCTGCGTCCAAAATTAGAAAATTCGGGTAATCTCTTGCCATTTTCTGGAACTCGACGAGCCGTCTTTTCTCCCTCTACACGTATTAGCAAAAGTTCTTTGGCCTCTATGCAATAACCAAGCTTCTTAAATTTTCGAGGCTCTCGATGAAAAAGGCATATAACACAGGTGTATTGATCAGAATACCGGGAGACATTTCTCCGCGAGTTGTAAGAAATTCTCCTAGCCTTCTTCTTAGCTGAGCCACCCCGACTGACAGCCCATCCCCACCCAAGTCGGCCAGAAAGCGTATTGGCCGATTCCCTATGCAGGTAGACCTTTGGCAACAATTCCCCGCAGACGTTGCAATTATGTCTTGTCCCACTCAAGGCTCTCCCCTCCCAACCACTCAGTCCGAACCAGAGAGCAGCTCGGCAAGCCCATCATATTACGACTACATGAGATGTGAGATGGGTTCAACGACAACCAGAACTTCGCCAACCACAGCAAAGAGAGGGCTGCGTACGTTCCACCGCTCGCATTTGGCATCGTCCTGACGAGCCATTATCATTGGCAGCCGCTGACGTGGATTGCCATCGGAGTAGACATCATCATGGTTAAGACCCCCGCCCCCCAATTGCCGGAAGATGCTACGGCCTGGATGAACAGCCTTAAACCAACTGTTCGTGCTGAGATCGACCGGTTGATGAAGGAGACGGGAGTAGTAAGCTTTGCCAAATATTGGCGGGAGCACAGGAGCGAACTTGAGGAGTTGGAGCGCAGCTTTGACACCAATTTCTAGGGAAGGGCGTGGACGCTGTATCCATCGCTTCACCATTGATGGCTTATCGTATGAGTTCTCAGCAACCACCGGCGGCCCCGTTACGTTTCGCATAATTGGCGGGAGCACACGGTTGAAGAGCTATTCAGGCAGTTCGTGGGAAGACTGGGATGACGAAGGCACGCAGTTCAACGGTAGCGGCTACTACCGGAATGCATTTCCCGTCCTGCGGCATGTGGCGTCACTTACAACCGAATGGGTCTGGCGTGTGCGACCGTATAGGTTCTACTTCGAAGCAATAGACCGGAGAAGGTACCATATCTATCGCCATCTAGTGAATCGATATGTTGGGCCTACAACCTCGCAATATACGCACTACCTGCACGGTACCCGTTTCTGGTTCGTTCGCACCGTGGACGGTCCAATTAGACGGTCAGTCTGACAAACCCTGACGACACGAGGACAACTTGAACTCCAAATCCACCAAGGCAAAGAGGAATTCTCTACCTGTGATGACGCTTTCTGAACTCGACAGGAGAGACGGTATCGAGCGCTACGATCATCTTATAGACCCCTTGGACAGATATCTTGCAAGCGAGAAAAAGGAAGGGGCCGACCTCGCGGAAGCCGGCGAGACTGACGAAGGCGCCCGCACTTGAATATCGATGTTGCCCATCGTTGGCCTTAAGTGCCCGATGAGCGTGGAGCGTCACAATCTATTCGAATTGGACGATCACGGCATTTTGCCTACTCGTTGAACGATCGAGATAAGTCCCATCCTCGAGAATAGTGATGGTGGATCGATAGGCCCTTTCGAGTTCCATCAGCAAACCGGGATTCGATTTCATCAAACGCACCTTGCGTTCTCGGACGATGCGGACGGTCTCGCGACAAGATGGCGAGCAGGGGAAATGCCAGCAGAGCCCTCCACCCCTATACATCGCGGAGGCATCGCATTCAGACGCGACGATCGCACGACCTTCACGGGCGACCTTTCTAACCATCACGGCAAAGACGTCGCCGCCTACCTCGCGTGCGGCCGGCCACTCACGAGAGAACCATTCGCAGCAGCAAGCCGGGATACCTAGTAACTCGCCAGCACGGTCGTCGCTGTCGAGAAGCGCGGCCTCCCGAGCAAGTGACGGATCCCTATGGAGATACAGGTGAACCTCGCTTTTGGAATCGGCGTCCAAGATATGCGCTGCGTCACCGGAAACATTGCTAAACTGCCCGAGTCTTGGGTCGGGGATCGACCGGATGACCCAACTAGAGGCAGCGACACTCAACGTCGAGACGAGGGCGAAACCGTCTTTTGATATCTCGGCAAACGGCAGAGTAATACGCGAGACCTTGTCGCCGCGTTCGGCCATGTCAAGTTCTGCACGCTGGATGGCGTCGAGACCAACCGGCTTCGTGGAATATCCGGCAGCTGTGACGACTTCGCGGCGAGCGGAAACTGCCCTTGCCGGGGACTCGAGCTCCGTCTCCATCAAGTCCACAGCCAGGTCGCGTATGAGGTTACAGACTTCTACCCCTGCTGCGTCAAAGAGACAGATCATCGCCAAAGCGAGACGGGCGTCGAGCGTGCGAAGGCGGCGAGCCACGAGCTCACGAGCCTTCCCGCGATCTGGCAACTCCATCCAGAGCTCGGGTGTAGTCGCTTTGGCAACTGCGCGCCACAACTGGCGAACGGCTGCATAACTGAGGATTCCGTGTGAGACACGCTCGATAGTCCGCACCGAACTGGTGAAAGGCGAAAGGACGCCGACCCGCTCGTCGGTGAGGGGTTTGAGATCTGTATCCAGCGCAATCCGCGCAGCGAGCGTCACATGCAGCGATTCGTGCACAGCTTGCTCTGCGAGGATAAGCGGTGGATTCTCTACGCCGATGGCAGCAAACCCAGGGAACTGCAAACTCGATAAGGCCCTGATTTCTCCGCGTGGCCCGTGTAGTCCAGCGATAAGATCAACAGCCTGAACGACTGAGAGGAGCCTATGAAGATGCAGTTGACCTAGCAAGTGTTCAGCAGCCATCCATGCTGCTCTAACTACCTGCGGATCAGCAACGAGTTGCTCCTCCCGACTGCGACCGATGATGCGTTTCAAAGATCTCGTCACCGGTAGAATGTTCGCGCACTCGTTCGCGTCGCGCGCATGAGAAATAATGCGCAGTGCGATACCTGGGTCGGGAGCACTGTCGCTAAGGGACATCTCCGCAGCCCAAGTGCGGAACGCTGGATCAAGGCAGGCCTGTTCTACAACGCTCACCTTTAGGGAGCGTAGGGAGACAGAGTCATCACAGGTTCGCGTCAGCGCACGTCGCAACACCGAGAGCGAATGTGCCCTCGCGTGAGCTTGCACGAGCTCAGCGGGAGTAAGCGACATAGCGCTCGCTGTGCTCCGTTAACTCGGCATCAACTGCCAACCGATCGGCATTGGATGGCACGGCCGCATCTAGAATTGCTCCAAGATCGTATTCGATAGCCTCAACAACGATCTGTCCGAACCTGGTGAGGCTTGCATTACCGAGTACGGTTGCCAAGGCCTGCCGCACTTGTTTCGCCCTGTGATAGGCGCGGCGGATGCATTCTCGCCGGTCGAGTTGAAAAATCTGCGGGGCGTCCTTCCACAGATAAAGGTCGGCGACGGCAGCAAAGACGAAAGCCCCGTGCAAAGTCATGCGCAGCGGACGCGCATCAGTTCGCCAGGGTGAATAGTATTTTTCACTGACATCATTGTCGATCGTAAACAGGGGGCCGCACTCCTCTATGCGGAAGAGGTATTGGTGCATAGCCTCGTGCAACAGGCATTCCGTCAGTTGGTCGGGCCGTGAAGTAGCAGGAAGGAACACAAGCCCAAGTGCCTGTTCACGACTTGCGCTGCCAATCACTTCCTTCCCCGCGACTAAGGGGACCGCGCATCGCACGAACTCCTTCACGCATTCTGCCGCCGGCGGCGAGTAATCACTGATTGCGTCTGCGGCACGCTTCAGGACCGGGGCCCACGTGACCGAGTAACCCCAAGAGCGGACCATCGGGAACTCCTGAAAATCCCGATTGATTAGAGCCGCGGTGTTCAGAGGGACGCATGCATCAATCCCCACACCCGCGACACGAACATTTGGCTTCCAGAAAAGGTCAGAAGACGAGGCACCAACAAAATCCGGCCCGATCAACGATATATCGGCAGCTGCAGTCAACTTCCAGCGACCCGATGTGGGCCAGGGTTCTCCCACGACAAAGGCGCCCTCTACACCGACCGAAAGCAAGCGAGGTGGCGCGCTGGGAAGCTCAACATCGCAACTCGCACCAATATGAAAGGTGGCCCCCACGCCCTCCCAGCAAAGCAGTTCGAAGAGTCTGCCAGGGTCCGGCCCGTCAGCTTCGAGATGACCCAGCGAGAACGCGTCCGGCACCGGTTGCTCCCGAACGCCCGGCTGCGCCAGATATCTTATTGTATGCATCCACGCGCGTGTCGCAGGCGTGTCGGGCGCGGTTTCGGCAAGGCCTTGAACGGCTTCGCTGAACGCGCGATCCAGTCGTCGTGAAATCAGGTCGGCATAGCTATCCACGGCCTCTGAAATCGACTTTCGAAATCTGAGCGCGGTAACGCGCGCAAGATCAGTTGGTCGCGCGATGGAGTAGAGCTTCACGTTTCCTCCTGCGCGCAGCGAGATCGTCCCTAATTTGCGAGACAAGCCAGAAAAGATCAGAGCAATAGACACTGGGATTATTGAAATGGTTGCCACGGCCCCATCGGTGCGGGAAGTAGCCTCCAGCGCACTCATTCTTGAACACGCAGGCACGACACTCCGAGCAGAGCTGGGCCTCGCCGGCTTGACGGATGCTGATGAGCGGATCGTCCAATGCAGCGTCGAAACTATCCGTGTTAACGTTGAGTCCAATCTGCTGGATTCCGCTGGCCGTGCTCTTGACGCTATCCACCGCCTCCAAACCGCCGTCGGTCGCGACGGTAATCAGTGTTGCGGGAGCCAGCGTCATTTCTTCGAAGATCGAAATGCCACCGGCAAGCTGGCTAACGATGTTAGCCAAGAACCTCACCTGTATGTGCGGGTGCCTGTCCGAGGTCCAGGCCTTGTAAAGGTCCCAATACCAGCGCCCGTAGGCGATGGGATCGCCGTTCGGACGCGGCGGCGCCGAGTCCCAGTTATGATGTGGCAATAAAAAGTCGACAAACTCGACGCCATGTGAGGCTACTGCATCTAAAGCGCCCACCGGGTCATTAGCCACATCGATGACCGCGAGTAGGCCGGTGAAATACTCGGGCGCGTATTGCCGCAGCAACTCGATCCCGCGCACGACGCGGTCGAAGGTGCCTCGGCCGCGGTGATCGATGCGGTGTCGATCGTGAACTGCGCGGGCGCCGTCGATACTGACGCTGACTGCAATGTGGTGCCTCCGAATCACCTCGACAAAGCGCTCGTCGAGGAGCGTCGCATTCGTTTGCATGCTGAATTGGACTTCTGCGACAGGCGCGATCTCATCGTTCAAAATTCGGCAAATCGCATCGAGCTTCTTGGGGCCAAGCAAGAGGACTTCGCCACCGTGAAGCGATACGAACACGCTGGGCAAGGCGTGGCGACCGGCATGTTCGGCGATCCTCCTCCCGAGAGCGCGAGCCGTCTGCTCACTCATCAGCTTAGGTTGGGATTTCCAGGTCTCATCACCGAGATTGTACTCGTAACAATAATCGCAGTTCAGATTGCAACGCGATGAAACTTTGACAATAAACTCATTGAGAGGTCGCGGGATCACCAGTAGAACTCCACCGTACCTTTGGTCTTGGCCCGCGATATGCGGCCGCTTGCACTAACGTCCACACTGGCAAGCGCATCGGATTTCGCGGCTTCTGCCAGTCGATCGAGGCCGAGCGAGACTGTAGAACGGTATAGCGACTCAGCGTAACCGACCGCCACTGAGCAATGGAGCGAACACGGGAAGAGTTCTCCGATCAAGCCAATACCTCCCCATTCTGCAGCAAACCGATTTAGCCGGGCATTGATTGGCCTGTCAGCATCTTTCAGAAGATGAAGGGCCCATTTGTCGGAGGCGGCCGCAATCCCTGAGACAGCTCGGACGCAGCATTCCGGGTAGCCGAGTAAGAGCCCCGCTTGAATGGGGTCGAGCAACTCGGCATCGAGAAGTCTCTCGGCGCTATTGTCTCGGGTGATGACAATTAGGTCCCGACATCTCTTGGTGGGAGTGGACACGACCTGACTCCAGCCGTTGCCCTTGGGCGCGAGGAAGACACGCTTCGTCCGCACAGCCATCCCCAGCCCCGTCGAGGCCGCCTGCAGGCGTGCAGCGTCGCTAGAACTGACAACGAACCGTAGTGACGGTTTGGCTGCGTTCGCGAAGGCGGCGATCTCCGGCAGGACCGCCGGTCGCAACGATCTACAGGAAGCCGCTGCCCGAAGAAGGTCGGCCGCGACTTGGAAATCTGACAACACTGCTCGTTTGTCTCCTGAGGCTGACCCCTACACCTCAATCGTCGAGCGGGTTCTCCACCTTGGCGCTAGTATGCGAACTATGGCTTCCGGACGACCGATGTCCATAGGTTGAACTGTAGTGTCCAGCCATTGTCCGCTCAGGACCATAGATACGACCGACGCGGTTGAGCACTTCTGATTCTGCATCGAGAAGATCCTGCAACGACAAGGCTGATCGATTCCCCTCTTCGTTAACCTGCCCACTCGCCTCGTTCTCGCTGTCAGACATGATGCACCCCCCCTTCTCAACCGCTTGAGCAAAATTCGACACTGCAAAGGTTATGCGCTAGTCGAAGTCGGCGCAATAGTTTCAGCAGTATCTCTACCAACGATATCTGGCTTCTGGCTTAGACCCCTCACCCGATCTCGGCGCGGTGAAGGCGCGAGAAGAAAGTGTTTCTTCGTGATTCACGCAAGCGCCATAGTCGGAACAGGAGTGTCGATGTCGTTGCCTGTGCGTAATTTCGTCGGCGTACACGGTCACCTCGGGATGCCGAATGAATATCTTGATCAGGGTACAGATGGCACGCTCGCTCAGAGTTGAGGTCTCGCGATCCCAGCCGAGGGCGGATAAGTGGATGTTTTCAGAGACAAGGAGGCCCTAGCGCCCGCGTTTTGAAATGGCTGACGGCGGCGCAAACCTTCAGCGCATCATCGTGAGCCATGGAGATTTCATCGCCGACTGCCCATAATGGCAGTCTTGAAACAAATGGCAGCGGACTTGGCTTCGTGGCGGTCGGGTAGATGTGTACCGTTGGTGTCGCGGCATCGCGGCTGTGACCCGGGAATTCGTATTAGTGTAAAATTGGTCTTTCACACTCAAGCCTTTTCGCGGTCGTGGATTTGTCGTAGCGGGCTTCGGGTTGATCGGGACGCTGGAAGGAAAATACCGTAGCAATGCAACTGGCCAAAGGATTATCGACCTTATCGATTCCAATTCTACCCTGCCCCATCTTCGCTCCTCATCCATAACGTGACAGAAGCATCGAAGTGCTGAAGGACGGAAGAGCTAGCATTTTTCGACAGAATGTTTATGAGCAGAATTACTTACCGACAGCAAAGGGATTTAGAATGTCGACCAACAATGACGCGGCCTACCTAATTGAGCTAACGGCAGCGATCGTTTCTGCCTATGTAAGTAAAAACGCAGTGCCAGTTGGGTCTCTTCCGGAGCTTATCGAGAGTGTAAACTTCTCGCTTTCCAAGTTCGGACAGCCGATCGAGACCGAAAGGCCGGCACAGATTCCCGCGGTCAATCCGAAACGGTCAGTGTTCCCCGACTACATCGTCTGCCTCGAGGACGGAAAGAAGTTCAAATCGCTAAAGCGTCATCTCGGCGTACACTACGGGCTGACCCCCGACGAGTACCGCGCCAAGTGGGGATTGAAGTCGGACTATCCGATGGTGGCGCCGAACTACGCGGCTCAGCGGTCGGCGCTCGCAAAGTCTAGCGGGCTAGGTCGGAAGCCTGCGGCAAAGCCGGCGAAGCAGCGCAAGGCGAGAGCCTAGCTCTATCCGGTCGCGTTGGCAAAGTAGTCGCAAGGGGAGTCCCAAACCTAAGGCTCGACCCGATGTGGTTGTTGTTGAAGGCTGACGCTTCGGACGAACAAGCGTGGCTTAAACTGTTCAAACCGCCGTTCGACCCTCGTGTCGAACTCATGTCGCATGAGTCCGGCGGCGAAGTTCTCATCCTCAAAGCAGCAGAGTTGGACGAGGCCACCACCATCAAATCTGCTTATAACGTGGGCGATGGCGTAATTCGGACCTTGAATGGACTTGCCGCCGGCGTAATCGGCAAATCCTCCGTTGAACTTGACGGTGTCGCCGAAATGCGCGCCGGCAAACTGGTGTGTCACCGGATCATGCGGGTGGAAACAGCACATTTCTCCATCGGCGGAGGTTCGGCCGAATTCCAGGTAATCATTCGAGACCACGATGGCAAAATTCTTGTGCCGCCTCCAGCACCAACCGCCGCCCAAAGCCGGTATGCAGCTTCAAGGAAAAGCCGCGAGCTAACTTATGCCCTCAACTACTGCGCTGGCGAGCCGGGCTGGTTCGAACTTTACAAGGCGATGGAGTGCCTTGAACGCGCTGGGTTCATCCGAAAAAACGACAACGAGATGGTTAGCTTCGCTCGAACCGCGAACGCCTTTCATCGGCACCACGAGGGCAAGATCCCACCTCCGACCAAGCCGATGGATCTAAGGAATGCGCAGCGGCTGCTGCGTGCGCGCGTCAATCAAGCACTGGACGAACTATCCAAGTGAACGAAAAATCACTCGTCACGCCTGATCACCCGCTTTTCCCAACGGACCCCTCCTTTGGCCGGTGCCGGCGCGATCATCTTCGGCTTGCAACCGAGCCCTAGACTGGGTTGGCGCCCAGCAGGCGACGCTTCATTTCTTCGAATTCGGCGTCGGTTATCGCGCCCTTGTTTCGCAACTCGGCTAGCCGCTCGAGCTTTTCGATCGGCGGTTCGCCAGATTTGGAATCTCCATTCCTCGCATGAGCCTGGAGCGGCTGCTTGGGCTGGAGCATAGGGTTTGGATTTTGGCGCGCCCTTGGCGAAAATGGTACAGGGGGAGATCCATATTCGTTCGGCCCTTTCTCAGAAGCCATCAATGCGAAGATCAATGCGATCAGCGGTACGATGCACGGTATGACGACCCATGTGCTGTATCCCGCATCGTGCAGACGCCGCACAAGCGCGGAAAAGTAAGGAATGATGTGAAAGAGAACCGCAAGATTAAGAAAAATATCCGTCCTTAGCATGGAATCGACTGCGAGGGAGACTATGACAATTATGTTTATGGCACCGAAAAAATACCAAAATCCTCTTCCGCTAAGGCGACCCGAGAACGTGGCATAATTTCGTATTGAGTTCTTATAGTGAAAGACAATCTCTTCAATATCTCTAATTTTATTCTGAAACATAATTTCTGCCACTGGCTCACCCCCTCTTTGCGATGACCAAGCAAGACCATCCACCGCCCCGGCGCCGAACGCGCTTCGATCCCGCAGTCAAAGCCGCCTCAGCCGCCCGTCGCCTTGTCAATCATACGAAATCGTCATCGCCCAACCCTCTCGTAAATATGGGACTGTCAGTCCGTCTATTGTCAAGCCGTTTGTACTGCCTTCTGCGCACATTCGTCGTGGAACAAGATCGCCCTTCGCCTCCGGTTTCTGGACAGTCGCTTCGATACGCCTGTCGTGGTGCGGCAAGCGACGTTCAGTGGAGGCAGCAAGGGCGAGTCAGTACTCGTCGGCCCGCATGATTGTCATCACCCGCGACGTGACGTTTCGGTCGGACGGGTCAGAGGAATGGTAACGGCGGGTCAGGTCGTAGTAGTCGATCTTCCAGACGATCTTGATCTCGTTGACCGTCATGACCGCGCAATCGTGCTCGCCATAGGGATCGTTCTCGGGAGTGAAAGCATCGAACGCGGTGATGGCCGAGATGATGTCCTTAATCGCCGAGGGACCGAGCGCCCCTATGCCTGCGGTGATGACAATGGTCCCACCAAGACGCCGGCTCCTGAGGTCGTCGTTCAGCTGCCTAGTCTTGACGACGGTCTCGTCGAGCGCCCGACTGATGTCATTGGCTTTCCCGAAGAGCATGTCTGGTTTGTGATTCGTCATGGTCTCTCCCTCTCTTGGACACGAGTGGTCCTTTCTGACCGGCGCTATTGCCGGTCAGTTCTGCGTTCAAGTTTCCTGTTGAAGTCGTTGGCCTATGTCAGACGCGGCCATTCGGCCGCGGGCTTGGCCGCCGGGGGAAATTGGGGACGTCATTACGCGGGAGCCCCCGGGTGTTCCCCCTCCGGTCAGGGTCAGGATACAGGAAAACATTCCTATTTTCAAGCCAGCACCGGACCGAAACAGAACAAAATTGTCAATGTCGGACTAGGGTCGAAATCCGGTGGTTCGGGAATGTTGCATGATCCCGCCCATCGAGATTCCCGGTGTTGCTCGGGCGGAGGCTTTCGACCATCGCAGGATGTCAGTCGAACTCATCGACTGGCTCGTTCATTCAGCGCCTACATCCTCCCAGAGGGAAACTGGGATCACACTAACGTTCCCTCACCCATCCGCGTCCGGATTACGCGAGGGTTCAGGACAACCGATCGACAGCGACGTAAACAATCTCCCGAGTAAATAAGAGACTGTCAGTCCGTCGATTGTCAGGCCGTTTGTATTGCCTTCTTGCCCACAATGAATGTGCGCAAGATCATTGGTTGGAATCTCCGCAAACTCCGAGCAGAGCAGGGTTTGTCGCAAGAGCGGCTGGCATTGGCGGCAGAGATCGATCGATCCTATGTCGGCCGCATTGAGCGCGGCTCAGAGAACGTCACCATTGATACGTTGGATGCTTTGGCAACCGTCCTTGGGGTCCCTGCTGCGGCTCTTTTGATTGAGCCCGCGAAGGGCGCCCGGCAGCCTATGCCTCTGTCGTCCGGTAGAAAGCCGAAGATAGGGTAGAGAGAGCGGAAGCGCCCCGCGTGCCTTGCCCCGTGCAGAACTGCCTCAGCACTCCTCCGCGGCTCCGCGCAGCAATCCCTTTTCCTGGTCCGGCGTCTTCGTCTGACTCTGCTGCCGCCACCATCCTTGTTGACAGGCCTTCCAGATCACGTAGTCGACCGTCGAGACGCTGTTTCCCGACTGTCTTGACAATCGTCCGCACAATTCGTGGACGGTCTCACCCGACGTTGCCGCGACCCTCTCCAACCAGACATCGGGTTTCGCAACGTCCACACCCAGGTTCTTGGCCAAATGATATTTCGTTATGTCGCCGACATGAGGAAGGGTCTGACAAAACTCGATCACTTTCTCCGGTCCCCGCTGCCAGGCCGCGCGAAACCCTTCAAAGTATTCCGATCGGTTCGACATCACCAGGTCGATGGATTTCTTTTTCCCTGGGTGACCAAACGAATCTCCCACCTCCCCCATTTCAACGAGTGATGGCTTCATTCGGCTCCAGATGTCCTTCGCCACCGTCCACCTCATGCCGCTGTTGAGGATGACGTATGCAACCCTCAAGGCGAAATCCAACGGGTCTATTGGAGGTGATTTCGTCTCGACTTTTTTCATCGCGTCCGGATCGTGTTCGATAATCCTTCCCCGATAGATCAGGTACTCCTCGAGGGTCACCGACCACTTCCTGCCCTATTGGAATTCCGTCCACACTCCGGAGCCATAGTCTCAGTGTAAAAGTGACATTTCACACCGATGGCGCGATCACCCGGATTTCTACTAGATTTTACTACCATTACCCCCTCCCCTTCGAATGAGAATGATCTCGTCCGGATCAATCTGGTAAGGAACTCTCGGATTGCGGAGTGAACATCGGGCGCGCTGCAAAACCTTCATAGAGTCGGAGTCGAACAACCGGATCGTTCTTGCGGTCATTCGATAGGCAACCGTCCAATGATCGTGGCGACCGGAGAGACCGATAATGGCAACTTGATGGCCGCCCAGGCCCTCACTCAACGTCGCCCACAGATCGTCGAACCGACGGATTTTCGACGTCAAGGTCGCAGCGATTATCGACGTTTCGAGTACCTCCTGGAGGTAGGCGCAGGCAGCCTCGACGAGGGCATGGACAGTCGGAATTTCAATTCCCAACCCGACCGTCTCGTGGGCTGTCACTGAGTTTGTCGTCAGGCTTTCAGACAGGACTTGGAAAAGGCCAATTGACTTCTCACGTCCCAACTCCGGGTAAAGAAATCGGACGGCGTTCATCACGCAATACATCCCACAGAGGCTATTCAGATCCCCTTGATTGAAAGGCGCCAAGATCTTCTTGCCGATCGGCATCCTCAAAATCCGCGCGCGCGAAATCCGTCTACCAGCCACTTCGTCTTGGTCAGACATGGCCTCGTCTCAGATCATGGAAACGATGCGGCGTTGGGCATCGGTGTCGCCGTCGATGTAGGTCTGAGTCATCGACAGAGACCGGTGTCCGGCGAGGAGCTGAACGTCGCGAAGGCAACCTCCCGCGCAGTGCGCTGACCGCGCTGCCGTCGTTATGAAGGTCCGACGCCCCGAGTGGGACGAACACCCTTCGAAGCTCAGTTCTCGATAGAGTTCGACAAACCAATTGACGATGCTGTTGGGCCTCATGGCGCCCCCGCGGCTTGAACGAATCACCGGGCCGTCGCTCCCCTCCTCCTCTTTCAACAGAGACAATGCGCCCTTCAGGCTGGGATGAAGCGGAATTCGACGTCCAGACTGACGTTTCGCGATACGATCCTCGATCACCACCAGGTTCCCAATCCTCCCCTTGGGATCGAGGAGCATGGACCATTCCAACCCGGCTATTTCGCAAGCCCTCAAGCCAGCCTTACAGGAGAGCAAGACAATCACCCGGTCCCGCATGGGGCGGGAAGATTTGCGCGTATGCGCCAGCATTTTGCGCAGCATTGAATCGGTGACGACCTTGGCTTGACGACCAGACATTTAGGTTGCGCTCCAGAGATGGGACAACCCCAGATTATAGGCATTAAATCCTATTTTCAAGCCAAACAGCGGCCCTCGAACGGTCGTCGCTTATGATCTAAAACCACGTCCAATCGACCACCTATATCACAAGTCTCAATCCTGAATTGGTGTTTGAGAACTAGCGGCGGTTTAAGGAGTCGACTGCTAATTCCGTCACTCTGTGACCAGCGCGAGTCGACCTATGCAACAAAAGAACTGCGACGCGCATTAAGAGGAATGAGCCTAGCGGGCAGCCATTTGGAGCCTACTATTTGCAGGCGATTCGCGTTAGATTCCAGCGGCTATTTGGGACTGCAGCCTCGGCTCTTTGGAACTTACCTCGATGAAGGACCTCTTCCTATGAAGACGACCAAATCGCCGGCCACTCAACAAAGCCGTGCACCCCGTCTTTCACGACGCAAGCTGCTAAAGTCAGTTGCCGGCTTAAGTGCGATAAGCCTTGGCGCGCCCGCGTATGTGAGAAACGCTTTCTCATCGTCCGGTGAGTTGAACGTTCTGCTGTGGGCAGACCAATTTCCTGATCCCATTATTCCAAACTTCGAACGAACAACCGGAATCAAGATAAATCAGTTTCCGTTTTCCCAGAATGAAGAGCAAATCTATAAATTGCAGCCCACCCGGAACGAAAGCTACGACCTTTGTCAGCCGACGCGAAATCGTGCACCGGAATTCAAGGACCTGAACCTCCTGGCGCCATTCGACACCAGCAGGCTAAACAGCCTTTCCGCTCTGATCCCTTCGATATTTGAAGGCTCCAAGAATTTGTGGACTTGGGACGGTGAACTTTATCACGTTCCCCATTGTTGGGGTACCGAGGCCATCTCCTATCGCACCGACCTTTACAGCGGAAATCTGGGCAACCTTAGCTACGGATCATTGTGGGAGGAAGGCGTCAAAGGCCATCTACAGGGCCGAGCGCATTCAATGCTGCTCGGGATAGGTTTGTGGTGGGATGACACCGGACAGATGCCTTCAGGTCGGATGCTCGACGGGTATGTCGATGAGGCTAGTTTTCGAAAAGTGTGGGACCCAATCCTCGACTTTGCGATCAGTCATAAGGTCTGGATCAAGCAATTCTGTAATTCAAGCGAGATGACCAAGTCAGGGCTGATCGAGAACGACGTATGGATTGGCCAGACCTCGGATAGGCCGTCGCTTTCGGTCAAAAATGCCGGACAACCTGTGAACTTCACGTCGCCCAAGGAAGGCGCCCTTGCATGGGTCGATGGCCTTGCTCTCACGACGGCTGCCAGAAACATTGAGCAGGCTTACGAATTCATCAACTATCTGACGACGCCGGAAGTCGCGGCACAGGTTGCAGATGGCGCTGGATACAATCCTGTAGTGGCCGGATTCGAAGCACATGCGTCTCCAACCTTTAGGAAGAATTACCAGGACACCTTTCCTGGCGATGCGCTAAAGAAGATCTGGCTTTGGCCCGCGGAACCGCTTTGGTATCGGAATATTCGAAGCGATTATGTGACCAAATTCAAAGAGGGTATCAACGAGGGATAGCGCAGATCGAGGCGACCACTCCCTCTCCACAGCTACCCAACACTATGATTTTGCGGATTTCCGGTCCAACGAGTGTGTAGTCCGATGGTGGCTGCGTACTATAGTCAACTGTCAAATGTCCCGCGCTTGCCCCCGCAAACGATAGCCCAACAACTTCAAACGGGCCGCAGCTCCCTCTTGCCTTGAGCGTTGTCTCCTTGGCATCAAACGGCAATACGATGACTATTCCGTCCCCTGATACATATAACCCTTTCCCTACCCCAATGTGTGACTTCGAAGGCTCGTCTATATCTCTCGCAACAAACCCATTCAGGTTCAGTTCACGCGGGATTGGCCCCCCAGTCGGGTAGGTCGTGTAATCGGCACATGCCGGGCCAGCCAGACTTTGACTTCCGGGCACAGAAATGGCCGCCGCTCCAGAGATGAGCGCCGCAAAAACGCCAACGCACCCTCTAGCTGTCACGGACATCTATTTCCATCCTTCAACTGAGATAGGTGGCAATCGCTAATGAGCTTTCTTCAGACGATGAATGATCAATTGGGCGCGACTCCAGGAGTGCATCGGTGGGGCATAGTTGTCACTCATCGTTGGCCACCCCGTCCAATAGGTCGTGTTGAAAGGGATGATTTTCGCTGACTGCACGAGGGGAATGAATGGCATCTCATCATTGAGGATCTTGTAGGCGTCGACCACTCGCTTCGGAATGTCCGGGTTCGCCACCAGCTTGGTTCCGCCTGCGCCGGCCGGCTGCTCGATTTCAAGAGGCATTGTACCGATCTCGTCGATGATCGTCGTATAGGCCGCTGTGCCCGCAGTATTCCATCGGCCGGTGTTGCTGAAACCAGGACTGCGGTACCCTAAGGCGACGTACTTGTCCTTGGTATAGCGGCTCATCGATGTCCACGGTTCAGTGATCGAGCCGCATGAAAGCCAGCTATAGACAGCCTCATAGTTACCTGGGGGTATAACCTTGCCCCACAGTTCCGCAGTCGTCACCGGCACAGCACGAGCGGCAATGCCGGCCGCCTTCAGTTGTGCCACCAGAACCTGAACTGACTTCACATCCTGGTCCAAATCTCCATTCACATTGATGGCAAGGCTGAGTTCGTCCGAGCCCTTCTTGTAAATGCCGTTGGCACCTTTCGCGAACCCCTCCGCCTCAATCAGAGCCTGGGCCTTTGGAATATCTGCTCTCGGCGACAACCCGCTATGGTCGTCCACGACCGCCTTGATTATCGAGCCCATGGCACCGTTCTCGAGAAACATCGTTTGCGAGGGGACCGTGGCACCCTTGTAGGCAACATCGGCGATTTCCTGTCGATCGATGAGCAGCGAAAGGGCCTGTCGTAGTTTCTGGTCGTTCCAGTATGAACCGGGATTGCCGATGTGGTAATCGAGGTTGATTTCGAGCTGTCGGGCGCACGGATCGTTCCAAGCCTTTGCGGCGTCCCAGCCGATGACCTTGGGGTTGTCGGCTTTAAGCGCAGCGAAGTCATCGGGCGAAAGCTCACGTCCTGCATCGATATCGTTGCCTTTGATTGCCTGATAGCTGCTCACCGCGTCCGGACTGTAGCGCCAAATGAGTTCCTTCGGCTCGGGCAGCGACAAGAACTTCGCTTTTACCCCCCACCAATCGTCGTTCCTTTGCCAGACTGCCTCCTTGTCATCTATGGTTTTCAAAACATAGGGCCCGGTGCCGATAGGCTGCAGGAGTTTGCCGGCTTTATCCGCTTTGAAGAACGTGAAAGCCTTTGGATCTTTTGCATCCTTCCAAATGTGCTGCGGCATGATGAGGAAGGAACTGAACATGGCGCCGCCAAAATTTTCGATGGCGAAGCGAGGGTTGGGTTTTCTCAGCTTGAAGGTGACGGTCAGGTCGTCAACCTTTTGAACGCTTTCCACTTCGGCGCGGAAGGTCGCAGCCTCCGCTGCTGGCAGGTCATCGTGGTTGATGGCCAGATTCGCGGTGAAGACCACGTCATCGGCATTGAACGGCTGCTTATCGGACCAGAACACGTCCTTCCTGAGCTTGAGGGTCCACTCGTTCTGGGTAGCATTGGCCCGAATTTCGAGACCCAGCCAGGGCTCGAGCGTGCCAGTCTGCTCATCGAGCAGAAACAGTGGCTCCCACATAGCTTGCTGGGCGCCATGCTCGCGTTTAGTTCCCGGGGTGAACCAATTGAAGTCGATGGGGTTGGGAATAGGGTGCGAAAGGTCGAAAACGACCTCCGTCCCGTTGCGAGACGCGGTTTGCGCATGGGCAATCCCCATGATCAAACAGATCCCAACTATCGCAATAAGAGCCGAGCCGAAGCAGGCGACCGCGTTGGAGCCGATGGCGCCACCTGAAATCTTTGTTGAGCTCATAGCGCCCATATCTCCACCTACCATGCTAGCCTAGAATTGCGCAGACCACAGCATTTCAAGAGATAATTTGAAGATATCCTAGTGAGCGATAGTCCTCGCCTTGCGAGATCCAGATCATCTCGGTCTATATGCAACACTTATGCCATCTCCTCATGAAACCTGCTGGGATTAACCTTACGAAACGTCGAAATGATTCATTTTAACATTCACCACGTCAGTCAAACTTGCTAAGTTCAGCCTGTCGATCGTCATTGATATATTTCAACGAAAAATGTGCAACATTTTCTGGCCAAGATTCCTCATAAGAATACCCTTCGAGAACTCTCATATATCCGTGATCAATAGATAATATAAATCCTGCACCATAGGCAAGACCATCAATAGTTGCGTGAACGTCGCCAAATCTGACGTGATTTCTTGGGATGTTGACGGGAGGAACACCATTCTCAACTAAGAGGCTTACAAAAAATCCAGAGCCCGTATACTTTCGACTCTCGACAGATAATTTTCCCAACTGATTGCGCAGGGCACGTAGAACAGGATGATCCCCATCCAACATTTTTTGCAATACAGCTGATTCAAGAGCGTTCAGTGGCATTTGTGCACCTTATAGTGGCGGCGGTATGAAGGCTGTTCCAATCTTCACGGCGCCTTCGACGACTGCTCCCCGGACAGTTATTTGCGCACCCGCTACATCCACAATTGTTTCAAACACTCCAGTAAGACTTCGGGCCTTTACGGCCGTTTCAGTTGCGGACTTAATCGCCGTAAAGGCGGCTTCCTCCGACCCAAGCTGCTGAACGAGAGGTCCCAAATTATGGCCAACGTCCCCAAATATATGATGCAGCCTGTTGGCATCAATTGCTGCGGTTATCCCTTTCTCAGCCGTGGCGGTCGCTTCTACGCCCCGCGCAGTAGTTGATGCCATCAAAGCTTCCGGCGCGGCAAACGTCACCACAGAAAGCAGCAGGTGAAGCAGTTGCTCGTTCTGCTCTTCGCGCGGCAAGAGTGCACGGTTCGTCAGAGGGTTGAAGGCAAGGTCGCCATGATAGTTGTAGATTGCTACGCGATCGCCAATCAGCTTTCCGAGCGTTGGGTGCCTGTTCCAGAACGTATCTGGCGCCGCACAAATCTGATTGGGTCCGCATGGGCTCAAGCCAGTGGCGTCTTGGACAAGAACCGGACTGTCCGCGGCGAAAGAGTATGGCGCTATATTCGACATCTCATAAACACCCCCATTTGGCAGTCCCGCGAGGTAGTCGCGCAGGATTGGATCAGGGCTTAGCCACAACCCGAGATCTCGGCTGTAAGATCGGGCGCCAAATGACGAGAAGCCGGTAACTCGGTCCAGTTCTTTGCCGTGGAACACGGACAACGGCGCCACACCATCGCGTCCGGTTTTCGCGAGACCATCAGCAGTGAGCTCCAGGCCATAGGGCCCGTACTCACGCCGGCCGACAACAGTCGAATTGGCATCGTCCACTTCGCCAAATGCCGTAACGCTGGCCGAGACCGAGCCCACCGCCAGATCCGAATACAGATAGGTGGCAACTGGATCTTCGCTTTGGTCAGCTGGGAGTGATAGGCTTACCTTAGGCAGGTTGCCTTCCGCTATCTGCACCGCCCCATGACCGTCCATACCTCGGGCATAGTAGGGCGTCATGTAGATGGTGACGGCCTCACCCTCTTCCACCTGTTTGGCATCATCTGAAGCAGTTCCCTCGTGTTTCTTCGGCGCGAGAGGCCTATGAATTTTCAGAACACGGTTGCCACCATAATCGTAGACATAGTCCTCGCGAAGCCATTCCGCATTGTCTTTGATTGCTCCATCAATTGCGCCGCGAACTCCGGTCAGCCTGCCTTCGGCGTCCCATATCAGGCCCCGATTGGAGAGAACGCCCAATACCATTTCTTTGCCGGGTTCCCCGGTTTCGATCCGCGTCATGCGGCCGATGTCGTCATAGGCGAACAGGCTTGTTCGCGGCGCTTGACTGTTGATTGCAAATTCGATGGAGGCCGGCGCGTGAACAGGGCCTTTGCCGAGCACGTCGTCGTGAGGCACGTCGTTATAGTGGTAGTCCCAGTGCCGCTTGAAAACTTCGCCCGGGATGCCAGCAATCGTAAGTCCTTGGCTCTTGATACGATTCCCGGCATCGTACGCATAGTTTCCCGTGCCTTCCAGGCGTGCCGTCCCCTTCCGAACCTTGGCGTCAAAGCTGGTGAGCCGGTTTACGGGATCGTAGGTGAAATCAAAAACACTTTCATAATCTTCGTGGGGATCTTCGCGGGGAAGAGCGCTGTTGGCGTATCCAAGAACATTTCCCCCGCCATCATATTGATATCCATTGACCTGCACCGGCACAAACTTCTCGGCTTCCTTGCCGGCTGTGATCGTGGCCAGTTGGTCCATGCGAAGATCTTTGTCGTCATAGGCGAAGCCGGTGACGGTTCCATCTGCCGTCCAGCGCACTGCGGGACGGCTCAGCGCGTCATGCGCGGAATTGATCAGCGGTTTGCTGTTGTAGAGAAGCTGGGCAATTGTGCCGTCCGGTCCGTATCGTCGGCCCAACGTGAAGTGGGCAAGGCATGTCTCGATCCCCGCCTTCAGGCAGTCCAGCGAAGGATTCATCGGGGCGCGCTCGCCAAACTCCTGCTGACTTAGATCGCCGAACGAGGTGTAAGAGTTGTCCTGTTCGTAGAAGCCGATCTCAGGCAGGTAGGTCTCGCTCCCTCCATCACTCTGTTTGACGTTCCGCACCGGACCGACGATCGAGCGCAGCTCACGGCTGGGAAGACCCCATTCATTGTATGTCCGGCTGCTGGCCCCCGTCCGATCGGCCACGATAGCCACCTGGCCAATGCAATTCTGACAATTAAGGCCTGTTTGATCCACGAACCGCTCATTGGCGAGATCATTCGGCACGAACTTCAGAGCCTCAATGAGCTCACCGTGCCTAACCGAATAGGGAAACCGGTCGTAGAAAAAACGGGCTCTATCGGCCTGATCTTTGGCCCCGCCGCGCTCTTCCAGGGATCGATAGGACATCTCGAGCAAGCGCTCAGCCGAATAGCGGTAGCTCTTTTCATTTCGCACCTTCGAAGCCGCTTCGCACGGTTTCTTCGCATTGGGCTGGTATTTAGAAGCGATTTCCGACATCAGGTTCTGCAGCCCGTCATAGCGGTACTGCACGCACCCGGCATTTGCCTCGCGCATCTCGGTCATGCGGCCGAAATCATCATAGCTTGCCTCTATGTGAGCGCGGTCGGTTCCGTCGAGCGGATAGTCCACCTTGGTAAGCTGCTGAAGTGGATCATATAAGTAGGAAACCCGAGCCAAGCTTTTAACGTCCTCATCCCATTGCATCTTGGCCGTTTCGATAGGAAAGCATTTGCCTAGCGAATGCTCGTAGTCGCGGCCGTATCGGGCCGAAGGCTGAGGTGGTGTCGGAATCATTCCGTAAAACTTGTCTTGGTTTTCAAACACGTCAGTCGTTTGGCCGCGCGCATCCGCCCAGATTGAGTTGGCCGCGCATCGTGGCGACAGGCTCAACGATTCAAAGCGCGTACCGCGATCATCGGTTTCCGGGAGAACACGATAATGATACTGCGAAGTCGCGATCAGTCGGATTTGGCCGTCGCCAACGTCCTCAGCCTTGGAGAGCCGGTTCTCGACTTTGATCGGGCGTCCCGCAGCGTCGTAAGTTGTGCTCGAAATTGCGCTGCGGTCGCTTGGCCGATACTCCAACGCGGTGAATCTCAAGTCACTTGCGTGTGGGGCAGAGTGTGTGATCGCTGCGTAGGGCTCAAATGTCTGCAACGCCCGGCCGAGAACATCGGTCGCCGTTCCGGGGGTCACCATTCCGGTCGCTACGCCTTCGCAACGGTGAGCGAGGTCGGCACGTGGACCGGGATTGGCACCGTCAATGATCGAATTCAGCGCCGCCTCACAGACGTCCGCTTCTTGAATGCTCTGGACGAGGTGCCCGAGTCCGTCCGAAATCGCAGCCGTTTCACGGGTTGAACTGTGGCCTGGCACGAAGCCGCTGTAGCTATCTGACGGCTCAAACCGCCTTACACTGCTGCGGAGCAGGCCCTCGCTTGTCTTGCCATAGTCTGCGAGGGACAGAATCTTCCACTCGTTTACGTCAACCGGGGCACTCGGATTGCGAAGAGCTGAAAGCGTTTTCTTGAGCGCGGTCTCCAAAAGCTTCTCAAACGTCTTCTGTTCGCGCGGCGCCTCACCCCATGAGCGGGCCATCAGGCGCAGCCGGCCCCATCGGTCATAGTCGTACAAGAGGGAATTTCCATTGATGTCCTGCGACTCAGCCACCACACCAAGATGAGGATCGATGCGGCTGTCGGAGAAATGTGTAATTGGCTTTCGGACAACGACACTGTTAAGGGCGTCGAGTCCATAGGTGCATCGCGACTTCTCCGCTTGTCTCAAACGGGGACTGTCGGTTCCAGCACCCGGCACATCCTCCACGCATCGAGTGAGCTCGGTCGTTGTTGGCGACATGAGGAATGGATCGACGGAATAGTCGAACCGCCGCTCGATCCATTCCTTACCCTCCGACAGCGGCGAAACAGCGTGGGTCAGATTGCCAAACGCATCATAGCCTGCCAGGTGATGGTGGATGATAGCATTGAAACGATCGACCCCCTTGGGTAAACCGGTCGTGTTCGCGTAGGTGCTCCGAAGCGCGGTCTCAAGTGTGCTATAGCCGTCCTGCAAGGCCTTTTGCATGGATACCTTGTAGGTCTGGCAGATGTGGAGATCACGACGAAATAAGAATCCGTCTCCGCCCGGGTAGAGGCAGATGTCCGTTAGGTTAGCGGTGCCGTCATTCGCATATAGCGCCTCACGTGCGCGAAGTGGCTCTCCAGGCATGGTGTCCTTGCCTGGATCCGCCCATGGTCCCGAATAAATCTCGATGCTCTCCGGAAGGTCGAGCATCGGATAGCCCAGGGCCCTCAATTCCTCGGATGTTCCAAGACGTGAATTCGGGCCTTGGCGCTGCGAATAATCGATCTTTGCATGCACCGAGGACGAGGAAATGGGAGTGCCTTCGTCTGCACTCTTTAGAGTCTCACCGACGCTGTCGAACCGAAGAATCTGGCCCCACTGGTCATGATCAAAACCGACCGCAGATGTCAGATGAGGCGCGTTTTCATCTTGCTCGCCATCACCAAACGTTTGAAGAAGACTAAACCTTTGCCGGACAGAGCCCGATTGCTGCCCCCAGAAGGCGGTTTGCTCGCGTACAAATCCCTCCTGGCAGATTTTTGTCTTCAGCAAAGCGGCGCATCCTGCGACGCCCTCCCCGCAAATCGAATTCTTACCGAGCACGACACCGTTGTCGTGGAACTCCGCTCCGTTCCACTGTGTCGAGAGCTGCGAGGTTGTCGTTTGGAGCGAGCTTGGATCATCGGCTTTGTTGGCGACCCATCCGACCGCGCTTCCCGGCTCTAAGCTCGGAAGCACACATTGACCATCTCCCTTCGGCGCGGGCGAGAGAGACGCGAGATCATCGATCGAGTAGCCAAGCATGCTCCGGCTTACGAGCTGCGGAGCAACAGATTCGTCTGACAGGAATTGGTTGGTGACCTGGGGCGCGGATTCAAATCCACGATCTGTTTCCGAAAGAAGCAGTCCCTGGGTAAGATAGTCCCGGTTGGAGTATTCTTGCTTGATCACCTGCAGCTTGCGGTAAGCGGTTCCGACCAGGGATGACTCGGTTGGCGGGTCTTGCATCGCAAGGACGTTCAGGCATCCCTTGCTTTCCGTGGGACTATCAAAGGCCAGATCGCATCCATACCTGGTCATCGTACGTTCGGAAAAGCCGTAGAACTGCCGCTCGGCGCGATTGAAATAGCCACCGCTGTAGGTATAGAGCCTCAAATCAATATCTTGGCCGTCCAGAGCAAGCTTGCCCATGGGGGCAGCCTTCGCAGGCTCATATCCATCATATCGACCGACGCTTGTCAGCGCCCAGACGGCCGTACCGTGCTCCGGACCTGTGTTGCCGAAGAGCCCGTAACTCAAGTAGTAGCGGGTTCCTCCCGGTTCCGTAATTCCTGACAAAAGATGATATCGAGCATCAGGGTTATGGTGGACACGAGTTTGAACAGATCCAAAGCGGCTGAGCGTTGGAATCCCGTTTTCGTCTGCCGACCGAAATCTTCCGCTGACTGTCGCAATATCTGGTGCGCCATCGCCATCCATATCACGGATCTGGATCAGTTCGCGTGTCTGATCATTCGCGAATTTGACGCTCGGAGTCCAAACAATCTTGATGAATATGATTGGAATATCGACCCCAAAAGTGAAAGCCACATCCGAGTCGAGCTGGGTCGTTTCCGAGGCACCTGTCTCGGAATTCTGCCATCCATCAATCTTGTACAGCCTCGCAGGTCCGTACCCGTTTCCTAGGTTGGGAAAGACCGTAAGATAGTTGGCTCCATCCTTAGTAGCGGGCAAAACCACATCGACACGCCCGTCGCCGTTAAAGTCCATCAACGCGCCCTCCGAAGCGCTGTCGCGATGGGATATACCCATTCCTGCTAGGACACTTCCAGACGCATAAGCATAGCCGAGTCTCACTCCAAACCCTGCACCATGGCTGGTGTCGAATTTGTTTTGAAATTTAAATCCCTGCAGGTTCGGGTGATTTACATCTGGCGCGGAGGAGTCCTCCTTGTCCCCGAGCCTGTTTCCATTACTCAGAGAAACTGAAATGCCGGTTGATATCTCCGGATCAGCCGCGTTGAATTCGTCGGCGATACCGTCCCCATTGAAATCCTTCAGATCGTTAAAGTTATCCACATGACCTTGATCGAAGCTCAAGTCAAAACTCGGTTCGACCGATCCATCGGTCGAACCCGTCACAGCCGTGTGTGTGCCTTTTGTCTCGGCTCTCGCAAAGGTGTATGGTGATAGCCCTATCCCGGCGCCGCTGCTTTCAGACTTATTCGATTGGCTAAGCCCGCCAGCCACCAATTCCCCGCTCAGCCCAGGCGCCTCTGCATCAACCCTGAAGAAGCGCCACCAATCCTTACGCGACATACCTACGGGCGATGTCAGATCGGCAACGCCATTTGATATCGCATCGGGATAGCCGTCGCCGTTCACATCCATAAAGAGCTGCTTGGTCTCCTTTGTCGTCCAACTTTTATCGGCGTTCACAAATGCAACACCGCCATTTATTGAAATCGTTCTGCTTTCACTACCCTGAACTGGGGCAAATACCTGAATGGCGCGATCCTTGGATGGCGGAGCCGGTCGATTGGGGAAGTTTGGCAGAATAGCATCCCCAGGGGGCACACCGTGAACAACTGGTCCCGCCGCAATGCTCAAGAGCCGGTGACCGGCGCAGACGTCGGGCGGCAGGCTATCGTCATTGGACAATAACTTACAAAGCACATCATATTCGCTCTTGAACCGCGAGATCGGCGGATCTTCGAAGCCTACGAGGGCGGAAACGGAATTAATGGGCGACTGTGACGCTCCGACCCGGCCATTGATTTTTCGTTCCAAGAATATCGAATCGTCTTGCCCCTTCCAGCAGCTTGTCATCGCCACTGGCACGGGGTCCATGCATTCCGATGCGCCGGTGGGCAAGTGCGATGGAACTGCGGCACCTACCCTTGGATCTGAAACTGGTCCGTGGAATTGATGGACGAGGGGAATGACATTCACCGCCCGAAGCCCCAAGACCGCCTCTCCTTGAGCGCCAAGGCCGATCTTGCAATCTTGAAAACCCTTAGCGCCTGGATCATGCCCACCACCGCATGCGGCAAGTGCGCCATCGAACGTCTTCTCGGGCTCGTTTAGCGGCCGATCAGGCATGAGGACACCATACCGAATGTCATCGTACCCGACGGGTTTTTGGATCCTGCCGTCCTTCCCATGCCTCGAGGCAAAGAACCCCCAGTCGGCGCCGACCTTTGCCACATTCGGCGTACGCTCAATTTCCGCTAGAACCAACGAAGGTGGCGTGATGGGCGTCGAGGGGATCAATGGATTGGATGCCGCCGATACGCCCTTAGCAGTCTCCTCCGCAATTTTCTGCCCGCGCTGCAACCAAATGTCTTCGGCAATCGGAAGGTAGCTGCCTTTCTCGAATTGAAGCCTATACGAATTGGACTTGACTTCGATTTCGGGATTAAGCCGCAGAATATCTCGGCGCCGTAGAATAGAAAAAGAACGTTGGTCGATGGTGTTGTGCGCATCGCTGAGCGTGCGATATTGCGCACCGAATAGGATTTCCGTCCAACCCAGCTTAGTCCACGGACGGCAGTTGACCGGGAGCAGCCTCTCTGGATTCGGCCGCGGGTGAAGTGGGTCGTTGAAAATCGGGGCCGGGCAATCCGCCGCCACGCTGGTCTCCGATACCAAGTCAAACGGGGATCGCGGGATAAGATGCCTGCCCTTCTTTATCCCGATCTCCTGCGATAACGACGCATCAACGTCAAACACGGAGAAATTGCCACGAACGGTCGTCGACCCGATGGTGACTGTTTGAGTTACGGGAGAAAGCTCGAGATGAAGCTCCAAAATATCCAGCGGGCTTGCCTCGAACTCTATTACCCTGTTTCTGCCTACGAATTGATTGTTCTCAAGTATCTGATATCCTATTTCCGCCTGATCTTTTTTCACATACTTCATCGCATCGAGCAGCGAACAATCCTGCTTGACCTCCATGGCAGCATCGCCTAAGTAGCGCTTCCCTGAAGCTATACACCATCCACCATGGCGCAAGTCCATGACGTCATCTGAGAAGGCGACTGCTCTGCCAGTTCTTCGGTTCGTGACAACCCTCTGGAACATGTCACCGTTTAAGTCGGGATAAAGGTGACCTTTAAGCTGGTCAAAGGATCCATAATTTCCTATACACGTATTTTTCGGGGCATCGTGGCACCCAACATTGCCCGCCGCCTCCCCTGAAAGCTCATTGAAAAGAATAGGGGTTCCGTTAACTGTTGCCGTTAGTTGTAGATTGAAGGCAGGGCGCGGGCTATTGCTTAACTGCGACAGGAGAGCGTCTATCTGCCCAGCCTTCAACGTCATCGCAAAATTTACAAGCATCCTGTATTTGCAAGCAGACTCAGCTCCAAAAATCGGCTGGTCGACTGGTTGTGCGCCAGAACTGAGAATGTCACAGCCTTCGGGGTTGACCTTTGCTGGCAGCCTGTACCCGCGGCGGGTCACTGTTGGCTCATCCGTGAGCAGGTCGCCTGGCAATTTGAGGTTCTTAAAGGCGCGGTCGAGCAGCGTCTCCGCACTTGAAATCTGCTCGGCCGGCGGAAGATTCCTCAAGAGGTGCGGTAGGTTCAAGCGCTCTCTATAGCTAAAATCAGGTGAGTCAGGCGTGGTGAAATGCAGAGTTCGCAAATACTCTTCAGATATTCTACAAGGTTCGGCATATATAGCCTGCTCCTTCTTCCAGTACGAACTATAATTGCCTGCGAATGGTGAGTATTCGGCAGCGTACCGATCGTCGAGAAAGTCTATAAGCTCGAGTACATATCCACAAAGTTGGCTGGTTTGACGCGCGCGGGCCACTTTGACGTTATCGTGTTCCGCCTTCAATATCGTGCTGTAGTCGATTTTATCAGCGAATCCAGACGCCTCGTTTAAGTCCGGATTTGGTTCTGGAAAGAGTCCGTTTTCTACGCGACCGTATTCAATATCGTCATCACCCAGAGTAACGGGCAGATAGACGACGCTGCGGTAAGCGGAGGCATCGCCTGCGTCCCCTGGCTGCTTTGGAATACCCGGACTCGCATTTCCACCCTCTGTAAAAACGGACTTGATATGAGGGGGCGTCACCCACCTGAGCCTGTTGAGCCGAGAACTGATATTTCTTACTTCGTAACCATTCATACCTTTATGCTGGACAGAAATCCGTGACGTCAGCCTGGCGGCAGGAGCATCCTTCTTGTAGAAATTCTGGCAACTTCCGCGAGGACTGTCGGTTGCACAACGAGGACGAATTTCCACAACGCATAGATCGCCGGCCGCGCGACAAGCGTCTGAAATCGACTGACGAAACACCAGCGGAAACTCGGATGGAAGTGTTGTATCGTGAAGATCTTCAGAGACAAAGACTTCGTAGTAGACGTCGTAATCTTGAGTTATCGAGGTTGGTATCTCGAATTCCCCATTGAAAACGCGATCTGAACCGGATTTCAGTTCAACAACCCTGCCAGCCGTGGATGTCAGCCCTCCGGTCTCGAGATCGTAGGTGTAACGCGACTGCGATCTAAGAAGGCATTTCCCCTGAAACGCAGCGGAGCCTTGGTCGGCCCATCCACATTTGAGTAGCGGCGAAATCGTATCTGGCTGACTGCCAGTTGTGAAATTGAAGGCGTAATCATTGTCGACCCAAACATATTTGACGTTTGCCGATGGCCTTAGCCGAGCGGTGGAGTCCGGATCGACACTATACGTGATAAAGAGAGCATCTCGGGAGCGGACGGTCATGTCCGATCCGGCTGCAGAGGACGCTCCCCTGCACACCGGCATTATCGCAAGCGCACCTAGATCGACGGGATGCCCTACGGCGATTTCCGCCTCGGCGCAGACGACCACCTGTTTGCCAGGCTGCCTTGGTGACAGCGAAATTTGGACATACGCTTTAGGCGTATCAATAAAATGTATATCACCTTCCTGTTCAACATAGTGCGGTTCATAGGGATATGCGTAGGCATCATAACAAGCCCGGGCATACGGGCGTGGGCTGCAATCATAATAGTACTGACCGAGCCGATCGGCATCAGCTTTGAGCGTAGGAAAGTCTCGACTGCCTGGATAAAGGACCAACGAACCTGATAGCTTGACCCGTCCATCGAGCGGCGCCTCCCAAAGGATAGTCGTCTGGCTATAATCGAGTTCATCGAGCTTGCGGGTGGTGTTCTCAAGCTTCCGCCCCGCTTTGGCTACCGTGTCCTCCAAATCCTCCGGAACTCGCTGACTTAGATCGAGAGACACTTGCCCCAAGATCCCGGGCGCTGCCGGGGCTGAAGCCTGCGGCGTCAGCCGCGCGGGAAGCGGCGGCGTCAATGCTTTGTCAGGAGAAAATCTGACGCTCTTTTTGTCGGCGTCTTCACCTAATCCATAGTATATCTTTCCATAGGCGATCAGGTCAGCGAGCCCGTCTCCGTCGCGATCGGTAAAATAGACATACGTATCGTTTGAGGATTCGTTGTAACCGACGCCAACGAATGCGTTAAAAGCGTAAAGCTCGGCTCCCGCACTATTCACAGAGCTGCTCGAAACTCCCAAATCCGGGATCCCGAACACATCACCACAACGCGCGGAAGGATACGCGACCTCTGTCCCGTGACGTTCGCCGGCGCAATATCTAAACCCATTATTCGATCGAAAGACAATATCGCTGATACCGTCGCCGGTGACGTCGACTAAGGTCGAGCCGACTTCACTCCTTGTCTGCAAGGTTCCGCCCTTGATCCCCCCTGAGATTGGTTTCTCGAAGACATCTCCGATTGGCCCAACACCCATGTAGAGCGAAGCGCCGGTTTCGTCGGATTGACCTGTTCCGAGTATTGAAGCTTCAGCGAGGCTCCCTAGTCCCACGCGCTCCAAAGCGTCTGCTGGAAATCCGAGATTAGTGGCCGGAGCCTTGTCAGGTGCACCCTCAAATGTGACTTGCTGAGGAGGCTCCCAGGCTTTTTTGCAGTGATCTTGACCCTCGTACTGGAACCCGAATGTCTGCGACTTTGGAGACAGTGACGTGTTTAGATCATAAGCTTCGGACGGTTCCACAACATAGCTTGTTAACAATATGTCAAAATCTGTGCATTCATCAGATCCGTCGGACAGAACGAACGAGTGCTTGCTAAATACCTTCTCAAATTTTTTCTCAAATATATCTTGCGGAAAAGCAGATGTATACGGATATGTCAATTGATCATGCACTATAGTATAGCGAACGTCAATTTGACTTAACCAATACTCATAAGCACGAACAAATCCAAGACGACCATCCGTGTTAAATCGCGCCGTATCAATCTTCTTCTTTTCCTGGTTCTCAGGGGACCGTCTATAGCGCTTATCCCATTGAAGCTCGACGAGCGTTACCCCAGCGTCGGCAGTCTGGTCTAAACTCTGACCAAAAGTTAAATTGTAAACGACTTCTTCCAGCCGCAGAGCGGGGCTGCATCCTTCTCCCAAGCTTGGTTCGCAGGGTTCATCCGCGCTGCCGTAGACATACCAGGATCCGCTCTTGGCCGGCTGATTATCATATTCTTGCGTTAAACCCCATTCGCCAATGACAGTTTGCGTTCGGCTTCTAGGGCCACCAAAGGAAACCACTCCTCTAAGCAAACCATTCCCGTCACCGTTCAGGGTCGGGAGCTCAAATCCAGATTCATTCGAGGAAGGGTTCGGATCGCGGTGTCCGCCATACAATCTCGTCCGTTTCGAGTGGGGATCCCAGACCAACCAGCGGTAACTATTCGGACCATCGCCAAACCGGCGAACAATCAATCCCGCCGAATTGTTGCGTAAGCGAAAGACTCGCTCGCCTTTGACGCGTGCGATGATGGGTCCGCCTTTATAAAGAGACGGAATGTCGTTACCTCGCGAGTCTACCGCAATGAGGTCTTGGCCATCCAGTGAGTAATCCTCGGTTTCAAAATCTGGATGATAGATCGGAGCAGGACCGCGAACCGAGATCGAACTGACCTTGAGATCCCACCCCCGCCCCAGAACACCAGCTGCACCGCTTGAACTGTAAACGACAGAAATACTAGGGCCAGGTCCACGCGACGGCCGCAAATAGAGTGGGAGTTTTTGGGTATATGCTCCCTTCGAGTCAGGAGCGATGTCACCCAAGGATAGATAACCTGTGGTGGGCTTTAGTTGCGCGAGCGGCTCAGAGATCGTCGACGGAGCACTTTTTGCGGGCTCTGCCGTCAGCTTACCGGGTAGAACGATGACTCCCGAAATTATCCTCTGTCGTTGCTCGATCAATGTGGCGTAAGTCCGTTTAGGATCAGGCTCGGCTGCCCGGAACGGCCTTACGCTCGTCCAATTTCCATGGACCGGATTGAAGATAAATACAGCCGGGGCGGTCATCTCCTCGTTGCTGGCCGGCAAATTGTTCGGGACACTGATGGCAATGCCAGCCTGCGCAGGAGAATGGGTATCTGCGTCAATCTGCACTGACGCTGGCTGATTGACGGAGTCAGCTATGTTGACCTGATACGAGCTACAACCGAATTCCCGTTTGTCGGTAGTGTTTACTAACCTGTTGTCCTCGGAGTAAGCCTTCGCATCAAGCGCCAGGGTTGGTGTATCTTCAGCTGCGTAACAGCCAACTTGCACTCGAACTGAATCGCGGCCGTTAAAACCCGGTGGAAGCGTTAGCTCAAGACCGAAGGCCCGTGCCGTGGGATTGGCATGATCGAGGACAATCTCCGCCGTCGATCGAGATCTTGCGGCCAAGGTTGCGCCATTGTCCGGAACATCACTGGCGATTGCGGAATAGGATATGAATTGGGCCTGCAACAGCAGCGCGAGGACACATAACCTGACGAAGGCCCGGCCAAACATGCTCCCCCCCGTTGTCGCGGGCGCAGTTCACCAACAATAGTCGCTTCGAGCTGCGTGTCTAGTCCTATTTACTTCGGCGTGGAGTATTCACCACCAGGTCGAAGCGGGCTGGGGCTCAGATCACCTTCATACAGGCTCGCCCTGCTCCACCCGAGCAAAGCGGGGCTACCGGGAGCGTTACACGCCCTTCCAGCCCACCTGGGCCTACAAAACAACGGTTCACTGGCCGTGGGGCGCGGCACTGGACTCACAGCAACTTGCCCAACTGAGCTTCGCGGGATCTTCCGGTTTCTGATTTCGGATGTCACTACAGGCGGATCGGGGCCCTAACCTAGTCGGTTTTTGCGCGCTCGCTCCATGCCTGGATGCACCGGTCAGCTCAGCTTTAGCAGAGAGCAGCACCTCGGCCGCTGGACGTCATGTTCCGAGGAGGAGATCGGTGGCCCGCCCTTTCGTGCGATTAAAACACCAGGGTTGCTCGGATGGGCCGAGCCGATCCTCCCGCACGGAGGGCGAGCCATGGGAGAGTAAAGCGAAGCATTTGTTGCGTTTGATGGAGCCAAGAAGCACGCGGTGGTGATCGCGGAGGGCGGACGCACTGGCGAGGTCCGGTTCGTCGGCGAGGTCGAGAATAGTCCGGCGGCGATAGAGCGGACGATCAAGAAGCTGGGAAAAAGTATGATCGACTGCACGCATGCTTCAAGGCTGGGCCAACGAGTTATATGGGTTGTGCCGGCAGGTCCGCGATCTTGGTCACGACTGCATGGTGGTTGCGCCGGCCCTGATCCCGAAGCGACCGGGGACGCCGTCATGCTGGCCCGACATCGGGCGGGCGAGCTGATCGGGGTGTGGGGTGCCCGGACGTGGTCCACGAGGCTGTGCGCGATCTGGTGCGTGCCCGCGAAGCCGCAGCCGACGGCCTGCGCCGCAAACGCCAGCAGCTACTTTCCTTCCTCCTGCGCCACGGGCGAACCGCAGCACGGAACGGCGCCGCTGCCGCCGTGGATCAGTTGCTAGTCAGTTGCTAGCCCGGCGTTGGTCAACGGATACAAGGCGGCAACAAATGGGTTTGTTCAATCTAAACAGAGGGTTATATGGTGGGCGATGACGGGCTCGAACCGCCGACATCTTCGGTGTAAACGAAGCGCTCTACCAACTGAGCTAATCGCCCGCTTGAGCGCGGACCTTTAAGCAGTTAGGGCCGCATTCGCAAGGCTAAATGAACAGACGGCGCACCCGTCGGGGCGCGGATTTCCCCAGCCTCGGCGCCGCTGTCAAAAAACCTTCTCCTGATTGCTGTAATGCTTGAATGCCGCGCTTGACACCCGCAGGCGAACCCCTTATCCACCGCCCCAGCGACGAACACGCCTGACACGTGCTCGTCAAGTGCGCGGGTGTAGCTCAGTCGGTTAGAGTGCCGGCCTGTCACGCCGGAGGTCGCGGGTTCGAGCCCCGTCACTCGCGCCATTTAACTTCCTGACACAGGTATATTTTCTGAAGTGGCTCTCCTGACACTTGGGGGAAGCGTCGGACCGTGTCGGCGCATCTTGCAGGCAGCCGAATGAGAGTGCTTCGCCGTCTCTCCTTGGTCTTTATATCAGCATCTGCTAAAATTTATTTTCGCAGGTGCCGTAATGCGAGCCAACGTTCCGCGCTTTCCCGGCAGTGATGTCGACCCGAGGCGTGATTGCACGCGGGCCAACGCTGGAACTACCGATTGATTCTGCTCGCAGATGGAGGGCCCACAACACAGGGAGGACACGATGGTCAGGCCAAGCAAGTGGGTGATAGCGGCTTTGTGGGTTCTTTGGCTTTTAAACCTGCCCGCCCAGGCAAGCAGCCTGGGCGATCTTGTCAAACATGGCGATCTCTCGGGGGTGGCTTCTGCCTTGGATAAAGGCGCTGCTGTCAACGAAGTTGACGGTGTTACGGCGCTCTATATCGCCTGCGAGGGCGGGAATGTGGAAATAGCAAAACTTCTGATCGATCGTGGGGCGGACGTTAACATGCCCGTCAGCTGGCAAAGAACGCCACTCTACGCGGCCAACAAGGGTGGCTATTCTGACGTCGTGAAGCTGCTGCTCGATAACGGCGCCGATCCAAATCAGGTGGCGAAATCGCAAACCCCGCTGCACGTGGCTGCCGAGAAAGGCTGTCTTCATTGCGTGGTCCATCTTGTGGATGCGGGAGCAGACGTCAACGCGCTGACGTCGAATGGAAACCCACCCATACATTTGGCCAAGCTTAGCGGTCACGAAGACGTCGTGGCTTACTTGCGCGCTCACGGCGCGGGACAACCGCCCATCGCGCCTATTTCGGCGCGACTTGCATCGGCAAACGCCGAATCGGGCAAAAGAATTTTCGACGAAACGTGCGGAGCCTGTCATCTTTCAGCGCCGGATCGCAAGATTCCCAAACGCGTCAATCTCTGGGGCGTGGTAGGGCGGCCAAAAGCAGCACAAAGCGACGTCCAGTATTCGTCGGCTCTAAGGGAAGCTGGCGGCACATGGACCTTTGAAGATCTCAATTCCTTCATCTCAAACCCGGCTTTCGCTTTGCCTGGAACAGACATGATTTTCCCGGGCCTGCGAGACGAGAACCAGCGAGCAAACTTGATCGCTTACCTACGGACCTTGAGCGACAGGCCGTTGCCGCTTCCCGAGAATTGATTGCTCCTGCGAATATGCGGCGCGACTGCGCTTCGGGGAGGCCCGCGCCCTCCTGGCTGAAGAAGACCGGCCGATTGTCGTCGTCGCAGAGCTGGTCGGTATCTAACGTTGGCAAATTTCAGGCGTCAATTCAAAGCGTTGAAGGGGCCTCCGCGCGAATGCCGCAGCAGATTTGCCGTCTGAGATCCTTGATCCCGGAACCATTCCAATCTTGTCCCGTTCAGCCAACGGGCGAAAAGACGGGAGAGATAAGATGGCTGTGAGATGCCGGATTTCCATCGACGATGAGAGGGATGTCGACGAGCTCGCCTTCCAGGAATTGCCGCGGGTTGGCGAAAGCGTGTCGATACCGGTCGGAGAGTCGAGCAGGGACCTTCGTGTGCTTCGTGTCGTGCATGTGCCCGGCAGCGAGCAAGGCGCAACGACGATGCTGGAGCTGACCAGCAGGATTCTTTAGCGCTGCCCCCTCGGAATCATTCGCCCAGCACAACCCCGGAAGCGACGATCTGGGCCGTCCGTTCGGTGAGCTTCTGGCGCTTTACCAGCGTGGGCTTTTCGTAAGGCTTTTTCATCCTACCGTTCCAAATCGGCGCGCAGACAGGACGATGAACGCGCTCGCCTCAGTTGCGTTCCGCAATAAGGGGCCGCTAAAAAGCCGCAAAAAATGGAAGGCGGGAGGTCTCAGGCCCTGGCGAGCAGCGCCTCGACCTCCTGCGATGTCGGCATGGAAGGCGCAGTGCCGGGGCGGGTCACCGAGATGCCGGCGACCGCGCAGGCAAAGCGCACGGCCTCCAGCGGCTCGACGCCTTTTGCCAGGGCGGCCGCGAGACCGCCGTTGAACGCGTCACCCGCTCCCGTCGTCTCGATCACCGGACCGGCATTGACCGCGTCGACATGCTCCGACCGGTTCTTGGTGTGGAGCAAAGCGCCCTTCTCGCCGAGCGTCACGATGACGGCGCCAACGCCCTTGGCGAGCAACGCGTCGGCGGCGCGGCGGGCGTCGTCGATCGAGGAGACATTGATGCCGGTCAACCCTTCTGCCTCGGTCTCGTTGGGCGTGACATAGTCGCAGAGCGTGTAGATGCGGTCCGGCAGGCTGGCGGCCGGCGCGGGATTGAGAATGGTCGTCACCTCTGCCCCGCGCGCGATTTCCAGCGCCCTCAAGGCCGCATCGATCGGCTGTTCGAGCTGGGTGACGAAGACGCCGGCGGAACGGATGAGCCCGGCATGCGCCTCGATGTCAGCCGGAGAGATCAGCATTGCCGCGCCCGGACTGACGATGATGGCGTTGTTGCCGGTGCCTTCCTCGACGAAAATATAGGCTGCGCCCGTATAGCTGTCCGGCGTATCGATGACGGCGCTTTTCACGCCTGCATCCTTCCAGGTCCGTTTCGCCATATCGGCGAAGGCATCGACGCCGAGCCTGGTCAGGAAAGTGATGTCGGCGCCGAGCTTGCCTGCCGCCACCGCCTGGTTCGAGCCCTTGCCGCCCGGTCCAAGTTTGAAGGAATTGCCGAGGATCGTCTCACCCAGGCGCGGCTGGCGGTCGGCGCGATAGGCGGTGTCGGCGACGAACACGCCCAGGATCACGACAGGCTTCACGGACTTGCCTGTAGCCATGTTCTTACTCCGCATCCGGCGGCACGACGCCCTTGCGGAAGGCAAAGCAGCCATAGAAGCGGCGCTCGCCGGTCTGGATCACGCAATAGGCTTTCTTGGAGCGCTCGTAGAAGGCGTAGCGCTCGATCGAGATCATCGGCCAGGGCTTGCCCTCGGCGGCGTCGATCTCCTTCTGCACCTCCCTCTGCACCGGCGGGATTTCGTTTGGTTTGCCGACGATCTCCATGCGCGCTGCCGCATCGTCGACGAAAGTATCCAGCGGATAGAGCGACAGCACCGCCTTCACCACCTCCGCCGCCGTCGCGTCGATGCGCAGGAGCTTGCCGAGCACCGTCTGCCTGGCCACGGAATCGGACGGGAAATTGGTGTCGGCGATGATCAGGTCGTCGCCATGGCCCATCGCCCGCAGCGCCTGGAGCACATCGGCATTGAGCAGCGGGTTGATCCCTTTGAGCATGATTTCCTCTTGAAGGGTTGTGTGCGGTTAGAGACGCTTGCCGGTTGCGGCGTCGAAGAGGTGGACCTGGTCGAGACGCGGCTTGAGCTTGAGCGTGTCACCGGGCTTGAAGTCGTGTCGCTCGCGGAATAGCGCCACCATCTCGCCCTCGCCGAACCGTACGAACACCAGCGTCTCCGAGCCTGTCGGTTCGACCACCGAAATCGTGGATGCTACGCCGTCGGGATGGATTTCCAGGTGCTCGGGGCGCACGCCATAAATGACGGCCTGGCCGTCCGCCGCGGCGATATTGGTCGGCATCGGAAACGCCGAGCCTGCAATGTCGACCACGGGCTTCCCGCCCTTTTTAACGGTGCCCTTGAGCAGGTTCATCGCCGGCGAGCCGATGAAGCCGGCGACGAACAGATTGGCCGGCCGGTCGAACAGCTCCAGCGGCGCGCCGACCTGCTCGATGCGGCCGTCGCGCATCACCACGATCTTGTCGGCCATGGTCATGGCCTCGATCTGGTCGTGGGTGACGTAGATGGTTGTGGTCTTCAGCCGCTGGTGCAGCTCCTTGATCTCGGTGCGCATCTGCACGCGCAGCTTGGCGTCGAGGTTGGAAAGCGGCTCGTCGAACAGGAACACCTGCGGGTTGCGCACGATGGCGCGGCCCATGGCGACGCGCTGGCGCTGGCCGCCCGAAAGCTGGCGCGGGTAGCGCTTGAGATAAGGCGCAAGGTCGAGGATGTCGGCGGCGCGCTTGACCCGTTCGGCGACGACGGCCGGATCGGTGCCGCGCAGCTTCAGCGCAAAGGCCATGTTCTGCTCCACCGTCTTGTGCGGATAGAGCGCATAGTTCTGAAATACCATGGCGATGTCGCGCTTCGCCGGCGGCAGGTTGTTGACGACCCGGTCGCCGATCGAGATCGTGCCGCCGGAAACCGTCTCAAGCCCGGCCACCATCCTGAGCAGCGTGGACTTGCCGCATCCCGACGGGCCGACCAGCACGACGAACTGTCCGTCGGCAATATCGACGCTGACCTCATGCAGGACCTTGACGGTTCCGAACGCCTTGGCCACACTGCTGATCGCGACTTGAGCCATCGTCTCCCCTTTATCGTTTGCGGTGAAGCTAGCCATTGCGAACGGCAACGGCAAGTCGGTATCTTATAGATAAAAAGCCAATCTTGTTGACAAGGTAATCGATTACGCGAATAGTGGCGAGTGCCAATCCGAGAGTAGGCCTGTTATCCTGAAATCGGAGATCCGGCGACGCAGGGTGGGGTCCCACGTCCGGTATGATCGAGGAGAACCGAGAGGCGTTTCGACGTCTGAGAGATTGGCACTTCAATTCAAGCATTGTTGTTCTGGGAGGAACCTGTAGATGAGAGTCGATCTGTATGAAAAACTGATGCGCGCCGGCGCCAGCCGCCGCGATGTGCTGAAGGGTGCGGCCAGCATGGCCGCAATCGCCGCCGCCTCCGGCGCCGGGCTCGGAGCACTGACGAAGCCTGCGGCCGCCGACGACAGTCTGCGCGCGAAAATCCTGCAGATCCCGGGCGTCGGCAAAGGCCAGCCGACGGATGCCGACTTCCAGAAGGTCGGCGAGCTCTGCCTCGAAGCGACCAAGGCCAATGTCAAGGAAGGCGAGTTTGCCGGTGTCGAGCTCACCTTCATGGGCCTCAACAACCAGAACCTCCACAACGTGCTGTTCCGCGGCTTCCTGAAGCCGTGGGAGGCCTATACGGGCGCCAAGATCAGCTGGATCGACCTTGCTCAGGCCGACTACAACGCCCGCCTACAGCAGTCTATCGCAACCAAGACCGTCGATTTCGACATCATCGAGATGGGCGCGCCTTTCGAAGGCGATGTCTGCGGCAAGGGCCTTACCTCCGAGATGCCCGATTGGGTCAAGAAGCAGATCGATTTCGACGACCTCGTCAACTACCTGAAGCCGCCGGTCGGCACCTGGGACGGCAAGCAGTATCGCGTGACGATCGACGGCGACGCGCACAATTTCAACTACCGCACCGACGTGTTCGCGGATGCCGATCTCGCCAAAGCCTGGAAGGAAAGCGGCGCCACGACCGAATGGGGCGTGCCGAAGACCTGGCAGGAAGTGCAGGCCGTCACCAAGTTCCTCAAGGGCAAGCAGTTCAAGGGCCAGGACATCTATGGCTATCTGGACGCGCCCAAGCCCTGGGGCGGCTTCGGCTTCTATTTCCTCGGCAGCCGCGCCACAGCTTACGCCAAGCACCCCGACGACAAGGCCTGGCTGTTCGATGCCGACACGATGAAGCCGCGCATCAACAACCCGGCCTGGGTGCGCGCCATCCAGGACGTCATCGACGCCCTGCCGTCCGAACCCGCCGACCAGATCAATGCCGATCCGAACACCACTGCCTTCCAGCAGTTCCTGGCCGGCACCGGCTCGATGATCCCGTGGTGGGGCGACGTCGGCTCGAATGTGAAGACCAATGACTCGTCGGTCATCGGCGATGTCACCGGCTTCTCGATCCTGCCTGGCTCCGACGACGTCTACAATTCCAAGACCGGCAAGTGGGAAAAGCTCGCCAGCGGGCCGAACTATGCGCCGAACTGCGCCTATCTCGGCTGGGGCGTCTATGTCATGGCCCGCGTCGATTCCGACGAGAAGAAGAAGAAGGCCGCATGGTCGGCCGCCGCCCATCTCGGCGGCAAGGACCTGTCGATCTGGACGGCGATGTATCCGTCGGGCTTCCAGCCCTACCGCAACTCCCATTTCAACGTTCCCGAATGGGTGGCCGCCGGCTATGACGAGGCCTTCATCACCTCCTACCTGAAATCGGAAGGCGATTCCTACAACCACCCGAACGCTGCGATCGAGCCGCGCATCCCCGGCATCTTCCAGTACTATTCTGCCGCCGAGGACATCCTGGCCAACACCTTTGCAGGCAAGATGAAGGCGCAGGAAGGCGCCGACGCCATCGCCGCGGCCTGGGAAAAGCTGACCGACCAGATCGGCCGCGAGAACCAGATCAAGCTCTACAAAGCCTCGCTCGGCATGTAGGCTGGCTTATGAGACGTCGCGGCCCGGTGGCACATTGTCACCGGGCCGCATTTTTACCGGCTCGGCCGGTTTGATGCGTTAGAGCAGTTTCAGGAAAAGTGTGAGCGGTTTTCCGGAATTGCGTAAAAACAGAGATAGAGCGGTTCGCCGTTTCCGTGAAGCGGTGAAGCGCTCTAGAAGGCGAGAGGCGTGGCTGAGCAGACTTCGACCGTGAATGCGTGGCCGGCACATCCGGCCGACCTGATCCCGGCAGGCCGCAAGCGCCTCGGCTGGGGCCTGCTGGCCATTGCAACCCTTGGCCTGCTGGCGATCATCGTCGTGCAGATCCTCTACAAGACCGAGATGTCCACGGTCGGTTTCGACACATGGCGCCCTGTGGTCTACGCCTACATCTTGTGGGGCGCAGCGCTTGGCGCCTGGCAGGTGCTGACGCGCGGCGAGGACGGGCAGCGCGCGCTGTTCCTTTTGCCGGCCCTGCTCTTCACCATCGCCATGGTGATCTTCCCGACGCTGTTCGGCTTCTACATCGCGCTGACCGACTGGAATCTCAGCTCTTTCAGCGGACGCAGGTTCAATGGCCTCGACAATTTCTGGCAGATGCTGGCCGACCCCTATTACCACAACGCGCTGTTGAACATGGTGCTCTATGTGCTTGCGGTGCTGGTCGAATATGTCATCGCCTTCGGCCTGGCGCTCCTGCTCAATGCGCAGATCCGCGCCCGCAAATTCTTCCGCGTCGTCTTCCTGCTGCCGCTGATGCTGTCGCCGGTCGCGGTATCCTGGATGGTCGGCAAGTCGCTGATGGAGTACCGGTTTGGCCCGGCGGCGACGCTGGCGCGTCATCTTGGCTGGGACAATCCCGCCTTCTTCTCCGATCCGATCACTGCCCGCATCTCGATCATGATGCTCGACGCCTGGACCTTCATCCCGTTCATGATGATCATGCTGCTGGCCGGCCTGCAGGCCATGTCGCGCGAGGTGCTGGAAGCCGCCCGCGTCGATGGCGCGACCGCATGGCAGACATTCTGGCAGGTGACCTTTCCGCTGATGCTGCCGGTATCGGTGACAGCCGTGATCCTGCGCATCATCTTCAAGCTGAAGCTTGCCGACATCATCATCACCCTGACCTCCGGCGGCCCTGGCGGCGCCACCGATTCCGTGTCGAGTTTCATCTATCGCGAGTACCGCGACCGCTCGAATGTCGGCTACGGCACCATGCTGGCCATGGCCTATCTGGTCATCATCGTCGTGTTCGTGACCTGGCTGCTGAAATTCGCCAGTCGCTTCGTGCGCAACGTCAACTGAGCGGCATCATGAGCGTCCAGACCACCGACTACACCGTTTCCGATATCCGCTCGCCGGCGGCCTTCATCGCCAGCCGCGTCTTCATCTATGGCGCGCTTGCCTTCTGGGCTTTCGTCTGCCTGTTCCCGATCTATTGGACGATCACCACCTCGTTCAAATCGGCGGTCGACGTCACCCAAGGCCATCTCATTCCCTTCGTCGACTTCACGCCTGACTGGAAGGGCTGGCGCTCGCTCGGCCTGTCGCCGGATTCGATCTCCCAGACCTCGACCGTGCGCGACGAATTCCTCAAACGCTTCATGAACTCGGTCATCACCTCGGTCGGCGCATCGAGCCTCGCCATCATCATCGGCAGCCTCGCCGCCTATGGCCTTGTCCGCTACCGCTACAAGTTCGCCTGGTTCAAGAACGAGGACATCTCCTTCTTCTTCCTGTCGCAGTTGATCCTGCCGCCGGTCGTTCTGGCGCTCCCCTTCCTGGTGCTCTACCGCGAAGTGGCCCTCCTTGATACGCGCATCGGGCTCGTGCTCCTCTACACGCTGATGGTTCTGCCGATCGTCATCTGGATCATGCGCGACCAGTTCAACTCGATACCCGTTGAATTGGAGGAGGCAGCCCTTGTCGACGGGCTGTCGATCTGGGGCGCCTTTTTCCGCATCGTCATGCCGATCGCGTTGCCCGGCATGGTCGCCGCCTTCATCCTGGCGATGGTGCTGTGCTGGAACGAGTATTTCTTCGCCGCGCTGCTGACATCGACCGACGCCAAGACCATCCCCGTCATGGTGGCGAGCCAGACCGGCTCGCAAGGCATCAACTGGTGGTCGATGGCGGCCTTGGCCACCGCCGCGATCGCGCCGCTGGCCATCATCGGCATCGCGCTCGAGCGCTATCTGATCATGGGCATGACGGCCGGCTCAGTGAAGTAGGATTACTTCCCCTTCCCCCCTTGTGGGGGAAGGTGGCCGCGAAGCGGCCGGATGAGGGGTGTTCCAGGGAAAGCCGACCTCTCACTCCGCTGGAACACCCTCATCCGTCTCGGCGCTGCGCGCCGATCCAGCTTCTCCCACAAGGAGAAAAGGAAGAACCGCACCTATCGCACCAGAATCGACCGCAAATGGTCGAGGATCATCGCAACCCCGATCTTACCGAGGCCCGCCGAGGCTTCCGCGGCACTTTTCGTGTACCAGCCGGTGTTGTCGGCCAAATGCTTCTCGTCCACCGCCTCCGGGCATAGCGCCAGCATCAGCGAGGTTTCGCCGATGCCGGCATGGTCGAACGGATATTTGCCGTTCATCGCGGCCGGCATCAGCGGGTGCACCTGCACCCAGTTGAAGACATTCTCACCCTGCGCATGGCCGGCATAGTAATCGGCCATGGTGTTGGAACCCCACCAGCCCTCGCCGCGCTCCTTTTCCAGGAAGCGGAAGATTGCCTGCCGGCCGGCGGTCTTGAAGGCGAGATCGGTCGGCATGCCGGCCGCGAAATTCTCGGTCTGGTGGTGGATGATGGCGTGGATGTTGCGGAAGCCGATGCGCAGCAGCCCGTAGAACAATTCCTCCGCGAACGGCGAAAGCGCCGGGCCGCCGACCTGCACCGAGCCGCTGCCTTCCGGCGCCGCCACCGCATAGCTTGCCGCGCCGTAATAGAAGGGCGGCAGGATGACGATGTCCCTTTCCTTCTCGATCAGTTCGACCGTCTTGATCACCGCCAGCGTGTCCATGCCGACCGCCATGTGCTCGCCGTGATATTCGAGCACGCCGAGCGGCAGCACCATCGGCCAGTTCTCCTCGATCGCCTTGCGGATCTGGTGCGGCAGCATAAGTTCGTAGCGCATCTCCTTACTCCATGTTGGTGTGCCTGGCGCGCATCGCTTCCGGCGTCGCATTGGTCAGCGCCTGGAGCTTCAGCACCATGATTTCGAACAGAAGAAACAGCGCGCCTTCGAACAGCGAGCCCATCGGCAGCACCGAGCTTCTTGCCTCGCCCTGGTCGCTGGCCATCGTCTGCGCCGGGATGACGAGCGTGAAGTCGGCGAGCTTGGCGGCGCTTCTTTCCGGTTCTGCCGTCAAGAGCAGCACCTTCGCGCCGGCCTCGCGGGCAACCCGCATCAAGCTCAGCACCGTGGCGGTCTCGCCGGGACCTGAGCTCGCCAGGAAGACGTCGCCCTGCCCGAGCGGCGGCGTGGTCATGTCGCCGACGACCGAGACCGGCAGGCCGAGATGGTAGAGCCGCATGGCGAAGCCCTTGACCTGCAGCGCCTCGCGGCCGCAGCCATAGACAGCGATCCTGCCGGCGCCGGCAAGCATTTCGCAGGCGGCGTCGATGCGAGCTTCGTCCGTGCGCGCCAGCACCGCGCCAAGCTCGTCCAGCGCGGTCGCGAACATCCCTGATGCGGCTTTGGTCATGACGGCTCACCTTGCCTGCCGGGGCGTCGCTTGCCTCTACGGATTTGCGGCTCGCGACCACGAAAGGCTTGTTTTTGTTTATGCTACCATCGCGAAAATCGCTGTCCAACGAGCCTCGGCACTTTTGCTGGGCCACGAGCGTGATAGTGTCATGTCAGACAAATCACTCCGGGACATCGTCAGACATGAAGACACGGCACTTCGACCGCATCGGCAATGGCGGCATCACCTTCACCGAGCTCGGCTTCGGCACCGCGCCGCTCGGCAATCTCTATCGCGCCATCTCCGACGAGGACGCCAATGCCACGTTAGAGGCGGCATGGGCGACCGGCTGCCGCTACTTTGATACGGCACCTCTTTACGGCCTCGGCCTGTCGGAAACCCGCCTCAACCCGTTTCTGCGCGGCAGGAAGCGCGACGACTATGTGCTGTCGAGCAAGGTCGGGCGCATCATGCGGGTCTCTGCACCGGACCAGCGCACCGGCATCGGCAAGTTCTTCGAGACGCCGTCGCGCCGGGAAGTCTACGACTACTCCTATGATGGCGTCATGCGCTCCTTCGAGGCCTCGCTGGAGCGCCTCGGGGTCGACCGTATCGACATCCTCTTCGTCCACGACGTCGACATCTTTACCCATGGCAGCAAGGAAGCCTCCGATGCCCGCATCGAGGAGTTCATGTCATCCGGCTATTACGGGCTGCTTTCGCTGCGCGACCAGGGCGTCATCAAGGCCTTTGGCGGCGGCATCAACGAGTGGCAGGTGGCACAGACCCTCGCCGAACGCGGCGATTTCGACCTGTTCCTGCTCGCCGGCCGCTACACGCTGCTCGAGCAGGAGGCGCTTGCCACCTTCCTGCCGCTTTGCCAAAAGCGCGGCATCGGCATCGTGCTGGGCGGCCCCTACAATTCCGGCGTGCTGGCGACCGGCCCGAAGCCCGGAGCCTTCTACAATTACAGCGAGGCGCCGAAGGAGATCCTGGATCGCGTGGCGCGCATCGAAGCCGTCTGCAAGCGCCACAATGTGCGCCTGATCGAGGCGGCGCTGCAGTTCCCGCTGCAGCATCCTTCGGTGGTGTCGGTGATTCCTGGCGGCCAGCGGCCATCCGAAGTTGAAAGCAACCGCGCGCTGCTCGACACCAAGATACCGGCGGCGCTGTGGGCGGATTTGAAACAGGAAGATCTGATGCGCGCCGACGCGCCAACGGCCTGAATGGCCTGCAAACAGCCATAAAAAGAAAAGCCGGGCTTGCCCGGCTTTTCGGTTCTTAAAAGAAAAAGGTCTTAGTTGACCGCGTCCTTGAGGCCCTTGCCGGCCGAGAACTTCGGCACGGTACGCGCCGGAATCTTCACTTCCGCGCCGGTCTGCGGGTTGCGGCCGGTCGAAGCAGCGCGTTTTGACACGGTGAAATTTCCGAAGCCGACAAGCCGGACATCGCCGCCCTTCTTCAGTTCGCCAGTGATCACGGAGAACACCGCATCGACAGCGGACTGCGCATCAGCCTTCGAAATGCTTGCGGAGTCGGCGACGGCGGACACCAGTTCGTTCTTGTTCATAAAAATTCCCTTCCATGAGAAAACCGGAACTACGACTCATCCGGCAGGAGACGGACTTTAGAAAGAAGCGCTCCGGAACCCAAGCCGAAAACCGCGGAATTCCGGGCTTTTTTCCACTTTTTCATGGCTTTTCACACGAAAAAAGCCGGGCTTGAAAGCCCGGCTCTCTCTTTGTGCGCTGCAATATTAGCAACCGCTAATGAGCAAGCGACTTTCCAGCATCGTCGCCGCTGTCGACCGGAGCCGGCGCATTGACCGGTTCGACCCACTCGATCGGCTCAGGCATCCTGACCAGCGCGTGCGCGAGCACCTCGCCGACCCGCGAGACCGGGACGATCTCCATGCCGTTCTTCACATTGTCCGGAATCTCCGCCAAATCCTTGACGTTCTCTTCCGGGATCAGCACCTTCTTGATGCCGCCGCGCAGCGCCGCGAGCAGCTTCTCCTTCAGGCCGCCAATCGGCAGAATACGGCCGCGCAGCGTGATTTCGCCGGTCATCGCCACATCAGCGCGGACCGGAATACCCGTCAGCACCGACACGATGGCCGTGGCCATGGCCGCACCGGCAGACGGGCCGTCCTTCGGCGTGGCACCCTCCGGCAAATGCACGTGGATGTCGCGCTTGTCGAACAGCGGCGGCTCGATGCCGAAATCGATGGCGCGCGAGCGGACGTAGGACGCCGCCGCCGAGATCGATTCCTTCATCACGTCGCGCAAATTGCCGGTCACCGTCATGCGGCCCTTGCCGGGCATCATGACGCCTTCGACCGTCAGCAACTCGCCGCCGACTTCCGTCCAGGCAAGACCCGTGACCACGCCGACCTGATCGTCGGCCTCGATCTGGCCGAAGCGGAAGCGCGGCACGCCGAGATAATCGGCGAGGTTGTCCGCCGTGATCTTCACCGTCTTCTTCTTCGTCCGCAGGATCTCGGTCACCGCCTTACGGCCGAGCTTCATCAGCTCGCGCTCCAGGCTGCGCACACCGGCTTCCCGCGTGTAGGTCTGGATGATGCCGCGGATCGCGTCCTCGCCGACCGAGAATTCGTTCGGTTGCAGGGCATGGTCGCGGATCACCTTGGGCATCAGGTGACGCTTGGCGATCTCGATCTTCTCGTCCTCGGTGTAACCGGCGATACGGATGATCTCCATGCGGTCCATCAGGGGCGCAGGGATGTTCAGCGTGTTCGCGGTCGTCACGAACATCACGCTCGACAGGTCGTATTCGACCTCGAGGTAATGATCCATGAACGTCGAGTTCTGCTCCGGATCGAGCACTTCCAACAGGGCCGACGACGGATCGCCGCGGAAGTCCTGGCCCATCTTGTCGATCTCGTCGAGCAGGAAGAGCGGGTTGGACTTCTTGGCCTTCTTCATCGACTGGATGACCTTGCCGGGCATCGAGCCGATATAGGTCCGCCTGTGGCCACGGATCTCGGCCTCGTCGCGCACGCCGCCGAGCGCCATGCGGATGAACTCGCGGCCGGTGGCCTTGGCGATCGACTTGCCAAGCGAGGTCTTGCCGACGCCGGGCGGGCCGACGAGGCACAGGATCGGCCCCTTCAGCTTCTTCTGGCGGCTCTGCACGGCGAGATACTCGACGATGCGTTCCTTGACCTTGTCGAGGCCGAAGTGATCGGCATCGAGCACGTCCTGCGCAAAGCCGAGGTCCTGCTTGACCTTGGAGTTCTTGCCCCACGGGATCGACAAGAGCCAATCGAGATAGTTGCGCACGACCGTCGATTCAGCCGACATCGGCGACATCGAGCGCAGCTTCTTCAACTCGGCCTCCGCCTTTTCGCGGGCCTCCTTGGAGAGCTTGGTCTTCTTGATGCGCGCCTCGATCTCGGCGGCCTCGTCGCGGCCATCCTCGCCCTCGCCGAGCTCCTTCTGGATCGCCTTCATCTGCTCGTTGAGGTAGTACTCGCGCTGCGTCTTCTCCATCTGGCGCTTGACGCGCGAACGGATGCGCTTTTCCACCTGGAGCACGGAGATTTCGGCTTCCATGAAGCCCATCGCCTTCTCCAGACGCTCCTTGACGGAAAGCGTTGCAAGCATCTCCTGCTTCTCGGGGATCTTGATGGCGAGATGCGATGCAACCGTATCGGCGAGCTTGGAATAGTCGTCGATCTGGCTGGCGGCACCCACCACTTCGGGCGAGATCTTCTTGTTCAGCTTGACGTAATTCTCGAAGTCGGTGACGACCGAGCGGGCAAGCGCCTCGATTTCGACCTCTTCCTCTTCCGGCTCGGCGAGCGCCGTGGCGCGGGCCTCATGGAAATCGGCACGGTCGGTGAACGAGACGATCTTGGCGCGCGAGGCGCCCTCGACCAGCACCTTCACGGTGCCGTCGGGAAGCTTCAAAAGCTGCAGCACATTGGCGAGTGTGCCGATGTCGAAAATCGCACCGGGCTCAGGATCGTCGTCGGCTGCATTCATCTGGGTGGCAAGCAGGATCTGTTTTTCCTGACCCATCACCTCTTCCAGCGCCTTGATCGACTTTTCACGCCCCACGAAGAGCGGAACGATCATATGCGGGAACACGACGATATCGCGCAGTGGGAGGACTGCGAAAACGCCGTCGCCGGAAGCCTTGGATATCTTGGCCATTGTCCAACCTTTCATGTCGCGGCCGCTTATTTTAGCCAACCGCGAATCTCATATTAACGACCGAGCGTCGTTCCGCCTACCACCGTTTGTGACGGGAATTTTACAGCACAGAATTCGGCGCCTCGGCCTTCTGCTGTTAGGTGGATGTAACCGAGGCAAAGATCAAGGGTTAACACGGTCGTTCGAGCCCTTCCACTGCTCGCCCTCCCCGCCCTTGACAGCAAAACGGCGCCACGCGGGCGCCGTTCCATGAAAATTATCGGGCGCAGTGCCATTTCAGGCGCTGACATTGCCCTTCTTTTCCTTCTGCTCGGAGTAGATGTAGAGCGGCCGGGCGTTGCCGGACACCACCTCTTCCGAAATCACCACCTCGCGCACGCCTTCCAGCGCCGGCAGCTCGAACATGGTGTCGAGCAGGATCGCTTCCATGATGGAGCGCAGGCCGCGCGCGCCTGTCTTGCGCTCGATCGCGCGCTTGGCGATCGCCGACAGCGCGTTCTCGTGGAACGTCAGGTCGACATTCTCCATCTCGAACAGCCGCTGATATTGCTTGACCAGCGCATTCTTCGGTTCGGTCAGGATCTGGATCAGCGCCGGCTCGTCGAGGTCTTCCAGCGTCGCCAGGACCGGCAGACGGCCCACGAATTCCGGGATCAGGCCGAATTTCAGGAGATCCTCCGGCTCGACCTGGCGGAACAGGTCGCCGGTGCGCCGATCCTCGGGCGAAGCCACGGTGGCGCCGAAGCCGATCGAGGTCTTGCGGCCGCGATCCGAGATGATCTTGTCCAGCCCCGCGAAGGCGCCGCCGCAGATGAACAGGATGTTGGCGGTGTCGACCTGCAGGAATTCCTGCTGCGGATGCTTGCGGCCGCCCTGCGGCGGCACGGAGGCGACCGTGCCTTCCATGATCTTCAGGAGCGCCTGCTGCACGCCCTCGCCCGACACGTCGCGGGTGATCGAGGGATTATCCGACTTGCGCGAGATTTTGTCGATTTCGTCGATATAGACGATGCCGCGCTGCGCCCGCTCGACATTGTAGTCGGCCGACTGCAACAGCTTCAGGATGATGTTCTCGACGTCCTCGCCGACGTAGCCGGCCTCGGTCAGCGTCGTGGCGTCGGCCATGGTGAACGGCACGTCGATGATGCGGGCGAGCGTCTGCGCGAGAAGCGTCTTGCCGCAGCCGGTCGGGCCGATCAGAAGGATATTGGACTTGGCCAGCTCGACGTCGTTGTTCTTGCCGGCATGCGCCAGGCGCTTGTAGTGGTTGTGAACCGCCACCGACAGCACGCGCTTGGCATAGGGCTGGCCGATGACGTAGTCGTCGAGGACCTTGAGGATTTCCTGCGGTGTCGGCACGCCTTCGCGCGACTTCACCATCGAGGTCTTGTTCTCCTCGCGGATGATGTCCATGCACAGCTCGACACATTCGTCGCAGATGAAGACCGTCGGCCCCGCGATCAGCTTGCGGACCTCGTGCTGGCTCTTGCCGCAAAACGAGCAGTAGAGGGTGTTCTTTGAATCACCGCCGCCGTTGCTGACCTTGCTCATTTTTCTGTCCTTTCACCGACGCCCGCCGACCGTCTGGCTTTGAGTGACGTCTTCACCAATCTATCGCGGGAATCCGCCACCGCCAGTGTCCCGGCTCACACAGCGCATTCCGTACGAAACACAAATCAGAAAACGCGGCAATGATTCGCAGCAACCCCACGCAAAGCTAAGCCGTCGAAAATCAACATAGCCTTAACGTAGGCAATCCCAACGCCTGAGGGAACAGCCAAATGTGGCCGAAATGCCGCAAGACGCGCCAAAACCGCGTTATGCTGCCATTTGCCGTCGAGGTCAGGCTGAAGCGGTGGCTGTCTCGACCGCCTCGCGGCTGGAAATGACCTTGTCGATCAGGCCGAAGTCCCTGGCCTCGTCCGCGGTCATGAAATGGTCGCGGTCGAGCGTCTTCTCGATCTCGTCATAGCTCTTGCCGGTATGCTTGACATAGACCTCGTTCAAGCGGCGCTTCAGCTTGATGATGTCCTGCGCATGACGTTCGATGTCCGAAGCTTGGCCCTGGAAGCCGCCGGACGGCTGATGGACCATGATCCGGGCGTTCGGCGTGGCAAAACGCATGTCCTTGTGGCCGGCGGTCAGAAGCAGCGAACCCATCGAAGCAGCCTGGCCGATGCAGAGCGTCGACACCGCCGGCTTGATGAACTGCATAGTGTCGTAGATCGCCATGCCCGAGGTGACGACGCCGCCCGGCGAATTGATATAGAGGTTGATTTCCTTCTTGGGGTTCTCCGCCTCGAGAAACAAAAGCTGTGCACAAACCAGCGTCGCCATCCCGTCCTCGACCGGCCCGGTGATGAAGATGATGCGTTCCTTCAAGAGGCGCGAGAAAATGTCATAGGCACGCTCGCCGCGGTTGGTCTGCTCGACCACCATCGGAACGAGGTTCATGTAGGTTTCAACGGGGTTCTTCATGGACTACCCTTGTAGGAGATGGATTCCGGCACCTTGATATATCAGCAATCGCGCGGAATCGTTCTGGATTGGTTACGACCTAAATAGGATGCCGGCTCACCCTAGCGCAAGGCCGCCTCTCCTAGCCATCTGGTTAAGCCGAATCAAGCGCGGTAGGCCCGCGGAGCACGGCGCGCTCTGGCCTAATGAGACGGGCCCAGTCCCGGCCGGCCCCGTAAGGCGCTCGCAAGGTAGCAATTCCTTAACCACGACGCTTAACGAAAAGCCTTGAAATCGCTGTCCGCCCGCGGAGCTTCCGTTACAGTCCTGCATTGTGAAGACATCCTTTTTCAACGGGGGAATGTCATGATCCGCAAAAGCTCCGCATCGCTGGCGGCAGTCGCGATGCTTGCCAGCGTCTGTGAAACCGCCGCAGGCGGCCGCGCGCTCGAATGCTACGAGCCGATCCACAGGCCGGCACTTTACGATACCCTCTACGAGGACGTGATGCTGAACCCTGGCGGACAGGTGGTCGACTACGACGCGCCGATTTACGGCACCTATCAAGGCGTGGAGCAGATCGCGCCGCCGCGCGTCACCTACGAGACCGCGCCGGCGGTCACACGCACGGTCTACCACACTGTCAAGGTCGACGATGGCGGCTATGCCTGGGAATGGCGCGTCATCCATGGCCGCAAGGTGCTGTGCAAGGTATGGCGAAAGGCCCGCTATGCGCGCGTCGCCGAGACGGTCGTGGTCCAGCCGGAGCGCGTCCGGCGCGTCGTTCAGCCGGCGGAATATGAAGCGGTTGCCCACGAAGTGCTGGTGCGGCCGCAACAAGTCCGCATCCGGGAAATCCCGCCGTCTTACGGGACGGTAGCGCGTAGGGTGGTGGTGCGGGAAGGTTCGACCAGCTGGCGGCGCGTGCACATTCCGCGGCATTGCCAGGATTAGCCGGTACTTCGCCTACGGGTTGCAGCCGGCCGGGCGGTGGTGTCGCGCGCCGGCCGGAGCTGTCCCCGGGTCAGGCGAGGTCGATGTCGAGGATCGCCATTGAGAAATTGTAGTCGCCGTCGTCCTCGTCCTTGAAGACGATGCCGAGGAATTCGTCGCCGACATAGACTTCGGCCGAGTCTTCCTTGCGCGGACGCGCCTTCACCTGCAGCTTGGGATTCTGGAAGACGCGCTTGAAATAGGCGTCCAGCTTTCTGATTTCATCAGGCTTCAAAAGACTTCTCCGAAATGTCGGCTTAATTCATGGGAACGCGCTTCTGACACGCCGACGATGGCGATGTAAAGGCAAGCCGACAGGATAACACGTGACAACCGGCACTTGAAAACCGTGGCCGGATTCCGGTCACTAGGCGGGCTGACAGTCTCAGATGTCGAAGCTGACCACGTGGTCCATGCTCTGCGACGGCAGGAGCTGGTCCATCTGTCGCGAGGGCTGGTCGCAGCCGGTTTCCCCCACGACCCGCGCCGGCACGCCGGCGACCGTCTTGTTGTGCGGCACGGGCGACAGCACCACCGAACCGGCGGCAATCTTCGAGCAATGACCGACCTCGATATTGCCGAGAATCTTGGCGCCGGCGCCGATCAGCACGCCGCGGCGGATCTTCGGATGACGGTCGCCATTGGCCTTGCCGGTGCCGCCCAGCGTCACGCCGTGCAGGATCGACACGTCATCCTCGATGACCGCCGTCTCGCCGACGACCAGCCCGGTGGCGTGATCGATAAAGATACCCTTGCCGATGCGAGCGGCCGGGTTGATATCGGTCTGGAACACCGACGACGACCTGCTCTGCAGGTAGAGCGCGAAGTCCCGGCGGCCATGGTTCCACAGCCAGTGCGCCAGACGATGCGTCTGGATGGCGTGAAAACCTTTGAAATAGAGCACCGGCATGATGAAACGGTCGCAGGCCGGGTCGCGATCGTAATAGGCCTGGATGTCGACGCGCACCGTCGTGCTCCAGTCAGGATCGTCGTCCAGCATGGCTTTGAAGGTCTGGCGGATGAGATCAGAGCCGATATCCTGGTGATCAAGGCGCTCGGCAAGCCGGTGGATCACCGCTTCTTCCAGGCTCTCCTGGTTGAGGATCGTCGAATAGAGGAAGGCCGCCAGCAACGGATCGCGGTTCACCGCCTCCATCGCTTCGTCGCGGATCGACCGCCAGATCGGATCGACCGGCTGCACCCTGCTGGGGCGGGCAATCGTAATGCTGTTCATCGACGCTCTCCGGCCTTCCTCATTCTCCGGCGGCACATATAGGCCACATCATAGCACGGTTGAACTCAATTTTCCTTAGTGCTTTGTCAAATGGACCTGGTTCACGCAAATTCAAGCGGCGATGGAAAACGAACCCTTGATCGGGAGCGCATTCGAAATCGCCTCGATTGTCGTCTTCCCAAACGTAGGAAACGGGCACAGTCCGGCGTCAGACCTCATTGCGGCAATGCCGTTCCGGCCCTGTTCCGCCACCATGTAAGCGGCGTACCAGTCAGGCCAGTTCTTGTCGTACTGTCCGCCAGCGCGTTTCTCATGTTCGCCGTGTGCCGCCGCGGCCCGCCGCAGCGCGGCCGCAAGTTCCGGGGATGAAGTGAACGTCGTGTCACCCGCATCGACGCGCCCGGGCAAGCGCTGGGTGATCTCCTGCAGCAGCCAGCCATTGCCGTCCGGATCGCTGAATGTGACGAACGAGGAATAGCTGCGCCCCTCCGGATGCCGGCCTTTGATCGGCGGCTGGCCGGGGCCGTTGCGGTGGAAGATGTCGCTTGCCTCGACGCCACGCGCCACGAGTTCAGCCCGGGCCGCTTCAATATCGGACACGATCAGATAAAGCACTTTCGCCGAACCAGGCGCGGCCGATGTGAGGCCCGTGCCGAAATGGATCGAACATGGCGAACCCGGCGGCGTGAACTGCACGACTCGGAACGCGTCGCCGACCACGAAGTCAGCATCGAGCCTCCAGCCCAAGCCGGCATAGAAGCCCTTGGCTCGATCGACATCGGCAACTGGGATGACGACCGCCTCCAATTTCATGTCGATCGTGCCAGGTTTCGTCCCGCCGGTCATGTCACGCTCCTTGGGTTCGATCTCGGCAGCTTCCCTCCGTCGCGCATTTTGGTCAATCGGATACATATGCTCTTGAAGCCGGCGGCGACTTGCGTTGTCCTGCCAGCGTTAGCCGCCCGGAAAAAATTCGTCATGGAAAAAGAGACGCTGATCGATGTTGCGCTGAAAGCCGAGCTTTGCGCCCTCTGTCAGGCCGGGGACCGGCACTATCACAACCTCGCCCATATCGAGGCCATGCTGGCGCTGGCTGAAGAATACCGAGACCTGCTCGACGACCCGGGCGCCGTCGAAGCGGCGATCTGGTTTCATGACGCGATCTATGACAGCCGCGCCAAGGACAATGAGGCAAAAAGCGCAGACCTGGCCGAGAAAAAGCTTGCCGGGCGCGTCGATCCTCATCGCCTAGCCCGCATAGCGGCGATGATCAACGCGACCGCCACCCATCAATTGCCGCCTTTGCGCGACGAGGGCGCGCTCAACGATGCGGCCCTTTTGCTCGACATGGATCTGGCGATCCTCGGCGCCGAACCCGCGGTGTTCGATGCTTACGAGAAGGCGGTCCGGCTGGAATATGGCTGGGTGGACGAGCCGATGTGGCGCGCGGGCCGGGCGGCCGTCCTGAAGAGTTTCCTCGCCCGTCCGCACATTTTCCATACGACCGAGTTCCGGGATCGGTTCGAGGCGCAGGCCAGGGAAAATCTCGGCCGTTCACTGCAAGCCCTGCAAAATCCGCCCTGATAGGCCCATACTCCCGCGGGGCTTTGCCCCTATGCCCAAATTCAAGGCACTGCGATCACTATCGAACGTGAACCGCTCTGGGATGGCCGTCACCATGGAAAACAGCTTCCACCAACCCGTCGACGCCGCGCAGGTGCCGCGCTTTGCCGGGCTTTCCACTTTCATGCGGCTGCCGGCCGTGCCGAGCGCGAAGGGGCTCGACATCGCCCTTGTCGGAATTCCCTGGGACGGCGGCACGACCAACCGGGCCGGCGCCCGCCACGGTCCGCGCGAAATCAGGAACCAGTCGAGCCTGATACGCCGGGTCCACCATGTCTCGGGAACCGAACCGTTCTCCATCGCCAATATTGCCGATGTCGGCGACGTCTCGGCCAATCCGATCAACCTGCTCGACGGGTTGAAGCGCATCGAGGACGGCATTGCGGCGATCGTAGCGGACGGTGCCCTGCCGCTCGCCGCGGGCGGCGACCACCTGACGACGCTGCCGGTGCTGCGCGCCGTGGCCCGCAAGGCGCCTGTCGGCATGATTCACTTCGATGCGCATTCCGACACCAATGACCGCTATTTCGGCGACAATCCCTACACGCACGGAACGCCTTTCCGCCGCGCGATCGAGGAGGGGCTGCTCGACCCGAAGCGGATTGTCCAGATCGGGATCAGAGGCTCGATCTATGAACCGGGCGAACACGATTGGGCGACCGCTCAGGGCGTGCGCATCATCTATATGGAAGAATTCGTCCGGCGCGGCGTCGCTTCCGTCATGCAGGAGGCGCGCGATCTCGTCGGCGACAGCGCGACCTATGTGACGTTCGACATCGATTGCATCGATCCGTCCATGGCTCCCGGCACCGGCACGCCGGAGATCGGAGGTTTCACGACGCGCGAGGCGCAGGAGTTGGTTCGATTGTTGGGCGGATTGAATTTCGTCGGCGCCGATGTCGTCGAGGTCGCGCCTCCCTTTGATGTCGGCGGCATGACGGCGCTGGCCGGCGCGACGATGATGTTCGAGCTGCTGTGCGTCATGGCGAGGTCCCTCGCCGACAGGAGGGCGCAGGGCTAGCGCGACGTGCAGGTCTACCATTTGTCAGCCCAGCAGCGCCGCGCTCAGAGCGGGTTTTCGGCGTAGAACTCGAGCACGCGCTGCTTGAAGCTCTTGTCGCCGACGGCGAGCATGTGGTCGCGGCCCTCAATATGAAAGGCCCTGGCATTCGGCATCAGCGCCGCAAGCTCGTCCGGCGAACCGCCGATGTCGTCCTTCGTGCCGACGGCGATCAATGTCGGCTGGGCGATGCGGGCCATGTCATCCTCGCTCAGCAACTCGCGCGACTTTGCGATGCAAGCCGCAAGCGCGCGACGATCGCTGCGCGTCTGATCCGCGAAGGCGCGAAAGGAGCGCCCGCGCGGATGCGTGGTCTGGGAAGGGTCTTCCGCCAGCAGGGCCGCCGCGATCGGATCCCAGTCGCCGACCCCGTCGATCATGCCGATGCCGAGGCCGCCGAACACCAGCGTCGCAACCTTCTCCGGGTCGGAGAGCGCCAGGAAAGCCGAGACGCGCGCGCCCATCGAATAACCCATGACATGCGCGCGCTCGATGCCGAGATTATCAAGCAGCGCGGCCGCATCGGACGCCATCTTGGCCGGCGTGTAATCGGCCTCGTCATAGCTCTTCGACGACGAGCCATGGCCGCGATGGTCGAAAGCGATCGCCCGGTAGCCGGCGTCGTTCAGCGTCTTGAACCAGCCCGGCGAGACCCAGTTGACGTAGTGGCTCGAGGCAAAGCCATGGATCATCAGCACCGGGTCGCCCTGCCCCGAGGCCGGCTGGCGATCGAGATAGGCAAGTTCGAAACCGTCATGGGAAAAGAACTGCATCGGCAGATTTGCTTTTTCAGTTGGCGCCAGTACCGATAGCCGGGTGGCGCAACAGATCGCCTTCCTTGATGCCGTCCCTGGCGGCTGTGCCGGCCTTGAGCTCAAGCACGAAGCGCACGGGTTGTCCCGGCGAGATGATCGCTTCGGATTCGGGCTCGCCGCGCTTGATGGCTTTGATCCTGCCATCCTCACCGATGAAGATTAGGTCGAGCGCCATCGGCGTGTTCTTCATCCAGAAGTCCACCTCGTCCGTTCTTTCAAAGACGAACAACATGCCGTGATCGTCTGCCATGGTCTGGCGAAACATCAGTCCCGCCTCGCGTTCGGCGGAGGTATCGGCGATCTCGATGGAGAAGGAATGCTCGCCCGAACCGGTCGACACCACAAGCGGCGTCCGGTCGATCGGCAGCAGCATCGCATCCGCCGAACTTGGCTTCGCAGCGATGAAACAGGCGGCGAAAACGATCGCGGCGCAGAATATGCCCGCAGTCAGCCAATTGCGATGAACCATGCGTACCTCGTCCAGACGCTCGTCCTAAACCATCATCCGGACAAGTGGAACCGGTTTTCGGACAAGATGGTCGCGCCGCGGCAAAGGGACCTCTCGACTGAGTCGAGAGAACCTCAGTGCGAGACCGACAAGGTGCCCATATCGGGGTGGATTTCGGCGGCCATAAGGCCTTTGTCGCCGCGCCCGAACCGAACGAGCACAACTTGGCCGGGCCGGAGTTCGGTTATGCCGTAGCGCCGCAGCGTCTCCATGTGGACGAAGATGTCTTCCGTCCCCTCGCCCCGCGTCAGGAAGCCGAAACCCTTGGTACGGTTGAACCACTTGACCAAGGCTCGCTCAAGGCCACTCTCCGGGTTGACGGTGACGTGGGTGCGCTGTTCCTGCTCTGCCGGGTGGACGGCCGTCGAAGCATCCATGGAAAGGACGCGGAAAGCTTGCAAGCCGCGCTCGCCCTGTTTGACCAGGCAGACGACCCGCGCGCCCTCGAGCGCCGTCTGGAAACCGTCCCTTCGAAGACATGTCACATGGAGGAGAATATCACCCGAGACGCCGTCGTCCGGAAGAATGAAGCCGTAGCCCTTGGCCACGTCGAACCATTTGATAGCGCCGGCGATTTCGACAAGCTCGGCGGAGTCGCCGCCATTGTCCCGCTGCAAGGCGTCGTCAAGGCTTCCGTCCCGCCTCGTAAAAGAGGCTTTTTCCCCCATAAGAATGCCCCCTTTTTTCCAACTGAACTACAACTGATTCTTGCCAAGAGATTAACACTGCGGCTTCCGGGGTGTGCAAGGGCTGACGTGCCTTTTTTCACCGTTCATTACCGGAAAGGCTGAAATGTTGTTTGCCGGCGCTTCCCAAAGACGAACGGCGAGGTCCGAAATCAGCCGCTGCGCCGCAATTGTCGGACGATTGCCCTTTCGCCGGGTGGCCCCTATGTTGCCTGGCAACCCCAATAGCCCGAGGAAGCCGCCATGCGCTATCTGCACACAATGGTCCGCGTCGCCGATATCGACCAGTCGCTCGATTTCTACTGCAACAAGCTCGGCCTGAAGGAGGTGCGCCGTTACGAAAACGAGCAGGGCCGCTACACGCTGATCTTCCTCGCCGCGCCGGAAGACGAGCAAAGCGGCATCCATGAGAAGGCGCCGCTGGTCGAATTGACCTACAATTGGGACCCGGAGGACTATAAGGGCGGCCGCAATTTCGGCCACCTCGCCTATGAGGTCGACGACATCTACGCAACCTGCCAGAAGCTGATGGACAATGGCGTGACCATCAATCGTCCGCCGCGCGATGGCAACATGGCTTTTGTCCGCTCGCCGGACGGCATCTCGATCGAGCTGCTGCAGAAAGGCCCGGCCAAGGCGAAGGCCGAACCATGGACCTCGATGCCGAACACAGGCGTCTGGTAAATCCACCCCGATTTGACCGGGGGCAGCTAGCGTTTCGCCCGGTGCTGCCTATCTATCCGCAATTGGCGCCAGCCTCATCCAGGCTGGCGTCTCTTCATCCGCCAGGAGAATTTCATGCTGACCAGCCGCGCCGATGTCGCCACCGAACATGCCAGCCGCTACCTGCAGCAGCTCTGCAAGCACTGGTCGCATAAATTCCCGGTCGAGTTCGACCCGCAGCACGGCGCCATCCAACTCTCGATCGGCCGCACCGTGATGGATGCCGACGATCAGGCGCTGCACATCGCTGTGGCCGCCGACGATGAAGCGTCGCTGGAGCGGCTGGAGAGCGTGGTCGCCGACCATATCAAGCGCTTCGCCTTTCGCGAGGAACTAAGCTTCGATTGGCAAAAGGCTGCCTGAGCCGGAGCAATTCCGGGAAAAGTGCCTCGGACAGTCAGCCGCCGGCCTTGCCGGCCATGTCGAGCAGGGCCAGCACGCTGCGCCAGTTGCGCGCCGTGCCCGGCACCTTCAAGGTACGCGGGATGAGGTTGGCGAACACCGATTTGCCGAGCCCGTCCGGCGCATGGAGGTAAAGCACGTCGCCCTTGATCTCGAAGCGCTCGGGGCCGGAGCATTTGTCGGCGAGCCGCTTCGTCTCCTCGGCGGTCGGCTCCCGTTCCAGCGCATAAACGTGCAGCTTGGTCGGCTCGCCGGCGACCTCGGGATAGGGATTGTCCTTCACCAGCCGCTCGAACCAGCCGGCATCGCGCACCATGATGCGCGAATGAAAACCCCACGTCTTCTCGAAGGCAGCCTCGATCTCCTTGGTCAGCGCCGCCGCGTCCCCCTTCTTCGCCCGGAACACGACATTGCCGCTCTGCACATAAGTCGCGACATCGCTGAAGCCGAGACTTTCGAAGAAGGCTTTGAGCTCCGCCATTTTGACGATGCGGTTGCCGCCGACATTGATGCCGGAAAATAGCGCAACGAAAACAGGGCCCTTCATATGATGAACCCCGCCAGCGTCTCGTTGTCGGTGATATCCTGATATTGCACGCCTTCGGCGTCGAAATTGGCTTTCAGCAGGTCGAAATTGCGCCGGTCCTTGGTCTCGATGCCGATCAGCACCGAGCCGAAATTGCGCGCCGACTTTTTCAAATACTCGAAGCGGGCGATGTCGTCGTCGGGACCGAGCATTTCGAGGAAATCGCGCAGCGCGCCCGGCCGTTGCGGGAAGCGGATGATGAAATACTTCTTCAACCCCTCGAAGCGCAGCGCCCTCTCCTTCACGTCCGGCAGCCGCTCGAAGTCGAAATTGCCGCCGGAGACGACCGCGACGATGGTCTTGCCCCTGATCTCCTTGCGCGAAAAATCCTTGAGCGCGTCGATCGCCAGCGCGCCGGCCGGCTCCAGCACGACGCCCTCGACATTGAGCATCTCGATCATGGTGGCGCAGAGCCGGTTCTCCGGAACCAGCCGCACGGCATCGGCGGTGAAGTCCTTGAGATGGCGCAACGGCTCGCGTCCGATCTCGGCCACCGCGGCACCGTCGACAAAATTGTCGACCTTGGCGAGCTTGACCCGCTTGCCGCCGGCAAGGCTCTCGCGCAGGCTCGGCGCGCCCGCCGGCTCGCAGAACACGAAACGCGGATCGCGATGCTGGTCGGCGAAATAGTGGGTCACACCGGCGGCGAGGCCGCCGCCGCCCACCGGCAGCATGACGATGTCGGGCACGCGCTCGCCCGGCATCTGGGCCGCGATCTCGTAGGCAACCGTCGCCTGGCCCTCGATAATGTCCTTGTGGTCGAAGGGCGGCACCATATGCGCGCCGGCGGTTTCGGTGAATTCGAAGGCGGCGCGGTAGCAATCGTCGAAGAAGTCGCCGACCAGCCTGATCTCGACGAAATCGCCGCCGAACAGCCGCGTCTTGTCGATCTTCTGCTGCGGCGTCGTCACCGGCATGAACACGACGCCCTTCTTGCCGAAATGGCGGCAGACGAAGGCAAAGCCCTGAGCGTGATTGCCTGCCGAGGCGCAAACGAACAGCTCGGCATTGTTGCCGGCGGCGAGCGCCTTGCGGAAGAAGTTGAACGCGCCCCTGATCTTGTAGGAGCGCACCGGCGTCAGATCCTCACGCTTCAAAAGGATGCGCGCGCCTGTCTTCTTGGACAGGTAATCGTTCTCCTGCAGCGGCGTTTCCGGAAAGATTTCGCGGATCGCCTCGGCGGCAGCGGCGACGCGAGAAGAGAAGCTGTTCAACAGAAGTCCCTCATTTGGTCTCGGCGGTACGCCAGGACAGCCATATCCCGCGCCTGCAATCTTCCTGCCGCCGTTTTGGCTTTCGCGCAACAGTGCGATGGCCGTCGCCCGACACTGAGCCAATTTCCGCTGGACACGACTTACTTTAGCCGCACTTCGGCTGTCCGGGAGATTTCCGCGGAGGTGGACGGCCAATCGTGGCCGGAGTGGAATGCCAGTGAAAGTGTCGACGTGCGGTTGAAGACAATTCTGATCATCGCCTTTGCCCTGCTGATAGCAGGCTGCGCGGGCCAGCAGACGCAGGAAATCCTGGGCAGCGTCGTCGTGCCGACGACGGCGACCGAGATCGCCGGCAACCACTCGATCTTCATCGCCACGACCCGCAAGCGCTCCGACGACCCGAACAAGGTTTTTGACGGCGAACGCTCGGCGACCCTCAACTATGCGCGTGTCAACGTCACCGTTCCCCCCATTCACCAGACCGGCCAGATCGAGCGCCGTTCGCGCGGCAAGTCGAACGACCCGACGAAATATTTCATGGCCTCCGAAGTCGTCGGCTACGACACGCAGCCGAAATTCGCCAGCGCCCTCAACACCGACATCGACGCCCGCGGCGGCCGCGTCATGGTTTTCGTCCACGGCTACAACACCGGCTTCGACGACGCCGTCTACCGGCTGACCCAGATCGTCCACGATTCCGGCTATCCGGGCACGCCGGTGCTGTTTTCCTGGGCCTCCGGCGCCAAGACCACCGACTATGTCTATGACAAGGAAAGCGCCGCCGCCGCCCGCGACCAGCTGGAGGTGACGTTGCGGATGCTGGCGCAGACCGGCGCCCGGCGCATCGACATTGTCGCCCATTCGATGGGAACCTGGGTGACGATGGAGACGCTGCGCCAGCTTGCCATCACCGGCGACCGCGATCTCGGCGGCAAGCTTGGCGACGTTGTGCTCGCCTCGCCCGACATCGATGTCGACGTCTTCAAGAGCCAGATGCGCCGCTACGGCAAGCCGGACAAGCCCTTCATCCTGCTCCTGTCGGACGACGACCGGGCGCTGAGGCTCTCCGGCCTGATCGCCGGCGCGCGACCGCGCGTCGGCGACTATCGGGATGCCGCAGATCTCGCCTCCTATGGCGTCACGGTGGTCGACCTCTCCAAGATCAAGGGCGTCGACAGTTTCAACCACACCAAATTCGCCGACAATCCGATGATGGTGCAGATGATCGGACAGCGGCTGCGTGAGGACGATGGCTTTGCCAGCGATCGTGAGGTGACGGACCGCATCCGTCAGCTGGCTGCGCAGTAACCGTATCGGTGCGGGTTCCGCGCCGCAGGGACTTTGAACTGGACCCGGCCGCTCTCTGGCTTTATCGCAGTAGCAAGAGATGTTGCCGCCCTTGGGGGACCCCGGGTGACTGCGCATGTGAAGATCGTTGTCGGCCTTGCCTTCACGCTCGCCCTCGCCGGCTGCGCCGGTCCCACGCATGATCTTCTCAACCGCAAAACAGTTACAGCGCCTGCCTCCGACATCGCCGCCACGCATGAGATCTTCGTCGCCACCACCCGCCAGCAGGCGACCAAGGATCCGCGCCAGGTCTTCGACGGCGACCGTTCGCTGACCACCAGCTACGCCCGCGTCGACGTCACCGTGCCGAAGATCCACCAGGTCGGCGCGATCGAGCGCGCCAAGGGCTCGGCAGACTCCAATCCGGCCAAGCAGTTCATCGCCACCGATGTCGTCCACTACGGCGACGCGCGGCAATTCGCCAAGGCGGTCGGCGCCGACATTTCCATGCGCGGCGACCGTGCCCTGGTGTTCGTGCACGGCTTCAACAACGGTTTTGACGACGGCATCTACCGCGTCACGCAGATAGCGCATGACACCAAATATCCCGGAACGCCGGTGCTGTTCTCATGGGCATCGAGTGCCAAGGCGACCGGCTACATCTATGACAAGGACAGTTCGACCGCCGCGCGCGACGATCTCGAGGCGACGCTGCGGATGCTTGCCAAGACACGCGTCAAGAGCATCGACATCATCGCCCATTCGATGGGCACCTGGCTGACGATGGAGGCGCTGCGCCAGCTCGCCATCACCGGCGATCGCGATCTCGGCGGCAAGCTCGGCTACGTCATTCTCGCCTCGCCCGACATCGACGTCGATGTCTTCAAGAAGCAAATGATCCGCTACGGCAAGCCGGACAAACCCTTCGCCATCCTGCTTTCGGGCGACGACCGGGCGCTGAAGCTGTCGAGCTTCATTTCCGGCGACAAGCCGCGCGTCGGCGACTACGGCAACGCCGCCGATCTTGCCGATTACGGCGTGACGGTCGTCGACCTGACCCACGCCAAGGGCGGCGACGGCCTGAACCACGCCAAATTCGCCGATAACCCGATCCTGGTGCAATTGCTGGGCAACCGGCTGCGCACACCGGCCGGGCTTGCGTCGGACGAGCCCGACCCGACGCAGCTCAACGATATCGGCCAAGGCCTCGGCAAGGCGGTCGGCTCGGTCGCCGAGGTCGTCATCACCACGCCGTTCAGGGTCTTGACCATCGCTACCGGCGGATAGCTGACTCAGATAAAAAGATCGACCTTCTGGAACGTCGTCACGTCGACCAGGCCGACGTCCGAGATCCTGAGCTCCGGAATGACCACGAGCGCCAGCAGCGAGTGCTGCATATAGGCGTTGTTGAGCGAGCAGCCGACCTTGCGCATCGCCTCGGTCAGTTGATCGGCCTTGGCCGCGACGATCTCGGCGCGTTCGTCCGACATCAGGCCGGCGATCGGCATCTCGACCAGCGCCAGTTCCTTGCCCTCGGAATAAAGCACGACGCCGCCGCCCACCTCGCCCAGCCGGTTGACGGCCAAGGCCATATCCCCCTTGTTGGTGCCGACGACGATGATGTGGTGCGCGTCATGCGCCACGCTGGACGCCATCGCGCAGTCTTTCACATAGCCGAAGCCGGAGACGAAGGCGTTGGTGATGCCGCCCGTGCCGCGATGCCGCTCGACCAGGGCGATCTGGCAGATGTCGTTGCGGCGATCCATGGCGACCAACCCGTCCTCGACCGCCAGATCGGCTTCCAGAGCCCGCGTCGGCGCCTGGTTCTCGATCACGCCGATCACCCGCGCCCGCACCTCGTTGGCGCCCGCCGGCGCGGAAATGTCAAAATCCTTCGCCGCGAGCTTCTTGCCGAGCTTGACCGTGTTCTTTGCGGATTGCGGATAGTCATAGGCGGGGATGTCGATCTCGAGCTTGCCGGCCTTGGCCAGCCGGACGCCGCGGGCATAGACCTCGTCTATGGTCATCTGGGCAAGGTCCGAAACGATCAGGAGGTCGGCCAGCCGCCCGGGCGCGATGGAGCCGATCTCGCGCTCCAGCCTGAAATGCTGCGCCGTGTTGAGCGTCGCCATCTGGATCGCCGTCACCGGCTTCAGCCCCTGGCTGATGGCATGCCGCACCACGCGATCCATATGGCCTTCATGCACAAGCGTGCCGGAATGGCTGTCATCGGTGCACAGGATGAAGTTGCGCGGGTCGATGCCGCCTTCGGTCACCGCCTTGATCTGCGCCGCCACGTCGTACCAGGCCGAGCCCAGCCTCAACATCGCCTTCATGCCCTGGCGCACGCGCGCGATCGCATCCTCGGCACGCGTGCCTTCATGGTCATCCTCCGCCCCGCCGGCGACATAGCCGTGGAACGGCAGGCCGAGATCGGGCGATGCATAATGCCCGCCCACCGTCTTGCCGGCCCTGACCGTCTCGGCGATCTCGCCCAACATCACCGGATCGTTGGCGGCAACGCCGGGGAAATTCATCACCTCGCCAAGCCCGATGATATTTTCCCAGGTCATGGCCTCGGCGACGTCGGCGACCGTCAATTCGGCGCCGGCATGCTCCAGCCCCGGCGCCGACGGCACGCAGGACGGCATCTGCACATGCACGTTGATCGGCATCGCGACCGCCTCGTCATGCATCAGGCGCACGCCCGGCAGTCCAAGCACATTAGCGATCTCGTGCGGATCGATGAACATCGAGGTCGTGCCGTGCGGGATGACTGCGCGGCAGAACTCCGTCACCGTCACCATGCCGCTTTCGACATGCATATGCGCGTCGCAAAGGCCGGGCACCAGATAGCGCCCGCCGGCTTCGACGACCTTCGTCCCCTGCCCGATGGCATGGCTGGCGTTCGGCCCGCAATAGGCGAAGCGGCCGGCTGCGATCGCGATATCGGTGCCGGGGATGATCTCGCCCGAATGGACGTTCACCCAGCGACCGTTGCGGATGACCAGATCGGCCGGCTTTCGGCCCATCGCGACGTCGACCAGATGTGTCGCCACTTCCGTCCACGGCTTTGGCTTTGCGGCGCTGGTCGGCTTGGCGTTCGTCATGGGCTTGAGTCCTCTGCGTAGGTCACTTTGGCAAATGTCGGCGTCCGGAGCCAGAGCGTCAGGTCGTAAACCACTGTTGCAGAGATGCAATTCCGTTTCGCGGCGAATGGGGCTAGTCTGCTTCGAGGAGTCGTTCGAAACCGCCATTTCGGAGCGATCGATGCGTCGACTGACGCTTGCCAGTGCCGGTTTTCTTGTCCTGCTGTCCGGCTCCGCTTGGGCGGCGGATCTGGGGGCTGATCTGCCGATGACCGCAGCCGGCTTCGACTGGACCGGCTATTACGCCGGCCTGCAGGCCGGCTATGGCTGGGGCCGCTCCGACATCAGCGGCAACGATGGCGGTCCGTTTTCGGTCAAGCCCGACATCGACGGCGGTTTCGTCGGCGGCCATGTCGCGGGGCTCTGGCAGTTCGACCAGGCTGTGATCGGCGCCGAGGCCGATCTTAACTACGCCTCGATCGACGGCACCGCCGAGGCCGGCCCGGCAAACACATTCGGCACCGACATCAAATGGTTCGGATCGATCGATGCCAAGGCCGGCTACGCCACGGATCGCGTGCTGATCTACGGCATCGGCGGCGTCGCTTTCGCTGGCATCGAGACCTCGCAGGCAGCAGGCACGGCCTTTGCCCAAACCCACACCAGCACCGGCTGGACGCTCGGCGCCGGCGTCGACTATGCCTTCACCAACAATGTCGTCGTCGGCGCGCAATACCGCTACTACGATTTCGGCAAGGAGCATTTCGATGCGCCGGACACCTTCGCCGATCGCGACCAGGACGTGAAGCTGCAGACGCTGGGCGTGAATTTCAGCTATAAATTCTAGGGTTTGCGGCACCGCGACGATGCGCACCCCCCTCTCGCATGTCTTGAAAATTCAGGTGGCCGGCGCCCGCAGGGGGCGGGGGAATGGGTAGGGGCCTGATAGACGCCGGCCTCGGCGGATCGATCCGCCACGGCGCAAACATTAGCTCTCCCAGGGCAGGCCGTAATAGCGTGATCGCGCCACTTTCCCACCGCCCTGCCCCGCCTAGCGGACGTGCTTGGCTGAACGGTCAGGATCGGTCCGAAGCCATCTTTCCTTCAGGCATGGCCTCGAGACACTCCTCCAGCCGCCGCAGCCGGGCCTTTTGCCAGCGCAACGTGTGGGCGACCTCGTGCAGGTTCCATTTGGCCTTCGAATTGGCGGCCTCGATCAGCCCTCGTTCGAGCCGACCGATCTCCCTGCGCAGCTGCTGCGCCTCCTCCTCCCGCAGTCCCCTGATCCAGCCTGGCCCACGCATGGTTCCACCATCAAAGCCGGCCGTAGACTCGCACATAAAGGCTAATGGGATCAGTTCGGAGAAGTTGGCATTTTAAATATCGCTAATATTAAATCTGCACTTGAGAACGGGCCGGACGGCGGCATAAAGCGCAGCCGATCCGAAACATGGCTTGACGGCTGATATCTGGCATCTGAAAAGGGCACGCCTGCGGACGTGGCGGAATTGGTAGACGCAAGGGACTTAAAATCCCTCGATCTCTGATCGTACGGGTTCGATTCCCGTCGTCCGCACCACCCTTCGCTCTTCGAAGAGTCCTCCGAAGCCTTGGCGAAGGAGGAGCTTCGGGTGGCAGGCCACTCTTCGTCGGTGAGGACGGCACTCAACCCCTCATCGGATTGAGCTTCAGATGCTGGATCAGGATGATCGTCTTGGCGTCGACGATGCGGCCGTCGGCGATGCCGGCCAGCGCCTCGTCCAAGGGCATTTCCAGAACCTCGATGTCCTCGCCCTCCTCCGGCGCGCCGCCGCCGTCGGAAATGCGGTCGGCCGGCGAATAGCGCGCGGTGAAGAACCAGAGCCGCTCCGTCACGCTGCCCGGGCTCATGAACGGCGAAAACAGCCGCTGGACATCGTTCAGGTGATAACCCAGTTCCTCTTCCGCTTCCTTGCGGATGGCGGTTTCGGGATCGTTCTCGTCGAGCAAGCCGGCGCAAGCCTCGATCAGCGGCTCGTGGTGGCCTACGGCGTAAGCCGGGAAGCGGAATTGACGCACCAGGAGGACGGTCGAGCGCTGCGGATCGAAGGGCAGGATCACCGCGCCGTCGCCGCGGTCGTAGGTCTGGCGGGTCTGCGTCTCCCATCGCCCGTCGCGGCGGCGATAGTCGAGCACTGTCTTCTTCAGCACCGCCCAGTCGTCCGAAAGGACCTCCTGCGAACGGATGCGAATGCGATCTTCCATGACGACCTCCGTATTGGTCGCAAAGGCGTAGCGGTGAAAGGTGTCGCAGGCAATCCAGGAAACCGACTGGCCTCGAAACCGATTGGTCCAGCGGGGGAGTCTCACCGGCTCGTGTCTGGCGCGTCGCGTCGCGACTGCCTAGATAGCGGTATCTCTCCAGGAGCCCGTTTCACATGACGTCATCGCTTTTCCAGCCGATCACCCTCGGCGGCCTCACCTTCCCCAACCGCATCGCGGTTGCCCCCATGTGCCAGTATTCGGCCGAGGACGGCTCGGCCAGCGATTGGCATCTCCATCACTGGATGAACTTGGCAATGTCGGGCGCCGGCATGGTGACCGTCGAGATGACCGATGTCGAGCGGCGCGGGCGCATCTCGCATGGCTGCCTCGGCCTCTATTCGGACGACAACGAGGCGGCCGCGAAGCGTACGCTCGACGCCGCCAGGCGCGTCGCCGCGCCCGCCACGAAATTCGGTGTCCAGCTTGCCCATGCCGGCCGCAAGGCCTCCAACCGCAAACCCTGGGAAGGCGGCGGTCCGCTGCAGCCGGGCGAAGATCCCTGGCAGACGGTTTCTGCGTCGGCCCTCGCCTACGACACGGGCTGGAACGTGCCGCATGCGTTGGAGGAGGACGAGATCCTGGAGCTCATTGCACGTTTTGCGCAGTCGGCCGTGCGCGCCGAACGGGCCGGCTTCGACTTTGCCGAACTGCACGCCGCGCATGGCTATCTGATCTTCCAGTTCCTCTCGCCGCTCTCCAACCAGCGTACCGACCGTTGGGGCGGGTCGCTGGAAAACCGCATGCGCTTCGCTCTCGAAATCGCCAGGGCGGTGAGAAAGGCCGTCCCGTCCATGATGCTGGGGGCGCGCCTTTCGGTTAAGGAATGGGTCGAAGGCGGTTTCGACATCGAGGACGCAATCGAGGTGGCCAAAGCGCTGAAGGCCGAGGGCATCGCCTATATCTGCTGCTCCAGCGGCGGCAATTCGCCCCTGCAGCAGGTGCCGCCCGGTCCCGGCTACCAGGTGCATCTGGCGGAGGCCGTGCGCAACGGCGCCGGCATTCCGACGCGCGCCGTGGGGCTGATCGACGATCCCAGCCAAGCCGAGGCGATCGTCGCCGACGGTCGTGCCGACATGGTGGCGTTGGCGCGCGCATTCCTCGCCGACCCGCGCTGGGGCTGGCGCGCTGCCGCCGCCTTCGGTGAGGAAATCCATCCCGCGCCGCAGCTGGCACGTTCGGTGACGACGATGCGGCATTGGATGAAGGCCGCCGGCTAGAGCAATTCCAGGGAAAGTGTGACACGGTCAGCCTCGGCGGCTTCGCCGTGGCTTTCCGTCCGAATTGCGTCAAAACAAAACCGGAAATCGGCCGGGTCCTGAGACGTTTGGGCGCAGGATCCTCGCCACAACTGTAACCAATTTGGCCGCTTTACGTTGGCGGCCATGATGGACAACAAACCCTTTGAAAAGCCGGTGGTGGTCGAGCTCGGCCATGTCGGCAAATACCGCCAGATAAGCAGCACCCGCGAGGCCGCCGAGTGCCTGATGACCGTTTGGCCGCTCAATCGCGGCGATCGCCATCGTTATGCTCTCGACACTTGCCTCAAAGCGCTGGAAGGTTATCGTTCGACAGCGGACGCGCGTCGCGCCCTTGTCGAGGCAGCCAGGGAATCGGAAGTTCTGGTTCCCGAAGACAGGCTGCCCGACGGAAAGCTGCACTGAGCACGCTTCTTAACCGGAGGATTCCATGGCGAAGCTGACTTACAAGATCGTCGAGCATGATGGCGGCTGGGCCTACAAGGTCGGCTCGACATTTTCCGAGACTTTCCGCACGCACCAGGAGGCGCTGCGCGCCGCCGAGATCGCCTCGTCCGAACAGCAGGTTGCCGGCACCACCGACGGCATCCAATATGAGGACGCCGAAGGCACGTGGCACGACGAACTCGCCGACGGCCGCGACCGCCCGCAAACCGAAGTCTCCGACTAAGCGAGTTGGAACCGCCCCGCGACCGGCGAAGCCGGAAGGCCTCGCACCGGCCGCTGGTGGCTATGCGGCACTACTTACCGCAGTAGTTATCGTTGACGTTCTGTTGCGAGTTGGCATCCGGACCGGGTGTGTTGTGGGCGCACGGCCCCATGCCACCGGTATTCCCGTAGGTGGTCAGCCCGGAGCCGCCATTGATGCTGCCAGTGGTATAGGGATCTACCTGCTGCCTCGTGTCGGGACGATGATCGCGGTGCCACCACCACCAGTCATCGGATGACTGCGCCATGGCTGCGCCACCCATGGCCAGCACCAGCGCCGAAGCTGCAATGAGTCTTGTAATCATTGGATTCTCCATTCTCTTGATCGCCAAAAAAACGGGCGCCAAGGCCCTGGCGACACCAACGAAACCCTGGGTTGGGTGCGAAGGTTCCCCTGGAAATTCCGGGTAGGACAGAATGTCCGACACATTTGCGTGACGCCGCGTGAAGAGCCGCGAGCCCCCCGCCAAGGTCAATTGCGGTCAATGCGCGAAAGCGCGCGCGGCGATACGCTGGACGAAGGCCACGACCCGTTCGGGGTCCGTAAATTGCGGCATGTGGCCCAGGCCTTCGATCCGCTCAAAGTCGAGGGCGTCGATCTTGTCCAGCATCGGTTGGCCATGGACCGCCTCGCCGATTACCTGGTCGCCGGTGCCGAACAGAATGCCTGCCGGCATCGCAATTTCGCGGTAAGACCGTTCGATTTCGCCAAGATCCCGTTCCACGGCCACGACATCGGTGGACGTGGCGAAATAGTGGGACGGACGCAGCCCCAGCCATCCGCCGCCGCCGATCATGTAGTCTGCCGGAACCGCTTGCGGCGCGAAAATGAACTGCAGCGTCGGCTGCGCGTAACGGAGGCTGAGCGGTATCGCCACCGTATAGGCCAGGACACGGCGCAGCAGCCGTGACGGAACATAGAGCAGGTCAAATCCCTGACGCCCCCTCGCTTCCTGATGCGTCAGCGGCGAGAGCAGCGCGATGCCGGAAATCGCTGTCGGATGGCCGGTCGCCAGCGCAAGCGCGATGGCCCCGCCGAGCGAATGGCCGACGACCAAAGGCCGCTCCAGGCGCAATTCCTCGATGAAGCGCCGCACGATGTCAGCCTGCTCGGGCAGCCGGCCGGTGGCCCCGGTTGCCCGAACTGAATAGCCCGACCCCGGCCGGTCGAGGGCGATCAGCCGGTAGCCAGGACCGAAGCGGCCGAACAGCGTCTGGCGGAAGTGGTGGAGTTGAGCGCCCAGCCCGTGCACAAAGACGATCGGCCTGCCGTCGCCCTCTTCCACATAGTGGATGCGGTTGCCGTCGATCTCGACGAATTTGCCGCAAGCCGGCACCAGTCTTTCGGCCTTTGCCGCAATCCGCCAGGTCGCAACTGTCACGGCCAGCACGGCAAGCGCCGCCGCGATGAGTAAGCCGACGAGCAACCACAGGACAAACGACATCAGCATGTTTTCACCCCAGCCGACCGACCGCACCATATCCGCAACGGCCGCCGCCACAAGCACTGATCCGGCTTTCGCATTGCGGCCGGCCGCGGGCCGCGTTATCTCAGGCGACCTTTGCTGCCGGAGCCCGCCATGCCTGAAATCGTCACCGCCGCCATGCTCGTCATCGGCGACGAAATCCTCTCCGGCCGCACCAAGGACAAGAACATCGGCCATCTCGCCGATATCATGACGGCGATCGGCATCGACCTGAAAGAAGTGCGCATCGTCCCCGATGAGGAGGACGAGATCGTTGCGGCGGTGAATGCCCTGCGTGCCCGCTATACCTACGTCTTTACCACCGGCGGCATCGGCCCCACGCATGACGACATCACCGCCGACTCCATCGCCAAGGCCTTTGGCGTGCCTTGCGAATACGACGCCAAGGCCTATGCGCTGCTCGAAGCAAGCTACGCCGGGCGCGGCATCGAGTTCACCGAAGCGCGCAAGCGCATGGCGCGCATGCCGCGTGGCGCCGACCATATCGACAATCCCGTCTCGGTCGCGCCGGGCTTCCGCATCGGCAACGTCCATGTCATGGCCGGCGTGCCGTCGATCTTCCAGGCCATGCTCGACAATGTGGTGCCGACGCTCAAGGCAGGCACCAAAATGTTGTCGGCCACGGTGCACTGCCCCTTCGGCGAGGGCCTGATCGGCGGGCCGCTGGCCGAGATCCAGAAGGCGCATCCAGGCACCATCATCGGCTCCTATCCCAAATATGGCGACGGCAAGTTCTGGACCGAGCTCGTCGTCCGCGCCCGCAGCGAGGAAGCGCTCGAGGCCGCGCGCAAGGACGTCGAGGCGATGGTGGCGGGCTTGGCCGAGGCAGGCTGATCCGCGGCTGGAACCAGTCAATGCGCTGAGGCGTTCCCTTGCCGCGCGGATGCGCGGGGTAAACAATTGAGGGACCAGCCATGCGCTTCAAGACGATCGTGGCCATTTTGCAGAACGAACAGGACGCCGAGCGCGTGCTCGATTGCGCCCTTCCGCTTGCCGAAAGATTCGAGAGCCATCTCGTCGGCATCCATGCCGAGGCGCTTCCCGTGCCCTACACATCGGCCACGGGCTTTCCCGACACCGAATTCCTGCAGGTCTCGGCCGAGATGAACAAGGAGCGCGCCGACAAATTGCAGGCCTATTTCCTCAAGCGGATCGAGGAATCCGGCCTCTCCTTCGAATGGCGAAGCCTGGAGAGCTTTTCCGGCGACAGCGCGCTGACCGGCATATCGAGCGTGCGCGCCGCCGATCTGATCATCGCCGCGCAGCGTGACACCGGCGGCGATCCGAGCGCCGATGTCGACACGCTGGTCTACGATGCCGGCCGGCCGGTGCTGGTCGTGCCGCATGACGGCCCGCTGGTGACAACCTTCAGGCGTGTGTTGCTGGCCTGGAACGGCAGCAAGGAAGCGGCCCGCGCGGCCTTCGACGCCCTGCCCTTCATTGCCGAGGCCGACAAGACCGACATTCTCGTCATCGATCCGCCCGAGAGCCTGGACGAATCCCCCGAGGCGGCCGGCGCCGAGATCGCGGCCGCCCTGTCGCGCCACGGCGCCAATGTCAGCGTCTCGGTGCAGAAGTCGGATGGCTCGGCAATCGACGATATCATCCAGTCGAGGATGGCCGAATCCGGCACCGACCTGCTCGTGCTCGGCGCCTACAGCCACTCCTGGCTGCGCCAGCTCCTGTTCGGCGGCGTTACCCGCACGGTACTGCGCAGCACGAATGTAGCCGCTTTCCTGTCGCGGTGACGCCGGAGCAATTCCGGGAAAAGCGCGACACGGTTTTCCGTCCGCGATGATATCTCAGTCACGCTCTCCAAACGGAGGTCCACCGGTCTCACGCGGAAGATCGTCGGAAATTCAGGTCGAGGGTCGTCTCCCCGCCGTGGTCAAACATCATCCGGGGGCGTCCATCCGCTGTCCCTTGCCAAGAGCAAGGCTTTCCAGCTAATTCCGCCCGCATTCCATTGTTTCTGCGCGCTGATGGCGCGCGCTTGCGGAGTGCGCGAACATGTCCCTTCCCGAAAAAGCCTTTCCCGTCTCCTGGGACCAGTTCCACCGCGACGCCCGCGCGCTTTCCTGGCGGCTGTCCGGCGCCAACAAGGGACAATGGAAGGCGATCGTCTGCATCACGCGTGGCGGCCTGGTCCCCGCCGCCATCATCGCGCGCGAGCTCGGCATCCGCGTCATCGAGACTGTGTGCGTCGCCTCCTATCATGACTACACCAGCCAGGGTCAGCTGCAGGTCCTGAAGGAGATTTCGCCTCCGCTGCTCGCCGATGACGGAGCCGGCGTGCTGATCATCGACGACCTGACCGACACCGGCAAGACGGCCGGCATAGTGCGCGCGATGATGCCGAAGGCGCATTTCGCGACGGTCTATGCCAAGCCGAAGGGCCGTCCGCTGGTCGACACGTTCGTCACTGAGGTCAGTCAGGACACCTGGATCTACTTCCCGTGGGACATGGGCTTCACTTACCAGAAGCCGATCGCGGACGATCACGCCGGCTGAACGGCCATCTTATTTTCCAGAGAATCTGCCTCAAACTTGGGTCGTGTAGTCGTGCCAAGGAGCACGACTACTTTGCAGGATTGATTTTTTCTGGTGAGATTTTCCGACGTGGTGAAGTTTTTTACTTTTAAAGCTCATAATTCGCCGTAAGATTCGTAAGGTGGCAAACGATTCTGGAGGCTGGGGCAGCTTCTTACCATGTTGACGAGACCGAGGACGCACAACCAGATGGCCGAAAGAGTCCGGCGGCTCTTCGGCGTTGCGCCTTGTCGCCTGCAGGTTGCCGCCTTGCCTTGGCGCGAGAGTGAGAACGGCGTCGAGATCATGCTGATCACCAGCCGCGACACCGGTCGCTGGGTGCTGCCCAAGGGTTGGCCCGAAGCCAGGGAACCGCTTTGCGAAGCCGCCGCCCGCGAAGCAGGCGAGGAAGCCGGACTGCGCGGCTCCATATCGCATGTTGAAGCCGGCCGCTATTTCTACGCCAAAGTCCTCGCCTCCGGCGAGGAAATGCCTTGCGAGGTACTGGTCTTTCCGCTGCATGTCGACCGCGTCGCGGATCGCTGGAAAGAGAAGCGCGCGCGGACGCGCAAATGGGTTGGCCCGAACGAAGCCATCCGGATGGTCAACGAACCCGACCTTTGCCAGATCATTGCCGGCTTCTGCGCCGCGCCGCGCAAGTTCGCCTGACCCGCTCAGGCACGGCCAAAATCGTCGGAACTGAGCCGGGTCCACCGATCGCCCATCAACCCGCCGATGAAAATGTCGCCGGAGCGGACCGCTTCGATGACCTCGGCGATGCGCGAGCGGACCATCGTGCCCCCGGCATAGCGGAAGAAGACGTCCTTGTGGCCGAAGAGTTGCGGCATGAACCGGTTCTGCGTCTGCCCGGCGATGCCGACGCAGCCCGTCTCCCGCGCAGCCGCGATGAGGCCGTCCAGTGTCGCTCCCCAGTGGGATCCGGACGCCTGGATTTGCAATAGGTTCGCGATGCCGCCGGCCTGGCCGTAGAAGGCGTAGCAGCCCAGCATCCTGCCCGTTTCGTCGTAAGTCCCGCCGAAATGAAGTGGCCCGTCGGCCCGCTTCTCGGCCGCCAGCGCGAGCAGCCGCGGCAACTCCTCGCCCTTCCAACTCGGCCGAAGGGAGTAATCGGTCATGAGGGCAGGCAGTTGCTCCGCAAATTGGGCAGCATCGATCGGCTCCCGGTGGACCCGTTGGGATAACGAATGCTGGGCCGATGGCTCGAACCTTCTTCCTGCAAGAGCGTCGAACGCTCTCGCGCAAGGATCGAGCGCCAGGCGAGGCAGCCCGGGCCATTTACGGCGCAGCACGGCAGCGGCCATGGCGCCCGGCCGGAAAATGCAGGTCCACTCCAGGCAATGCACCGGCAGCAGCTGATACTTCATCGGGCGCGCGAACGCCAAGGATGTCCGGTTGGCGGAATCGGTCAGGTACAGATCGAATTCGCCTTGATGCAGAGCACGCAGCAATTGCGGGCCGGCCCAACCGTGATCGGTGCGGGAGTCGGTCATGAAGGGACCGATGATGGCCGCGCTCAGTGCTCTTCCATTGAGCTCATAGCGGGCTTTCAGAACGCCCATGAAGCCACCCAAGCGGCCCTGCGGGTTGATCTGGACAAGAGCCTTGCTCTCATCCCCGTCCAGGTAAAGCCCCCTCATATAGTCCGCCGTCTGCGCGATCGCTCGATCGCGCTGGCGGCGACGATGGCGAAACTTCATCAGGAACAGCGCGGCGACCTGCTCGAGATCCTCGGCGGTTAAAGGCCGAACCGAGCCATGCTGGGATTCCAGTGGCGCAACCACCTGTCCCGGACTCGCGGAAACAAGATTCATCGTGATTGCCTATACGAAAGCGCTAAAGGCGGTCGTGCTTCTCAAAGGAAATCTCCGCCTGGTCGGCTTCCTGCAAAAAAATCCTATAGGCCTTCTTCTGCCATGTCTCATTTTCTTTTCTGTAAATACATTAAAATCATTGTTTGAATGTACGTTAATACCTAAAAACTAAAATAGAATTTCCTAAACATTTCAATATATATAAAGTAATTTGAAAAACATATTGAACCCCTTTAACCGCATGACGGGAGAGCGGTTGCAACCGTGTTGCGGCTGATGGCGCCCGGCGGAGGCCGGGCGCCATCCTTTCGTCAGGCAACGAGGCCCTTGGTCAGCTCGAGCGCCTGACGCTCGAACAGCCGCCGGTAGATGCCGCCGTTCAGCCGGATCAGCTCGTCGTGCGAACCTTCCTCGGCAATATGCCCGCGATCGAAGACCAGCAGCCGGTCGAGCGCGCGCACCGTCGAGAGCCGGTGCGCGATCACCAGGGTCGTGCGCCCGACCATCAATCGCTCCATCGCCTTCTGAATCAGCACTTCCGATTCCGAATCAAGGCTCGATGTCGCCTCGTCCAGGATCAGGATGCGCGCGTCGGCCAGGAAGGCGCGGGCGATCGCCACACGTTGACGCTCGCCGCCCGACAACTTCACGCCACGCTCGCCGACCAGGGTTCCATAGCCCTTGGGCAGGCTGGTGATGAAATCATGCGCGCTCGCGAGTTTGGCCGCATGCTCGATCTCGGCCTGGCTGGCGCCGGGCCTGGCATAGGCGATGTTTTCGGCGAGCGACCGGTGGAACAGGATCGGCTCCTGCTGAACGATGGCGATCTGGCTGCGCAACGAAGCCTGCTCGACCTGCGAGATGTCCTGCCCGTCGATCAGTATCCGCCCGGCACTCACATCATAAAGCCGCTGGATCAGCTTGACGAAGGTCGTCTTGCCCGAGCCCGAATGCCCGACCAGTCCGATGCGCTCGCCGGCCGCGATATCGACCGAGAAATCGCGGTAGAGCGGCAGAAGGTGGGTGCCGTAGTGGAACGTCACCTTGTCGAAGGCGATGTGCCCGTCGCCGATCCGGATCGGGCGAGCGCCGGGCCGATCCTCGATGCCGAGCGGCTCGGACTGGAAGTCAACCAGTTCCTCCATGTCGTTGATCGAGCGCTGCAGGTTGCGGATATGCGTGCCGATGTCGCGCAGATATCCCTGCAGCACGAAAAACGAGGTCAGCACGAAAGCAACGTCGCCGGCGCTCGCCTGGCCCCAGGTCCACAACATGAGGGCAAGACCGATCACCGCCGTCCGCATCGCCAGCAGCAGCACCCCTTGTGTGGTGCCGTTGGCGGTGCCGCGCATCCAGGTGCGGCCGGTGCGTAGGCGCCATTTGGCGACGACGCGCGCCAGCCGCGCTTCCTCGCGAGCCTCCGCGCCGAAGCCCTTGACGACGGCATTGCAGCTCACCGCGTCTGCCAGCGAGCCGCCCAGCCGCGTATCCCAGCTGTTGGCGAGCCTTGCGGCAGGCGCGACATAGCCGAGCGACAGCATCGCCGTGACAGCGATGAACAGCACCGAACCGGCGGCCACCACGGCCCCCATCAACGGCCAGAACCAGCCGAGCAGCAGCGTGGAGCCGACGAGCATGACGACCGACGGCAGCAGCGCGATCAGGATCGTGTCGTTGAGCAGGTCCAGCGCCCACATGCCGCGCGTTATCTTACGCACCGTCGATCCGGCAAAGCTGTTGGCGTGCCAGTCCGTCGAAAAGCGCTGCACCCGATGGAAGGCATCGGCCGCAATGTCCGACATCATCTTCAGCGTCAACTGGACGATGCACAGGAACGCGACATTGCGCAGCACGACACCGGCCAGCGCCAGCGCCATCAGGGTCGAGAACGCCGTCATCGCCGCATTCCAGGCGACTGCGTCGGTTCCGGCGCCGCTGGCGACGGCATCGACCAGGCGGCCGGAATAGAAGGGTGTCAGCACGTCGGCGAGCGTCGAGAGCAGGAAGGCGCCCATGATGAGCGAAAGCCGCCATGGCTGGTGGCGCCAATGGCTGAACGTAAAGCCAAGCACGCTGCGAAAGGCGCTTGCGCGCAGGTCGATCTTGAAACGAGCCATGATGTCATCCGGGCGCAAACAAGCCCGGTCCCGGTAAAAATCGAATTGGAAAACCCGCGTCCGCGCGTTGCGGCGACCCTGAAAGCGGGAGGTTCAGTATGGTAGGCCGCCTGCCCTGAGGCGGCGACCGGCAGCGGCAGATGCCTGGTCCGCGTCTGGCTCTCCGAGAAACCCTCGGAGCGCCAGCGCCGACCTAGGCCTCGCGGCCTCGCATAACGATGTCAAATCCTGCCATACGGTCCTCCCGGAAGGGAATCGCGGAAAGGTTGTTATAGGCAGGCATCAGCCGATCGCCAAGTCGGCCCGTCGCCAAAACGACATCTGGTCCAAGCACTGCGACGAATTTGCAACAACGGCGGGTTGTGGCCAGGCCTCAGGCAGCGGGTGAGCGATCCAGTCGCATGTAGCGCCCTTCCGCCCGGAACCCGAACTTCTGGTAGAGGCTGTGAGCGTCGCTGGTCGTGAGGCTCCAATGAGAAACCGTCTTCATATCGGGATGATCTAAGAGTGCCTGCACAAGCCGTTTGCCGATGCCATGCCCACGACGCTCCGGCCAGACGATGACGTCGGCAAGATAGGCAAAGACCGTGTAGTCGGTGATCGCGCGGGCGAATCCGACCTGCTTGCCATCGAGATAGGCGCCGATGCAGAGCGAGTTGTCGAAGGCGCGGCGGTTGGCCTCGTCGGTTCGCGACGCACCCCAATAGCTTTGCATGAGCAGATCGGAGGTTGCCCGGAAATCGATCCGCGACAGGTCGAAACTGATTTCAACATCCTGCATGCGCGGCGCAATCTCGCGGACTAGCCGCGATCCCGGAACCGGTTGGTGATCGGGTAGCGGCGGTCGCGGCCGAAATTCTTCTTGGTAATCTTCACGCCAGGCGCCGCCTGCCGGCGCTTGTATTCGGCGATGTAGAGCAGATGCTCGACACGCGTCACCGTCGCCCGGTCGTGGCCACGCGCGACGATGTCGTCGACGCTCATCTCGTTCTCCACCAGGCATTCCAGGATGTCGTCCAGCACCGGATAGGGCGGCAGCGAATCCTGGTCGGTCTGGTTCTCGCGCAGCTCCGCCGACGGCGCCTTGTCGATGATGTTGTTCGGGATTACCTCGCCCGACGGTCCGAGCGCACCTGGCGGCACATGGTTGTTGCGCCAGCGCGACAGCGCGTAGACCTGCATCTTGTAGAGATCCTTGATCGGGTTGAAGCCGCCATTCATGTCGCCGTAGAGCGTGGCGTAGCCGACCGACATCTCGCTCTTGTTGCCCGTGGTGACCACCATCGAGCCGAACTTGTTGGAGATTGCCATCAGGATCGTGCCGCGGGCGCGGCTCTGCAGGTTCTCCTCGGTGATACCTTCCTGGGTACCCTCGAAGAGCTGGGTCAGCGCGTGCCTGAAGCCTTCGACCGGCTCGGAGATCGGCACGATGTCATAGCGGCAGCCAAGCGCGCGTGCGCAGTCCTCGGCGTCCTTCAGCGAATCCTTCGACGTATAGCGGTAGGGCATCATGACGGTGCGCAACCGCTCTTCGCCCAGCGCATCGACGGCCAAAGCCGCGCAGATCGCCGAGTCGATGCCGCCGGAGAGGCCGAGCACGACGTTCTTGAAACCGTTCTTGTTGACGTAGTCGCGCAGGCCCAGCATGCAGGCGCGATAGTCGGCCTCTTCTCGATCGGGGATCTTCGACATCGGGCCTTCCGAGCAGACCCAGCTGTCTCCCTTCCTTTTCCAGGTGGTGACGTCGACCGCCTCCTCGAACTGACTCATCTGGAAGCCAAGTGTCTTGTCGGCGCCGATGGCGAATGAGGCACCGTCGAAGATCAGCTCGTCCTGGCCGCCGAGCTGGTTGGCGTAGATCATCGGCAAGCCGGTTTCGATGACCTGCCGGATGACGACCTGGTGGCGAACGTCGATCTTGGCGCGGTAATAGGGCGAGCCGTTCGGCACCAAAAGGATCTCCGCGCCGCTTTCGGCAAGCGTCTCGCACACGGCGATGTCGCCCCAGATGTCCTCGCAGATCGGAATGCCGATGCGCACGCCGCGGAAGTTGACCGGACCCTGCAGTTCCGGCCCGGCCTGGAAGACGCGCTTCTCGTCGAATTCGCCATAATTCGGGAGGTCGAGCTTGTAGCGCTCGGCGATGATCTTGCCGCCGTCGGCGAAGACGATCGAGTTATGCGTGCCGGTCCGGCGCTTCAGCGGCGTGCCGACGATGACGCCCGGCCCGCCATCGGCCGTGTCCTCGGCGAGATCCTGCGCCGCCTTCTCGCAAGCCTTCAGGAAGGAAGGCTTCAGCACCAGGTCTTCCGGCGGATAGCCGGCGAGGAAGAGCTCGGTGTAGAGCACCAGATCGGCGCCCTGGCGCGCCGCGTCCGCCCTCGCCTCGCGCGCTTTTGCCAGATTGCCGGCGACGTCGCCGACGGTCGGGTTGAGCTGGGCGACGGCAATGCGCAGGATATCGGGAGCGGTCTTGGTCATGGTACGGATTTAGCGTGGCTGAAATCGCCCCGCAATGGCGTTTGGTTGTGCCACTTAGGACTAATCGGCGGAGCCGATTATGTCCCTGATCGATCGAAGATCGTATCCTGACTAATCGGCGGAGCCGATTATGTCCCTGATCGATTGAGGACCGTATCCTGACTACTAGGCGGCGCCGATTATGTCTTTGATCGATTGAGGACCGTATCCTGACTAATAGGCGGCGCCGGCAGAGCCGACTATCTCCCTGATCGATCGACGGACGTCGATCGATCCCAACCACCTAGTCGCCCATATATTCGCGCAGCGCCTCTGCCGAGCGGTTCTCGCCGATCGACATCGCTAGGATGCGCGAGATGTGGCGGCGCGGCAGGCCGGTCTCGGCCGACCATTGGTTGATCTGCGCCTGGATCTTGTCGAGGTCCCGCTTCGAGGTCGGGTTTTCGGCGATGTCGAGGCCGGCATCGCGCAATGCCGCCGCCATGTCGGTAGAGACCACAAACGTGTCCCATTCGAGCCAGCGCAGGAAATACTGGCCGGTGTTGCCGCCGAGCCGGCTGCCATGCTTGGCGAGATACGCGGTCAGGCCGACCTGATCGTCCGCGGGCCAGGAGGCGATGAATTTGCCGAAGCTGCCATGTTCCTTCGAGACGCGATCGACGAAGGCGGCATTGTCGCGCACCGACTTGATCTTCTGCGGATTGCGCACGATGCGGCTGTCGGATGCAAGCTCGTGCCAGAAGTCGTCCGGCTGGAACAGAAGCCGCTTCGGCTCGAAGCCGAGGAACGCTTCCTCGAAACCTGGCCATTTCTGCTCGATCACCCGCCACACGAAGCCGGCTGCGAAAATGCGCTCGGCCATGGTGGAGAGGATGCGGTCGTCGGGGATCTTTGCCACCGCCATATTATCGGGCGCGGGGCCAAGCAACGGCGCCAGCACGGCCTCTCCGCCCTTGCGCTTTGCCGCCCGTGCATGGATTTTCTGGAAATCGAGCATCATTGTCCCCGCTTGTTCGCCGCAATCTATCACTTCACGTCCGGCCCGGCAGCCTCTACCTCTATCGACGCCCGGCCGAAGGAGAGGACAAATGAACAAGATCGTCGAAGATATGGCGAACCGTCTGCTCAAGCGAAAGCCGGACGGTTTCGGTCCGATCGAGAGCCGCGTGCTCCAGTCGACGCTCGAGCGCACCACCATCACCCGCGACACCAACAAGGCCGTGGCCTTCCACGAGACCTATGGCGACCGTATTGCCGACACCATCGCCAGGATCGGCGGCTCCTGGTCCTTCATCCTGAGCTTCCTGGCCTTTCTTGTTGTCTGGACTGCCGGCAACGCCTGGCTGCTCACCCGCGACGCCTTCGACCCCTACCCTTTCATCTTCCTCAACCTTGTTCTGTCGATGCTGGCGGCTATCCAGGCGCCGGTGATCATGATGTCGCAGAACCGCCAGACCGAGCGCGACCGCATCGACGCCGCCCATGACTACGAGGTCAATCTGAAGGCCGAGATCGAGATCATGGCCCTGCATGAAAAACTCGACGAGCTTCGCCATAGCGAGATCATCGGCATGCGTGACGAAATCCTGCGCATGGCCGAGCAGATCAGGCGCATTGACGAAAAACTGTCCGCGCGGCCCGCAACGGAATGAGCGAGACCATCCACCGCCTCATCGAGCAATACGGGTTGATCGCGGTTTTCCTGGGTTGCGTGGCCGAAGGCGAAAGCGCGGCGATCCTGGGCGGCTTCTTCGCCCATCAGCATGTTTTCGTGCTGTGGCAGACTTTCTTTGCCGCCTTCCTCGGCGCCTTCGCCGGCGACACGTTCTTCTTCACCCTGGGGCGCAGCTTCGCTGAACATCGCTATGTGAGACTGTTGCGCAGGCGTCCGGGCTTCAGCCGAGCCTATCGCCTGCTCAACACCCATCCCAACATTTTCGTGCTGACCAACCGCTATATCTACGGCATGCGCCTGGTCGGCGGCGTCGCCGCCGGCCTGTCGACCGTGTCCATGCCGCGTTTCGTCATCCTGAATGCCATCTCGTCCGCGGTCTGGTCGGCCCTGTTCAGCGGCATCGGCTATGTCTTCGGCCTGGGCGCGGAGGAAATCGTGGGCCAGGCGTTTGCTCGCCATCAGCGCCTGCTCATCGCCCTCGGCGTCGGCATCGTTATCGCCGTGGTCGCCTGGTTGGTAGGCCATCACTTCGCGAAGCGCGAACGCGCCAGGGAAGACCAGGCAGGATCTTGATCAATCCGCGAGGATCAGATCGGCGCGCCGACAAGGCGTTCGATGATGGCGATGCCCCAGACGCCGCCGGCGATCACGATCGAAATCAGCACGGCCAGCGAACCGCAGTCCTTGGCAAGTTGGATGTCGATGTGGAATTCGCGCGAGATTGCGTCGCAGGCCGCCTCGATGCCGGTGTTGAGCACTTCGACCATGATCAGGAGCAGCACAGCACCGATCAGCAGGGCATAGCCGCGCCAGGAAACCGAGATGAACCAGCCGGCCGGCAAGGCGAGCGCCAGCAACAGCAATTCCTGCTGGAACGCCTTTTCGTGGGCGGCCAACTTGCGGAAGGCCCGCACTGAATTGATGAAAGCATCGATCAGCCGCTGCATTCCTCTGCCCCTTTGCGAGTCACCGGCAGGGGATATCGCAATGGTGGGATCAAGGGAATAAGGCAGCCGCTGCAAAATTCATCCGCCCGCGACCTTTATCGACGGCGCCGATTTCTCGAACTGCGGCAACCCGTCCTCGATCGAATAATAATCGCCCTTGTCGCCGACGAAGATGTGGCATTCGCCCCGAAGCCCGCTCGGTTCCTCGAATGAACCAGCCATAACCGAAACATATGCATCGCCTTTCGGCTTCCAGAACAGCACCGAGCCGCATGTCTTGCAAAAGCCACGCTTGGCGAAGTCGGATGCCTCATACCAGGTGAGATTTTCCATGCCTTCGATAACGATGTCGGCGTCCGCTACATTGGTTGCGGCGTAGAAATGGCCGCTCTGCTTGCGGCATTGTGAACAATGGCAATAAATCACGCCGCGTAGCGGGCCCTTCGTTCTGAAACGCACCGCCCCGCACAGGCACGATCCGCTATGATTGTCCATTCCGGCCTCCTTCGACGTCGTCTGCACCGTTCATTGCCGGATAGAATTCCAGTTTTGAGATGACCGGGCACCGGCAAATGCGACACCGAAGCGACGCGTTTCAGAAGCTACCCCTGCACCGCTTTGCACCCTGTGGTAGCAAGGACAATGAGGAAATGCAGGCTATTAAGGAAACTTTAGCAGGACTGCATTTATCGTTCCCACAAGCGATGGTCGTGTTGGGGACGCGCCGTCGCAATTCTGATTCAAATCCCCGCGTGAGCGAACGCCGGCGGTGGCAGGTCTCCGGTCGCACTGAAGGGGCAGTGAACAGACATGAAGCCGGCAGCCATTCCGACCGACAGGAATACCGACATCGCCAGCACCGTCGTGACGACGATGCGACAGCTCGGCGTGCTTGGCCTGCCGCGTAACTATGAAATCTTCTACGAGGCGCTCAGCAGCAGCAATCGCGAACTCAGCCTTGCCGTCGTCTCGTTGAGCAACCGCCCGACCCAGGAAGACCTCGACCGCATCGGACGGAGCTTCTTCCCGCAGCACCACGGCCCCGCCATTGTCGAGCACGCCCGTGAGGTGATGGCCAAGGAGCTCGAGGACATCGCCGCGCTGTTGCGCAGCGAGCGCTCGCATATCGAGAAGTATGGCCGCATCCTCGACGAGACCTCGAGCGGCCTGAGCAATCGCAGCCTGCTTTCGCAAGAACTCCTGCAGAAGATCGCAGGCGCGATGTCGGCCGCCACCAGCTCGACGATCGACCATGGCCGTCAGATCGCCAGCACGCTCAGCGAAAAGACAGCCGAGCTTGAAAGCGTCAAGTCGAAGCTCGAGGAATACAAGCGGCTCGCCGACACCGACCCGCTTACGCAGCTGTGGAACCGCCGCGCCTTCGACAAGGAGATCACCCGGATCTACAACAGCAACCGCGGCATATTGTTCAACGCCTTGATCCTTGCCGATATCGATCATTTCAAGGACATAAACGATCGCTATGGCCACCCGGTCGGCGACAGGATCCTGCAGATCATCGCCGAGATCTTCCAGTCCAGCGTGCGTGCCGACATATTTGTCGCGCGAACCGGCGGCGAGGAGTTCGCGCTTATCGTCGAAGGCGCCAGCGAGGAAGCCACATACGAGATCGCCGAGCGCATCCGCGCGCTAATCGAGCAGACACCGTTCACCGGCAGCCAGACCGGCATGAACTACGGCACCGTTACCGTATCGATGGGCATCTGCATGGCCTCGGAGGCGGAAAACCCCGAGGATCTCTACACCAAGGCCGACCAGGCGCTTTACCGCTCCAAGGTCGGCGGCCGCAACCGTGTGACAAAGCACTCGGCCACGGTCAGCCGGGCTGGCAAAAGCTGGCTGCTTTACAAGAAAGACTGACACACCCCTTTCCAGGCGAATTTTTGTGGATTATATTTTCCACAGAAATGAAAGGGTGCGCTTATGCAACGTCCAGTCGCGGCCGCGACGGCGGCCGAAAATGCCGTCATTACCAAGGCCACGCTGCGCGCGGCCGACCTGCTCGATATCACCGCCAGGACGCTTGCCTTGGTCATCGGCGTGTCGGAAGCAACGGTCTCGCGCATGCGCCGGCAGGAATTCCTGCTTGAACGCGGCACCAAGCCGTTCGAATTGGCGGTGCTGTTCGTGCGCCTGTTCCGCTCGCTCGACGCCATCGTCGGCGGCGACGAGACCGTCGCCCGGGCGTGGCTGAAGAATCCCAACACCACGCTCGACGGCACGCCGCTCGAAAAAATCCTGACGATTGCCGGACTTGTCGATGTCATTGCCTACCTGGACTCCCGGCGCGCTCTCGTCTGAGGCCGTCCGGCTCGAAGGCAAGTACTGGCGAATGGTCGAGGCGCAGCACCGCGTCTCGACCCTTAAGCTCATCGACACGCTCGACGAGCAGGCGCTGCTGGAAGATCTCATCGAGGACACCAAGCCGCATATCCCGCTGGAGTGCCGCCACCTCCATTACCTGTTGTCGACGCCTTTTCGCTATGGCTCCGTTTATCCATACGGCTCGCGTTTTCGCCGCGCCGGTAAGACCAAAGGCGTCTATTATGCCGCCGAGACGGTGCTGACGGCGGTGGCGGAAATGGCTTTCTACCGCTTGCTGTTCTTTGCGGAGTCGCCGGCGACGCCATGGCCGAACGACGCCGCGGAATACACTGCCTTCGCCGCTGCGATAAAATGCGGCCGCGCGATCGACCTGACACGGCCGCCCCTGGATCGCGACGAACAGGCCTGGACGCAGCCCACCGACTACACCGCCTGCCAGGCGATCGCCGATGTCGCGCGCGAAGCCGAGCTGCAGGCGATCCGCTATCGCTCGGTGCGCGATCCCAGGGGCGCCAACATCGCGCTGTTGACCTGCAAGGGCTTTGCCAAGGCCAGGCCGCTGGAGCCGCAGACCTGGCGCATCCGGATCGGCTCTTTCGGCCTGCAGGCGATCTGCGAATTCCCGGAGAAGAGGCTGGAATTCTCACGCGCTGCTTTTGCGGACCCAAGGCTTGCCGGAATGCGCTGGGAGCGCGGCTACTGAACTCCGAAAACTGTATCGAGATTCAGGTCAGGAAGAGCCGAGAATGGTGGCCTCCGAGAACCCGAGCGGAGCGTACTTCAAGTACGTGAGCACCGGAAGCGCAGGAGGCCGCCATTCGCAGGCCGACCTCACCTGAATATCGATACAGGTTTAGGCCAGGATGTTCACCGCACGCGCCGCCACCAGCGCGATGGTCAGGAGCGAGATCATTGCTTCGGCCATCATCAGGAGCTTCGCGCGCTGCGTGAGCGGCAAGGTGTCGGTCGGCGAGAACGCCGTGGCATTGGTGAAAGCCAGGAAGACATAGTCGACGAAGCCCGGCAGCCAGCCCTGTATCTCGCGATCGGGTAGCGTCATTTGCGGAAACAGGAAGTCTGCCTGCGCGCGCTTGACCAGCCCGCAGGTCGGCGGGCCTCCCCGGTCGGTGCTCCAGAACCACAGCGCAAAGACAATCACATTGGTGACCCAGATGTTGAGCGCGTCGACGAGCAGCGTCGTGCCGGCCCCGGCATGCCCTTCCAGCAACGCCCGCACCAGGAAGACCAGCGACCCGCAATTCATGATGCTGATGACGCCGGTCATCACCAATGCTGCGCGGCGGATATAGAGGCGCAATCGGCCGATCGCGTACCAATGCTCATGGTCGACGGCGTTGCGCGTCGCCATTTGCGTCCAGGCCGTCGCGATCGACAGGGGCGCCAGCAGCGCCGCCTCCACTGTAGGGGCCAGCCAGCGCGGACCGAAGGACAGGTTGTTGATGACCAGAAGCTGCAGGCAGATGACGACGAGAACCGCGGCGCGCGCCGACCAGAAATCGAGCCCACGATGATGGATGACGGCATGCTGATGGCGCATGGAGGAACCTGTATTGCTAAAACCGCGGCGCTACGGACGGGCTCCGGCAATGATCGGCCGGCCGGTCCTGCCCGAAGCGCCGGCGACGGGTTCCATCGCAATCTTGGTTTTACAATGTTGCGGAAGAATACTTTTTCGTAAGCTTTTGCTATCGGACTGTTCAGCAATCCATCGGTATGATTTTAGGCCCGTATGTCGAGAACCAGTGAATCCGTGCATGTCTGGCCCGCCGCGGCTGCGGCGGAAGACGATCTGTCTTCCATCTGGAACGGTCTGGTCCGGCATCCATGGCGGTTACTGGCGCTTTTGTGCCTGATCCAGATCGCCTGCTGGACCGTCATGCCCGCGCTCGTCAACGTTGGGCCGCCGCGCGACGTCGTCGAGGGTTTCATGTGGGGACGCGAATGGGTGCTGCTGACCTACAAGCACCCGCAACTCCCCTGCTGGCTGCTCGAGATCAGCCACCTGCTCACCGGCTCGTTCCGCTGGCCGCAATATATGCTGTCGCAGTTGATGATCTCGACGACTTTCGTCCTGGTCTACCTTCTCGCGCGCGACATCATGGGCCCGACCCGGGCGATCGCCGCCGTGCTCTTGATGCCGTCGATCTATTTCTTCGGCTGGCCGACCCCGCAATTCAACCATGATTACGCGCAAATGCCGTTCTGGGCCGCAATCTCATGGTTGCTGTGGCGCTCGGCGCGCGACGGCCGTCCAGGCTGGTGGCTCGCCCTCGGCCTCGTCTCGGGCATCGGGCTCTACGCAAAGTTCTCGACGGCTCTGCTACTGGTGTTCGGTGGTATCTGGATTTTGTACGACGCCCGCGCTCGAAGCCGGCTTGCCACCCCATGGCCATGGCTCGGTCTTGCGGTTTTTCTGGGCCTCGCGGCGCCGCTGGCAATTGCGCTTTTCCGCCTCGATTTCCTGCCGCTGACCTATGCGGAGCATCGCAACGCCTGGGTGCTCGCTAACCGCGCACGGCTCTACTATATCGGCGTTCAGCTTGCAGGGCTTGCCGCTCTTCCCGCCGTTCTTGCTATTTCCGGCCTGCTGCGACGGCGGCCCGACCCGGCACGAGACCCCTTACCGGTCCGCCCTGCCCCCGAGCGGCGCGCGATTGTCTACCTGGCATGGATGGGCCTGGGGCCGGCGCTCCTGATCATGGCCGCCTCGCTGTTTACCGGCACCGGCGAGTCCTGGGGCGCGACGATGTACAATTTGGTCGGCACCCTCGCGGTTGCACTCTTGGGACAGCGCCTGGGCGCGGCCGAGTTGCGCCGGCTGACGCTGCTGGCACTGCTATGCGTGGTCGGCGTATCGAGCGCCTATGCGATTACACGCTGGACCGGTTGCAACGTCCTCGGTCGCCTGCAGCCGATGTGCTGGCCGGCACGATCGATCTCGCAGACGGCCGAAGCGATCTGGCATGAGACGGTACCAGGACCACTGGGCATCGTCGGCGGCGAGGACGGCGTGGCTCAGCTTGCCGGGTTGGAAGCGGCGGACCAGCCATCGATTTTCACGACGCTCGACAGGCGCCTTGCCCCCTGGATCACGGACCAGCGCCTGCGCGATCAGGGCCTGCTGCTGGTGTGGCCGACCGGTTGGAGGCTCTCCCCGCAACAGCAGGCGTGGATCGCCGGCCTGCCGGTCAAGACCGTGCCGTTCGACTGGTCGCTCAAGGCAACGCCGCTGGAGATCAGCTTTGCCGTCATTCCGCCCGGCAGGACCAGTTTCCCGGGCGATCCGCCCGGACCGCCCGATCCGGAATGACCCGCGACTTGAAGTTTATCAGCCCGACGTCAAAAGGCGACGGCATCGCCGCCAGCGCCTCCGACGATAGGCGTCAAGCCTCTGTTCACGCGTTAGCGGCCTGCTTGTGCTGGACCGGATGGCTCTTCTTGAGCAGGTCCGAGACCAGGAAGGCGAGCTCGATCGCCTGATCGGCGTTGAGGCGCGGGTCGCAATGGGTGTGATAGCGGTCCTGCAGGTCTTCCGCCGTGATGGCGCGGGCGCCGCCGGTGCATTCGGTGACGTTCTTGCCGGTCATCTCTATATGGATGCCGCCCGGATGCGTGCCTTCCGCGCGATGAACTTCGAAGAAGGTCTGCACTTCCTTGAGGATGCGGTCGAACGGCCGCGTCTTGTAGCCGGCCGCCTCGATCGTGTTGCCATGCATCGGATCCGACGACCAGACAACGTTGCGGCCTTCCTTCTTAACTGCCCGCACCAGCTTCGGCAGATGCTCGGCGACCTTGTCGGAGCCGAAGCGCGCGATCAGCGTCAGACGGCCCGGCTCGTTTTCGGGATTGAGCAGGTCGATCAATTCCATCAGGCCGTCCGGTGTCAGCGACGGCCCGCATTTCAGGCCGAGCGGATTCTTGATGCCGCGGCAATATTCGATATGCGCGTGATCTGGCTGGCGGGTGCGATCGCCGATCCAGATCATGTGGCCCGAGGTCGCGTACCAGTCGCCGGAGGTCGAATCGACTCGCGTCAGCGCTTCCTCATAGCCGAGCAGCAGCGCCTCGTGGCTGGTGTAGAAATCCGTTTCGCGCAGCGCGAAATTGGTTTCGGACGTGATGCCCACCGCGCGCATGAAATCCATCGTCTCGGTGATGCGGTTGGCGAGCGATTCGTATTTTTCTCCCTGCGGGCTGTCGGCGACGAAGCCCAGCATCCAGCGATGCACGTTTTCCAGGCTGGCATAGCCGCCCTGCGCGAAGGCGCGCAGAAGATTGAGCGTCGCGGCGGACTGGCGATACGCCATCTCCTGGCGCGCCGGATCCGGAATGCGCGAGGAGGCGTCGAATTCAATGCCGTTGATGATGTCGCCGCGGTAGCTCGGCAGCGTCACGCCGGCCTTCGTCTCGTTGTCGGACGAGCGTGGCTTGGCGAACTGGCCGGCGACGCGGCCGACCTTCACCACCGGCTGCGCGCCGGCGAAGGTAAGCACCACCGACATCTGCAGGAAGACGCGGAAGAAGTCGCGGATGTTGTCGGCGCCATGTTCGGCAAAGCTCTCGGCGCAGTCACCGCCCTGGAGCAGGAAGGCTTCGCCGGCTGCCACGGCCGCCAGCTGCTTCTTCAGCTTGCGCGCCTCGCCGGCAAAGACCAGCGGCGGATAGGTCGCAAGCCGCGCTTCCGTGGCCTGCAAAGCCCCAAGGTCCGGATAGGCCGGCACCTGCTTGATCGGCTTTGCTCTCCACGAATTCGGCGACCATTTCGTCATCGCTGCACCCAACGCCCTTCCAGAGCAACTCCAGGAAAGTGTAACGGCTTTCCGTCCGGAATTGCGTCAAACAAACCGGCGAGCGTGGTTGCCCGCCATTCCAGCCTCGATACGAGGTCGCGGCTCCTTACACGAAGCCGACTGCCTATTCTAGCCGGGTTTTTCAGTGGTGGCGAATGCGTTGAGCTGCTCGGCTTCCAATGTAGACGCCGTTACGCGGCCTTGTCGACGAGCCGCGCCAGTTGCGTCATCACCACGGCCGAGCCGGCGAGCCGCTTCTCCGCGTTCGGCCAGTCGCGGATGAAAACGACGCTATGGTCGGCCCTGATCTTGGCCAGCGATCCCTGCTCGCCGATGAACTTGACCAGCCCGACCGGATTGGGGAACTCGCGCTTGCGGAAATGAATGACGACGCCCTTCGGGCCTGCATCGAGCTTCTCGACATTGGTCTTGCGGCAGAGCGCCTTGATGAAGACGATCTTCAACAGATGCGTCACCTCTTCCGGCAGCGGCCCGAAGCGGTCGATCAGCTCGGCGCCGAAACCGTCGATCTCCTCGGTGGTTTCGAGGTCGCCAAGGCGTCGGTAGAGCGCCATGCGGAGCTGCAGGTCGGGCACATAGCTTTCCGGGATCATCACCGCGGTGCCGACGGCGATCTGCGGCGACCAGCCGCCGTCCTGCGCCTCGCCGGTATCCTTCACCTCGGCCACCGCCTCTTCCAGCATCTGCTGGTAGAGCTCGAAGCCGACCTCCTTGATATGGCCGGACTGCTCTTCGCCCAGAAGATTGCCGGCGCCACGGATGTCGAGGTCGTGGCTGGCGAGCTGGAACCCTGCGCCGAGTGTGTCGAGCGACTGCAGCACCTTCAGCCTGCGCTCGGCCGTATCGGTGAGCTTGCGGTTCGCCGGCAGCGTGAACAGCGCATAGGCGCGCACCTTCGAACGGCCGACGCGGCCGCGCAACTGGTAGAGCTGCGCCAGACCGAACATGTCGGCGCGGTGGATGATCAGCGTGTTTGCGGTCGGGATATCGAGCCCGGATTCGACGATGGTGGTCGACAGGAGCACGTCGTACTGACCGTCGTAGAAAGCGTTCATGATGTCGTCGAGCTCGCCCGGCGGCATCTGGCCATGCGCCACCGCCACTTTCAGCTCCGGCACGGATTCCCTCAGGAAATCATGGATTTCGGCCAGGTCGCTAATACGCGGCACGACATAGAAGGAATGCCCGCCGCGATAGCGTTCGCGCAGCAGTGTCTCGCGGATGACCAGCGGATCGAAGGGCGAGATGAAGGTGCGCACCGCCATGCGGTCGACCGGCGGCGTGGCGATCAGCGAGAGCTCGCGAACGCCGGTCAGCGCCAGTTGCAGCGTGCGCGGGATCGGCGTCGCCGACAGCGTCAGCACATGCACGTCGGACTTGAGATCCTTCAGCCGCTCCTTGTGCTTGACGCCGAAATGCTGCTCCTCGTCGATGATCAGCAGGCCGAGGCGCTTGAACGAGATCGAGCTGCCGAGCAGCGCGTGCGTGCCGACGACGATGTCAACCGTGCCTTCGGCGATGCCCTTCTTGGTCTCCGCCAATTCTTTTGAACCAACCAGGCGCGACGCCTGCGCAATGCGGATCGGCAGGCCCGAAAAGCGCTGCGAGAAGGTTTTGAAGTGCTGCCGCGACAACAACGTCGTCGGCACCACGACCGCGACCTGGAACCCTTCCATGGCCGCGATGAAGGCGGCGCGCAACGCAACTTCCGTCTTGCCGAAGCCGACGTCGCCGCAGATCAGCCGGTCCATCGGTTTGCCGGCGCCGAGATCATCCAGGACGGAATCGATCGCCGTCTGCTGGTCGTCGGTCTCCTCATAGGGGAAACGCGCGGCGAACTCGCCATAAAGCCCTTCCGCCGGGATCATGGAGGGCGCGGCGCGCATCTGCCGCTCGGCGGCGATGCGGATCAATTGCCCGGCCATGTCGAGCAGGCGCCGCTTCAGCCGTGCCTTGCGCGCCTGCCAGGCGCCGCCGCCCAGCTTGTCGAGCGTCGCTTCGGCCGAATCCGAGCCATAGCGCGACAGAAGCTCGATGTTTTCCACCGGCAGGAACAGGCGATCGTCGCCGGCATAATGAATTTCGAGACAGTCATGCGGCGCGCCGAGCGCTTCGATGGTCCGCAAGCCGATGAAGCGGCCTATGCCATGGTCGGCATGGACGACGATGTCGCCTGCCGACAGCGACGAGGCTTCGGCTATGAAATCGGAGGCCTTCTTCTTGCGCTTGGAACGCCGAATGAGCCTGTCGCCGAGGATGTCCTGCTCGGCGACGACGACCAGATCGTCGGTCTCAAAGCCGGATTCGAGCGGCAGCACGGCAAGGCCCGCCTGCCCCGGCTCTAGCTTTTCGACCTCGGCCAGCGTCGCGACAGGTTTCAGATTCCTGAGATGGTGCTCCGCGAGAATTTGCCCGAGCCGGTCGAGCGAGCCTTCGGTCCAGCCGGCGACGACGACGCGGCGACGCGCCGCGCGCTCGTCGGCAATGTGCTTCACGACGACGTCGAAGACGTTGATGTTGGGATCGGCGCGCTCCTCGGCAAAGCTGCGGCCTTGCCGCGAGCCGCCATGGAAGACTTTTTTGCCACCGACGTCCGGGGCGTCGAAGACGGTGAAGTCTATGTCCTCGCGCGGTCCGAGCGACGCCTTGAGGTTTTCGGGCGAGAGATACAGCAGATCCGGCGCCACCGGCTTGTAAGGGACGGCATCCTTGAGCGCGCTGTCGGCCTGCTTCCGGCGTGCCTCATAGTGGTCGAGGATCAGCGTGTGGCGCTCGGCCATGGCCTCATGTGCCAGATGGTCGAACACGACGGGCGCATCCGGCAGATAGTCGAACACGGTCGCCAGCCGCTCGTAGAAGAACGGCAGCCAGTGCTCCATGCCGGCGAAGCGGCGGCCTTCGCTGACCGCAGCGTAGAGCGCGTCATCGCGCGACGGCGCGCCGAAGGCCTCGATATAGGAGCGGCGAAAGCGGCTGATCGTTTCCGGTGTCAGCGCCACCTCGCTCATCGCTTGCAGCGACATCGACTTGCGCTGCCCGGTGGTGCGCTGCGTCGCGACGTCGAAGACGCGGATCGATTCCAGCGTGTCGCCGAAGAAGTCGAGCCTGAGCGCCTCGCTCCAGCCGGGCGCGAAAAGGTCGAGGATGCCGCCGCGCACCGCGAATTCACCAAGCCCGCGAACGGTCGGCACGCGCTCGAAGCCGGACGTCTCCAGCCGCGCGATCAGCGCGTTCATGTCGATCTGGTTTCCCGGCTTGGCGTGGAAAGTCTGAGCTTCGATCAGCTCGGCCGGCGGGATGCGCTGCAACAGCGCATTGGCGGTGGTGAGGATCACCGCGCGATGCGGTTTCTTGGCCAGCGCGATCATGGCCGAAAGCGCGTCGAGCCGCCGCGCCGCGGCATCTGCGCCGGGCGAGACGCGGTCGTAAGGCAGGCAGTCCCAGGCCGGCAGCTCCAGCACCGGCAGGCCGGGCGCGGCAAAGGCGAGCGCCTCGATGATCGCCGGCAGCCGCTGGCCGTCGCGCGCGACGAACAGCACCGGCTTGTCGGGCGCGATCTCCTGCGCCGTCTGCACCAGGGCGAAGGCTTCGTAGCCGTCGGCGACGCCGTCGACAACGAACTGGCCGGCGCGGCCCGTGGGCAGGCCAATGGAAGGAATGAGGGTCATGGATATGCGTTTTTCAAAATGTCGTGGTCCGGCGCGACGCCAGGATCTTCCGCAGAACCGCGCAGTCGATATCGGGCGAAACTGGGCGCTCGCCGGTGACCATCGGGAAAAATTCGGTGTCGGGAATTTCGAGAAGTCTCTCATATTGGTCGATTTCATCGCCGGTCAAGGCGCCGATCTCGGCGTCGGCGAAGGAACCGAGGATCAGGTCCATCTCGCGCATGCCGCGATGCCAGGAGCGGAACAGGAGCTTGCGGCGGCGCGCGTCCAACCCCTCGCTTGATCGCTGTGTTCCGGTCATGGCGCCGCATCCCTGTCCAAAGCGGCGCATATAGCGTGGATAGAGAGCGGTGTCAGCCTTTGCGCTGCCCTCGTCGCGACATAAGCTGACACGATGCGTCCCACCGTCCTCGATCCCTTGTTCGTTCCGATCACTTCGCTTGCTGGCGTCGGCCCGAAGGTCGGATTGCTGATCGAGCGTGTCGTGCCGGCCGACCTCGGCGATCGCGCTGCGCGCGCGGCCGACCTTCTGTTCGTGCTGCCCAACACCGTCATCGACCGCCGCAACCGGCCTGGCATCGCGCTGTCGGCCGAGGGCCAGATCGTCACGCTCGAGGTGCGCGTCGACCGCCACCAGCCGCCGCCGCGCGGCAACAGGTCGGTGCCGTACAGGGTTTACGCCCATGACGACACCGGCGAGGTCGCACTGACCTTCTTCCATGCCCATGCCGCCTATTTGCAGAAAATGCTTCCCGAGGGCGAGCGTGTGGTGATCTCGGGCCGCATGGAGTGGTTCAACGGCCGCCCGACGATGGTCCATCCCGACCACATCGCGCCGATCGACGAGGCCGAGGGCCTACCGTTGGTCGAGCCGGTCTATCCGCTCACCGCCGGCCTCTCGGCAAAGGTGCTGCGCCGCGCCATCGGACAGGCGCTTGGCCGCCTGCCGGAACTGCCGGAGTGGCAGGACGACGCCTTCATGCGCCGCCATACATTCCCGTCCTTCGGCGACGCGCTCGCCCGCATCCACTATCCGAAGGACCCGATCGACGTTGCCGTCGAAGGCTCGGCCTGGCGCCGTCTTGCTTACGACGAATTGCTCGCCGGGCAGGTTTCGTTGGCGCTGGTGCGGGCGAGAATTCGCCGTCTTTCGGGCCGGCCGCTTACCGGCGACGGCCGCATCGTCGAGAAGCTACGAGCTGCCCTTCCCTACAAGCTCACCACCAGCCAGGAATTCGCGCTCGGCGAAATCAACGCAGACCTTGCCGATCCCGAACGCATGCTGCGCCTGCTGCAGGGCGATGTCGGCTCCGGCAAGACGGTGGTGGCGCTGCTCGCCATGGCGCGCGCGGTCGAGGCCGGCGGCCAGGCGGCCCTGATGGCGCCGACCGAGATCCTGGCGCGCCAGCATCTGGCGACGATCGCACCGCTGGCGGAAAAGGTCGGCCTGCGCCTCGCTATCCTGACCGGGCGCGAGAAGGGCCGCGAACGCACGGAGACGCTTGCAGGTCTTGCCGGCGGCGCGATCGACATCGTCGTCGGCACGCATGCGCTGTTCCAGGAAAGCGTGACGTTCCACGACTTGGTGCTTGCCGTCGTCGACGAGCAGCACCGCTTCGGCGTTCATCAGCGCCTCGCCATCACCGCCAAGGGCGATGCGCCCGATATGCTGGTGATGACGGCAACGCCCATCCCGCGCACGCTGGTGCTGACCGCCTTCGGCGACATGGACGTCTCGAAGCTCACCGAAAAACCGGCCGGCCGGCAGCCGATCCGCACCGTCACCTTGCCGATGGAGCGGCTGGATGAACTGGTCGGACGCATGCTCGATGCCGTCGCCGATGGCCAGAAAATCTACTGGATCTGCCCGCTGGTCGAGGAATCCGAAGAGATCAAGCTGATGTCGGCGGAGGACCGCTTTGCTTCGCTGAAACCGCTCTTCGGCGACCGGATCGGTCTCGTGCACGGCCGCATGAAGGGTGCGGAAAAGGACGAGGCGATGCGCGCCTTTAAGCAGGGAGAAACGCGCATCCTCATCGCCACCACCGTGATCGAGGTCGGCGTCGACGTGCCCGACGCCACGATCATGGTGATCGAGCATGCCGAACGCTTCGGCCTTGCCCAGTTGCACCAGTTGCGCGGCCGGGTCGGGCGCGGCGACAAGCCGTCATCCTGCGTCCTGCTCTACAAGGAGCCGCTCGGCGAGACGGCCAAACGCCGGCTCTCGGTGATGCGCGAGACAGAGGACGGCTTCAAGATCGCCGAGGAGGACCTGAAACTGCGCGGCGAAGGTGAGTTGCTGGGCACCCGCCAGTCCGGCACACCAGGCTTCCAGGTGGCGCGCCTCGAACTCCATGCCGATCTGCTCGAAGCCGCGCGCGACGACGCACGCCTGATCCTGTCGCGCGACCCGGAATTGCAGTCCGAACGCGGCGGGGCGCTGCGGCTGCTGCTTTACCTGTTCGGCCGCGACGAGGCGGTGCGGCTGCTGCGCGCCGGCTGAGCGCCGAGCGGCGGATTGGCGAGCGGTCCTTCGACCGGTTCGCCATTCAGCGTCACCAGCTTGGCCTTGACCTCCGGCGCTACCATGCCGGCCGAGACGATCAGCTTGGCGCCGTCCTCGATCGACATGTCGAGCGGCACGATCTCGGATTTGTGGACATACATCAGGAAACCGGTGGTCGGATTGGGCGTGCAGGGCATGAACACCGCAATCAGCGGATCGCCTTCCTGATCGAGCTTCTGGTTGATCTCGGTTTCCTTGTCGCTGGCGACGAAGACCAGCGACCAGACGCCCTTTCTCGGATATTCGACCAACCCGACCTGGCGGAACATGTCGCCCTTATTCGACAGCACCGTCTCGAAAATCTGCTTCAGCGAGCCATAGATGCCACGCACCAGCGGCATGCGGCCAAGCAGCCGCTCGCCGAAATTGACGATGGCGCGGCCGACGATGTTCGCCGTCAGGAAACCGATCAGCGTGATCAGCACCAGCGCCACGATCAGCCCGAAGCCCGGGACCGGGAACGGCAGATAGGTATCGGGATTGTAGCGGACTGGAATATAGGGTTTTACCCAGGAATCGACCCAGCCGATAAGCGACCAGGCGATATAGACCGTGATCGCCAGCGGCGCGCAGACGATGAAGCCCGTCAGGAAATAATTCCTCAGCCGGGTCATGCCAGAGGTCTTCAGGGCGTCGGACATGGATTCACCGCGGCGCAGGTTGCAACGCTGAGATTAGTGAACCGCGAGCCGGTTTGGAACTGCGAAGTTTTTAAGGGTGCCCTCCATCAACCGGCTTTCAGCATTCCAAATGGAAGCTGCTCCGTTCGCGATTGGCCGCAACACCCCTCCCTCGTCATCCACGGGCGGAGCGGGAGCGAAGCGGACGCGCAGACCCGAGGATCCATTCCGTGACGCCGGCCAAAAAATGCCACCCGTCAGAATAGTCCCTAACCATCAATTCGTTATCGTTCACGCATGACCGGCTATGTCTATATGACAGCAAGCAAGAAGCGCGGCACCATCTACACTGCTGTGACGAACGATCTTGGCCGGCGGATGCCGGAGCACAGGTCCGGCGAAGGCTCGCGCTTTACCGGGCGCTACGGCGTACAACGCCTGGTCTGGTACGAGGAGTATTTCGACATCCGCGATGCGATCCAGCGTGAAAAGTCGCTGAAACGCTGGCCTCGCCAGTGGAAGATCGAACTGATCGAAAAGGCCAATCCCGAGTGGTTCGAGCTGTTCCGCGGTATCGGGTGGTAGTGCCTAATTCTGCACCGCTTTGATCCGCCGCAAACGTCACGGAATGGATCCTCGGGTCTGCGCAGGAGCTTCGCTCCTGCTCCGCCCGTGGATGACGAAAGAAGGCTGTTGGCCGTCGCACTTCGAAGTACTGTCACTAACCGAGGAACCCATGACGCAATCCACAATCCGGCGGTAGTGACGGTGCTACTCCACTGTCACCGACTTCGCCAGATTGCGCGGCTGGTCGACGTCGGTGCCCATGAAGACGGCGGTGAAATAGGCCAGCATCTGGATCGGCAGCGCGTAGATGATTGGCGAGATGATCTCCGGCACTTCGGGCAGGATGATCGTCTCCATCGTCTTGATGCCGGCCTGCGCCGCGCCCTTCTTGTCGGTGATCAGGATGATCTTGCCGCCACGCGCCGCCACTTCCTGCATGTTCGAGACGGTCTTTTCGAAGATGCGGTCATGCGGCGCAATGACGATCACCGGCATGTTCTCGTCGATCAGCGCGATCGGCCCGTGCTTCAGCTCGCCGCCGGCATAGCCTTCGGCGTGGATGTAGGAGATTTCCTTGAGCTTCAGCGCGCCTTCCATGGCCAGCGGAAAATTGGTGTCGCGGCCGAGATAGAGCACGTCCTTGTAGCGCGACAGCTCGCGCGAGATGCGCTCGATCTGCTCGTCAAGCTTCAGCACCCGGGTGGCGTAGCGCGGCGCCTCGGAAAGCTCGCGCACCAGCTGCTTTTCCTCATCGCGCGAGATCGTGCCGCGCGCCACGCCCGCGCGGACCGCGAGCGCAGCCAAGACGGATAGCTGGCAGGTAAAAGCCTTGGTCGAGGCGACGCCGATCTCCGGCCCGGCCAGCGTCGGCAGCACGACGTCGGATTCGCGCGCCATGGTCGATTCCCGCACATTGACGACAGCGCCGATTTTCAAGCCGGCCTTGCGGCAATAGCGCAGCGAAGCAAGCGTGTCGGCGGTCTCGCCCGACTGCGAGATGAAGAACGCCGCGTCATTGGCCGAAAGCGGCATCTCGCGGTAGCGGAACTCGGAGGCGACGTCGATGTCGATCGGCAGCCGTGCATAGCGCTCGAACCAGTATTTGCTGATCAGCCCGGCGAGGTAGGCGGTGCCGCAGGCCGAAAGTGCCAGGCGGCCGATCTTGGCGAAGTCGAAGGGCAGGTCGAGCGGCTTCGACACCCCCGATGCGAAATCCAAGTAATGCGCCAGCGTGTGCGAGATCACCTCCGGCTGCTCATGGATTTCCTTTTCCATGAAATGGCGGCGGTTTCCCTTGTCGACCATGAAGCTGGTCGACAGCGACTGCTGGCGCTTGCGGTCGACCTGTCTGCCGTCGATGTCGTAGATGGTCACGCTTTCGCGACGCACGACCGCCCAGTCGCCGTCTTCGAGATAGGTGACCGCATTGGTGAAAGGCGCCAGCGCAATGGCGTCGGAGCCCAAAAACATCTCGCCCTCGCCATGGCCGACGGCCAAAGGCGGTCCGTTGCGGGCGCCGACGATCAGGTCCTCGTCGCCCTTGAACATGATTGCCAGGGCAAAGGCGCCGGAAAGCCGCTTCAGCGCCGCATGCGCGGCTTCCACCGGCTTCCGCCCCTTGGCGAGCTCGCGCGCCACCAGATGCGCGACGACCTCGGTGTCGGTCTGCGAAGAGAAAGAGTAGCCGTCGCGGGTGAGTTCGTCGCGCAACTCGGCGAAATTCTCGATAATGCCGTTGTGGACAATGGCGACGCCTTCGGAAAAATGCGGATGCGCATTGGTCTCGTTGGGCACGCCATGTGTCGCCCAGCGTGTGTGGCCGATGCCGATCGTGCCGTCCAGCGGCTCGTCCTTCAGCCGGCGTTCGAGATTGACCAGCTTGCCCTCAGCGCGGCGGCGGCCGAGCTCGCCCCTTTCGATGGTGGCGACGCCGGCCGAGTCGTAGCCGCGATATTCAAGCCGCTTCAGCGCATCGACGATGAGCGGCGCGACTTGGCTTCGGCCAACGATTCCAACGATACCGCACATGGCGATTGCCCCCGATTCCCAGCAGAAAACCCAGCGCTATCTATGGATTGCCGGCCTGCCGTAAAAGTCACTTTGCGTTTCGTTCCATGTCACCGGGAACGGTTTTGTACCATTGGACATTCTCAGAACGCCCTTGCAATCCGGTTACCGCAAACGCTTGTCTTGTCGCTTAGACGGTTTGGCGGTGTTCATCACCATGTAAACATTTGAGGCCGGAGCATGTCATCGTTCGAACGACGAACGCCACGCCACAGTTGGCAAAGGCCCGTATGGCGAACGCTCCTTGGGGCCTTGCCTCGGCTCGAATTGGGCAGTTTATTCGACCAATGAGCAAAGCGACGCATACCGTAACGCTGTGGCGGCCGGTTGGACCGCAGGAGTTGACGCTGATCAAGGCTTTGGGCATGCGCGAATTTCCGCCGCGCCTGCCCGATCAGCCGATTTTCTATCCGGTGCTCACTGAAGCCTATGCTGTCCAGATCGCCCGCGACTGGAACGTGCAGGCGAGCGGTTCCGGCTTCGTCACGCGGTTTGAGGTCCTGAAAAGCTTTCTCGACGGCTACCGCGTCGAGCACGCCGGCAGCAGGGCGCATCTCGAATATTGGATACCCGCCGAAGACCTGCCTCAATTCAACAAGGCAATCGTCGGCGAGATCGTGGTAACGGCTGCTTTCGGCAAAATCACCGAAAGCACCACCTGAAACGCTATTCCGCCGCAGCCTTCTTCTTCGCCGCGGCGGCGGAAGCAAAGCGCTCGCGCAACTCCTTGCCCTTGCCGGGAATCGTCTTCTGGCGGGCGCGGCCGAAGGCCAGCGCGTCGTCGGGCACGCTTTCGGTGATCACGCTGCCGGAGGCGATATAGCCGCCCTTGCCGATCGAGACCGGCGCCACCAGCGAGGAATTCGAACCGACAAAGGCCCCCTCGCCGATGTCGGTAAAGAATTTCGAGTAGCCATCATAATTGCAGGTGATGGTGCCGGCGCCGATATTGGCTGCCGCACCCACGCGCGCATCGCCGATATAGGTCAGGTGGTTGACCTTGGCGCCCTCCTCGATCGTCGCCTGCTTGACCTCGCAGAAATTGCCGACCTTTGCCTTGTTTCGAAGATCCGCGCCGGGCCGCAGCCGGGCGAACGGCCCGACATCGCAATTTGAGGCGATCGTTGCGCCCTCGATATGGCTGAAAGCATGGATCTTGGCGCCCGATGCGATCTTGACGCCCGGCCCGAACCAGACATTCGGCTCGACGATCGTATCGGTGCCGATCTCGGTGTCGTGCGAGAAATAGACGGTTTCGGGCGCTATCAGCGTGACCCCGGACAGCATCGCCTCGCGCCGCCGGCGCGTCTGCCATATGGCTTCCGCCTCGGCGAGCTCGGTCCGGTTATTGATGCCGAGCGCGCTTTCGAAACTCGCTTCCGTCGCCACCACGTCGAGCCCTTCCGCGCCGGCGATCTCGACGATGTCGGTGAGGTAAAATTCGCCCTTGGCGTTCTTGTTACCGACCTTGTCGAGCAGCCGCAGCGCATGCTTGGCCGCCACCGCCATCATGCCGGCATTGCAGAAGCCGATCTTTTTCTCTTCCTCCGAGCAGTCCTTCTCCTCGCGGATGGCGATGAGATGACCGTCCTTTTCGATCAACCGGCCGTAGCCAGTCGGGCTTGGCGGACGGAAGCCGATCACCGCGACGGCCGCACCCTCCGCCAGCTTCTGCCGCGCTGCGGCCAACGCCTGCGCATCGATTAGCGGCGTGTCGCCGAACATCACGAGAATATCGTCATAGCCCTTTGATATCGCCTCGCGCGCGGCGAGGACCGCATGCCCGGTGCCGAGCCGCTTCTCCTGCACGAAGGTCTCCGCCTTCGGCGCGAATTTCTGCACCGCCTTGCGCATCTCGTCTGCGCCGTGGCCGATCACCAGCGCCACGCCGGTCGCACCGGCAGCCTCAGCAGCTTTCACGACGTGAGCCACCATCGGCAGGCCGGCAATGGCATGCAGCACCTTGGGCATCGCGCTTTTCATGCGGGTGCCTTCGCCGGCGGCAAGGATGACAGACAGGCAGGATCTCTGGCTCATGGATGGGCAACCGTATGAAAAAGGTTTGAATCAACGCATATTAACAGCGTAGGCCATGCTGCACCAATGCGGTTAAATTCCGGTGAGACGGCAAAGCCAAGTCTCCAAGTGCGAACGTCGGGTGTGATGACCGATACAAAAGCACCGCCACGGTGGCGTCAGCCGGTTACACAGGTCAGGAAATATCCCCGGCCTGCTGGGGGTGCTGCGTCGCAAGCGGGATGGCGAAATCTCGTGAAGGCAAGGTCGAGCGGCGTTTTCCGTTCCACATCGGCGACGGGCGGAGACTGGGAGAGATGGATACCATGCGCGTGGCGCGTCTGGAAGTTGGCGGGACATGGACGCGGAGCGGCACGCGTGCAGGCGCTTGGCCGAGCGGTGCGATGACCGTGCGGCGCCACCTCGCTGCGATCCTGGCTTGCGACGTGGTCGGTTATTCGCGCCTGATGGAGCGCGACGAGCGCTGCACGCTCGAGCGGCTGAAGATCTACCGCAAGGACCTCCTCGAACCGCTGGTCTCCGAGCATCAGGGTCGGATCGTCAAGCTCACCGGCGACGGCATGCTGTGCGAATTCGCGAGCGTCGTCAACGCGGTGACCTCGGCGATGGCGATCCAGCGGACCCTGGCAGAACGCGAGGCGGAGACCCCCGAGGAAGAGAGGATTCGCTTCCGCATCGGCGTCAATCTCGGCGACGTGGTTTGCGAGGAGGACGGCGACCTCTACGGCGACGGGGTCAACATCGCCGCCCGCCTCGAAAGCGTCGCCGATCCCGGCACCGTTGTCGTCTCGGGCACCGCCTACGACCACCTTCAGGGCAAGCTCGACTGCGGCTTCACGCCGCTCGGCGAGCTGCGCCTCAAGAACATCGAGCGGCCCGTGCGCGCCTACCGCGTCGAGTCCGACGCCAGCGCTGCCCCGCCTCCCCTGCCCGAGAAACCCTCGATCGCGGTTCTGCCTTTCACCAACATGAGCGGCGACCCCGATCAGGAATACTTCGCCGACGGGCTGGTGGAGGACATCATCACGGGATTGAGCCGAGTGAACTCCTTCTTCGTGATCGCCCGCAACTCGTCCTTCACCTACAAGGGCCGGGCGGTGGACCTGCGCCAGGTCGGGCGCGAGCTGGGCGTCCGCTACGTGCTGGAAGGCAGCATCCGCAGGGCAGGATCGCGGGTGCGTATCAGTGGGCAGTTGGTGGACGCGATCAGCGGACACCATGTCTGGGCCGACCGCTTCGAGGGCGATATGTGCGACATCTTCGACCTGCAGGACAAGGTGACCGAGAGCGTCGTCGGCGCTGTCGAGCCGAGCATCCGGCTGGAGGAAATCAAGCAGGCGCGCATGAAGCCGACCGACTACATGAGCGCCTACGACCTCTACCTTCGCGCGCTGCCGCGCTTCTACAGCATGACGCGCGAAGGCTTTGCCGACGTGCGTCGGCTCACCAACGAGGCGCTTAGCATCGACCCCGGCTTCAACTTGGCGAAGGCACTCGGCGCCTATATCCGCAGCATATCCGTGAGCCAGTGCTGGCACGAGCCCGAGGATACCCGGGTCGCCACGCGCATGGCGCGCGAGGTACTGGCGGAAGCGCGCGACGACCCCACGAGCCTGCGCTTCGCCGCGCAGGTGATCGCCTACAGCGCGAAGGAATACGAGATGGCGCTGGCCACGATCGAACGATCCCTGCTGCTCAATCCCAATTCGGCGCAGGGCCATACGAGCTGCGGTTGGGTCAACGCACATTCCGGCCGCCCGCTCGTCGCGATCGAGCACTTTCACAGGGCAATGCGGCTGAGCCCGGTCGACCCCGAGAAGGGCATCGCGCTCTCGGGCATCGGGATGAGCTACCTGATGCTCGAGCGCTACGAGGAAGCGCTGGCATGGGGAGAACGCGCGCTGCAGGAGATGCCGAACTACGGCTCCTCGCACCGGGTGGTGATTATGGCGCTGGTCAAACTCAACCGGCTGGAGGAGGCGCGGGCGGCGGCGCGGCGGCTGATGGAGGCGTTCCCGACCTACACGCTCACCCTGCAGAGACAGATCAACCCATGGCAGGACAAGGTGTTCGGCGAGCGTTACGTCGAGGCGCTGGGCATCTCCGGCGTGCCGGAGTGATCGTCGCGGCGGAAATTCCGGTGAGACGGCGGAGCAGGTGACTCGATGGGTTGTCTGAACATAGTGGTCGCCCCAGGTCTCCATAGCAAATTATGGAGCACGAGATAGAGGGCACAGGACCCTTCGATGCTGATCTCACAACGGGTTCACAGCTCGACTCTCTGCCAGCAACTAAACTACCCCAGCCTTCCCAGCACCGGGAAATTCTCCAAGAGCCAATAGGACGCGCTCTGCACGCCGCCAGTGAGGAAAAACACGCCGGCGACGACCAGCAGCGCGCCGATCGCTTTCTCGACACGGCCGAGATGGACGCGGAATTTGCCGAGGAAGCGCATGAAGGCGCCGGAAAACAGCGCCGCGATCAGGAACGGGATGCCGAGGCCCAGCGAATAGGCGGCAAGCAGCAGCGCGCCCTCGCCAACGGTCTCGCGCCCGCCGGCCAAAGTCAGGATCGGCCCCAGCACCGGGCCGATGCAAGGCGTCCAGCCGAAGGCGAATGCGAGCCCCATGACATAGGCCGCGATCATGCTGGCCGGCTTGCCCTGCGACTGGAAGCGCGCCTCGCGCGACAAAAGCGGAATGCGCAGGATGCCAAGGAAGTTCAGGCCCATGATGATGATCAGCACGCCCGCCGCCATCGCCAGTGGCTCCTGCCAGACGCGCAGCAACCGCCCGATGGTCGAGGCCCCGGCGCCGAGCGCCACGAAGACAGTGGAAAAGCCGAGCACGAAGGCCACGGAAGCATAAAGCAGCGCGCCGCGCGCGCCCTCCTTCGCCGTGACGCTCTGATTGCCGCGGAAATCGTCGACGGAAACGCCGGCCATGTAGCAGAGATAGGGCGGCACCAGCGGCAGCACGCATGGCGACAGGAAAGAGATCGCCCCTGCCCCGACCGCGCTGACATAGCCGATGTCCAATGCCATCCAATGAGTCCGATTGTGCTAGCGACGATATAGCGATGCGGGCACGCCCCTGCCAATCACCATTGTGTGGCAAGTCGCCGCTTCGCCGCAGGAAGAAACAGGCAAACGCGTTGACCGAACAAGCGCGCGATAGCCGCCCGCCCGGTTCGAGGCGCGCATACATCCATCCCCAAAAAATGTGATCTTTGCCATACACTCTAAGAGTGTATCGTCCGCGGCCGCTTCCCAAATTGGCCGCTTCCCCTTGACCGATGGCAAAAGCACGGCCATGTGAGCGACGAAAAGAGTGGGATTTCGTCGTGCGTCGCGGAGTTCTTCCGCCACCTCACAGCTGATTAAGAGACCTCATGGACGTCGTCGTCGTCGAATCGCCGGCCAAGGCGAAGACAATCAACAAATATTTGGGCAAGAACTATAAGGTTCTGGCCTCGTTCGGCCATGTCCGCGATCTGCCGGCCAAGGACGGCTCGGTGCGGCCCGACGAGGACTTCGCCATGTCCTGGTCGGTCGACACCGCGTCCGGCAAGCGCCTCGCCGACATTGCCAAGGCGGTCAAGGATGCCGACGGGCTGATCCTCGCCACCGACCCGGATCGCGAGGGCGAGGCGATTTCCTGGCATGTGCTGGAAGTCCTGAAGCAGAAGCGCGCGCTGAAGGACAAGCCAGTCAGCCGCGTCGTCTTCAACGCCATCACCAAGGCCTCGGTGCTCGATGCGATGGCCCATCCGCGCCAGATCGACGCGCCGCTGGTCGACGCCTATCTCGCCCGCCGCGCGCTCGATTATCTCGTCGGCTTCACGCTGTCGCCGGTGCTGTGGCGCAAGCTGCCGGGCGCCCGCTCCGCCGGCCGCGTCCAGTCGGTGGCGTTGCGCCTGGTCTGCGACCGCGAATCCGAGATCGAGCGCTTCATCCGCGAGGAATACTGGCAGATCGCCGCTATCCTCGGCACCCCGCGCAACGACAGTTTCGAGGCGCGGCTGACCGCCTTCGCCGGCAAGAAGCTGCAAAAACTCGACATCGCCAACAAGGCGCAGGCCGACGACATCAAGGCGATGCTCGAAGGCGCGACCTTCAAGGCCTTGTCGGTCGAAGCCAAGCCGACAAAACGCAATCCCGGCCCGCCCTTCACCACCTCGACGCTGCAGCAGGCCGCCTCGTCAGGCCTCGGTTTCTCGGCCACGCGCACCATGCAGGTCGCGCAAAAGCTCTATGAGGGCATGGACATCGGCGGCGAGACCGCCGGCCTCATCACCTATATGCGAACCGACGGCGTGCAGATGGCGCCTGAGGCGATCGAGGCTGCCCGCAGCGCCATAGTCAGCGAGTTCGGCGCCAAATACCTGCCGGAGAAGCCGCGTTTCTACACCACCAAGGCCAAGAACGCCCAGGAAGCCCACGAGGCGATCCGCCCGACCGATTTCAAGCGCACGCCGGCTTCCGTTCGGCAATATCTCGATGCCGACCAGGCCCGGCTTTACGAGCTGATCTGGAAGCGCGCCATCGCCAGCCAGATGCAGCCGGCCGAGATCGAACGCACCACGGTCGAGATCGAGGCGGTCAACGGCGCCCGCACCGCGGAGCTGCGCGCGATCGGCTCGGTCGTCCGCTTCGACGGCTTCATTGCCGCCTACACCGATCAGAAGGACGAGGACGCCGAGGACGAGGAGAGCCGCCGCCTGCCCGAGATCCGCTCCGGCGAGCAGCTTGCCCGCCAGGCGATCAACGCGACCCAGCACACCACCGAGCCGCCGCCGCGCTATTCCGAGGCGTCGCTGATCAAGAAGCTGGAAGAGCTCGGCATCGGCCGGCCATCGACCTACACCGCGATCCTGAAGACGCTCGAGGACCGCGACTACGTCACCATCGACCGTCGCAAGCTCGTACCGCAGGCCAAGGGCAGGCTGCTCTCGGCCTTTCTCGAAAGCTTCTTCGAGCGTTACGTCGAATATGACTTTACCGCTTCGCTCGAGGAGAAGCTCGACGAGATTTCCGACGGCAAGCTCGCCTGGAAGGACGTGCTGCGCGACTTCTGGAAGGATTTCTCCGGCGCCGTCGACGACATCAAGGAACTGCGCGTCGCCGACGTGCTCGATGCGCTCAATGAAGAACTCGCGCCGCTGGTCTTCCCGGAGCGTGAGGACGGTTCCAATCCGCGCATCTGTCCGAAATGCGGCACCGGCAACCTGTCGCTGAAGCTCGGCAAGTTCGGCGCCTTTGTCGGCTGCTCGAACTATCCCGAATGCTCCTACACCCGCCAGCTCGGCGACGCCGCCAATCCCAATGGCGAGAACGGCAATGGCGAGGACGGCGTCAAGCTGCTCGGCAAAGATCCTTATACCGCCGAGGAAATTACCCTGCGCAGTGGCCGTTTCGGCCCCTATATCCAGCGCGGCGAAGGCAAGGAGGCCAAGCGCTCCAGCCTGCCCAAGGGCTGGACGCCCGACTCGATCGACCACGAGAAGGCGCTGGCGCTGCTGGGTCTGCCGCGCGATGTGGGAAAACATCCCGAAACCGGCAAGATGATCTCGGCTGGCCTCGGACGCTACGGCCCGTTCGTGCTGCATGACGGCACCTATGCCAATCTGGAAAGCATCGAGGACGTGTTCTCGATCGGCCTGAACCGCGCCGTTTCGGTGATCGCCGAGAAGCAGCAGAAGGGCAAGGGTGGCCGCAACGGCGCCACGCCGGCGGCGCTCAAGGAATTGGGCGATCATCCCGACGGCGGCGGCAAGATCGTCGTTCGCGAGGGCAAATATGGTCCGTACGTCAACTACGGCAAGGTCAATGCGACGCTGCCAAAAGGCAAGGATCCGCAATCGGTGACGATGGAAGAAGCGCTCGCCCTGATTGCCGAGAAGGAAGCCAAGGGTGGAGGCGGCAAAAAGCCCTTCCGCCGGGCGGCGAAGAAGGGGTAGCAGGACGTGGCGCGCAGGATCTCCGGAAGAAGCCACGGCGATCCGCGCAACGCCGACACCAGGGCCAAGGTCAAGGACGACTATCGTCCGTCACGTGACGAGGTTCTGCGCTACATCGCCGAAAATCCCGATCGCTCCGGCAAGCGCGAGATCGCCAAGGCCTTCGCGCTGCGCGGCGAGGACCGCATCTGGCTGAAAGACCTGTTGCGAGACCTGCAGGATGAAGGCCTCCTCAACAAGGAGCGCAAGCGCCTCACCCGCGCGGGCGCCGTGCCTCATGTCGCGGTGCTCGACATTTTTGGCCGCGACGATGACGGCGTGCTTCTGGCGAATCCGAGCGAATATACCGGCGCCGGCTCGCCCCCCGTCATTGCCATCCGCATCTCGCGCGCCGCCGGAGGCCCGGTCCCCGGCATTGGCGACCGCGTGCTTGCCAAGACTTTCCAGACCGACGATCCGTCAGGCCCTGCTTATACCGGGCGGGTGATGAAGATCTTCGAGAAGCGCAGCGACGCAGTGCTCGGCGTCTTCCGCGTGCTGAAGGATGGAACGTTCCGCATCGAGCCGGTCGAACGGCGCCAGCCGGAACTGATCGTCGACAAGGAATTCCAGAACGGCGCCAGAAATGGCGATCTGGTGGAGGTGGAGCCGGCGCGGGCATCCCGTTACGGACTGCCTCGGGCAAAGGTGCTGGCGGTGCTGGGCTCGCTGAGCAGCGAGAAGGCCGTCTCGATGATCGCCATCCACGCCCACGACATTCCCCATATCTTTCCGGTGGACGTGATTGCCGAGGCCGAAGCGGTGAAGCCGGCGACGCTCGATCACCGAGAGGATTGGCGCGACCTGCCGCTGGTGACCATCGATCCGGCCGACGCCAAGGATCATGACGACGCGGTCTTCGCCACGCCCGACACGGACGAGAAGAATCCCGGCGGCGTTGTGATCACCGTGGCGATCGCCGATGTCGCGGCCTATGTGAGCTATGGAACAGCGCTCGACCGCGAAGCTTTGAAGCGCGGCAATTCGGTCTATTTTCCGGACCGCGTCGTGCCGATGCTTCCTGAACGCATCTCCAACGATCTCTGCTCGCTGCGCGAGGGCGAAGACAGGCCGGCAATCGCCGTGCGCATGACCTTCTCCTCGGAAGGCCGCAAACTCAGGCATTCCTTCCACCGCGTCATGATGAAGTCGGCCGCCAAGCTCGCCTACCCGCAGGCGCAGGCCGCGATCGACGGCGCGCCCGACGACAAGACACGGCCGATCCTCGACGGCGTCCTGAAGCCGCTCTGGGATGCCTATGCCGTACTGAAGCGCGGCCGCGACTCCCGCCAGCCGCTGGAACTCGACCTGCCCGAGCGTAAGATCCTGCTGAAGCCCGACGGCACGGTCGACCGCGTCATCGTGCCGGAGCGCCTCGATGCGCATAAGCTCATCGAGGAGTTCATGATCCAGGCCAATGTCGCGGCGGCCGAGACCTTGGAGGGCAAGAAAGAGCCCCTCGTCTACCGCATCCATGACGCGCCGTCGCTCGCCAAGCAGGAATCGCTGCGCGAATTCATGCAAACGCTCAGCCTGTCGCTCGCGCGCGGCGCGCAGATGCGGCCCAGCCAGTTCAACGGCATTCTGGAGCGGGTGCGCGGCGCCGACAACGAGGCGCTGGTCAACGAAGTGGTGCTGCGCTCGCAGAGCCAAGCGGAGTATTCCCCGAAGAACATCGGCCATTTCGGCCTCAACCTCAGGCGCTACGCGCATTTCACCTCGCCGATCCGCCGCTACGCCGATCTGATCGTGCATCGTGGGCTGATCGCGGCGCTTGGTCTCGGGCCCGGCGGCCTGGCGCAGCAGGAGGCGGACCGGCTGGAAGAGGTCGCCGCGCTGATCTCGGCGACCGAGCGTCGCGCCATGGCGGCCGAGCGCGATACGGTCGACCGGCTGATTGCCGCCTATCTCGCCGAGCGCGTCAACGACACGTTCGACGCGCGCATCTCCGGCGTCACCAAGGCGGGACTCTTTGTCCAATTGCCGCAGTATGGCGCCGACGGCTTTATTCCGGTGTCAACTCTGGGCGGCGACTACTATATCTACGACGAAACCGCCCGGTCGCTGTTCGGGGAACGTACCGGCAAGGGCTATCAGCTTGCCGACCGTGTCGAAGTTCGGCTGGTCGAGGTCGCGCCAATGGCCGGTGCGATGCGTTTCGAGATGCTGACCGACCCGAAGCCCCTGCCCGGCTCGAGGCGGTCGTTCCACAAGGCCAAGGGCCGCGCCCGCGCGTCGCAATCGCGCGTCGGTCCGCGCGGCAGGAGACGATAATGCCAGGTAACTTCCAAGTGCAAGAACAGGTTTTCGGCGTCGAGCATCATTCGGGCCGCGTCGCGCGTCCGTTGTGGACGGCGATCAAGCGCGGGATACTCGGCCGCTGCCCGCATTGCGGCAAGGGAAAGCTGTTCCGCGCTTTCGTGAAGCCCGTGGACAAGTGCGAGGTCTGCGGCGAGGAGCTGCACCACCATCGCGCGGACGACCTGCCCGCCTATCTGGTCATCGTCATCGTCGGTCACATCGTCGTTGGCGGCTTCATGGCCGTCGAGGCCGCGTCGACACTGTCGACCTGGCAGCACGCGCTGATCTGGGTTCCGCTGACCATTATTCTGGCCGTCGCACTGCTGCAGCCGGTCAAGGGAGCTGTCATCGGCCTGCAATGGGCGCTTTATATGCACGGCTTCGGCGACGAGAAGGACGAATTCGAGAGCCATTAATTAAGCCAGGCCGCACCGCGGTCGGCCCTGGTGCAAAGGCCGCGACGCGCAAGCCACTTTCGCATCAAGGAAGTTTCCGCTAGGTCGAGCGCATGGAAGGAATGACCAAGGCGGATGTCGACAAGCTCGATAAGGGCCTGGCCGTACGCAGCGGCCGAGCGTTGCGTCCGCGTGATGCGGCGACCCTCATTCTGCTCGATCGCCGCAGCAAGGACGTTCTGGTGCTGATGGGCCGGCGCCATGCCGGGCACGCCTTCATGCCCGGAAAATTCGTCTTCCCCGGCGGCCGCACCGATCCCGCCGACAGCCGCGTTCCCGTCGCTGCCCCTCTGGGTGGTGAGGAAGAAGGCAAGCTGGCCGCAGGCCCCGGCCGTGCCAGCGCGGCGCGGGCCCGCGCAATCGCCCTGTCGGCGATTCGCGAGACCTATGAGGAAGCGGGCCTGCTGATCGGCCGCAAGGGTACCTTCTCGACCGCAAAGCGCGACTGGCAGGGTTTCGCCGAACACGGCGTGATCCCCTCGCTGGACGCGCTCCGCTTCGTCGCCCGCGCCATCACTCCGCCCAATCGCGTGCGCCGTTTCGACACGCGTTTTTTCAGCGCCTGGCGCCACGACGTTGCCGTGGAATTGCCCGGCGGCGGTCCGACGAACGAACTCGAAGAACTCGTCTGGCTGCCGCTTGCCGATGCCCGCAAGGCCGACATCCCCGACATCACCGGCATGGTCCTGGAAGAACTGGAAAGTCGGCTTGCCGAAGATCCACTGCTGCGGCCGGGGGGCGCCGTGCCGTTCTTCCGGCTCGTCCGCAACCGCTTCGTCCGCGAAGTCCTTTAGAAGCAGAGCATTTTGATCTCATGACGGTCGATACCCAACAACAGGGCGACGAACGCGTACACTGGCTGCCGATGGTCGCGGCGATCTCCTCGATCAGCGTCGTCGGCATCGCCATCGGCCTCGGCATGCCGCTGCTCAGCGTCATTCTGGAAAGCCGCGGCCATTCGGCTTCGATGATCGGCCTCAACACCGCCGTCGCCGGCCTCGCCTCGATCGCCGGCGCGCCTTTGGCCACGCCGCTCGCCATGCGGCTCGGCGTCGCCTGGACCATGCTGTTGATGATTGCCATCGGCGCGCTCGCCTTCGTCGGTTTCCATTTCGCGCCGGATTTCTGGATGTGGTTTCCGCTTCGCGTCGCCCTGCACATCTCGCTGACGGTGCTGTTCATCCTTTCGGAATTCTGGATCAGCACCTCGGCCCCGCCGAACCGGCGCGGCCTTGTGCTTGGCATCTATGCCACCGTTTTGTCACTCGGCTTTGCCGCCGGACCCTGGCTGTTCGCCCATCTCGGCAGTTCGGGTTTCCTGCCGTTCGGCGTCACCATAGCGCTGGTGACGCTTGCCGCCATTCCGGTGCTGGCCGCTCGCAACGAGAGCCCGAGCATCGTCGCCGACAGCGAAACCAGCCACTTCCTGCGCTACATCTGGCTGGTGCCGACCGCGACCTTCGCCGTGCTTGTTTTCGGCGCCGTCGAGACCGGCGGTTTCTCGCTCTTCCCCGTCTATGGCAGCCGTATCGGCTATTCGGAAGCCGACGCCGCGCTGCTTCTGACAATGATCGGGCTCGGCAATGTGCTTCTGCAGATCCCGATCGGCATGATCAGCGACCGCGTTTCCGACCGCCGCTACCTGCTGCTGGCCTGCGCCACGGTCGGGCTCATCGGCACGGTCTTCATGCCGTTCTTCGCACAGAACTGGCATCTGATGGCGGCCCTCCTGTTCGTCTGGGGCGGCGTCGTCGCCGCCATGTACACGATCGGCCTTGCCCATCTCGGCTCGCAGCTGTCCGGCCATGAACTGGCATCCGCCAATGCTGCCTTCGTGCTTTGCTATGGCGTCGGCATGGTGCTGGGTCCGCAGGCGATCGGCATCGGCATGGACGCCTTCGGCCCGTCCGGCTTCGGCTGGTCGCTGGCCTTCTTCTTCGCCGCCTACATGGCTCTGATCCTGGTCAGGTTGGTGCGCAAGATTCTCTAGGGTGTGTTGAGATTCAGGTCAGGCCAAGCCGAAAATGATGGCTTTCGAGAACCGGAGCGGAGCGGACATTCGGGTCCGTGAGCACCGGAAGCGCAGAAAACCATCATTTGCAGGCTGGCATCACCTGAATATCAACACACCCTAGGCAAATGCCGCCGAAGCGTCGGCCATCCTGACATCACCGTGTCAGCAGCACCCCTGCTATACCTGTCTCCAGCGCGAGGTAGGAGAATTGCGATGGTCGACAGCGGCTTTGAAACCAGATCCCTCAGGATGGAACTGCTTCTGCTCGTCACATTCCAAGCGCCGGCCGCCGATGTCGAGCGCATCATGGAGGCCGTGGTGGCGATCACGCCGCTGCGCATGGGCAAGTATGACGCCAACGCCTATCAGTCGGCGCAAGGCATCGAGCGCTACCGGCCGCTCGAAGGCGCCGCGGCCGGCGCTGAGACCGAACTGCGCCGGCGACCCGGCACCGTCGAAGTGTCGTTCGAGATCGCCGACGACCAGGCACTCGCCGCCCGTGTCGTCGAGACGATTTTCCAGGCCCATTCCTACCAGGAGCCCGTCATCCGCATCCAGCCGCTGCTTGCCAGCCGTTCCAAGGGTCTTGACGACCGTGCCAATCCCAACCGCTGGTGGAACACCACGGGCGACTGGAAAAAGGCGGGGCAATTGGTCGAGCATAACGCTTAAGACGTGGACACGGGCCATGCCGAAATGAGGCGAAGAAGGCGCTCGGGCTTGACTTTCCAGGCGCGTTCTTTATGTGTCGCGCCAAGTTTCCCGCGTCCGGGTGTTTTCCCCGTGCTTCAGCGGCCAAAACTCCACGAACATTAACGGACGAAAATCATGGCCAAAGCCGCAAACATCAAGATCAAACTTCTGTCGACCGCCGACACCGGGTTCTTCTACGTCACCAGCAAGAACAGCCGTACCAAGACGGACAAGCTCTCGTTCCGCAAGTACGATCCGGTCGCCAAGAAGCACGTCGAGTTCAAGGAAACCAAGATCAAGTAATCTGGCTATCCCGAGAAATCGAAACGCCGCCCTCTGGGCGGCGTTTTTGTTTTAGGAAGGACCGGACGACAAAGGAGCCGTGCCACGATCAAGCACGGCGGTTCCGATGTCGGTTTTGAGAAAAGGGGGCCGGTCGGCGGTTGGCAGCGGTACGAGGAGGCCACTATGTGCCAGCGCCGGCCGGCCGACCCCACGGACCCAGGAGATGCGGCGGACCTGAGCATCATGGGGTATTTTTGGATCGAGCCGGCTACTCTACCCTCGCGCCGGCCTCGTCTTCTGTCTATGCGTCGCAGATTTGCGCAAGACCTCATAAAAATCAACCATTTCTTAACCACCGCTCACGAATCGCTTGGGTTAAGGTAAATTCGTAACCCTGTTGCAGCGCTGGAGAATCGTCGCCTTTATGCCGAGCATGTCTCCCGAAAGTGGAAACCGGTTTCAGGATAAAGACAGGCGCGTGCGGAGTCTGAAAGATCGCGACGCGTTTTAGGCAGCCTTGGCGACCACCCTGTTGCGGCCGCCGCTTTTGGCCTCATAGAGCGCCAGGTCGGCGCGCTTCATCAGCGCGGCGACGCTGTCGGTCCCTTTCAGGAGCGACGACACGCCGACACTGACCGTGACCTCGATCGCCTTGCCGTCGGCACCGATGGCAAAAGCTGCCTGTGCGATCTCGGCGCGAATGCGTTCGGCCACCTTCTCGGCGACCGCGCCGTCGGTGTCCGGCATAACCACGACGAACTCCTCGCCGCCGAAGCGGCAGGCGAGATCGATGCCGCGCACATTCTTGCGCAGCCGCCGGGCGAACTCGCGCAGAACGTCGTCTCCGCCGTCATGGCCATGGGTATCGTTGATCGACTTGAAGCGATCGAGATCGGTGATCATCACCGACAAGGGCCGCCGCCGCGCCACGGCGCGATCGAACAGTGTCTGCAGATGGCTGTCGAGGTAGCGGCGGTTGTGCAGCCCGGTCAGCCCGTCGATGACCGCCATCTCGATCGTTTGGGCGACGCTGGCGCGCAACTGATCGTTGTAGCGCTTGCGCCGCACCTGTGTGCGCAGGCGCGCCGTCAGCTCATGCTGGTCGATCGGCCGGATCAGGTAGTCATTGATGCCAAGTTCCAGACCACGCAGGATGCGGCCCTCCTCGCCCTCGTCGGCGAGCAGCATGATCGGCAGGAAGCGGGTGCGGTCGAGCGAACGCAGCTGCGAGCAGAGTCTCAGCGCATCGAAGTCGGAGAAGGCAGTCGAGATCAGCACGCATTCATACGCCGTCTCGGCCGCCTGGAAGAACCCCGCATTCGGGTCGGTCGCGACATCGAGCTCGGCGGTGTTGCGCAGCATCTTCTGGATGCGTTCGACGGAAGTTTTGCGCTCGTCGATGAGCAGCACCCGCGGCTTGGAGTCTTCGGTCGCAAAATCGCGGCTCAGAAGTTCCTCGATGCCGATATTGCGCGTGGTCGAGGCGCGCAGCCTGAGCTCGTCGGTCAGCGACTTCAGCCTGACCAGGCTCTTGACGCGTGTCATCAGCTGCAGGTCGTTGACGGGCTTGGTCAGGAAATCGTCAGCACCCGCCTCGAGGCCGCGTACCCGGTCCGACACCTGGTCGAGCGCGGTGATCATCACGACAGGGATATGCGAGGTCGCCGGATCGCTCTTCAGGCGCTTGCAGACCTCGAACCCGTCCATGTCCGGCATCATCACGTCGAGCAGCACGACGTCGACCTTGCCGTTCTCGCAGGTCTCGATCGCATCCGGGCCGTTATTGGCCGTCAGCACCTCGAAATACTCGGCAAGCAGCCGAACCTCCAGCAGCCGCACATTGGCGGGGATATCGTCGACGACGAGGATCCGCGCGGTCATCTCAAAACTCCGGTTCTGCTGGTCTCGGGCATCAGGCGTCGCCCAGATAGGATTTGATCGTCTCGATGAAGCGCGGCACCGAGATCGGCTTGGAAATATAGGCCTCGCAGCCGCCCTGGCGGATGCGCTCCTCATCGCCCTTCATAGCGAAGGCGGTGACGGCGATAACGGGGATCGAATGCAATTCGTCGTCTTCCTTCAGCCATTTGGTCACTTCCAGGCCGGACACTTCCGGCAGCTGGATGTCCATCAGGATGAGGTCCGGCCGGTGCTGGCGCGCGAGGTCGAGCGCCTCCAGGCCATTGCGCGTGCGAACCGTTTCGTAACCGCTGGCTTCGATGAGGTCCCGAAAGAGCTTCATGTTAAGCTCATTGTCCTCGACGATCATCACCTTCTTAGCCATCAGTTTCCCGTCCCGACCGCCCTCGAAGCCGAAGGCCGTCGCAATGCGTCCCCTTCGGACCGCACCCAACCCATTTCCACTCTAGCCCAATATGATTGACGAAACGGAAACCGGAGGTTGGAAAGCTGCACCAATTCCACCTTCGGACGTTGCATGGGAAAGAGCGGAGGCTTGCCGCAAGCGACGCTTGCCGTTACTGCGGAAGGAGGCTCGAAAAAATCCACCATTACAAAGGTAACGATGGCGAACGCAGCGTCAATGCGCGAGGAAGCGGAAACCATTGCCGTCAAGGCCCTGGCCTTCGTCGCCGCCGACCCGGAGCTTCTGCCCCGCTTTCTGGCGATCACGGGCATCGAGGCGAACTCGATCCGCAGGGCCGCAGCTGAGCCGGGCTTCCTTGCCGGCGTTCTGCAATTCATCCTGGCACACGAGCCGACGCTTCTGCGCTTCGCCGAGGAAACCGGCACGCCGCCAGCCGCCGTCGGCAAGGCATTGCGCGCCCTTCCGCTCGGCGACGACGATCACGAGCGCTCGACATGAGCGACGATCCCGAGACGGCGCGGCAGATCGAAGAGCTTGCCGCGGATGACCGGCCGCTGCTGGTGCTCGACGTCGACGATGTCGTGCTCGAATTCGTCCGGCCCTTCCCGCATTTCCTGAAGTCGCGCGGCTTCGGGCTGACGCTGGCTTCCTTCCGCCTCACCGGCAACATCGCCGAGACGGCGAGCGGGCGGCTGATCGAGCAGCCGGAAGTGACGGCGCTGCTCGGCGATTTCTTCGACGCCCAGGCGGACTGGCAAAGCATCGCAGAGGGTGCGGCGGACGCGCTGGCGATGCTCGGCCGAAGCGCCGAGATCGTCCTGCTGACTGCCATGCCGCACAAGCACCGCGCCGTGCGCCGTGCGCATCTCGATGCGCTGGGGCTCAATTACCCGCTGCTGACGACGGAAATGGCCAAGGGACCCGCCATCGCGAAACTGCGCGGCGTCGGGGGCCGGCCTGTCGCCTTCGTCGACGACCAGCCTTCCAACCTTGTTTCGGCGCGCAACTCCGTGGCGGATGCCCATCTCTTCCATTTGATGGCTGACAACTCGCTGCGCGCCTTCCTGCCGCCGACGCCGGAAGACATTATCTCGGTCGACGACTGGCGCGATGGGGCGCCAAAGATCGCAGCCGCGCTCGGGCTTTAACTCAAGCACTCAAGGCTTCAGCTTCGCTCCGGCCCCACCATTGTCGCCGCCGTCCGAATCGTCTCCGCCAGTGGAATCATCCGTTCCGTCTGCGCCGTCATCGCCTGAGTTGTCATCCTGACCCGCGCTGTCGTCCTGGGCGGCGTCCGGTCCCTTCAGCATCGCGCCGTTGACCGTGACTGATCCATCGGCCTTGGTGTTGATCGTCCACTCCAGCCGGCCATCCGGCAGCGTCTTGCCAAAGCCTTTGACGGCTAGGGCAAAGGGGAAGGCCTGCGCCATCTGCTCATCGCTTTTGGCGGCTTCCTTCAAGGCATCGACGATCTTGTCATAGCCGGCGACATCGACGGTCACGGTCGCATCGGGTTTCTCGCCGGGAAAGGTCATCTCGCCTTCCAGCGCGACTTCGATGGCGCCGTTCTTCACCGTGCTGTGCCCGATCACGACCTTCGGATTCTTGGCCTTGAAATCGGCGACCAAAGCTTTGCCGAATTCGTCCGACAGCGGCGGATTCTTATTGAGATCAAAGCCTTCGATCGCCTTTTTCGCCATCGTATCGAGATCGATATTGGCGCCGCCGAAATGCAGGTCGATATCGGTGGGCAGCAAGGGGGCGGTCCATTCCGGCAGGGTCTGATGCGGGATCGTCAGACCGGCAGCCTTGATCGCGTAATCGACCTTTCCGTTCTGGGAGATGCCGTCGATGCCGAATGCGGTGCTGAATTGCGTGGCGGCGAACTTGCCGACAGGGCTGTCGACCTCGAAATTCTTGAATCCGTAATTGCCGTCGATCCTTTCCCAGATGGGCAGCGCGGCCAGCATCAACGATTTGAGCTCAGCCTGGTTGGCCTTAAGCTCGGCTTCATCCTCATTGGCCACGGCAAAGGCAAGCAGATCGAGCAGCGGCTTCGTCCGCACGCCCTTGCCGTTTGCGTCCACCGAAAGTTCCGGCGTTTTCAAGGTGAGCGGAAAATTCATCCCGCTGTCGGGGTCGTTCACCTTGATCATCTCGACGAAGTCCGAGACTTTCTGCGTGGCCGTGAAGTCGACGCCGCCATTGGCGGATTTGGTCGCGTTAACGGTGGCGGTGCCGGCGCCAGTCGAGACATCTGCCTGCTGCTTGGCTTGCCGCGACGTCACGGTCATTCCGGCCAATGAGCTGGTCGCGCTGGTGAAGGCGGCGAGGGCCGGATCGTAGATGCTGGTCAGCTTGCCGTCCTTGATCGTGAACTCCATGCTCTGACGGCCTTCCGGTCCTTCGAACTCGAAGGATGCGCCTTGCGAGAAATTCGACGAGACGTCCCAGGATCCGTCGCTGCGCGGCTTCACCATCAGCGCGTATGGCGCCATGTTGAATTTCAGGAGCTTCTGTTCCGGCAGCGCATTGACGAGCGCCTTGACGTCAAGCGCAATCTTGTAGGCGTCGCCCTCGACCGAAACCTTGAGCACGCCCTTGTCGAACGCCTGCTTGCCAAAATAGCGCGCCAGATTGTCGGACAGATCTTTGGCGCCTTGATTGTCGACGGTCTGGGCAAAAGCCGGCGCGCTGAGCGCGAGGGCAAAGGCAAATGGCAAAATACGCTTCACGTCAGTTCTCCGTGATTTCGGAAGACGAAATATTCATGCTTCTGGTAGGCAAGAAGCGTAACAGCCGCAAGACGCCGACTGTAGGCCAAAAGCTCATTCGGCTAAAGCGCCAGGCGCATCGGCGCGGCTAAAGCACCAAGCGCATCAGCGGCCGGCCGGGCTTGCGCTCCACCAGCCTCTCGAAGCCGGCCTTCTCGAACACCCGCGACGAGCCTACGAAAAGCCCGATCGAGCGCGAATCGCGCGACAGATCGATCGGGCAGGCTTCCAGCAGCCTGGCTTTATTCTCGCGGGCGAAAGCGATGCCGCCCTCGACAAGGCGATGCGTGATGCCCCGCCCCCTCGCCCTGGCGCGGATGAAGAAGCAGGAGATCGCCCAGACGGCCGGGTCGCCGGCATCGGCGGGATCGACCGGGGCCGAGCCCCTGCCCTGATTGTTCCACTCGGGGATGTCGGCGCGCGGGCCGACCTGCATCCAGCCGACGGCCTTGCCGTCCTCGAGCGCCAAGAGTCCCGGCGGCGGGCCCGTTTCGATTCGCGCCTTGATGAGATCCTTGTTGCGCTCTTTGTCGCTGGCGCGGCGCTCCGCCGGCGACAACCGGAAATGCGTGCACCAGCAGCCGTAGCAGGCGCCCTGCTTCCCGAACAGGTCCTCGAAATCGGGCCAGCGTTCAGGAGTCAGCGGTGCGATGGTCGTGCTCATGCGTTCTCCCCAGGCCAAGCTTGTTGCCAGCCTTGCGCTGTCGTACCATTGCATTTGTTCTCTTTATGTTCGCAGCGATGGCGGCTCCTGTCAACAATCCCGAACACGGTTTTTGCCGTGACTGCCTGGCGCTCCAGCGCGGCGAGACGCGTCGCTGCGATCGCTGCGGCAGCCCGCGCCTTGTCCGTCACGCCGAGCTCTACCGGCTGCGGATCGCCCATATCGATTGCGACGCCTTCTACGCGGCGGTCGAAAAGCGCGACAACCCGGCGCTGAAGGACAGGCCTGTCATCATCGGCGGCGGCCGGCGCGGCGTCGTTTCCACCGCCTGCTATATCGCCCGCATCCAGGGCGTCCGCTCGGCCATGCCGATGTTCAAGGCGCTCGAACTCTGCCCCGAAGCGGTGGTGATCCCGCCCGACATGGAAAAATATGTCGGCGTCGGCCGCCAGGTGCGCGCGTTGATGCTGGCGCTGACGCCGCAGGTCGAGCCGCTGTCGATCGACGAGGCCTTTCTCGACCTCGCCGGCACCGAGCGGCTGCACGGCATGCCGCCGGCGCTGGTGCTGGGCCGCTTCGCGCAGACGGTCGAAAAGGAGCTCGGCATCACCGTTTCGGCCGGCCTCTCCTACTGCAAGTTCCTGGCGAAAATTGCCTCGGACTTCCGCAAGCCGCGCGGCTTTTCCGTGATCGGCGAAGCCGAGGCGCCAAGCTTCCTCGCCGCGCAGCCGGTGACGATGATCTGGGGTGTCGGCAAGGCGCTGGCCGCGACGCTGGAGCGCGACGGCATCCGCATGATCGGGCAGCTGCAGCGCATGGAGCGCGGCGACCTGATGCGCCGCTATGGCGTGATGGGCGACCGGCTCTACCGCCTGTCGCGAGGCGAGGACGACCGCCCGGTCGATCCCGGCGGCGATGCCAAGAGCGTCTCGGCCGAAACCACCTTCGACAACGACATCGGAGCCCTGGCGGAGCTGGTGCCGGTGCTGCGCGGGCTGTCGGAAAAGGTCTCGGCCCGGCTGAAAAAATCCGGCATCGCCGGCCGCACCGTGGTGCTGAAGCTGAAGACGCAGGATTTCAAGACCCGCACCCGTAACCGCCAGCTCGGCGACCCGACGCGCCTGGCCGACCGCATTTTCCAGACCGGGCTCGACCTGTTGCGCCGCGAGGCCGACGGCACAAAATTCCGCCTGCTCGGAATCGGCGTCAGCGACCTCTCCGACGACCAAAAGGCCGATCCGCCGGATCTGGTCGACGTGCAGTCGCGCAAGCGCGCGCTTGCCGAAGGCGCGATGGACACGCTGCGCGACAAGTTCGGCAGGAAAGCCGTCGAGACCGGCTATACATTCGGCAAGGGCCGCGCCGCCAATCCGCCCGAGCCGCTGGAAGATTGAAGGGTCAGGTCCGCTTGAGGTCGATCCGGCTCGTCACCACCATCTTGCCGGTTGCCGGATCCATGTCGGTCACCGTCATGCGCATATTGTCCGGCCCGATCTTTTCTACGGTCAGCTCCGCATTGCGGTCGCCATTGACGACTTTCGCCCAGTGGATATCGAGGTTGATTGCGTCGCCCTTGCGGCTTCCGCTGAGCCCGGCAGGTCCGCTGCGCGAACCTATGTAAGTGCCAGTGTAGCTCGCCCCGTCGACCTTCAGGTCGGCGCGGATTTCCCGCGACATGATCAACAACGCACGACAGGTGCCGTCAAGCGAGAGCGAGTCCGCCGTCGCGTCCGAAGTGAAGTTGCAGTTGATGTTCATCACCGGCGTGTTCGTTCTGATCCTGACCGTCCCCTTGCCGGCGAACTTCCCCTGCAGCGATCGCAGGAAGGCCGCCTCGTCGGCATGCGCGCCCGTCGTGCAGAAAAGACAGGCGGCGGCCAGCAAAGCGGCGGTCGATTTCATCAAGACGTTTCCCTCTCGCGATCATGCGCCCCTCCGACGGAAGGCGTGGTCTTAACGGATGCCCAGCCGCCAGGTTCCGCCGCCGCGATGACGGTTTTTTGACGCCCGCTCCGCTGGCCCAGTGGAATGACGCCACTAACGGTTGCGGCCCGGGGCCGGGCTTGCGAAATAGGGCCCCAAATGGCGTCCGCTCCCTCGATCCCAAAAGCCGCGTTCTGGATGGCTCTGTCAATCGCCTCGATGCTGGCGATGTCGGTTGCCGGCCGCGAGACGACGGCCGAGCTCAATGTCTTCCAGGTGCTGGAGCTGCGCTCGGTGATCGGTTTCTTCATCCTTTTGCCGCTGGTGATGATGAGCGGCGGTTTTGCCGCGATGCGCAGTGAGCGCCCGTTCGCCCATGTTGCCCGCAACATGATCCACTATACCGGCCAGGCCGCCTGGCTCTACGCGCTGACGCTCATTCCGCTCGCCGTGCTGATCTCGATCGAGTTCACCACGCCGATCTGGACGGCGATCCTGGCGGTCAGCTTTCTGGGGGAAAGACTGTCCCGGTCGAAACTCACGGCGATCGTGCTTGGCCTGATCGGCGTGGTCGTCATCGTGCGCCCCAGCGCCGGCTCGATGGATCCCGGCCACCTCGTCGTCTTAGGCGCCGCGGTCTGCTTCGGCATCTCGATGGTGCTGGTCAAGTCGATGACCAAAACCGAAAGCGTGGTGCGCATCATCTTCTGGATGCTGATCATCCAGTCGGCGGTTGGCTTGATCCCGGCTCTCTATAGCTGGCACAACCCTTCGCCAGGGCTCTGGCCGTGGATCTTCGTCATCGCCTTTACCGGCATGTCGTCGCATTTCTGCCTGGCCCGTGCGCTGGTCCATGCTGATGCCACGATCATCTCGCCGATGGACTTCCTGCGCGTGCCGCTGACGGCGCTGGTCGGCTGGCTGCTCTATCATGAGCAGATCGACGTCTTCACCGCCGGCGGCGCGGCCCTGATCCTCGCCGGCAATTTGCTCAACCTGCAGAAGAAGACGCCGCGGGTGGCAGAGGCGGAGGCGGCAACGCCCTGAGCTCGGGTGTGTTGAGATTCAGGTCAGGCCAAGCCGAAAATGGTGGCTTTCGAGAACCGGAGCGGAGCGGACATTCGGATCCGTGAGCACCGGAAGCGCAGAAAACCAGCATTTGCAGGCTGGCATCACCTGAATATCAACACAACCTAGACCAACTCCACGTCCACCACGCCCTGCACCGCGCGCATGGCGGAGGCGATCTGCGGCGAGACGCGATAATTACCCAGGCCGATCTCAATCTCGCCCTGCGCCTCTCCCTTGAGAACGATGATGCTGACTTGACTGTCGCCACGCTGTTTGAGCTGCGATTGAATGATCGACGATGGTCCATCATCCCTGACAAATATGCGCAGCGCTTTCTGGATGCGGCTGGCTTCATCGTCCAGTGATTGCACCGAGTTGATGCGCAGGTTCACGCCCTCAGGCCTGTCTTCGGCCGCAACCATAATCACCACCGAACTGCCGGGTTCCAGCATGTCGCGATACTGCGCCAGGCCTTCGGAAAACAGTACGGCCTCATACTGTCCCGTCGTGTCGGAAAACTGCACCACGCCCATCTTATTGCCGGTACGGGTCTTGCGCTCCTGCTTGGAGGTGACCGTGCCGGCAAGACGCCCAGCGGCGGCGCCGCGTTTGACCGCAGCCGAGAATTCCGCCCAGTTCTGCACCCGCATCTTCTGCAGCGCGGACTTGTACTCGTCGAGCGGATGCGCCGAAAGATAGAAGCCGACGATCTGGAATTCACGGTGCAGCTTGTCGGCGGCAAGCCACGGATCGGTCGCCGGCAGGTTGAGAGCCTGCGACTGGCTCCCAAGCGAAGCGCCGAAAATGTCAGCCTGGCCGGAGATGGCGTTTTGCTGCGCCAGCGACGCCAGGCCCATCATCCGCTCGACGCCGGCCATCATCTGCGCGCGGTCGTGGCCGAAGCAATCCAGCGCGCCCGCCATGATCAGGCTTTCGAAGACGCGCTTGCCGACGATCTTGGGATCGACCCGCTCGCAGAAATCGGCAAGGTTCTTGAACGGCTTTTCGCCGCGCTTCTCGACGATGTGCTCGACCGCCGCGTCGCCGACGCCTTTCAGCGCCGCCAGCGAATAGAAGATCTTGTTCTCGCCGACCTCGAAGGGACGGAAGCTCGACATCACCGACGGCGGCACCACCTCGATGCCGAGGCGCATGGCGTCCTGGCGGAAATCGGCCAGCTTGTCGGTATTGCTCATGTCGAGCGTCATCGACGCCGCGAGGAACTCGACCGGGTAATGCGCCTTGAGATAGGCGGTCTGGTAGGAAACGACCGCATAGGCCGCGGCGTGCGACTTGTTGAAGCCGTAGTCGGCGAACTTGGCCAGGAGGTCGAAGATGAAATCGGCCTGCGGCTTTGAGACGCCGCGCTCGACCGCGCCCGTGACGAAGCGCTCTCGCTGCTTGTCCATCTCGGCGCGGATCTTCTTGCCCATGGCGCGGCGCAGGAGGTCGGCTTCGCCGAGCGAATAGCCGGAAAGCTCCTGCGCGATCTGCATCACCTGTTCCTGGTAGACGATGACGCCTTGGGTCTCCTTCACCAGATGGTCGATCTTGGGATGGATCGAGGCCATCTCCTCCTCGCCATGCTTTCTGGCGTTGTAGGTCGGGATATTCTCCATCGGGCCGGGGCGATAGAGCGCCACCAGCGCGATAATGTCCTCGATGCAGTCCGGCCGCATGCCGATCAGCGCCTTGCGCATGCCGGCACTTTCAACCTGGAACACGCCGACCACCTCGCCGCGCGACAGCATCGCGTAGGTGTCGGGGTCGTCGAGCGGTATCTTGGCGAGATCGATGTCGACGCCGCGCCGCCGTATCAGCTTCACTGCCGTTTCCAGCACCGTCAGCGTCTTCAGGCCGAGGAAGTCGAACTTCACCAGCCCCGCCTGCTCGACATATTTCATGTTGAACTGGGTGACCGGCATGTCCGAGCGCGGATCGCGGTACATCGGCACCAGTTCGGACAGCGGACGGTCGCCGATGACGATGCCCGCGGCATGCGTCGAAGCATGGCGGTAGAGGCCTTCGAGCTTCTGCGCCGTGTCGAGCAGCGTCTGCACGATCGGCTCCTTCTCCGCCTCCTCGGCGAAGCGCGGCTCGTTGGCGATGGCGTCCGCCAGCTTGACCGGATTGGCCGGGTTCTGCGGCACCATCTTGGAGAGCTTGTCGACCTGACCGTAAGGCATCTGCAGCACGCGGCCGACATCGCGCAGCACCGCGCGCGCCTGCAGCGTTCCGAAGGTGATGATCTGCCCGACCTGGTCGCGGCCGTATTTCTGCTGGACGTAGCGGATGACTTCCTCGCGCCGGTCCTGGCAGAAGTCGATGTCGAAGTCCGGCATCGACACCCGGTCCGGATTGAGGAAGCGCTCGAACAGCAGCGAGAAACGCAGCGGGTCGATGTCGGTGATGGTGGTCGAATAGGCGACCAGCGAGCCGGCGCCCGAACCGCGCCCCGGCCCGACGGGAATGCCTTGCGCCTTCGCCCATTTGATGAAGTCGGCAACGATCAGGAAGTAACCCGGGAACTTCATCTTCTCGATGATGCCGAGCTCGAATTCGAGCCGCTCGCGATATTGCTCGACCGTGTAGCCGGGCGTCGGCCCGTGCGCGGCCAGCCGCGCCTCCAGACCTTCGCGCGCCTGCCGGGCAAGCTCGGCCGCCTCCGCCTTCTCGGCTGCGTCCTTGTCGGCGGCATCGGCGCCGGTAAAGCGCGGCAGGATCGGGCTGCGGGTCTTCGGATAGTAGGAGCAGCGCATTGCGATCTCGACCGTGTTGTCGATCGCTTCGGGCAAGTCGGAAAAGAGGCGCGCCATCTCTGCCTGCCCGCGCAGGAAATTGTCAGGCGAAAGCCGCCGGCGGTTGTCGGCGGCAACCACCGAGCCTTCGGCTATCGCAATCAGCGCGTCATGCGCCTCGTAATCCTCGCGTTTGGAGAAGAAGGCCTCGTTGGTTGCGACCAGGGGCAGGTCATGCGTATAGGCAAGGTCGACGGTCGATTTCTCGACCATGCGGTCGTAGCCGGCGACCCGCTCCAGCTCGACATAAAGCCTGTCGCCGAACAGGCCTTTGAGGAACAGCAACCGCTGTTCAGCGAGGTCGCGCCGGTCCGCTTTGAGCGCACTGCCGATCGGACCGCGCGGCCCACCGGTCAGACAGATCAGCCCGTCGCACTGATCTTCCAGCATAGCGCTGGTCAGATGCACCGGCTCGCCTGGCGGCGTCTCCAGATAGACCTTGCTGATCAGCCGCACGAGATTGCTGTAGCCGTCCTCACTGGCGGCGATCAGAACGACCGGCGACATGTCCGGGCCGTGGCGGCGGCGGTCGCGCTGGCCGTCGCTCACCTCGCCGGAAAAGGCCAGATCGATCTGGCAGCCGATGATCGGCTGGATACCTTCCTTGACCGCCTTCTGGGCGAATTCGAGCGCGCCGAACAGGTTATTGGTATCGGTGACCGCGATCGCCGGCGCCTCGTCCTTGACCGCATGGCCGACGATCGCGCCAAGCTGAAGCGCGCCTTCGAGCAGCGAATAGGCCGAATGCACGCGCAGATGGATGAACCTACGCGCCGGCGTTTCGGGCCGGCTGGCCTTCACTGCCGCTTCGCGCTGCAAAGGATCGCGTGGAAGTCGTTCATCCGCCATGTTTTTTCACGCTGTGCCAAGACTCATCGGTGCAGATGTATTGTCCCGGACGGGGCCATGCCAGTCCAGCACAATCGACCGCGACACAGGCTTGCGTCCCGCACCGCCCTTTGTCAGGCAAACTCCATGATCACCGCATCGACCGCCAGGCTGTCGCCGGGCTTCGCGTTGAGCTTGGCTATCGTGAGGTCGCGTTCGGCGCGCAGCACGTTTTCCATCTTCATCGCCTCGACCACGGCCAGCGTCTCGCCGGCCTTGACTTCCTGCCCCTCCGCCACGGCGATCGAGACGACGAGACCAGGCATCGGGCAAAGCAGCATCTTCGAGGTGTCGGGCGGCAGCTTCTCCGGCATCAGCCTTTCGAGCTCAGCGATCCGCGGCAGCATGGCGCGTGCCGTCACCGACATGCCTTTCCAGGCGATGCGCAAACCGTTCAGCGTCGGACGGATCTGCGCCGCGACCTTGTCGGCGCCGATCGTGCCCTGCCAGATCGCGTCGCCCGGCCGCCAGTCCGAGGCGACGGTCAGCGGCTTGCCGCCATCGATCGACAGATCGACCTCCGTCGGGATGGAAATCATGCCGTCGACGATCTCGACCGGCAGATAGTCAGCGCCGATCTTTACCACCCAATCGCGCTTGAGATGGCCGGAATGCGGCGCCAGCCGGCCGCTGAGGCGGTCGAGCCGGTCGCGGCGCAGCAGTTCGATCGCCGTTGCGACGGCGGCGAATACCGCCCTCTCCTCGCCATCCGGCGCGGCCGGCGCAAAACCGTCCGGATATTCCTCGGCGATGAAGCCTGTCGACAGCCGCCCCTCGCGCCAGCGCGGATGCTGCATCAACGCCGAAAGGAACGGGATGTTATGCTCGATGCCGTCGACGATGAACCTGTCCAACGCCTCTGACATGGCGTCGATGGCTTCCAGCCTTGTCGGCGCCCAGGTGCAGAGCTTGGCCATCATCGGGTCATAGAACATCGAGATTTCCGAGCCTTCGGTGACGCCGGTGTCGTTGCGGATGACGGTGCCGCCGAACGTACCCTCCTCCGGCGGTCGATAGCGCATTAGCCGGCCGATCGACGGCAGGAAGTTGCGGAAGGGATCCTCCGCATAAAGGCGGCTCTCCACCGCCCAACCGTTGAGCTTCACGTCGCTCTGCTTGATGCCGAGCTTCTCGCCGGCGGCGACGCGGATCATCTGTTCGACCAGGTCGATGCCGGTGACCAGCTCGGTCACCGGGTGCTCGACCTGCAATCGCGTATTCATTTCAAGGAAATAGAAATTCTTGTCTTTGTCGACGATGAACTCGACGGTGCCGGCGCTCTGGTAGTCGACGGCCTTGGCTAGGGCCACCGCCTGCTCGCCCATCGCCTTTCTGGTCTTGGCATCGAGGAACGGCGACGGCGCTTCTTCCACCACTTTCTGGTTGCGGCGCTGGATCGAGCATTCGCGCTCCCCAAGGTAGAGTGCCGTGCCATGCGCGTCGGCCAGCACCTGGATTTCGATATGGCGGGGATCGACAACGAACTTCTCGATGAAGACGCGGTCGTCGCCGAAGGAGCTTTTCGCTTCTGAACGCGCCCGCTCGAAGCCGTCGCGCACCTCCGATTTGCTCCAGGCGATGCGCATGCCCTTGCCGCCGCCGCCGGCCGAGGCCTTGATCATCACCGGATAGCCGATCTCGCCGGCGATCCTTTCGGCATGGTCCGCGTCTTCGATGACGCCCAGCCATCCGGGCACGGTCGAGACCTTGGCCTCGTTGGCGAACTTCTTCGATTCGATCTTGTCGCCCATGGCCTTGATAGCCTTGGGTTTCGGCCCGATGAAGACGATACCCTCCTTCTCGAGCGCCTCGCAGAAAGAGGCGCGCTCCGACAGGAAGCCATAGCCCGGATGCACGGCTTCCGCGCCGGTTTGCTTGCAGGCGGCGATGATCTTCTCAGGCAACAGATAGCTCTGTGCCGCCGGCGGAGGCCCGATATGCACCGCTTCGTCGGCCATTTCGACATGCATGGCATCGCGATCGGCATCCGAATAGACCGCAACGGTGGCAATGCCCATATTGCGCGCCGTCTTGATCACGCGGCAGGCGATCTCGCCGCGATTGGCGATCAGGATTTTCTTGAACATTCGGATGTCGTCCTCCGGCGAAGCGGTCCAGTTCTATGGACAATCCCGCCATGTCTCAAGTGGCCGGCCGGTGCGCATCCGACTTGCTCGAATTGCGACTGCCGCGGCGAAAAACGTCGCAAGGGAAGTTGGCCGCCAGCAAGGAAAGCGATAAGGTGGTCGATGGGCTCGGAGAAACAAACGGCGGGCAGAGATTTCGTCCCGCCAAGCGGGAACGGCGGCCTGCCGTAACCTGAAACTTACTGATTGCCTTGGGAGGAAACGCCTGATGAAAACGCGTGCCGCAGTCGCCGTCGCCGCCGGAAAGCCGCTGGAGATCATGGAGGTCGACCTCGAGGGGCCGCGCGAAGGCGAAGTGCTGGTCGAGGTCAAGGCGACCGGCATCTGCCATACCGACGAGTTCACGCTGTCGGGCGCCGATCCGGAAGGGCTGTTTCCGGCCATCCTCGGTCATGAGGGCGCCGGCGTGGTCGTCGATGTCGGTAAGGGCGTGACCTCGGTCAAGAAGGGCGACCATGTCATCCCGCTCTACACGCCCGAATGCCGGCAGTGCCCGTCGTGTCTGTCGCGGAAGACAAACCTGTGCACCGCCATCCGCGCTACGCAGGGACAGGGCCTGATGCCCGACGGCACCTCGCGCTTCTCGATGGGCAAGGACAAGCTGTTTCATTACATGGGCTGCTCGACCTTCTCCAACTTCACCGTGCTGCCCGAGATCGCGGTGGCCAAGGTCAATCCCGACGCTCCCTTCGACAAGATCTGCTACATCGGCTGCGGGGTCACCACCGGCATCGGCGCGGTCATCAACACCGCCAAGGTCGAGCAAGGCGCAACCGCCGTGGTCTTCGGCCTCGGCGGCATTGGCTTGAATGTCATCCAGGGTCTTCGCCTTGCCGGCGCCGACATGATCATCGGCGTCGATGTCAACAACGACAAGAAGGCCTGGGGCGAGAAGTTCGGTATGACGCATTTCGTCAATCCGAAGGAGATCGACGGCGACATCGTGCCTTACCTGGTCAACCTGACCAAGCGCGGCGCCGACCAGATCGGCGGCGCCGACCACACTTTCGACTGCACCGGCAACACCAAGGTGATGCGCCAGGCCCTGGAAGCCTCGCATCGCGGCTGGGGCAAGTCGGTCATCATCGGCGTCGCCGGCGCCGGCCAGGAGATTGCGACCAGGCCCTTCCAGCTGGTCACCGGCCGCACCTGGATGGGCACCGCCTTCGGCGGCGCGCGCGGCCGCACCGATGTGCCGAGGATCGTCGACTGGTACATGGAGAAAAAGATCCAGATCGATCCGATGATCACGCACACGCTGAAGCTGGAGGACATCAACAAGGGTTTCGACCTCATGCATGAGGGCAAGTCGATCCGCAGCGTCGTGGTTTACTAGTGAAGGAACTTCGAATTCGCTTCATCGACCACGAGAAGTCGACGATCCATCGGATACAGAACTTCGGCGAGGATCTGTGGCGCAGTTTTCGGGAGAACAAGCACGTCGAAATCGACCTGGAGGAGATCGATCGCGCGAAAGACGAAATCGCCTATCTCGTGCATAGCAGGTTCTTGAGGAGGAGCTTGAGCGAGGTGCACCGACTGCTGAAGGTGCACTTCATGGAAGGTGAGGTGGTCATCGACACAGGGTCGGCATGACCAAAAAATGGGAGGAAACGGGAATGGCTGAAAAACTGCATCATTCGATCGACAATGGCTTGCCGAGGGAAAGCGCATCCTTCTCCGGCGGCACGCTGGTTTGCCTATGCACCAGCAATCCGGTGAAGGTGAAGGTCAAGGGCCAGATCGCCCACAATCATGCCTGCGGCTGCACCAAGTGCTGGAAGCCGGAAGGCGCCATCTTCTCGGTGGTGGCCGTTGCCGGCACCGGCGACGTCACCGTCACCGAAAACGGCGACAAGCTCAAGGTGGTCGACCCCTCGGCGCTGATCCAGCGCCATGCCTGCACAAGCTGCGGCGTCCACATGTACGGCCCGGTCGAGCGCGACCATCCCTTCAAGGGCCTGTCCTTCATCCATCCCGAACGTTTCGAGGAGGATGGCTGGTCGCCGCCGGGCTTCGCCGCTTTCGTGTCGTCGATCATCGAATCCGGCGTCGATCCGAGCCGCATGGACGGCATCCGCGGCCAGCTGAAGTCGATCGGACTCGAGCCCTATGACTGCCTCAGCCCCGGCCTGATGGACTATATCGCCACTTGGACAGCCAAGAAGTCGGGAGCCTTGGCGGCCTGACAATTGCGAAATTTCATGCGACGGGGCCGGCTTATGTCGGCCCTTTCGTACATTTGGAGATAAGGTTGCCTGCCCCCATCATTTATGTCGACGCGGATGCCTGTCCGGTCAAGGCCGAGGTCGAGAAGGTCGCGGAGCGCCACGGCGTCGTCGTCACCTATGTCTCCAATGGCGGCCTGCGGCCGTCGCGCGATCCGATGATCCGCAACGTCGTCGTCTCCAAAGGCGCGGATGCGGCCGACGACTGGATCGCCGAGAACGCCAGGCCCAACGACGTCGTGATAACGGCCGACATTCCGCTTGCCGCGCGCACGGTGGCGCTAGGTGCGCATGTGCTCGGCCCTACCGGCCGCCCCTTCACCCCGGAAACCATCGGCATGGCGGTGGCGATGCGCGATCTCAAGCAGCATCTGCGCGAGACCGGCGAAAGCCGGGGCTTCAATGCCTCCTTCACACCGAAGGACCGTTCGCAGTTTCTGGGCGAGCTCGACCGCATCTTGCGGCGCGCGCTCAAATCCGTCACACCGGACTGATCCAACGTCTTCAAGGGCCTCGGGCCATGGGTGACGATCTCAAGACGCCGATGCATCGGCACATGCAGTTCGCCCTCGCCGCGGCCATCGGTATCGTGGCACTGCTGCTTGCCTTGTTGCTGCGCTGGCCGCTCCCCTACTCGATCGGCGCCAATGTGTTCTTTGCAAGCTATATCGCCCTGGTGCTGACCCTGATGCCGAGCCTTACCGGCCGCTATCTCCGAAAGAATGCGCGCGCGACCGACCTGCCCGTGCTGCTGATCTTTGCCGTCACGCTCTTTGTCGTCGGCGCGGCCATCGTCTCGCTGTTCCTGCTGATCAATCGCAAGGATGCCGCGCATCCGCTGCAACTCGCCTTCGCCATATTGTCGATCCCGCTCGGCTGGTTCACAATCCACGCTATGGCGTCGCTGCACTACGCGCACGTCTATTGGAAGGATGGCGACGGGATCGACGAGAAAACCCACAAGAAGATGCCGGTCGGCGGCCTCGATTTTCCGGGCGGCAAAAGGCCGGAAGGCTGGGATTTCCTCTATTTCGCGACGGTCATCGGCATGACGGCGCAGACGGCGGACACGGCCGTCACCACCTCGCAAATGCGGCTGGTCGTGCTTGTTCATTCGATCCTGACCTTTTTCTTCAACACGGTGATCGTCGCGGCGGCAGTCAATCTCGCGGTCAGCCTGGGCTCTCCGTAATAAATCCGTGATCGCATGAAACATTGCCTTGTGCGGCGACGTATTGAGGGGGAGACAATGACCTGAGAAGCCGCTTGCTTGAGGCGGCCGGAGGCAAGATGGACACTGTTGCCAACAACCATTCCGCCGTCGAGGCGGACGGCAAGGACACGACCCTCATCTACCGGCAATCGCGCTGGACGCGGTTGACCCACTGGATTTGGGCTTTCTCGCTGTTCTTCATGCTGCTTTCCGGCCTGCAGATCTTCAACGCGCGGCCGCAGCTCTATGTCGGCAAGCAGTCCGGCTTCGAGTTCAACAACACGATCCTCCAGATCGGCGCCGAAAACACCGCCAACGGTCCGCGCGGCTTCACTGAAATCTTCGGCCATCGCTTCGACACAGCCGGCGTGCTCGGCTGGTCGGGTCCCCCGGGACAAGAGACGCCCCGCGCCTTCCCTTCCTGGGCCACGATCCCGTCCTATTACGACCTCGGCACCGCCCGCGTGGTGCATTTCTTCTTCGCCTGGATCCTGACCACGACGCTGCTCATCTGGCTGATCGCCAGCCTGGTCAACGGCCATATCCGTCGCGATCTTGCCCCTCGCGTGTCAGACCTGCGCAAGCTGCCGCGCGACATCGTCGATCATGCGAAGCTGAAGTTCCACCACACGCGCGAATACAACACGCTGCAGAAAATGGCCTATGGCGGCGTGCTCTTCGTGCTTTTGCCGCTGATGATCGTCACAGGCCTCGCAATGTCGCCGAGCATGAATTCGGTATTGCCCTGGCTCAACGAGATCCTCGGCGGCAGGCAGACGGCGCGCACCATCCACTTCACCGTCATGGTGCTGCTCGTGCTTTTCTTCATCGTCCACATCCTGATGATCCTCGCCGCCGGCCCGATCAACGAGCTGCGTTCGATCATCACCGGCTGGTACCGCACCGACCCGCCTGCGAAGCACGTTGAGCCGACCGAGAGGAGCGCCTGACATGGCAAAATTCCAGATCAGCCGCCGCAAGTTCCTCACCTCCGCCAGCCTCGGCCTGTCCGGCATCGCGCTGTCTGGTTGCGACGTATTCGACAGCGGCCTCGGCATCGGCGGCGGCCTGCGCAGCTTCCTCGAAAACGCCAATAGCCTGACCTGGCGCGCGCAGCGCCTGCTTGCCGGGCGGGACGCGCTGGCGCCGGAATTCACCGAGGCCGATATCCGCCAGCCGCAACGGCCGAACGGCGTTACAGCGCCGGACGACGACACCTACAAGGGCCTGCTCGCCAACAATTTCGCAGACTGGCGCCTCGAGGTTTCAGGCCTCGTAGAGAAGCCGCTTTCGCTGACCCGCGAGCAGCTTCAGAACATGCCGAGCCGCACGCAGATCACCCGCCACGACTGTGTCGAAGGCTGGAGTTGCATCGCCAAATGGACCGGCACGCCATTGTCGCTGGTGCTGGACCAGGCCGTGGTCAAGCCGCAGGCCCGCTATGTCATGTTCCACTGCCTCGACACGATCGAGCAAAGCCTGTCCGGCGACATAAAATATTACGGCACCATCGACCTGATCGACGCCCGCCACCCGCAGACGATTCTTGCCTACGGCCTGAACGGCAAGCCCCTGCCGGTCGAGAACGGCGCGCCGCTGCGCGTGCGGGTCGAGCGCCAGCTCGGCTACAAGATGCCGAAATACATCTACAAGATCGAGCTGGTCGACAGTTTCGCCAATGTCGGCGGCGGCCGCGGCGGCTACTGGGAGGACAATGGCTACGACTGGTATGGCGGGATTTGATGGCCCCTCGCCTGCAGGCCGAGCATAGTCTAGCAGCCGCCGAGCTTGGTGCCGTCGAGGAGCGTCTCGACAAAGACAACCGGCGGCTGACCGGTCGTGGCGACGACCGTGCTTTGGTCTTTGCGCTGCGGGATGAGCAAGGCCGCGCCGTCGGGGCGGCCGCCGGGTATTCCTGGGCCGGCATTGCCGAGCTCACGCTGATGTGGGTCGACGAAGCCTATCGAGGCCTTGGCCTCGGCAGGAAGCTGCTCGATGCCTTCGTCGCGGAAGCCGCCGCTCGCGGCTCGCTGCGGATATGGGTTTCGACCCACGACTTCCAGGCGCCTGGCCTCTACGAAAAGGCCGGCTTCGAGCGCAGGGCCGAATTGACCGGCTGGCCCGAAGGCCATTCCAACATCATTCTTTGCAAGACGATTGCAGGAAACGCCTAAGCCACTTTCTCAAGCAGCGGTTTCAGCGTCGGATGGATTTCCGGCGCCGCGTGCTTGATCAGCGTCAGCAGCGCGCGCTCGTTGTCGCGCAGCGGCCGCTGGCCGCCGCCGACACGCTCGGCAAGCCATTCGGCCTCGCTGGCGTCGATCGTCTCGGCGCGGCGAGCAAGCGCTTCGGCGGCCCGGTTCCTGGCTTCCCATTCGGCCTCGATATCGCCGGGCGAATGATAGGCTTCGAGGATCGCCGCGAAACCACCCGAGACCATCCGGCTGAAGAAGCCGCCAAGCGTCGGCGCCGCCTCGTCGAGGAAGTTCTCGTGGCGCAGCGCCACTTCCCGCGTCGGCGGCTCGTAGCCGGTCGAGCACATGACGTGGTTGGCGATCGCCTTGACGAAGAGGTCGCTCCAGGACGGATCGTTGTCGGCTGTCGCGGTCCGGTCGTTGATCCTGAACAGGACCTCCGCCTCGGCCTTGCTGATGGCGATGTTGCCGTCGCCGCCATAGGCATAGAGGATGCGCAGCAGCAGATCGACCTCGGCCTTAACGATATGGCCCGGAACCAGGCTGCCGCCATGCATCAGCGGACCCTTGCCGTCTATTACCGCATGCGCGACCTGTTCCAGCGCATAGGCCGAGAGCTCGCTGGGGGAGGACCTCGCTTCCTCCAGCACATGCACCAGCAGTTCAAGCTCGGTGCGGCCGTCGACCATGCCGTCGCGCGAGACGGTTCGGACCAGCCAGTCGGCATTCTGCTCGGAGATATAGCCCTCCGGCTTTTCCTGGTGGACGATGTAATCGGTCACCGCCTCGACGAAGAACGGCGCCCATTCGCCGCATTTGTCGCGCGCCGTCTGGTCGAGCGCGAACAGCGCCTCCGCCTCGCCGCGACTCACCACGCCGTCGGCGAAGGCCTCGCGCCGCAGCATCGTCACGTCTTCGACCGTGATCTTGTTCTTCGAGATCAGCCCCGCCACCGGAGCGCTCATGATCAATTCGCCCATTTGCCGTCCCTGCCCGTCGCCCGTTGCCGGCGAACTGAGTGCGTTACCCCGCCAAGCTTTATCAGCATTGTCTTGAGAAACCGGCAAACGGCGTGGTTAGCGAAGCCTTGTCGGCAATCCATGTCGCTGAAAAGCAGGGCGCGCTTAAAATGTCGCTGGGAGGTGACAAGGTGTCGCCGACGGGCTATGGATGACACGTCGAGGACTTAGGCGACTGAGTCCTACCTGTTTGCGGGAGAGAGCAGCGCAAGCTGTCGCCGAAGGGGAAATCGCCCGAAATCTCTCAGGCAAAAGAACCGTGGACGGGAAAGACAACTCTGGAAAGTCGGGAATCTTCCCGCGCCGAAGGTGTAAGCGCTGCCGACAGAGTTACGGGGCGCGAGTCTCTCAGGCTTCAGACAGAGGGGCACGACTAGGCCGCCAATGGCGGTCGATCGCCGTGCGACTCTGGAGAAGACATGACAGGCCAAGACACCAAACACCTCCCCCTTGAGGATTTGCATCAGGCCGCGGGCGCGCGTTTCGGCGCCTTCGCCGGCTGGTCGATGCCGCTCACCTACCCGCCCGGCGTGATGAAGGAGCATCTTCACACACGCGAGCATGCCGGCCTGTTCGACATCTCGCATATGAAGCTGTTCGAGGTCTCCGGTCCGGGAGCCACTGCCTTGTTGAACCGCGCCTGTCCGCTCGATGCCGGCGCGCTGGAAATCTCGCAGTCCAAATACACCTTCTTCCTCAACGAGGCTGCCGGCATCATTGACGACCTGATCGTGACGCGCCTGGGCGATAACCGGTTCATGGTGGTGGCCAATGCCGGCAACGCGGTGGAGGACGAGAAGCATCTGCGCGCGCTTGCTGCCGGTTTCGATGCCAGGGTCGATCCGCTCGACCGCGTCTTCCTGGCGATCCAGGGGCCGGACGCCTGGGCAGCTTTGGCGCGGGCCGGCATCGAGACCGGCTCGCTGCTCTTCATGCATGGGGTCGAGCCCCAGCAAAACTGGTTCATGAGCCGCTCCGGCTACACCGGCGAGGACGGATTCGAGATCGGCCTGCCGGAAGCGGACGCGCGGGATCTGGTCGCGAAGCTGCTGGGGGACGAGCGCGTGCAGTGGATCGGCCTTGCCGCCCGCGACAGCCTGCGGCTCGAGGCCGGGCTTTGCCTGCACGGCCAGGACCTGACGCCGGAAATCGACCCGGCAAGCGCCGGACTGATGTGGGCAATTCCCAAGGAAGTTCGCGCTTCCGGTGATTTCATCGGCGCCGACGCGCTGCGCTCGATCATCGAGCGCGGGCCGTCGCAGAAGCGCGTCGGCCTGAAGCCCGATGGACGCCAGCCGGTGCGCTCGGGCGCCGCATTGATCGACGCCGACGGCCATCCGGCCGGTCATGTCGCTTCGGGCGGCTTCGGCCCCTCGGCGGGCCACCCGGTCGCCATGGGCTATGTCAACACCGCGCTGGCCAAGGCCGGCACGAAGCTCTTTGCCGATGTCCGCGGGACGAAAATCCCGGTCGACGTCACGCCCCTGCCCTTCACCCCACATCGCTACCGCAAAGGATGATTTTCAGATGGCAAAGACCTATTTCACGGAAGACCATGAGTGGCTGCGCGTCGACGGCGGCGTCGCTACGGTCGGCATCACCGATTATGCGCAGGAACAGCTCGGCGATCTCGTTTTCGTCGAGCTGCCGGAAATCGGCCGCAAGCTCGCCAAGGGTGACACCGCCGTCGTGGTCGAATCCGTCAAGGCGGCCTCGGACGTCTACGCGCCGGTCGACGGCGAGATCACCGAAGCCAACGCCTCCCTGTCGGCCGACCCCTCGCTGGTCAATTCGGCCGCGACCGGCGACGGCTGGCTCTGGAAGATGAGGCTGGCCAACGAAAGCCAGCTCGACAGCCTCATGGATGAAGCCGCCTACAAAGCCCATATTGGCTGATATCAGGATCCTGGAAATGACCGCAGCACCTATTCCCTTCTCGGCCCGCCACATCGGCCCAGGCGTCAACGACGTCAGGGCAATGCTCGCCGTCATCGGCGTTCCATCCGTCGAAACGTTGATCAGCCAGGCCGTGCCGAGATCGATCCGCCTCGACCTGCCGCTCAACCTGCCCGCTCCGGCGAGCGAAGCCGAAGCGCTGGCCGAATTGTCGGCGATCATGGCGAAGAACACGGTGCTGAAGAGCTTCATCGGCGCCGGCTATCACGGCGTCTTCGTGCCGCCGGTCATCCAGCGCAACCTGTTCGAGAACCCGGCCTGGTACACGGCCTACACCCCATACCAGGCCGAGATCAGCCAGGGCCGGCTGGAGATGCTGTTCAACTTCCAGACCCTGGTCGCCGAGCTCACCGGCCTGCCGGTGGCGTCGGCCTCGCTGCTCGATGAAGCGACCGCCGTCGCCGAAGCCGTCGGCATTGCGCTGCGCCACCACCGCGACAAGCGCACCAAGGTGGCGCTTGCCGGCACGCCGCATCCGCAGACGCTGGACGTCGTGCGCACCCGCGCCGAGCCGCTCGACATTGAGGTCGACGGCGAGACGATCGACGACAACACCGCCGCCCTGCTCGTCTCCTGGCCGGACACGTTCGGCGTCTATGGCGACCACAAGGCGGCGATCGAGAAGGCCCGCGCCGCCGGCGCGCTGGTCGTCTTCATCGCCGATCCGCTGGCGCTGACGCTGACGGATGCGCCGGCGAAGCTCGGCGCCGACATCGCCGTCGGTCCGATGCAGCGCTTCGGCGTGCCGATGGGCTTCGGCGGCCCGCACGCCGCCTATTGCGCCGTCTCCGACAAGCTGACCCGCCTGATGCCAGGCCGCCTTGTCGGCCAGTCGACAGATACCAAGGGCCGCCCGGGCTACAGGCTGGCGCTGCAGACGCGCGAGCAGCATATCCGCCGCGACAAGGCCACCTCGAACATCTGCACCGCACAGGCGCTGCTGGCCAACATGGCCACCGCCTATGCGATTTGGCACGGCCCAGCCGGCCTGCAGGCAATTGCCGGGCAGATCCACGCGTTGGCCGGCCGCCTCGCCTCGGGCCTCAAAGCAGCCGGCGTTTCGGTGCTCGGCGCGAGGCGCTTCGATACGGTCACGGCCGAGGTGAAGGGCAGGGCCGCTTCGATCGCGCAAGCCGCCGAGAAGAGCGGCCGGCTGTTGCGCGTCATCGATGCCGACCATGTCAGCATCGCCTTCGACGAGACCTCGACGGAAGCCGATATCGAGGCGATCGCTGCCCTGTTTGGCGCCAAGCCCGGCGCGGCTGAAGGCAGCTCCATGCCGGGCAAGCCGCGCGGCAAGGAATTCCTCACCCAGCCGGTCTTCCACGACAATCATTCCGAAACCGAGATGATGCGCTTCCTGCGCAGGCTGGCCGACAAGGACCTGGCGCTCGACCGCACGATGATCCCGCTCGGTTCCTGCACCATGAAGCTCAACGCCGCCGCCGAGATGATGCCGGTGAGCTGGCCGAACGTCGCCAATCTGCATCCCTTCGCGCCGGCCGGCCATTCGGCGGGCTATCGCAAAATGGCCGCCGACCTGGAGGCATGGCTGTCGGAAATCACCGGCTTCGACGCCGTCAGCCTGCAGCCCAATGCCGGCAGCCAAGGCGAATATGCCGGCCTGCTCGCCATTCGCGCCTATCACCGCGCGCGCGGCGAAGGCCACCGCACCATCTGCCTGATCCCGTCTTCCGCGCATGGCACCAATCCGGCAAGCGCCGCGATGGCCGGCATGAGCGTCGTCGTCGTGCGTTGCCTGGACGACGGCAATATCGACATGGACGATCTGCGCGCCAAGGCCAATGAGCATTCCAAGAACCTCGCGGCGCTGATGTTCACCTACCCTTCGACGCATGGCGTCTACGAGGAAGGCGCGCGTCATCTGTGCGCGCTGATCCACGAGCATGGCGGCCAGGTCTATTTCGACGGCGCCAACCTCAATGCCCTGGTCGGCCTCGCCCGTCCCGGCGACATCGGCGCCGACGTCTGCCACATGAACCTGCACAAGACCTTCTGCATCCCGCATGGCGGCGGCGGCCCGGGCGTCGGTCCGATCGGCGTCAGGGCGCATCTGAAACCCTATTTGCCGGGCCATGTCACCGAAGGCTCGGCGCATGCCGTGGCGGCGGCGCCCTTCGGCAGCGCCTCCATCCTGCCGATCACTTGGATGTATATCCGCATGATGGGCGGCACCGGCCTGAAGCAAGCGACGGAGACGGCGATCGTTTCGGCCAACTATGTGGCGACACGGCTCGCGCCACACTACCCGCTGCTTTACAAAGGCAGAAGCGACCGCATCGCCCATGAGTGCATCCTCGACACACGCGTGCTCAAGGATAGCGCCGGCATCAGCGTCGACGATATCGCCAAGCGCCTGATCGACTATGGCTTTCATGCGCCGACGATGTCGTTCCCGGTTGCCGGCACTCTGATGGTCGAGCCGACCGAGTCCGAGCCCAAGCGTGAGCTCGACCGGTTTTGCGAGGCGATGATCGCCATCGCCGCCGAGGCGGCGAAAGTGGCGAAGGGCGAGTGGCCGTCCAGCGACAACCCGCTGGTCAACGCCCCGCACACCGCGGCGGAAGCGCTTGCCGGTGAATGGAAGCATCCCTATTCGCGACTGGAGGCGGCCTATCCGGCGGGCGACGCCGATCTGGCGGCGAAATACTGGCCGCCGGTCTCACGCATCGACAACGTCGCCGGCGACCGCAACCTGGTCTGCTCCTGTCCGCCGCTGTCGGAATATCTCGGCGCGGCCGAGTAGCGTCTGCTCAGGCAGACTTCAGGGCCGGCCCGGCATCGGGCTGGACCGCTCCGTCCTGAACGACGACACGGTTGCGCCCGGCACGCTTGGCCGCATAAAGCGCGGCGTCGGCCTGCGCCAGCACCTCATGGAGCGGACGGCCCGCGATTGACCCGAAACCCATGCCGCCGCTGACGCTGCTGCGCAGCGGCCCGCGATGGGTCGCGACGACCTCGGTGCCGAAAGCGACGCCGATCCGGCTTGCAATGTCATGCGCTTTTTCCGGCGTCATGCGCGACATGACGAGCGCGAATTCCTCGCCGCCCAGCCGGAACGCGTCGATCCCTGTCCTGCCATATTTCCTGATCACCGCCGCGAAGCGGCAAAGCACCTGGTCGCCAACGGGATGACCGAAGAGGTCGTTGGTCATCTTGAAATGGTCAAGATCGAACATGGCGATCGCCATGAACGGACCGAAGCTGCGCTCGCCGTAAAGCTCGGTGAGCGCCCTGCGGTTCATCAGGCCGGTCAGCGGATCGGTCATGGTTTCGGCCTTGAGCTCGATCTGCGCCTGTAGATGGTGCAGTGAAAGCGTCAGCGCGCCGAGGCCGGTCATGCAGGCGACCGCGACAACGGAGTTCAATCGCTCCGCCCAATTGTCGGGCGCGGCGCCGAGAGCCCATTGCCCCTGCGTCAGCAACGCCAGGCCACACAGCGCGAAGGACAAGCCGCAGGCGCCGCTGAGGAACGAAACGACGAGCAATATCCGGCGGTCGTGATCCCCCTTCATCCAGAACATCGCCCCGATCGCCGCGAGCAACGCCGTCACGGCCGCATAGGTGATCTGAAAGCCGATGCCGTCGAAACCGAGAAAGGTGAAGATCGCGCAGGCAGCCATCGCGGCCAGCGTCGGCACGATGGCGCGGCGGTAGTCGCGAAAGCCGAGATACTGCATCGCCGACAGGCAGAGGACCAGGAAACCCAGGGTCAGCAGCGCGAGCACGACCTGGCACAGCCAGGGATCGGCATTCTTGGTATAGCGCCAGAACGCGACGACATGGGCGACGAGCACGAGGATGCCGCAGGCGACCGTGAGCACGAAGCGCGCCCTCGGTGTGGCGAGCCAGATCGCAAACATAGTGATGCTGAGGCATGTACCCGACAGCGCCGCCGCGAGCAGGAGCGAACTGAAATCCAACATCCTGAAGAACTGCCTCTAGCGGGTGCCCGTCGCTCCTCAATGTAGACTGGCGGCGCCCGGCGCAAACCGTTTTCGGCGGACACCCAATGCTACCTCGACACAGGGTTTACAAAGCGTCGACATGTGAGGCGAAATCCCATGACGGCACACGGAATACGCGAAGCGGGAGCAGGATCAGCCCTTGTCGAGCAGCGCCAGATTGGCATCGACCACTGTCTGATCGGCCATGCCGGCCTTGGCCTCGAGCAGCAGCGCGCGCGCTTTTTTCTTGTTGCCGCGCAGAAGCTGCGAATAGCCCATATTGTTGACGATCTGCGGCTTGCGCCCGGCGACCTTCAACAGCTGCATATAGGCGCGATCGGCGAAGTCGAAGCGGCCAAGCTCGTCATAGGATGCGGCAAGCCCCATCCAGGCCTCGGCATTGTCGGACTTGAGCTCGACCGCCTTGCGGAAATGCTGTTCGGCAAGGCCGAAATTCGCCTCGCGGAACTGCGCCTTGCCTTCAACGAGGTCGTTGGCGCTGACGTCCTTGGCCACCGGCTGGATCGCCGTGGTCTTGGTCGTGTCGACATCGTTGTTCGTCGTGCAGCCGGTAATCATCAAGACGGCCGCCAATGCCGCCGCTGCCCTGGGAAGTCTCTGACGCATGCCCCTGCCCCATCGCCCGATTTGCCGGGTCGTTCTTCAGGAAAAACGATACAGGACAGCGATTAAGCTTCGGTGCCGAAATGCAGATAAAATTCGGTTGCGCGCCAAGGATGCGTTAACCACGGCTATGTCCTGGATTCAGGTCAGGCCGAGTCGAAAATGGCGGATTCCGAGAACCGGGGCGGAGCGCAGGAAGCTGCCGTTTGCAAACCGGCCTCAGCTGAATACTCAATGCGCGGTCAGCTTCACGATGATCGGAATGATGGCGATCATCAGCACCACCGGCAGGATACAGACCGTCACCGGGACCGACATCTTGGCCGGCAGGGCATGCGCCTTCTCCTCGGCCAGCGACATGCGCTTGTGCCGCATTTCGTCGGAAAAGACACGCAGCGAGCCCGACAGGCTGGTGCCGAGCTCCTTGGATTGCTGCAGCAGCGTCGCAAAAGAGCGAACCTCGTCGAGGCTGAGGCGGTCGGCAAGCGCCTTCAGCGCGTCGTCGAGGCTGCGCCCGGCCCGCAACTCCAGCGACACCAGGATCAGGTTCTGGCTGAGCGACGGATAGGTCCTGGCAAGCTCCCTGGAGACCCGCTCGATGCCGGCCTCCATGCTCATGCCGGCATCGGAGCAGACGATCATCAAATCCATGAAATCGGGAAAGCCGTTGCGGTATTCGCGCATCTTTTCCCGAATTTTCTGCATCAGCACCAGGCCAGGCAGGAAATAGCCGCCGGCAGCCGACAGGATAATGAAGGTCCAGCGGCTGGTCATGGTCGATTCGGCGCTTGCCGCCCAGTGATTGACCAAGAATGCGCCGAGCGCCGCGCCGACCAGCGCGGCGAAACGGATGAGGAAGAACATGCCGACGGCGCGCGGTTCCATGTAGCCGGCCTGGATGAGCTTCAGGCGCAGCCGCGCGACATTTTCCGGATCGCTCTTGGCGTAGAACTCCTGTGCCCGTTTCACCGCCTTCTCGCGCACGGCATTGGTGCTCTTCTTGGGCGCGGGCTCCGCCTGCTCGGCCGGTTGCAATGTCTCCACCTTCAGCCGGCGCTTGACCTCGCCGCGATCGCCCTTAGCGAGCACCAGCGGCCAGGCGACGGCGCCGCCGCCCAGCACAAGGAGCAGCACCGCGAACGGCACCAGCGAGGTCGGCGCGAGCGAGGCGAGGAAGCGGATCACGTCTTCCATCTCAGAACCTGAAATTCGACATCTTGAACATGATGGCGTTGCCGAGCAGCAGCCAGATGATGGAGCCGCCCATCATGTACCAGGTCTTCGGCACGTCCCAGACATCCTGATAGAACTGCGGCATCAGCACCATGATGGCGGTGAACAGAAGCACTGGCACCGCGGTCAGGATGTAAGCCGACATGCGCCCTTCCGTCGAAATGGCGCGCACCTTGCGGCGCAGCTTGCCGCGGTCGCGGATCGTCGCCGACAGGCCATCGAGGATCTCGCGCAGATTGCCGCCCGAACTGCTCTGGATCGAGACCGCCGTGACGAACAGCGGCAAGTCCTCATGCCCCACCCGGTCGAAAAGATTGTTCAACGCCGAGACCAGGTCGGAGCCGTAGGTCACCTCGTCGGCCACGACGCCGAACTCGGTGCCGATCGGATCGGCCATCTCGCGCGACACCATGGCAATCGCCACCGGCACCGGATGGCCTGCCTTCAGCCCGCGCGTGATCAATTCAAGCGCCTCAGGCAGTTGCATCCCGAAACGCTTGTGCCGGCGCTTGCGCATCCAGCGCAATGCCATGACCGGCAACACCGGCAACAGCAAGAGAAGCAGGATAAGGCCGAACAGGAGCGGCAAGCCCTTCCAGATCGCCACGAGCGCCAGGGCGAGAGCGATCCCCGATGTGATCGTCAGGAATTTCGGCAGCGGCGTGCTTATGCCGGACTGCGTGCGCAGGGCGCGGAAGCGGTCGAGGGAAAAGATGGAGGTACCGCCGTCGATCCCGCGTTCCTTGCGCAGTTGGATCAGCACCTGCTCCTGGCTGATCTTGTTCTCCGCGAGCTTCATGCGGCGGTTGATGGCCGTGCGCTTGTCGCTGCGCCCGGCATAGAGCAGATAAAGGCCCTCGGCGATCATGATGCCGGTGAGCGCCGCCGCGGCGTAGACTACGTAGACCGGGCTGAATCCCTCGAACACCGGCCTAGTCCTGCGGCCGGCCGGGTTCGAAATACTTGCCCGGGAATTCGATGCCCATGTTGCGCAGATCCTCGAGGAAGCGCGGGCGGATGCCGGTCGCCTCGAAGTGGCCGAGGATCTTTCCGTCCGCCTCCATGCCGGTGCGCACGAAACGGAATATCTCCTGCATCTGGATGACGTCGCCTTCCATGCCGGTCACTTCGGCGACGCTGGTCACCTTGCGCTTGCCGTCGGAAAGGCGCGTCAGCTGGACGATGATGTCGATGGCGCTGGAGATCTGGCTGCGGATCGACTGCACGGTCATCGGCATGCCGGTCATCCCGAGCATCTGTTCCAGACGCGAGATGGCATCGCGCGGCGTGTTGGCATGGATGGTGGCCATCGAGCCTTCATGGCCGGTGTTCATCGCCTGCAGCATGTCGAAGGCTTCCTCGCCGCGACATTCGCCGAGGATGACGCGGTCGGGGCGCATGCGCAGCGCGTTCTTAACCAGGTCGCGCTGCTTCAATTCGCCCTGGCCCTCGATGTTGGCCGGACGCGTCTCCATGCGCGCGACATGCGGCTGCTGCAATTGCAGCTCGGCCGCGTCCTCGATGGTGATCAGGCGCTCGTCTTCCGGAATGAAGGCCGACAAAGCGTTGAGCATCGTCGTCTTGCCCGTGCCGGTGCCGCCGGAGATGATCGTGGTCTTGCGGGCATGCACCGCCGCCGCCAGCACCTCGGCCATGTTCTGGGTAATGGCGCCGAATTCGACGAGCTTGTGCAGGCCGAGCTTGTTCTTGGAGAACTTGCGGATCGACACCAGCGGGCCGTCGACGCCGACGGGGCGGATCGCCGCGTTGAAGCGCGAGCCGTCGAGCATCCGGGCGTCGACCATCGGCTGCGATTCATCGACGCGGCGGCCGACTGCGGCGACGATTTTATTAATGATTCTAAGCAGATGCGCCTCATCCTTAAACGGGATGTGGACCTGCTGCAGCTTGCCGCGTTTTTCGACGAAGCAGTTCTGGTGGCCATTGATCAGGATATCGTTGATCTCGGGGTCCTTGAGCAGCGGCTCCAGCGGGCCGAGGCCGACCATCTCGTCGACGATGTCGTCGACCAGGGCGTCGAGCTCGGCATTGTTGATTGCCATCCGCTCCTGGCGCGTCTTTTCCGAGACGAAATCATGCACCTGCCGGCGCATTTCATCCCGGGGCAGCCGCTCCAGCGCCACGAGGTTGATCTCCTCGAGCAGCATGCGATGGATGCGCACGCGTGCGTCCAGCACCTTGTTGGCGCTCTTTGCGGGGGCTGCCTCAGGCCTGGGCGGCGCCGGTTTGCGGGTCGTCGGGATGATCACTGCATTGTGCGTGACCGGCGCGGGTTCGGGCGCCCGCTGCGGGCGGACGTCGCGGCTCTGCAGGTTGGAGAAGCGGCTGGTCATCCTGCCTTCCTCTTCAGCAAGCCCTTGCCCAGGCCGAACAGCGACCTCGACTTGGCGATCGTCTGGACGGCCTCCTCGGGCAGGATGATCTTCTTCAGGTCGTTGACGACATTGGCGTTGGGGTCGATGGCGTGCAGCGGTACGCCGCGGTCGACCGCCTCGCGCACCAGCCGGTAATTGTTGGAGATGCCGCCGACGAAATGCTCGCCGAGTATCTCCTGAACGTCGGCCTGCTTGATGCCGTTGTCGAACATCTTCTGCTCGAAGCGGTTGACGATGACATTGGGCTTCACTTCCTTGCCGGCGGTCTCGTAGACCGCCTGGATGAGACGCTGCGTATGGCGCAGGCAGGGCACCGTCATCTCGGCGACGATATAGAGCTTGTTGGAACCCAGCAGCACCGTCTCGGTCCAGGGGAACCAGGTGCGCGGCATGTCGATGACGACATTGTCGAAATAGGCCGCCACGAGGTCGAGCATGCGCACCACGACATCGGTCTTGAACGAGCGCATGTCCGAGGGTCGCGTCGGCGCGGCAAGCACGCACAGCCCGCTCGCATGCTTGGACAGCATCACGTCAAGCAGTTGCCGGTCGAGGCGCTCCGGCTGGTTCTCGATTTCAGTGATGTCGAAGCGCGGTTCGAGGTCGAGATATTCGGCGCAGGCGCCTTGCTGGAAATTGAGGTCGACGACGCAGGTCGAGGCGCCTCGCATCACCGAATGATGCAGCTGGAAGGCCGTCTGCAAGGCGAGCGTGGTGGTGCCGACGCCGCCGGCTGCCGGCATGAACGTATAGATGTGCGATTCGGTATTCTCTTCCCGCCCCGGTCCTTGCAGCGCACGGATGACGGAACGCACGAGGTCGGCCGTGGTGATCGGCTTGACCAGGAAATCGGCGACCTTGAGCTGCACCAGGATCCGTACCGCCGCCGCGTTGAATTCCTGGGTGACGACGACCACCGGAACGCTGCCTTCCAGCCGCCGCATGACGCGCTGCAGCGACTCGATTTCCTCGAGCTTGGCTGCATCCATGTCGACGATGACCGTGCCGAAGTCCGCCTCGAGGATCTCGCCGCGCAGTTCGTTGACGCTCTTTTCCAGCGTCAGAAGCTCGATGACCTCGGAGGCCGCAAAAGCCGTCCGCGTGTCCTGCAAGAACGTCCTGTCCGTCGAAACGAGCAGGATCTTCTTGGTCTTGCTACCAGATGCCATCCTCGCCAGCCCATCAGTTCGATGTTGTTGATGATGTCGTCGGCGACGACACGGAGCCGGCCTTCGCACCAACGGCAGCGCTCTCGGAACCCGGACGCTGGGCCGGCACCAGAAGCCTTGTGTTCTGAACGCCGTACTTCCAGGGATCGACCATCTGCATGGCGGTGTTGGACGCCTGCGCGTTGCCGGCCGCCAAGGTCACCCCTTCGGCGCGTACATAGTCGTCGCTAGTGCAACCGCCGGCGAAACCGGCGAGCAGCAGAGCGATGCAAAGGGGGATGCGCATGGCCTTAATCCTTTGGCAGATCGAGGAAGTGGCCGGACGTGGCGGCAGCCACCGGGCGGGCAACGCTGCCGTCTGCCAGCGCCACCGGACGCTTTGACGCCGAGGCGTTCACTTCTTCGGTATTGTTCAGGAAATAGTCGGCGGGACTTGCCGGCTGGGTACCGTCGGTCGGCTCGACCATCTTCTTCGAGGGATCGACCGGCTTGACCAGGTAAGGCGTGACGATGATCACCAGATCGGTTTCGCGCCGCTGATAGGACTTCGAGGAAAACAGCGGGCCGAGCACCGGCAGCTTGCCGATCCCCGGCACCCGCGATGTCGTGATGTCGTTCTGCGACTGCAGGAGGCCGGCGATCATGAAGCTCTGGCCGTTCTTGAGGTCGACCGATGTCCTGGCGCGGCGCACGATGAAGGCCGGAATGGAAATGCCGCTGCTGACCTGGATGGAAGCGGACGGGTCGATCGAGGACACTTCCGGCGCGATGTCGAGGCTGACCAGCCCGTCCTTCAGTACCGTCGGCGTGAAATCGAGGCCTACGCCGTACTTTTTGTAGGTGACGCTGATCTTGCCATTGTCTTCGGAAACCGGGATCGGGAATTCGCCGCCGGCAAGGAAGCTCGCCGTCTGGCCCGAACGCGCGATCAGGTTCGGCTCCGCCAGCCGCCGCGCCAGACCGCGTTCCTCCAGCGCCTTGATGGCGATGTCGATGGAAACGCCGTTCGACAGCAGGCTGCCGATGATCTCGCCTGTTCCCGCAGCCGTCAGGTCTCCTCCATCCGGGTTCAGCACGACTTTGCGGTTGCCGATGCCATAGGCGAAATTGGCTGCGTATTTAGCGCCGAGATCCTGCCCCGCCTGGCGGTTGATCTCGACGAAGCGGACATTGAGCTGCACCTGCTGCGAGGACGAGATGTTGACCGAGTTGATGACTTCCTCATTGCCGGAAAAGCGTGACGCGATCTTGCTGGCTTTGTCGGCGGCGACAGCATCATCGGCTTCGCCCGACAGCACGACGCGCCCGTTTGCCGAGCCAACCTTGATCTTGGCGTCGGGCACGCTGGCGCGGATGGTGCTGGCCAACTGGTCGGTATCCAGCGTCACCTCGATGTCGATGGTGCCGACAAGCTGCTTGTTCTGGTCGAACAGGGCAATGCCGGTGGTACCCAGGTTGTTGCCCAGCACATAGAAGGATTTATCGGTCAGCGGGTTGACGTTGGCGATCTCCGGGTCGCCGATGACGATCTGGTAGAAGGCGGCGCTCGTCATGATCGTCTTCGGCTTGCCCTTGGCGACCTTGATCGAGGCGTTCTTGTTCGCCGAGACATAGACGACGTCATTGCCAGCCCTTGCCGGCGCGGCGACGCCAAGCACTGTCGCCGCCAGCGCAATCACGCCGAGAAGACGCCATCCCCCGGTCGGCCGAAATGCATCAAACCCGAACATCTTGCCCCGTCCCCGCCGGTCCCCACCGGCTATTGCTGCAGTTCCTGCGGCGGCTGCCGCGAAGGAACCTTGTATTCCTCGACCTTGTCGCCGCGCGTCACGATCACCGTCTTGAATTTCGGCTCGTCCTGGTCCTTCGTCACCGCATTGACGAGCGAGGCGGCGCTCGCCTGCGCATTTGCGGCAACCGAGCCGCCGAAGGACGAGATGGTCGTGAGCCCGCCATTGCTGGCAGTTGCGTCGGCGGCCGACCGCAGCGACAACGACAGCGTGCCGACGGTGCGGGCAAGCGCCACCTTCTGCGCCCCGTCGTTGGTCACCTCGATGGTCACCGAATTGGCGACTTGCGGCTCGGTCTTGCGTTCATCGGCGCCCTGTCCGACCGAGAGCACCTTGGCATCGGAGACAACGATCTCGGACGTAACGGTCGAGCCGGCAGCCCCTTGAGCATTCTTGGACACTTCCTGGATGTCCCCAGCATCGCGCGTCAGCACGACGTCGACGCGGTCTCCCGGCGTGATGAAGCCGCCGACGCCGGCGATCTCGTCGGTGCGGATGGTGACGGCCCGCATTCCCGCCGACAGCATGTTGGAAAGCGTGGCGCGGCCGTTCGGTCCCGACAGCTTGGTGAGCAGCACCGGTTCGTTGACCTCGATCGGCGACAGCACGACCCGGCTGCCGTCCGCAAGCAGCTTGTCGATCGTCGGGAAAGCGCCCTGCGGCAGCGAATCCTGCGGCCACGGAATCTCGGCGAGTTGCGGCCGTCCAAGCTCCATGCCGTAGCGCAGCGGCGCTTGCGCCACCACGATGGTCTTGAACTCGACCTTCGGCTGCTGCGGCGCCACGACGACCTTGACCTCGGCCTGAGCCTTCGCCTGGCTCTTGACCCAGAAATCCGCCGCAAAGATCGAGATCGCGCCGAAAACGGCGGCGATGCCGATCATGGTTATGGCCTTGCCCCTCACAATGGAACCCCTGACGCCCGTGGTCTTTTGTTAGTTGGGTCTCACGCTAGGCGTTAATGTTAAAGAATCAGGAATCCCACGACCCGCCGATCGCCCTATTTCGGCCGGCTTGGTTATCGAATGGTTTTGGAATAAGAGACAGTTTGAATCCCTGAACGGAACAGGAACTCGTTCGCCCGCCAAAAGCGTGGCAGTATCGAGGAATGATTCGCATTACCGGACGCTAGGCCCAGCATGGACGACAGCAACGACCTCTTCGGCAAGATGGAAAAGCCGGCACAGCCGGTGCGCGCGCCCTCGCGGCCCGCCGATCCGCTGGTGCAGGCCGCGAAGCGTACGACCGCCGCCCGCGACGGCAGCGAGGGCTACAGCGCCGCCGATATCGAGGTGCTGGAAGGGCTCGAGCCGGTGCGCCGCCGTCCGGGCATGTATATCGGCGGCACCGACGACAAGGCGATGCATCACCTGTTCGCCGAGGTCATCGACAATTCGATGGACGAAGCGGTAGCGGGCCACGCCACTTTCATCGACGTCGAGCTTTCCGCCGACGGGTTCCTGACCGTCACCGATAACGGCCGCGGCATCCCGGTCGATCCGCATCCGAAATTCAAGAAGCCGGCGCTCGAAGTCATCATGACGACGCTGCATTCGGGCGGAAAGTTCGACTCCAAGGTCTATGAGACCTCCGGCGGCTTGCACGGCGTCGGCGTCTCGGTCGTCAATGCGCTGTCCGACCACCTCGAGGTCGAGGTCGCGCGGGGTCGTCAGCTCTACCGGCAGCGTTTTTCGCGCGGCGTCCCGGTCAGTGGATTGGAGCATCTCGGCGAGGTCCACAACCGCCGCGGCACGAAGACCCGTTTCCATCCTGACGAGCAGATTTTCGGCAAGGGCGCCGCCTTCGAACCGGCGCGCCTTTACCGCATGACGCGCTCGAAGGCCTATCTGTTCGGCGGCGTCGAGATCCGCTGGACCTGCGATCCGTCGCTGATCAAGGACAAGGATCAGACGCCGGCAAAGGCCGAGTTCCATTTCCCCGGCGGCCTGAAGGACTATCTCAAGGCGACGCTGGGCGACGAATTCCAGGTCACGCGCGAGGTTTTCGCCGGGAAGAGCGACAAGCAGGGCGGCCACGGTTCGCTCGAATGGGCTGTGACCTGGTTCGGCGGCGACGGTTTCCTCAACTCCTATTGCAACACCATTCCGACCCCCGAAGGCGGCACGCATGAGGCCGGCTTCCGCAACGTGCTGACGCGCGGACTGCGCGCCTATGCCGACCTCATCGGCAACAAGCGCGCTTCGATCATCACCACCGACGACGTGATGATCTCGGCCGCCGGCATGCTGTCGGTGTTCATCCGCGAGCCGGAATTCGTCGGCCAGACCAAAGACAGGCTGGCGACGATCGAGGCGATGCGCATCGTCGAAAACGCCCTTCGCGACCCGTTCGACCACTGGCTGGCAGACAATCCGCAGGAAGCCTCTAAGCTTCTGGACTGGGTCATCGCGCGCGCCGACGAACGCGTGCGGCGCCGCCAGGAAAAGGAAGTCTCCCGCAAGAGCGCGGTGCGCAAGCTGCGCCTTCCGGGAAAGCTTGCCGACTGCACGCAGAACGCCGCCGCCGGTGCCGAGATCTTCATCGTCGAGGGCGACTCGGCCGGCGGCTCGGCCAAGCAGGCGCGCGACCGCGCCAGCCAGGCAGTGCTGCCGCTGCGCGGCAAGATCCTCAACGTCGCTTCCGCCGGCAACGACAAGCTTGCCGCCAACCAGCAGATTTCCGATCTCATCCAGGCGCTCGGCTGCGGCACGCGTTCGAAATATCGCGACGAGGATCTGCGCTACGACCGCGTGATCATCATGACTGACGCCGACGTCGACGGCGCGCACATCGCTTCGTTGCTGATCACCTTCTTCTATCAGGAGATGCCGAACCTGATCCGCGGCGGCCACCTCTACATGGCCGTGCCGCCGCTCTATTCGATCCGGCAAGGCGGCAAGGTCGGCTATGCCCGCGACGACGCGCACAAGGACGAACTGCTGCGCACCGAGTTCACCGGGCGCGGCAAGGTCGAGATCGGCCGCTTCAAGGGCCTGGGCGAGATGATGGCCTCACAGCTCAAGGAGACCACGATGGATCCGAGGAAGCGCACGCTTTTGAGGGTCGACGTGATCGACGCCGAGCAGGCCACCAAGGATGCCGTCGACGCGCTGATGGGCACCAAGCCCGAGGCGCGTTTCCGCTTCATCCAGGAGCGCGCCGAATTCGCCGAGACGGACGTGCTGGATATCTGAACGCCGTCCGGTCCATAACAGGCTCCGGCACGGAGAACCGGTGTGACCTGGACGCGGTTTAAAGAGCTTGTCGAGAGGCCCTTAAGCGGTCTGACGCAGCCGACCCGTTCGGACTGGATTTTTGCCCTACGCACGGTTTCGGCCGGACTGGTCGCGCTGCTTGCCGCCTATGCGCTGAAGCTCGATCATCCGCAATGGGCGATGATGACGGTGTTCATCGTCGCGCAGCCGGTCGCCGGCATGGTGCTGGCAAAGGGCTTCTACCGGCTGCTCGGCACGCTGGCCGGCGGTCTCGCCGCAGTCGGCATCACTTCACTGTTCGGCGCCGACCCGTGGCTGCTTGTCACCGTGCTGGCGCTCTGGATCGGCGTCTGCACGCTGGTCTCGTCGCTGTTGCGCAATCCGGAAGCCTACGGCGCCGCGCTTGCCGGCTACACGGCGATGATCATCAGCCTGCCGGCCCTCGGACAACCGCATATTGTCGTCGACCTCGCCGTCGCGCGTTGCGCGGAGATCGTGCTCGGCATCGTCTGCGCCGGCGTCACCAGCCGGTTGATCCTGCCAAAGCTCGCGGCCGACGCTATCATTTCCAGGTTGAAGCGCAGCATCCTCGACCTTGCCGAATATGCCGGCGGCGCCTTTTCCGGCGGCGACCCGGCGAGCCTCGCCGCGCTCCAGCGCAAGCTGATCGCCGATGCCCAGACGCTCGCCGAGATGCGCACCTATGCGCGGCTGGAAGCGCCGAGCTTCGCCACCCGCGCCCATCCGGTGCGGCGCACGATCGGTCAACTTCTGTGGGCGCTTTCGGCGGCGCGCGCATTGCACAGCCACCGCAGGCCGAAGAACGCAGCGCTCATTCCCATGCGCAGCGAATTGAAAGCCTTCGTCGGTGAACTGGCGGCGACGCCCGGCGCGCTCGATGACACAGGGCCATGGGTGGCAAGGCTCGACGCGATCGCGAGCAAGGCCAGGGAGATGCCCGAACTGCCCAACGATACCGGCTCCAACGATAACGGCGAAGACAAGGTCGGCACCATCACCCGACTGACCATCGCCGGCGATTTCGCCGAGGCGCTGAAGCAGGTGATACGCGGGCTGGAGGCGCTTCGCTCGCCTGTCTCCAGCAAATCGAGCGAGCGGGGCCAGCCGGCGCTGGTTGTCCACCGCGACTACCAGGCCGCATGGCGCAATGCCGTGCGCGCAGCGCTGGCGACGTTGCTCGTGGCGATTTTTTGGCTGACGACCAGATGGTCGGAAGCCGCCGGCACCGTCATCCTGGTCGCCGTCGTCTCCAGCTTGTTCGCATCGCGCCCGGATCCCGTGCAGTCCGCCTGGGGTTTTTTCACCGGCACGCTGATCGCGCTGCCTTTTGCCTTCCTTGTCGGCCAGGTCGCGCTGCCGGCGCTGCCGGGCTTCGGCTGGTTCACCCTCTTCGTCGTGCCGATCCTGGTGCCCGCAGCGCTCGGCATGGCCAATCCGCGCCATGTCGGCGTCGCCACCGCCTTCGCCATCAACTTCCTCGCCTTCCTCAGCCCGCATCAGCAGATGATCTACGACCCCGGGCCGTTCTTCGCCGGCTCGGCCTCGATCCTGGTCGGCATCCTGATTGCCATCGGCGTCTTCATTGTCGTGCTGCCCGCCGATCCCTGGGTCACCGTGGAGCGCATCTCGCAGGCGATGCGCGAGGACCTGGCCCGGCTTTGCCTGCATGAGCGCATTCCCCGCCGTTCGGCCTTCGAAAGCCTCGCCTATGACCGGATCAATCAGTTGATGCCGCAGGTCCAGCGGACGGGCCGCAAGGGCGATCCCATTCTCGGCGGAAGCATCGCGGCCGTCACCGTCGGACTGGAAGTGCTGCGGCTGCGCCACGCGCAACTGAACTCCGCCGTTCCGCATGAAACAGTCGAGTCCATCGGCAATTTCCTGCGCGCCCTGGCGCGCGAATTGCTGTTTCGGCAACCGGGCGAGCCGCAGACCGCGACCATCGCGGTGGCGAGGCAATACGCGGCCAGCATCGCCCAACGCAGCGATCGGCTCGAAATGCTGCAGATCGCCGCCTCGCTGCGCATCATTGCCGCGGCGATGGAAGATTACCCGGATTTCTTCGCTAGGGGTCGCGCCTAACCACCTCGGGACGTGTCTGGTTTGGGCCCTTTCCGGGCATAGGTCCTTGCTGGACTGGTCGACAACTTTTAGGTTGGACACATGGCGCTCAAGCGGATGGACAATGTCGGAATCGTCGTCGATGACCTCGACAGCACGGTTGATTTCTTTCGCGAGCTCGGCCTTGAACTCGAAGGGCGTGCCGCGATCGAAGGAGAGTGGGCCGGGCGTGTCACTGGGCTCGGCGACCAGCATGTCGAGATTGCCATGATGCGCACGCCGGACGGCCACAGCCGCCTCGAGCTGTCCCGCTTTCTCAGGCCGCCTGTCATCGCGGATCACCGCAACGCCCCGGTGAACGCATTGGGCTATCTCCGGATCATGTTCGCCGTGGACGACATCGACGACACGCTGGAGAGGCTCCGCAAGCGCGGCGCTGAGCTCGTCGGCGAAGTCGTCCGGTATAAGGACGCGTATCGCCTTTGCTACATCCGTGGACCTGAAGGCCTTCTCATCGGCCTCGCCCAGGAACTCAGCTGAGACGTGATATGTGTCCTTAGGCGGCGGCGATGGCCAGCGCGTGCCCACGCGCGTTTTCGCGCAGCGCGTCGAGATGGATCGACTTCACCAGCCCTGCGAGATCGCCCTCTGCCGATTGGCCGCCGAGTTCCTTCAGCATCAGCCAGCTCACTTCCTGCACGCCGGCGACACGCCGGCCATTGGCGACCTCGCGCCAGACTTTCAGCGCCCTCAGGATGATGCCATGCGTGGCCGGCGCAAGCCCGGCGCTGCGGAACAGCGCCTGCAGCGCAACGTCGTGCCCGCCGGCGAGAAGTGCCGTCACCCGTTGCTCGGATTGTCGGGCTAGAGCCACCAGGGTCGAGCCGAAGAAGTCCACCTTGCCATGCGCGATGGTGCGGATGATGAAACCGGCGGTGAGGTCGCCGCGCAGCCGCAAATGCTCGATCAGCGCCGCATGCTCCTCTATGCGCGTTCCCTCGATCAGCGTGACCGAGGCCTTCATACAGGCATCGCGCATGACGCGATCGGCGCGCGCCGCCCCCATCATCGCCAGCACCAGCGGCGAACCTTTCAGGGTCTCGCCGAGCTTGACCAGCAGCATGTGCCGGCAGTCGGCCGGCAGGCGCCGATCGGCAATCAGCGCCTCGCGCACCAGCGGCAGGTGGCCGTGCCGCTCAGCCATGCGGCGGAAGCTCAGCGAAGCGATCTCGGCGCCGCTGTTGCCGATCAGCGCGGCGCAGGCTTCCGGTTCGCCGATCTCGGCGATCGCCGCCGCCAGCGACATCGAGACGACCGGGCGGTTGGCGATCAGCTTCTGCGTCACCTTCTGGCCGCAGGCGACGCGCTCGACCAGATCGGCATCGGTAAGCAGCGGCGAACGCGCGAGCACCAGCGCCGCCACTTCCGGCTGGTCGGCGGCCAGAGCGCTGATCACCTGCGGTGGCGCGTGATGGCTCATCGACAGCGCCTCGGCAAGCGCCAGGCGCACCTTGGACGAAGCGTCGTCCAGAAGCAGCGTCAGCGCCGCCTCGGCGGCACAGCGATCCTCGAACGGCAGATCGGAATTGATATAGGCGCGCGCCAGCGCGCTCGCGGCGGCGGCACGCTCGGAAACCCTTGCCGTATCAATCCACTTTAGAAAATGCGAAACAACCATTACCGACCAGCTGCGCCCTTGCCGGAAAGGTCCCGGCCCCGTTGTGAACGGTAGGCTGCAAATGGTTTACGAACGGTTCACCATGTTTCTTAACCGGCTTGATGGGGGCGCAGCTAACGCCTATCAAGCAAGGACATCGGAGGAAATCGAACCATGGCCGGGCTTTATCTGGAAGAGTTTGTCGTCGGCCATGTCTTCCGCCACACGCTGCGCAAGACTGTGACCGAGAGCGACAACATGCTGTTTTCGGTAATGACGTTGAACCCGCAGCCCTTGCACATCGATTTCGACTTTGCCGCGAAAACCGAATGGGGCAAGCCACTGGTCAATTCGCTGTTCACGCTTGGCCTGATGATCGGCATTTCGGTGAACGACATCACTGTCGGTACCACGGTCGCCAATCTCGGCATGAAGGAAACGGTATTCCCGCATCCCGTCTTCCACGGCGACACCATCCGGGTCGAGACCACGGTTGTCTCCGTGCGCGACTCCAAGTCGAAACCCGATCGCGGCATCGTCGAGTTCGAGCACCGCGCCTACAATCAGAACGACATTCTTGTCGCCAAATGCACCAGGCAGGCGATGATGCTGAGGAAGGCGGCCTGATGCGCTCGCTGCTGTTCGTGCCCGGCGATTCCGAACGCAAGCTGGAAAAGGGATTCGAGGCCGGCGCCGACGTGGTCATCGTCGATCTCGAAGATTCCGTTGCCGCCGCCAGCAAGGCGGCGGCGCGCGCGACCGCGGCCGGGTTCATCTCGAGTCAAAGAGACCGGACGGGTTCGGCCATCTATGTGCGGGTCAACGATCTTTCCACCGGCCTGACCGACGACGATCTTGCGGCGCTCGTCGTGGCGAAGCCCGACGGCATCATGCTGCCGAAGTCGAACAGCGGGCAGGACGTCCAGCAGCTGGCGGCAAAGCTGCGCGTGCACGAGGCCGAGAACGGGCTTCCGGACGGCGCCATAGGAATCCTGCCGATCATCACCGAGACCGCGGCGGGCGTGCTGGCGGCGGCGAGCTATGCCGGCGCAAGCGCGCGGCTTGCCGGCCTGACCTGGGGCGCGGAGGATTTGTCCGCGGCGATCGGCGCGCGCGCGACCCGCGACGAGAGCGGCCGCTACACCGACGTGTTTCGTCTGGCGCGCACCACGACCATTCTGGCGGCCGGCGCGGCCGAAGTCGCCGCCATCGACACCATCTTTCCCGATTTCCGCGACATGGCCGCCCTCGAGGAGGAATGCCGCGAGGCCGAGCGCGACGGCTTCACCGGCAAGATGGCGATCCATCCGGCGCAGGTGCCGGTCATCAATGCCGCCTTCACGCCGTCCGCCGAAGCGGTCGCGCGATCGCGGGCGATCGTCGATGCCTTCGCGGCGGCGGGGAATCCCGGCGTCGTCGGCATCGACGGCAAGATGTACGACAGGCCGCATTTGCGTCTGGCCGAGCGTTTATTGGCCCGCGCCAGGGCGGCGGGCAGCCTTGCCTGAGCTTACCAGACCATCGGGATCAGCTTGTAGCGCACGCGCGCGGCGTAGTCGTCATAGCCCTGCAGGCCGGTTCGCAACGTCTTTTCCTCGATGAAGGTGCGGATGCCGAGCAGGACGATGAAGACAAGCACCGACGCCAGTCCCCACCAGGAACCAAGCAGCAGCGCCGTGCCGGCGAAATAGAGTATGGCGCCGGCATACATCGGATGGCGGACATAACTGTAGGGGCCTGTCGTGATCACCTTCTGTCCGCGTTCGTCCTGGATCTTCACGACAGGCGCAGCGAAACTGTTTTCCAGCATCGTGAGATAGCAGATCCAGATCCCGACGAGCAGGACCAGCGCGCCGACCACGCGTACCCACACGGGAGCTGCCGACCAGCCGAAACGGAAGTCGAGCCCCATCAGGGCCAGCCAGGCGAAGATGCCGAGCAGCAATATGCTCAGCAAGATCTTGTCGGCCGTGGTCTGGGTCTTCTGGATCGGCGGGCGGAGACGCTCATTCATCAGGCCTGGATCGCGCCGGGCGAGCGCCACGCCCATCGTAAGGCTCAGCCCGACCATCACGACTATGTACACCCAAGCTCCGGTCCAGTGCAGCGTGCCGGCCGACAGAAACAGCAGCACGCCCATGATGCCGAACCATACGAATGTCTGGAAAACCAATCTCGAGATCATGACCAACCTTCCGTGACGTCCCCCACCACTATTGGCCGCCCGCTGCCGCCGTTCCTCCGAAAACCCGCAAAAGGTCCTAACCGGCCCAGGGACCAGCATAATCGCCATAGAGCTTTGCCGGATCGGGCCGCGGCCGCTCCGGCGCCGGTCCCTGATAGGAGCCGATATGGACGAAGCCGATGACACGCTCCTGCGGCGACAGTCCGAGGATTGCCCTGCCCTCCGGAACGTCGGAATACCAGTTGCTGATCATGTTGGTGCCATAGCCCAACGCGTTCGCCGCGATCATCAGGTTCATAGCCGCCATGCCGCCCGACAGGAACATCTCCCATTGCGGGATCTTCGGGTTCTCCTTCGGCACCGACACGACGCCGATCACCAGCGGCGCGCGCGAGAAGCGCGCCAGTTCCTGGTTGCGCCGGCCTTCCGGCAGCGGTCCCTCGCGCTGTTCGGCAAGCGCCGCCAGCTTCTTGCCGATCTCGATACGCGCCTCGCCGCGATAAAGGATGAACCGCCATGGCTCGAGCCGGCCGTGGTCGGGAACGCGCGAGGCGGCTGCGATCATCGTCGCGATCTCGGCATCGCTCGGCGCCGGTTCCTTGAGATCGGGTATCGGCGCGGAATTGCGGGTGAGCAGGAAGTCGATGATCGGCGACGCCATGGGCGCAAGTCTCCTGAAGGCATTCGATTTTGAGCTGAAGCACGCCATCGGGAGGTCGGGCGGCTCGGGCGGTGGCGTTTTGCGCCTGATAAGAAGCCGCCGCGCCGGGCGGCGCGCTTCTAGGCCTTGAAATTGCCACCGCCTTGGGCTTCAACGCAAGGCATGTTTGAGGGGATCTTGCGCCTTTTCGTGATCGCACTCGTCGCTGCGTTGTTCGCGGTGCCGGTTTCCTTCGCGCTGGCCCAGAACGCCAACGACATCGGCGACATCAAGCTTCCAGGCATTTCGAGCTACGCAACGCCGAAGGCCGGGACGCCGCTGGCGCTCGGCAACGGCGGCGCCATCACGCTGTCGGCGCAGTTGACCGACAAGGGCGCCGACATCACCCGCGGCATCGTCTGGCGGGTTTTCAGGCCGCAGCCCGCCAGTGATGGCAAACTGCCGATGGTAGCATCCGCCCATGGCGGCACAGCCGTGTTCCAGCTCGACCCCGGCAGCTATCTTGTCCATGCCTCCTACGGACGCGCCGGCGCCACCAAACGCATCACGGTCGGCAAGGAGGCAAAGCGCGAAAGCCTTGTGCTCGACGCCGGCGGCCTGAAGCTCGACGCGGTGACGTCGGGCGGCGCGCCCATCCCGCCGAAGAAATTGCGCTTCTCGATCTATGAAGGCCAGGCCGCGGCCAATGGCGACCGGGCGCTGATCGCCCCCGACGTCGCGCCGAACACCGTTGTGCGGCTGAACGCCGGCACCTATCATGTCGTCTCCACCTATGGCGCGGTCAACGCCGTGATCCGCTCCGACATCCGCGTCGAGGCCGGCAAGCTGACGGAGGCGACCGTCGAGCACCGCGCTGCCGAGATGACGATGAAGCTGGTGCGCGAGCCCGGCGGCGAGGCCATCGCCGACACGTCCTGGTCGCTGCTCAACGAGAGCGGCGATCCGATCAAGGAAGCGGTCGGCGCCTTCGCCTCGATGGTGCTGGCCGAAGGCCAATACACCATCATCGCCAAGAACCGCGACCGTATCTACCAGAAGGATTTCACGGTCGTTGCCGGCCAGAACCAGGAAATCGAGGTCGTGGCCAACGAATCCTCAGCCATCGACCCCGAGGAAGGCGCGGACTGATCGGGCTGATCAGGCCGCCTTGCGCATCCGCTTCGGCAGGAACGGCACGCGGCCACGCTGCGCGGAAGGCGTCGCCAGATCGAAGACCGCGCGATAGAGGCGATCGAGCAGCGCCTTGCGGTCGCGCAGCGGCTCGAGGTCGCTCCATCTCAGCACGTCGCCGATGCGCACCTCGATCGCCTTGCCCGACAGTCGGGCGAATTCGCGGATAAGCAAGGAGGTGCGCAGCGTCAGCGACGCCTTGCCGATGAACTTCGCCACGCGGTTGTCGCGCTCGGCCATGTTCATCGGGCCGCTGACTAGATGGAACAGGCGGCCGTTCTGGCCGGAGAAATGCATCGGAATGACCGAGGCCTTGGCGTCCTGGACGAGCTTGGCCGGGAACATCTTCCACGGCAGGTCGATGGCGCGGCCGAAACCCTTCGGCGCCGTGGCGACGCCGCCGGCCGGGAACACGACGATGGTGACGCCTTCCTTCAACAGCCGCACCGCTTCATGGCGCACCGCCATGTTGTTCTTCAACGCTTCCTTGGTCTCGGAAAAATCGATCGGCAGCGAATAGGGCTCCATCTCGCGGATCCTGAGCAGATCCTTGTGGATCATGACCCGGAACGGCCGGCCGAGCTGCTCGGCCAGCGACAGCACCGCAATGCCGTCGCCGATGCCGAAGGGATGGTTTGCGACGATGACCAGCGGCGTGTCCGGCAGCGCTGGCGGCGGCCATTGCACGGCGTTGCGGACCTTGACGTCGATCAATTCCAGCATGCGGCTGAACACGCGGTCGCCTGTCGGCACCACCTGGCGGCGCCAGAAATCGTAGAGCACGGCGAAGCGGTCGCGCCCCGAGAGGCCCTCGACCGAATGGATGAACCAGCGCGTCAGCACCGGTTGATGCGGGTTGGCGTAGGAAAGCTCGGGAAACCGTCTTTCCCGCAGTTTCAACTTGAGCATGGCGGCTCGTTACAAGGCTGGCGTGACAGGCATATGAAAATGGCGGTGGACACGCCACCGCCATTCAAGGAAGCGCTGGTAAGTCAGGCTGCGCGACGCTTGCGGTCGGGCGAGACCGCCTCGTCGGAAAGCTGCTTCACCGCGTCGTCGAGCCTCAGCGATTCCTGGTCGCGGGAGCCGAGCCGGCGGACATTGACGGTTTCCTCTTCCGCCTCGCGCCTGCCGCAGACGAGGATAACCGGCACCTTGGCGAGCGAATGCTCGCGCACCTTATAGTTGATCTTCTCGTTGCGCAGGTCGGCTTCGGCGAGTAGCCCCGCGGCCTTCAGCCGCTCGACCACATTCAAGGCGTACTCGTCCGCATCCGAGGTGATCGTCGCCACCACCACCTGCAGCGGTGCGAACCACAGCGGGAAATGGCCGGAATAGTTCTCGATCAGGATGCCGAGGAAGCGCTCCATCGAGCCGCAGACGGCGCGATGCACCATCACCGGCTGCTTCTTCTCCGAATCCGAGCCGATATAGAAGGCACCGAAGCGCTCCGGCAGGTTGAAGTCGACCTGCGTGGTGCCGCATTGCCATTCGCGGCCGATGGCGTCCTTCAGCACATATTCGAACTTCGGCCCGTAGAAGGCGCCCTCGCCCGGATTGATCGAGGTCTTGATGCGGTTGCCGGAGCGCGTGCGGATCGTCTCCAGCACGTTGCTCATGATCGCCTCGGCATGGTCCCAGGCCTCGTCGGTGCCGACGCGCTTGTCCGGCCGGGTCGACAGCTTCACGCTGACCTCCTCGAAGCCGAAATCGGCATAGGTGGACAGGATCAGGTCGTTGATGCGCAGGCATTCGGCCGCGAGCTGCTCCTCGGTGCAGAAGATATGCGCATCGTCCTGCGTGAAGCCGCGCACGCGCATCAGCCCGTGCAGCGCGCCCGACGGCTCGTAGCGATGCACATTGCCGAACTCCGCAAGCTTTACGGGCAGTTCGCGGTATGACTTCAACCCATGCTTGAAGATCTGCACATGGCCCGGACAGTTCATCGGCTTCAGCGCGAAGACGCGGTCGTCGTCGGTGTCGTCGCCGGCGACCGTGACCTTGAACATCGCGTCGCGATACCAGCCCCAGTGTCCCGACGTCTCCCACAGGCTCTTGTCCAGCACCTGCGGCGCATTGACTTCCTGATAGCCGTGCTCGTCGAGGCGGCGGCGCATGTAGTTGATCAGGTTCTGCACCATCTTCCAGCCCTTGGCGTGCCAGAAGACGACGCCCGGTCCCTCTTCCTGGAAATGGAACAGGTCCATCTCGCGGCCGAGCTTGCGGTGGTCGCGCTTCTCGGCCTCTTCCAGCAGGGTCTGGTAGGCATCGAGCTGCGCCTGGTCGGCAAAGGCTGTGCCGTAGATGCGCGTCAGCATCGGATTGTTCGAGTCGCCGCGCCAATAGGCGCCCGCCACCTTCATGAGCTTGAAGGCATTGCCGATCTGCCCGGTCGAAGCCATGTGCGGACCGCGGCACAGGTCGAACCAGTCGCCCTGAGCGTAGATCTTGAGGTCCTGGTCCTCTGGAATGGCGTCGATCAGTTCGAGCTTGTAGCGCTCGCCCTTCTCGGCGAAGACCTTCTTGGCCTTCTCGCGCGACCACACTTCCTTGGTGAACGGCTTGTTGCGCTGGATGATCTCGCGCATCTTCTTTTCGATCACCGGAAAATCGTCCGGCGTGAATGGCTCGTTCCTGGCAAAGTCGTAGTAGAACCCGTTCTCGATAACCGGCCCGATCGTCACCTGCGTTCCCGGCCACAGCTCCTGCACGGCCTCTGCCAGCACATGCGCCGCATCGTGGCGGATGAGCTCCAGCGCGCGCGGATCCTCGCGGGTGATGATCTCGACCTTGCCGGACGTGCCGAGCGGATCGGAAAGATCGCGAATGGTGCCGTCGAGGCTATAGGCGACAGCCTTCTTGGCCAGCGACTTGGAGATCGATTCGGCAAGACCGGCGCCGGTCAGCGCCGCGTCGTAGTCGCGGACCGAACCATCGGGAAATGTCAGGGAAACGGAATTCGGCATCAGGGTTCTCCTATCCAGTCCCGCAAACGAGCGCGGGTGGTGAAATGCATGTCGCTGGATGCGTTGCGGCTTGCAGAGGGTTAGCCGGAGGCGTCCGGCGCGGCAGTCTTTTATGAGGAGTTTCCGCCGCCGTAAAGCCGCCAGCCATCTATTTGATAGGCTGTTCTATTTGATGAGGTCGGGCAAATCCTTCAGGAACGCCGCCCGCGTCGCGAGACCCTTCGGCTCTCCGGTACGCTTGGCATCGACGACCAATCTTGCAAAGACGATGCGGCGGCTCCCCTTCTCGGCCCAGCCGACGAACCAGCCGAGCGAGCGCTTGCCGTCCTGGCCGAGCCTGGTGCTGCCCGTCTTGCCTTGCACCGTCCAGTCCCCTGCCGCGAAGGTCGGCAGGATCGCCCTGGTCATCTCATGCGCCTTCGCCGACAACGGCATCTTGCCGGCGAGCAACTGGCGCAGAAGCGCCGTCTGCTCGACCGGCGATATTTCGAGCGAGGAATTGATCCAGGATTGCGTCAGCCCGTTGTCCTTGCCGGCATCGCCCGAGACGTCCTTGTTGCCATAGCCGAATTTCGCCACATAACCGGCGAACTTCTCGGCGCCGAGACGCCGCGTGATCTCGCGCGAATACCAGACGATCGAATCGCGCTCCCAGATCGTCGGATCGACGGTCTTCTGGTCGCGCTTCGCCGCCTTGAACTCCGGCTTGTACTCCCAGCTCGGCGTATGCTCGTCGCTCAGGATGCCGGCATCGTAGCCGATCAGCGCCAGGGGCACCTTGAAGGTAGAAGCCGGGCTGACGCGCTGCTCGCAGACGCCGTCCTGGTAAAGTGTTGCGCCGCTTTGCTGGTCCTGGATCAGCGTGCAGTGGATGTCGCCGAGCGGCGCCGATTGCGCCCGCACCGGCAAGCCCAGCATCCAGGCCAGCAGGAAAAGGACGATGGCGAAAATGAAAGGATAGCGGTCCATCTGGCGCATGGCGAAGTCACTCCGGAATGAGATTGCAGGAGCGGCTTAGCGAGGCGACTTGTCTCGATTTTGTCTCAAATTCGCAGTGTTCGTGCAGCTTCGCGTTAACCCTACCGGATCGTTAAAATCCGCGTCGCGCGGGACGGCGAAGCGATCAGATTTCGGGCTCGCTGTGCCTTTTGCCGATCCGCCAATAGCGCCAGGGCATGAACCAGACATAGCGCTGGGCAAGCACCTCCGGCACGCGGTCGATGCCATGCGTCCCGAACGGCCCGCATCGCAGCACCCGGAACAGTCCCATCCAGCTGCCCGCCCACAGGCCATGGCGGGCAATCGCCTCATGCGCATATTCGGAGCAGGTCGGCAGATGCCGGCAGCTGTTGCCGACAAAGCCGGACAGCGTCAGCTGGTAGAGGCGCACGAGCGAGGTCCCCAGGATGCGCCCGGGCGTTTTGCGCCAAGGCCCCGGCCAGTTGCGCCCGCGCTGGATTGGCCGGCCGGCATGCGTATGTCCGGGATGGTCGCCCACCCGCATCTCCACGGTTGTTTTGCTACGCGATAGATGTGTCCTTCCGACCTCGAACGCAACGCCCTTTCCCCTCATGGCCTGCGGCGACGGACAGGATGCCGGTCGGCCACTGGCGCATGGAACTGCCGGTCCTTTCCTCGCACCAGCCGGGGTGCCGGCTCGTGTCGCGCCACTGAAACGTCGCGATCAGCATGACGTCGCTCAGAATGGCCAGGAACTGATTCATGGCAGTGCTCCTTTGAGCACCGATTAGACTGCCACTGGCCTTCCCTCTCAAACGAGTATAATTTCCGCTTCGGATAACCTGAGGTTATGCGAATGAAGCGTGGCCGGCTGCCGCTGACGGCTCTCAGGAGTTTCGAATCTGCCGGCCGGCATTTGAGCTTCAGCCGTGCGGCCGAGGAGCTTTACGTCTCGCAGGCCGCGATCAGCCGGCAGATACGAGAGCTCGAGACCTTTTTGGGCAGACCGCTGTTTCTGCGCCTCCATCGCCGCGTCGAGCTGACGGATGCGGGACATCTGCTGCTCGACCGATTGGTCAGAAGCTTCGACGACATCGATCGCGTGCTTTCGGAGCTCACAGCCTCGCCCGCGGAGGCGATTGTCCGCGTCAGCGTCGAACCGTCGCTTGCCGCCGTATGGCTGGTGCCGCGGCTCAATCGCTTCCGCCAATTGCGGCCCGATATCGATGTGTCGCTAGAGGTCGATCCGCGCCTGATCGAGTTCCGCAGCGATCAGCCCGAGCTCGCCTTGCGTTTTAGCGCCCACGCCACGTCATGGCCGCGTGCCGAGGCCGAGCGCCTGGCCTCGACTGTCGATTCACCGGTCCTGTCGCCGGCGCTGCTCGCCTCCGGCCCTCCGCTGGAAAAGCCGATCGACCTTCGCCATTACACGCTGCTGCATGAGGAAAACCGCCAGGGTTGGGCGCGCTGGTTCCAGGCCGCCGGCGTGCCCGCCGACGCAGTGCCCGCACGTGGCCCGATGCTGGCCGACATCTCGCTGTCGAAACAGGCCGCGCTGCTCGGACATGGCGTGGCGCTCGGCGACCTTTTGCAGGTCGGCCAGGAGCTCGCGTCGGGCACTTTGATCAAGCCGTTCGACATCGATGTCGCTTCCGGCGCCTACTGGCTGGTGGCCAGGAACTTGCGGACTCTGCCGGAACCCGCCAAGGCATTTGCCGACTGGATACGAAGCGAGTTCGCTGTGACCAGGGGAGCGGCCTGACCGCTGCGCTCAAGCCGCCTGTTCGGCGCGCTTCTTCTCGATCTGGCCGATCGCGTCGACCACCGCGTCGAAGGTCAGCATGGTCGAGGCATGGCGCGCCTTGTAGTCGCGCACCGGTTCCAGATATTTGAGGTCGGCGAAACGGCCTTCGGGCGGCGCGCCGTTCTCCTTCAGCATCTTCAGCATGGTTTCGCGCACGGCGCGCAATTCGTCGGCGCTGGCGCCGACCACATGCTGGGCCATGATCGAAGATGAGGCCTGGCCGAGCGCGCAGGCCTTCACGTCATGGGCGAAATCGGTCACCACGTCGCCGTCCATCTTGAGGTCGACGGTGACGGTCGACCCGCACAATTTGGAATGCGCCCTGGCCGTCGCGTCGGCATCGTCGAGCCGGCCGATCCGCCCTATATTCCCGGCGAAACCGAGAATTTTCGCATTGTAGACGTCGTCGATCATATTTTTCCAATCCGTCGGCGCCAAGCGAACAGGCTTTGCCGCTCTCGCGTCTTCCTTTCGCGCCGCTCGAACCATATATAATGGTCGCAGTCGGGCATCGACAAGGCGACGAAAAAGCCGTTGTCCCTGCTCATCTGTTCACGCCGCTTGCGGGATGGAAATGGGCGATTTTCACCCAAAAGGTCGTGGTCCGTTCAACTCGTTCCACCTTTGAGTGGGACTACGGGAGACGCCTTTATGGATGCCGTCATCAAGAAAATCATGCCCCCGTCCGAATATTTGGAAAAGCCCGTCACCGACCGGCCGAGCGAAGCCGAGGTCGAAGCCGCCGTGCGCACGCTTTTGCGCTGGACCGGCGACAATCCGGACCGCGAAGGCCTGATCGACACGCCCAAGCGCGTCACCAAAGCCTTCCGCGAAATGTTCAACGGCTATGACATGTGCCCGGCCGACGAGCTTGGCCGCACCTTCGAGGAAGTCGCCGGCTATGACGATCTCGTCATCGTCAGGAACATAAAATTCCATTCGCATTGCGAGCATCACATGGTGCCGATCATCGGCAAGGCGCATGTCGGCTATCTGCCTGACGGCAAGGTCGTCGGCCTGTCGAAGATCGCGCGCGTCGTCGACATCTTCGCGCACCGCCTGCAGACGCAGGAGGCCATGACCGCGCAGATCGCAGGCGTCATCCAGGACGTGCTCAACCCGCGCGGCGTCGCCGTTATGCTCGAGGCCGAGCATATGTGCATGGCCATGCGCGGTATCCGCAAGCAGGACTCGACCACGCTGACCTCGACCTTCACCGGCGTCTTCAAGGACACGCCCGAGGAGCAGGTCCGCTTCGTCACCATGGTGCGCGCCGGCGGCTGATCGCCGGCCGTCGCCGGCCTCTAGAAAGAAAGAGCGACCGGCGATGTCGGCACTGCAATTCCCCAAAGCCCCATCCGACAAGAAAGCCTTGGAGGAAGGCTCCGTCCTTTCTCCGCGCTTCGATGCGGCCGGCCTCGTCACGGTCGTCGTCACCGATGCCGGCGACGGCATGCTCTTGATGGTCGCACATATGAACGCCGAGGCGCTGGCGCTGACGCTTGAGACCGGCATTGCTCATTACTGGTCGCGCTCGCGCAAAGCGCTGTGGAAGAAGGGCGAGACCTCGGGGAATTTCCAGCAGGTCGTCGAGATGCGCACGGATTGTGACCAAGACGCGATATGGTTGCGCGTCAAAGTGTTGGGCCACGACGCAACCTGCCACACCGGACGGCGTTCTTGTTTTTATCGGACGGTGGGGCTCAGCGACGGCAAGGCGGTGCTTGTCGGCGATGGCAGCAAGCCGCTGTTCGATGCGGACCAGACGTATCGGAAGCCGGTGTGAACCATTCGATATTCACAAACCATTCAGATTCACTATTCTCAAATATCCTTTTGGTAGAAGGGATATGGGACAAGGGAGATCATGATGCTCGAATGGGCGTCATTGCGCAGCAGACCTGACGTTCGGGAGGCCAATGGCCCGGCATCGTCCGGCGGCGCGTCTGACCCGACCTCTCAGAAGAAAATCGGCATTTCGCTGGCGCTCGGCGGCGGTTGCGCCAGGGGCTGGGCCCATATCGGTGTGCTGCGCGCGCTCGACGAGGCCGGCATCGAAGTATCGATGATTGCCGGCACCTCGATCGGCGCGCTGGTCGGCGGCTGCTACCTTGCCGGCAAGCTGGACGAGCTGGAGGAGTTTGCCCGAAGCCTGACCAAGCGGCGCATCTTCGGCCTTCTTGATCTCAATCTGCGCGGCAGCGGCCTGTTCGGCGGCATGAAGCTCGACGCGCGGCTGCGCGAGCATCTGGCCGGCGTCCGCTTCGAGAACTTGTCGAAGCCCTTTGTCGCCGTCACTTCGGAAATTCGCACCGGCCATGAGATCTGGCTGTCGAATGGCTCGCTGATCACCGCCATGCGCGCCTCCTACGCGCTGCCCGGCGTTTTCGAGCCGGTGAACTGCAACGGCCGCATTCTGGTCGACGGCGCGCTGGTCAATCCGGTGCCTGTGTCGGTCTGCCGCGCCTATGAGCAGCCGCTCGTGGTCGCCGTCAACCTGCACTACGACCTGTTCGGCCGCGCCGCCGTGATAAAGCACAGCGCCGGCGAACTGGTCGTGGAGAATGACGCGCCGAGACTCGGCCAGCCCGAGCATCAGGCCCATCATACCCGCCTTGGCATCACCGGCGTCATGGTCGAGGCTTTCAACATCATCCAGGACCGGATTTCGCGCGCCAGGCTTGCCGGCGATCCGCCGGACATGTCGCTGCAGCCCAAACTCAGCCATATCGGCCTGACGGAATTCCATCGCGCCGACGAGGCGATCAGCCTCGGCTATCAGGCGACGAAGTCCCAGATCAACGAACTGACCCGGCTGCAGTCCGTCCTGGTCTGATCGCAATCCTTGAGTTGTGTTGAGATTCAGGCGAGTGCCGCATCGCTGATGCGGAACTGCACCATGCGGTTGCCGTTCCAGTAATTGCCCGATAACGAACCGGCGATATGCACGGTCCTGCCCCTGTTCTTAAACAGGAATTCGCCGAGCGCGGTGTCGACCGCACGGAACGCTATGGCTTGGATGTTGCCGCCGCTTTGCGACTGCAGATCCACGCGGATGTGGTTGGTGCCGATCGCGCGCGCGTCGGTCAGCCGATGGCGCGGCAGCACGAACACCGGCGCGATGTGCCCGGCCCCGAACGGCCCGGCTTTCTCCAGCGCGTCGAGCAGCGCGATCGTGGCGCCCTCGGCGGCCAAGGCGCCGTCGATCGCCAGGCTCTCCTCATTCTGCAGCCGGAACACGTCGGCCGCGGCGCGCTCCTCGAAGAAGGCGCGCAGTTCGCCGAGCTTGGCGCGCTCGACGGTGATGCCCGCAGCCATCGCGTGGCCGCCGCCTTTGACGATCAGCCCGGCCTCGGCAGCCTCGCGCACCAGCCGGCCGAGGTCGAAGCCGGTCACCGAACGGCCGGAACCTGTGCCGATGCCGGTCGAATTGAAGGCGATGGCGAAGGCCGGCCGGCGCGCATAGTCCTTGAGCCGCGAGGCGATCAGTCCGACGATGCCCGGATGCCAGCTGTTGCTGGCGGTGACGATGACTGCCGGGCCGTTGCCGCCCGCAAGTTCCGCATCGGCCTCGGCGCGCGCCTGCGCCAGCATCTCCTGTTCCATCTGCTGCCGTTCCTGGTTCAGCCGGTCCAGCGTCTCGGCAATGCCTGCCGCCTCGACGGGATCGTCGGTGGCCAGAAGCCGGCTGCCGAGCGCGGCATCGCCGATGCGGCCGCCGGCATTGATGCGAGGGCCGATCAGGAAGGACAGATGGAAGGTGTTGATCGGCTCGCCGATGCGCGAGACCCGCGCCAGTGCCGCCAGCCCCTCATTCTTCTGCTGGCGCAACACCTGCAGCCCCTTGACGACGAAGGCGCGGTTGACGCCGGTGAGCGGGACCACGTCGCAGACCGTCGCCAGCGCCACCAGATCGAGCATCGAAAGCAGGTCGACCGGTGCGGCATTCGGCAGCCTCTCGCGCAGCATTTTGGCCGTCTGTACCAGGCACAGGAAGACGACCCCGGCGGCGCACAGATGTCCCTGCCCCGACAGGTCGTCCTCGCGATTGGGATTGACCACGGCGTCCGCCGCCGGCAACGGACCGCCGACCTGGTGATGATCGAGCACCACGACATCGGCGCCGGCTTGCCTGGCCGCGTCGATCGACGTCGCGCTGTTGGTGCCGCAGTCGACGGTGACGATCAGCTTCGCGCCGCGCGAGATCAAGTCCCGCATCGCTTCCGGATTGGGCCCGTAGCCTTCGAAGATGCGGTCCGGGATGTAGATTTCCGACGACACCGAAAAATGCGTGAGAAAGCGTTTGATGAGCGCCGACGAGGCCGCGCCGTCGACATCGTAATCGCCGAAGATCGCCACTTTTTCGTGGGCGACGACCGCATCGGCCAGCCTCGCCGCCGCTTTCTCCATATCGGTCAGCGATGCTGGATTCGGCAGAAGCTCGCGAATGGTCGGATCGAGGAAGCGCGCGGTCTGCTCCACGCTGACGCCGCGCCCGGCAAGCACCCGCGCCACGATGTCGGGCACGCCATGGCCCTGCGCCATGGCCAAGGCGGCCATGTCCTGGCGCTCGGTCAGCCGGTGTTCCCAGGAAACACCGGTCGCCGACTGCCTGACATCGAGGAAGAACCGTTTCTCGCCCGTCATGCGACGCGCCGTCTGCACATCATCATTGCGCAGATATCAACATGCGACGGCCGGAGCAATTGCGGGAAAGCGGGCAAACCGGGAAAGGTGTGGAACGCTTCCTCGAATTGCGGCAAAACGCCCGGACGAAGCGAAATCAGAACTTATCCAGATCCTGGTGACGCGCCTTGATCTCGCGCACGGTGCGCGAGGACGAGCGCAGCACGATGGTGTGCGTGGTGATGAAGGTGCGGCCGAACTTCACCCCGTCGAGCAAATTGCCGTCGGTGACGCCGGTCGCCGCGAACAGCACGTCGCCCCGCGCCATGTCCTGGGCGCGATAGATCCGCTTCGGGTCGGAAATGCCCATTTGGTGCGCGCGCGTCACCTTCTCCGGCGTGTCGAGGATCAGCCGGCCCTGCATCTGTCCGCCGGTGCAGCGAAGTGCGGCCGCCGCCAGCACGCCCTCCGGCGCGCCGCCGGTGCCGAGATAGATGTCGATGCCGGTCTCGTCCGGATCGGTGGTGTGGATGACGCCCGCGACATCGCCGTCGCCGATCAGCCGGATCGCCGCACCCGTGGCGCGCACGGCGTCGATCAGCTTGGCGTGACGCGGCCGGTCGAGGATGCAGGCGGTGATATCGGAGACGCCCACGCCCTTGGCTTTGGCCAGATTGGCGAGGTTTTCGGCCGGCGAGGCGTCGATGTCGATCAGACCTTCGGGATAGCCGGGGCCGATGGCGATCTTGTCCATATAGACATCGGGCGCGAACAGCAGGCTGCCCTTTTCCGCAATTGCGATTACGGCAAGCGCGTTGGGCAGGTTCTTGGCGCAGATCGTCGTGCCCTCGAGCGGATCGAGCGCGATGTCGACGGCCGGACCCTTGCCGGTGCCGACCTCCTCGCCGATATAGAGCATCGGCGCCTCGTCGCGCTCGCCCTCGCCGATCACCACCGTGCCTTTGATGGCCAGCCGGTTGAGCTCCTGGCGCATGGCGTCGACCGCCACCTGATCGGCAGCCTTCTCATCGCCGCGCCCGCGCAGCCTTGCCGCCGCGACGGCGGCCCGTTCAGTGACGCGCACGACTTCCATCGTAAGGATCCGGTCGAGACCGGCGGTGATGTCCTGGGCTATGTTCATGGAGAGAAATTCCTCGTGAAACTCAACCTCCCGCCAGAGGTGGGCTTCTTCTGACAAAGCTCCATGACAACGGCAAGACTTGCCCCGTCAATTTTTGAAATGACAGCAAAATCAATCGATTGAAGACGAAACCGGACTTGGTTTATTCCGCCCGCTCGATGCGGATCACCTGCGGCTTGTCGGTCAGATGACCGTCCTTGGTGATGCCTTCGACGGCCTTGCGCACCGCCGCTTCCGTCGTCTCGTGGGTAACGAGGATGACCGTCTTCTGCGCCTGCGTTTCCGCGCCGGCCGCCTGCTGGACGATCGATTCCAGCGAGATGTCGTTGTCGGCCATGCGTTTGGCGATGGCCGCGAAGACGCCCGTGCGGTCATGCACGGTCAACCGGATGAAATAGCCGCCGGCATGGCTGCGCATCTGCGCTTTCTTGTAAGGCTTCAATTCCTTCGCCGGCCAGCCGAAGACCGGGCCATGCTGGAAGCCCGGTCGGCTCTTGGCGATGTCGGCGATGTCGCCGACGACCGCCGAGGCGGTGGCATTGCCGCCCGCGCCAGGACCCGAGAGCAAGAGCTCGCCCAGAATATCGGTCTCGATCGCCACCGCGTTTGTGACGCCATGCACCTGCGCGATGACCGACGCCGTCGGCACCATGGTCGGATGGACACGCTGCTCTATGCCGCTATCGGTGCGCTGCGCGACGCCGAGCAGCTTGATGCGGTAGCCGAGATCGCCCGCCGCGCGGATGTCGGCTTGGGTGATGTTGGCGATGCCTTCCATATAGATGTCGCCGGCGGCGATCTTCGTCCCAAACGCAAGGCTGGTCAGGATCGACAATTTGTGCGCCGTGTCATGGCCTTCGATGTCGAAGGTCGGATCGGCTTCGGCGTAGCCCAGCCGCTGCGCGTCCTTCAGGCAGACGTCGAAGGAGATGCCTTCGGCCTCCATGCGCGTCAGGATGTAGTTGCACGTGCCGTTGAGGATGCCGAAGACGCGGGTCACCGCGTTGCCCGCCATTGCCTCTCGCATCGTCTTGATGACCGGGATGCCGCCGGCCACCGCCGCCTCGTAGTTGAGCAGCACACCCTTCTTCTCAGCGATCTCGGCAAGCGCCACGCCATGCTTGGCAAGCAGCGCCTTGTTGGCGGTCACGACATGGCGCCCGGCCTCGAGCGCCGCTTTCACCGATAGCCGCGCCGGCCCCTCGTCACCGCCGATCAGCTCGACGAAGACGTCGATATCGGCCTTTTCGGCCAGCTTGACCGGATCATCGAACCATTTGGCGACGCCAAGATCGATACCTCGGTCGCGTTTCGGATCGCGGGCCGAAACGGCGGTCACGACGATGTCGCGACCGCACTGCCGGGTAAGCTCGGCCGCCTTGTCGCGCAGCACGCGCGCCACCGAGGCGCCCACCGTGCCAAGACCGGCAATTCCAACACGCAATGCTTCAGCCATGACCGGCGACGCCCCTCAACTTGCAAAAAATGTCAGGTGCAAAAAATGTCAGGCAACTCAACGATGAGCGGCCAAAGGCACCACATTGTTGGGCTGCTTGGCGGTGGTCGCGAGGAACTTCTTGATGTTGCGCGCGGCCTGGCGGATCCGGTGCTCGTTCTCGACCAGCGCCAAGCGCACATAGTCGTCGCCATGCTCGCCGAAGCCGACGCCCGGCGCCACCGCGACATCCGCATGCTCGATGAGCAGCTTGGAGAATTCCAGCGAGCCGAGATGGCGGAACGGCTCCGGGATTGGCGCCCAGGCGAACATCGAGGCCGCCGGCGCGGGAATGGTCCAGCCGGCGCGGCCGAAGGAATCGACCATCACGTCGCGCCGCTTGTGGTAGACCTCGCGCACCTCCTCGATGTCCGCGCCGTCGCCGTTCAGCGCATGCGCCGCCGCAACCTGGATCGGTGTGAACGCGCCATAGTCGAGGTAGGACTTCACCCGCGTCAGCGCCGAAATCAGCCGCTCGTTGCCAACCGCGAAGCCCATGCGCCACCCGGGCATGGAAAAGGTCTTCGACATCGAGGTGAACTCGACGCAGACATCCATCGCGCCCGGCACCTGCAGAACCGATGGCGGCGGATTGCCGTCGAAATAGATTTCCGAATAGGCGAGATCCGACAGGATGATGATGTCGTTCTTCTTCGCGAAGGCCACCACGTCCTTGTAGAAATCGAGCGAGGCGACAAGCGCCGTCGGGTTAGACGGATAATTGAGGATCAGCGCCAGCGGCTTGGGGATCGAATGGCGGATGCCGCGCTCGACCGCCGGGATGAAGCCGTCATCGGGCTCGACCTGCAGTGAACGGATCACCCCGCCCGACATAATGAAGCCGAAGGCATGGATCGGATAGGTCGGATTGGGGCACAGGATGACGTCGCCGGGCGCGGTGATCGCCTGCGCCATGTTGGCGAAGCCCTCCTTCGAGCCCAGCGTCGCCACCACTTGCGTATCGGGATTGAGCTTCACGCCGAAGCGGCGCTGATAATAATTGGCCTGGGCGCGGCGCAGGCCCGGAATGCCGCGCGAAGCGGAGTAGCGATGCGTGCGCGGATCGCGCACGACTTCGCACAATTTGTCGACGATGGCTTTCGGCGTCGGCAGGTCCGGATTGCCCATGCCAAGGTCGATGATGTCGGCGCCGCGCGAACGGGCGCTGGCCTTCAGCCGGTTGACCTGCTCGAACACGTAAGGCGGAAGCCGGCGGACCTTGTGAAATTCTTCCATTTCAGTTCCAGACCATCAGAGTTTCGGCGCGCGATATAGACCTAATTGCAGCTAGGGTCGAGGGCGGGGTCGCATTTGCCCTCGATCTGCTTCAGCGTGTCGGCGCCATGCGTCTTGGCCAAAGTGTTGAGCGCGGCCGAATTCGCCGGCGCCTTGACGCTGCTGCCCTTGGCAATCTGCATCTGCTCCTCGGCCTTGAGCTGGGCGAGGTTCGCCGCGGTCTCTTCCTTGGTGAGCTGCTTGGCGGCCACCTGCGGCGGGATGTTGAGGTTCGGATAGGAACCGGTGTCCCTCGGACCTTCGGTCAGCGCCGTCGGCGCATTGTTCGTGCTGGTGCTCATGCAGCCGGCAGCGGGCAGCAGTATGCCGACCAGCCCCGCCATCAGCGCCATGCGGCAAATCGAACCCGGCTTGAGAAAAAAAGTCCCGCCAACATTAATCGTCATATTGTTTTCCTGGCAGCCGGGTTAGAGCGAATTGGACCCGGTCAGATGTCCCATGGTAATATGTCAAGAAAACGCTCCGGGAGGAACCCCGCGAACCATGTCCAAACCTGACGATTCGGACAAAGCGGAAAATGGCGGACCTTCGGCCATCGAGCAATATCTGGTGAAGGATCCCGAGCGCTTCGCCCTGAACATGGCGCGCATGGTCGAGCAGGCTGGCAAGGCGGCTTCCGCCTGGGCCGAACCGCGCGAGAAAGGCGAAGTGCGCGACCATGTCGCCGAACCCGTCGTCGACATGGTCAAGACCTTCTCCAAGCTTTCGGAATACTGGCTGGGCGACCCGCAACGCGCGCTCGAAGCGCAGACGCGGCTGTTTGCCGGCTACATGACCGTTTGGGCGAACGCCATCCAGAAGGTCAATCCCAACGCCGAAGCGCCACAGGACGCGGTTCAGCCCGAGCGCGGCGACAAGCGCTTCCAGGACCCCGAATGGGGCCGCAACGCCTTCTTCGACTTCCTCAAGCAGGCCTATCTGGTCACGTCGCGCTGGGCGAACGAGCTTGTCGAGCATGCCGAGGGCCTGGATGAGCACACCCGCCACAAGGCGAGCTTCTACGTCAAGCAGGTGTCGAACGCGATCGCCCCGTCGAACTTCATCCTGACCAATCCCGAGCTGTTCCGCGAGACCATGGCCTCGAATGGCGAGAACCTGGTGCGCGGCATGAAGATGCTGGCCGAGGACATCGCCGCGGGCCGAGGCGACCTGAAGCTGCGCCAGGCCGATTACACGCCCTTCGAGATCGGCAAGAACATCGCCACCACGCCCGGCAAGGTCATCGGCCGCAGCGATGTAGCCGAGATCATCCAGTACGATCCGGTGACGGAGACAGTGCTGAAACGGCCGCTGCTGATCTGCCCGCCATGGATCAACAAATTCTATATTCTCGACCTCAACCCGCAAAAGTCCTTCATCCGCTGGGCGATCGAGCAGGGCCACACCGTCTTCGTCATCTCCTGGATCAATCCCGACGAGCGTCACGGCGCCAAGGGCTGGGAGGCCTATATCCGCGAAGGCCTGCAATTCGGCCTCGACATGGTGGAAAAGGCGACCGGCGAAAAGGAAGTCAACGCCATCGGTTACTGCGTCGGCGGCACGCTCCTGGCTGCCGCGCTGGCGCTGTTGGCGCAGGAAGGCGATCACCGCATCAGATCGGCCACCTTCTTCGCCACCCAGGTGGACTTCACCTATGCCGGCGACCTCAAGGTGTTCGTCGATGAGGACCAGGTCGCCGCGGTCGAGCGCTCGATGAACGAAAAGGGCTATCTCGACGGCACCAAGATGGCCACCGCCTTCAACATGCTGCGCTCGGGCGACCTGATCTGGCCCTATGTCGTCAACAACTACATGCGCGGCAAGGAGCCCCTGCCCTTCGACCTGCTCTACTGGAATTCCGATTCCACGCGCATGGCGGCGGCCAATCACTCGTTCTACCTGCGCAATTGCTATCTCGAAAACAATCTCTCGCGCGGCACAATGGAGCTTGCCGGGCGCACGGTCTCTCTGGCCGACATCACCATCCCCGTCTACAACCTGGCCACGAAGGAAGACCACATCGCGCCGGCGCTTTCGGTGTTCCTGGGGTCGCAGTTTTTCGGCGGCGACGTTGAGTATGTAATGGCGGGATCCGGTCACATCGCGGGCGTCGTCAACCCGCCTGCCGCCAGGAAATATCAGTACTGGACCGGCGGCAAGCCGGTGGGCGATTTCAGCGCGTGGCTTGCCGCGGCGCACGAGCATCCTGGTTCATGGTGGACGCACTGGCAGCACTGGATCGAGGCCCAGGACGACATCCGCGTACCCGCCCGCAAACCCGGCAAGCGTATGAAAACCTTGGGAGATGCGCCGGGCACCTATGTCAAGGTGCGTGTGTAACGGGCTGTAATGTGTGGTGAGTTGACGGGCCGCCAAAACAGGGCGAAATGATGGCGTCAATCGTTCGGCGGCCTCAAATCACCTTCCGACGCAGAATAATTCCGAGGCTTGCAGATTCGACACACGTCCCGTTTCCGGTTGGGAACAGGAGGGTTATCGCGGCGCGATACTGGAGTGGCGCGGCGATGACGAACCGACCGGATCTCGAGGGGGAATTTGTTTTGAAATCAGCAGGTTGGCGTCTTGCACGAGGGGGAAGCTGCAGCATTGCGGCAGCGCTTTTCTCCGTGCTCCTGGCCTCCTGCACATCGACCGGCGACCCAACGATGTCGGTCGTTTCGCCCGCCTACAATTCAACTGCCGGCGAAATGAGCGCGACATCCAGCGCCAAGACTGCGACTTCGGCCGATTCGTCCTTGCAGGCATCGGCGCCGGCCGAAGCGACGTCGACCGTGATGAGCGAGGGCGATGCGCCTTTGCCCGAGAAGGTCGCCTATGTGCCGGAGACGCGGCCGGACGGCACGTTCCCCATCGCCATTCCTGCCGGCGCCCAGGCCATTGCCGGGAGCGCGCCGCAACCGCTGGTTCAGCAGGCGCAAACGGCGGAACAGACGCTAGCCGTCGCCAAGCAGGTCGCCGCCGGCGATGCCGCCACCGTCGCGTCGAAGGCGCAGGCGACCACGCAGGCCATGAGCAACGGCGTCTATGTGACCGCGGCCGAGCCGGCGCAGCCGCAGATCGCCGCGCCGAAGAAGAGCCTGTTCGCCTCGCTGTTCAGCACCACGCCGGCTTCGGCCGCCCCCGCCCCCCTGATCAACAATGCGCGCTCCGGCGACCAGCCCGCCGCGCAGGCCAAGACCACGCCGCCGCCGGCCAAGCCGATCGTGACGCTGGCCTCGGCGACCCCGGCCGAAAAGCCGGTGCAACTGGCCTCGCTCGACAACCCGAGCAATCACATCACGGGCGCCGACGCTCTTCCCGGCGTGCGCCAGACGGCGCTGTTCGAGATCAAGCGCAAATCCGGCATCGACGACGAGAGCGACGTCGACCTCAACGAGGACGAAGGCGGCGGCGGTTCCTACCAGGTGGCGTCGGCCGCCGGCTTGGCCAGGCTCGCGCCCAATGGCCTTTTGAAACAGAACGAAAGCGTCGACGTCGCCTGCCTCAAGCCGTCGCTGGTACGGGTGCTGAAGACGATCGAGGGCCATTTCGGCCGCAAGATGATCGTCACCTCCGGCTATCGCGATCCCTCGCGCAACCGCCGCGCCAACGGCGCCAAGAACTCGCTGCACATGTATTGCGCCGCCGCCGACATCCAGTTGCCCGGCGTGTCGAAATGGGAACTGGCGAGCTACGTCCGCTCGATGCCCGGTCGCGGCGGCGTCGGCACCTACTGCCACACCGAATCCGTCCATATCGACGTCGGCCCCGAGCGCGACTGGAACTGGCGCTGCCGCAGGCGCAGCGGCGGCGGCGAGGACGGCTGATACGTTTGGCCTGGTCTGGAGCGGCATGGCCGGTTTTACCCGGTTGCGAGCCGATCGCCGCCAACGCCGACATTCGTCTCAACACGTCACCACAGACGTCAGTTTCAACACGCCACCACAGACGTCGGCGATTAGCCGAAGCCCTTCGAACTTCGTCATCCACGGGCGGAGCGGGAGCGAAGCGGACGCGCAGACCGAGGATCCATCCTTGACCTTGACCGCGGAGTGCAGCGGCGCAAGTTCTGCACCGGTGCGGCACGTCAGCCTCGCGGAGTCTATGGTCTGCGCGCGTCGCTTCGCTCCTTGCTCCGCCATAGAATGACGATCGCGAGGATGTTCCGGCTAATCTCCAGGGATGCGCGGCCAAGCGAAACCGCCACCCGAGGGGCGTTGTGCCGCCGTTGAAAAAAGTTGTCGCATATGGCGGCAGATGGGTTGCCGGTTGGCAACAACGCAATTATAAGCCGCTTCGTCTGAGCGCGCCCATCGTCTAGCGGTTAGGACACCGCCCTTTCACGGCGGTAACAGGGGTTCGATTCCCCTTGGGCGTACCAGACTTTTCAAGAACTTAGCGACGCTTATGCCGACTCTGTCCAATCTTTGGCCAATATCGGGCTCGAATCCGGCTTGGTCCGGTGTCGCGTTGACGGTTGGTTAACGTTACGTTACCTTCTCATTAGCTGCTGCTAAAGAAGGGGTAACGCTATGAAAACGGCAATCGTTTGTGCGGCTCTCGTTCTCGCGGCGTCAAGTGCCGCTGTGGCCCACGATAAGAAGCCAACGCTCACTGCCCAAAAGACATGTGCAGGGCTGTCGATCAAGGCGACTGCAGCGGCCAAACTTGACTGTACTGCGACCGGAACCGCCAATTCACCACAGACCGAGGTGGGCAGTTCCAAGCCCCGCCTTGGCTACGAGACGAGCCGTCCCGAAGTGTTCTCTTTCGGACTTTAGTTACTGGCGTGCCCGCCACCGTGAGGCGTCGGGCCGCTCAAAGATCGGTGGTGCAGATTGTGGTTTAGTTGATTGCCGAATGCGTCTCGCCGGTCAGGCGCCGCGCCTCCTGACGGCCGAACGTCTCTGCCGCCATGGTTTTCATCGTCTCCGCAGTCACAATGAATTTCGCCACGCAAACGCGTTCCTGGCTCCCATCACAGGCGCGCTGGTTAACGAAGTAAGACACCCGGAACAGATTGGCTGCCATCGAGACCCTCGCTGCCACCACCACCGCCGCCCGTCAGTAACGCTCTCCGCACTTATGAGCTTAGTTCAAGCCAGCCCCGTCATGTGGACGAGCCGAAAAACCCCATGGCCGATCGCGAGCATGAATTCACCATGGTTGGCGGCCAAATCCCAGCCGAAGAACGCAGCCCAACAAAAGAGCACCAAAGTAAAGCGCATTAGCGAATTCTAATGTGCGATAGTTGACCAAACCTTTACGCAATGACCGCATTCCGGCGCCTGGAAATCGGTGGAAAAGGTATAGAAACCTATATCAATGCATAGATGCTAATTTAGCCTCGCTTTAGCCGACTCTACCCACCCCTACCGAGTCGGCTAAGGCCCGGCGGTTCACCCAACGCAAACCCCAACGCGGAACTGTCGGGCCGCTCTATGGCTAAGGCGTCCCCCTTACGCTGTGCTGGAATTCCGCGCGTTGCTGTATAATGACCCGGTCGCGGAAGGCGCGCTGCGTGTGTTGGATGTGGGCGGAGTCACCTTCAGCAAGCCAGTACGCCCGGCCACCTAAGCAGCCGCGTCAATTGCGACACATGTCGGGTTCTCACTAGACTAGGCATCACAGCTCAAGCCTTCGCTGTTTTGCATCTCGACAAGAACTTTGCGATCCGCGGCTCGATGGGCACTCGATAAAAGGCCCTCATATTTGATATCGGCCGCCGGAATCTGTTAGAGTTCGGCTCGACATAAAAAGCGAAATCCGACATGTGATCGTGATTAAATATCGTGCAGTAAACTACCTGCCCGACTACAGCAAAACCTCTTTTTCAGCAAATCCGCCGCTCACGAACTCACGCAATAGCTGATCATTCTTTGCGTTCAGCGTGACTGTAAGTTCGTCGCCAGCACCAATGGCCGTCGAGAGCTTCCAGGGTTGTGGCAGCGTTGACAATCAGGTTGCGCAGCGCGCGGCGGCGCAGGCCGAGCGCGCCGGAGCGCCGTTATCTCGGTCTCGATGTCGCGGATCAGCCGGTCCAGTTCCACCGCGTCCTGGTTCACCTCCTCGCGCACTAGGCGGATAGCGCTGTCGGCGATGCGGTCGAGCTCGTGAAGATCGCTCAGCCATTTTTCGCACTCCCTCAAGAAACTCGTCTCTGAGCCGCCAAGGACGCGCAGTTAGCTATCGCGCAGTTAGTTATCTAGCCGCGCCCAGAGGCGGGCCTGTGAAGGTCAGACCGAAACGCGCCCCGATTGCCGCGACCTGATCCATGTCATCCGGGATTCGGCACTTGTGTTTCGCCATCTCCGCGAAGAAGCCTTCGAAGCCGCCGGGAGTCATGATGGTGAGCATTCTGGCGGGTCGATCGCCGATCACCCGAAATGCATGCTCGATTCCGCGCGCAACGTGCACGACACAGCCCGGGCCGACTATGCGCGTTTGACCGTTCATCCAGAACTCTACTTCGCCGGACTGGATCTGGAAGGTCTCGTCCTCGTTATTGTGGATATGGCGCGGAGGACCGTAACCGGGCTGATCGAGGCTTTCGAACATTCCGAGCCGCGAGGCCGTTTGCTCCGCCGTGAGGCAAATCCGGTAGGACGTGCCAAGCCACTGGACGCTGTAGGGTACCGACGCAGCCACCGAAACCTCCCGCGATCCGACGCCATTTTCGATGCTGCGAAGTTGCCAGAACCGATTTCATAATTGAAATCGATAGCTACTATAAAATATATTCGGCGAATGAATTTATCGAGCTTCGACCTCAATCTCCTGCGGGTGCTCGACGCGCTGCTGCGCGAGCAATCGACCGTAAAGGCCGGAGAACGCATCGGCCTGTCGCAACCGGCGATATCGGCCAGCTTGGGACGACTTCGGAATTTTCTCGGCGATCCGCTGTTCGTGCGCCAGGGACAGCACATCGTGCCGACACAATACGCCCGGAACCTCGAGCTTCCGCTTCGCCGCATCCTCGATGAACTGTCGGCGCTGCTTGCCGGGCCTGGCAGCTTCAATCCGGCCGAAGCCGAGCAAAGCTTCAAGATCGCAGGTTCGGATTTCTTTGCCGAGATGCTGATGCCTGCCCTGGCCAATGCAATCTCTGGGCTTGCTCCCAAAATACTGATCCAACTGGTGGATCTTGTGCCCGACGACTATGTCGGCACGCTCGAAAAGCACGGTATCGACCTTGCCCTCGTTCCCAAGGTCGATTTCCCCAGTTGGATCGACTATCTTCCTGCCTTCCGGTCGACATTCGTGACGATCGCCCGCGCTGGGCACCCAAGACTCGAGCGGGCGAAGGTGAGCCCCGGAGACGTCATTCCGATCGACCTTTTCTGCGACCTCGGCCACGTCGTCTTCTCGCCCGAGGGCAAGCTCAAGGCCATGGGCGACGCGGCGCTGGCCCGGATGGGGCGCGAACGGCGGGTGGCCATGACGATGCCGGTGTTCGGCGGCGTCTGTAGCGCAGTGGCGGGAAGCGATCTGGTCGCTCTCGTTCCGGAACAGCTCGCGCGCAAGGTAGCATCTCGCTTGGGACTGGCGATCTACAGTCCGCCCATGCCGATCGATCCTGCCCTCATCTGCATCGTCTGGCACAAACGCAACACAACCGATCCTACGCACCGATGGCTGCGGGAAATCGTGTTGAAGCTGCTCTCGCAACTGAGCGCCGGCGAAGCCGGCAGCAGCGCCCATAAACCACGCCCGGTCTGAATGGCGGGCCAGCGTCGTGCCTTGTCGGTAACAAGACAGGACGCAAGCGGAAACGCGCTGTTAACGCCGTTCGCGGACGACAGGAGCCGTCCTCGACTCGAAAGTGTAAAATTCCCTCCGCTCTCGGCCGTGGAGGCGGGAATGAAGATGCTTCGGACAGCGCTCTTATGCGCGGCAATGACCGGCCTGGCAGGCGTGCCGCCCGTTCACGCAGATCAGCCTGCCCAGCCGAATAGCCAAGCAATGCCGCGGCCGCCGGCAGTCCATTGCCAAGGGCAAAATTGTCTTCCTCCGGCTGACGATCCCGTGCTGGATTGCAAGGGCCCGGATTGCACGCCGGCCCCGGCAACTGATCAGACGCCGAGCCCGGAGATTCAACCGGAGATTCAAAAGGTCAAGTAAGCCGCATCGGCCAGTGTCTGAGGCTCCCGTGAAAAGCCGGGAGAGCTCACAGGCCTTCGGTCAATCCGGAACCATTGGAGCCGGCTCCTCGCACCGGTAAACCATGCACCGGCCGTCGCTGGTCGGAACATAGTCGACCATCGGCGCGTAAGGAGCGTCGCACTCATTGCCGAATTGGCGGACATAGCGGTCATAGGTATTCGGTCCGGTGCTCAGCACCGCAGCATGCTGGCTCTGGATCAGTGCCTGCGTCTGTTCACACGTCATCTTGCGCGTATCGGATCGGGCGTCGGCGAAATTTGAAGCAGCAACGAGCATGGCTGCCGCGCAAAGCATAATCTTGCGTCCGGGCATGGTGGCGTCCTGGCAAAACATCGTATCGCCAAATTCGCATCTTGTGTCGCAGTTCCGCAATGATCGCGCTGTCACGATGCAGCGAGCGAGACCGACATCGTTTCGATTTTGGCATGGCGGCCTGCGATGTCATCTCCGTGTTGACGGCCCGAGCAAATCTCCGTGAGTGATGGCCCGTAAGCAATATCCCACTATATAAAAGCATCGTTGAGGTAATGAGATGTCAGGCGCCTACGATCTCGGAACCAATCTGGTCCGCCGTATCTATGAAAAGCGCATAGATGCACCGGCCATTCTTGATGCCGGCACGCATTTTCCCAATGCCGCGAAGTTCACCGCCGCCTGGCGCGATATCCGCGATGAGGCGCTGGCGGCGAAGCTGAATAAGGCCCCGCGCTTCCACGACATCATGCCGGAACAGGCCAATATCTCGGCCAATGACGGTCTCGACTGGCGCATGTGCGTGCTCAAGGCCTATGACATGACGATCCCGGCGAACCTCACGCGCATGCCGGTCCTGAGCCGGCTGCTTTCGGAGTGCCCCGAGGTCAAATCGGCCGCCGTCTCGTTCCTCGCCCCGCGCAAGCACATCCCGCCGCATCGCGGACCCTTTCGCGGCATCATGCGGTTCCATCTCGGCCTGGTCATCCCCCAACAGCCTGACGGCCGTCCGGCAACGATCATGATGATCAATCATGACGAAAGGCGCATCGCCGACGGCGAGTGCTTGCTGTGGGACGATACTTTCGAGCACGAAGTGATGAACAACTCGGATCAGCCCCGCGTCGCTCTCCTGCTCGACGTGTGGCGTCCGCAAATGCCGCTGGATATGGAAATCCTGTCGCGCGTGATCGTGCGCGGCGTGCAGGTGGGAATGCGCTATCGGGGCGTGTCGTTCGGCGGCTGAACCGATCGAAATCTACGCTCTCGCCTCGCGATACGTCCCTGCCCCGCTGCGACGCTTGCCGGGAAACATCGCGTCCCTCGCCAGCAATCCGCTGACGCGGCAGAAGGCTGCGAACGCGCGGCAGGCCTCCTCGGCGCTGGTCACGTCGACCGTCGCCCCGAAGCAGGCATTGAACGCGGCTTCGTAGACCTTGCCTTGGCGGCGCTTCGGCCAATCCTGCAGGAAATCGAGCGCCTGCTCGACGCTGTAGATTTCCTCGATCGGCAGGCCGGGCGCGGGCGTGATGCGCACCGGCACCTCGAATTGCAATCTGTCCATCCCCTGTCTCCCGAACTGGCGTAGCCGGAGCAACGCCGTTCGTTCTGAAAAGTTGCTTTTGCGGCCTTCTGACTCGCAAATGTGACCTCAGTGCGGTGAAGAACCGGTGCGCGGATCAGACCCTTGCCGCTACTGGTTGGCCGGATCCTCCTTCGCGTCATAGGTCATGCGGGTAACTACCATCAGCAGATAGGCGGACGGCAGTGCGAGGATGGCGCCGAGCACGATCGCTGCCGTTCCTTCTTCCGAACATCAGGACCGACCTGACCATGGAAATGGCCAGGGGAAGGCCGCAATGGGCGCGGCAACTGCACTTCGTCCTTGAACCTTGCGGCTTGCGGTGCCAAATCTGGAGCAGATTTTTCGCGTTCGGCTCCTTTGAAGCCTACGCCGGCAAACGGACAAAATGGTTACTTATCTCGACGCCTCCACCGCGCCCCTTCGAAATACCGGCCAGATCCGCCTCTATGGCGAGGAAGGCTTCGCCGGCATGCGCAAGGCCTGCGATCTCACCGCGCGCTGCCTCGACGAGCTTGTGCCGATCGTGAAGCCCGGCGTGACCACGGAAACGATCGATCGCTTCGTCTTCGAATTCGGCATGGACCATGGTGCGCTGCCGGCAACGCTCAATTATCGCGGCTACACCAAATCGTCCTGCACCTCGATCAACCATGTCGTCTGCCACGGCATCCCCGACAACAAGCCGCTCAAGGAAGGCGACATCGTCAACATCGACGTCACCTATATCCTCGATGGCTGGCATGGCGATTCCTCGCGCATGTATCCGGTGGGCACGATCAAGCGCGCCGCCGAGCGCTTGCTCGAAGTGACCTATGAGTGCCTGATGCGCGGCATAGCCGCGATCAAGCCCGGCGCCCGCACAGGCGCCATCGGCGCCGCGATCCAGAGCTATGCCGAGGCCGAGCGCTGCTCGGTGGTCCGCGACTTCTGCGGCCACGGCGTCGGCCAGCTTTTCCACGACGCGCCGAACATCCTGCATTACGGCACCGTCAATGAAGGCGTCGAGATGCGGCCGGGCATGATCTTTACCGTCGAGCCGATGATCAATCTCGGCCGGCCGCATGTGAAGGTGCTGTCGGACGGCTGGACGGCAGTCACGCGCGACCGCTCGCTGTCGGCGCAGTATGAGCATACGATCGGCGTCACCGACACAGGCTGCGAGATCTTCACGCTGTCGCCGAAAAAGCTCGACCGCCCCGGCCTGCCGGCGTAGCACTTCGACCTAAGCCTGAGGGGAGCGGGCGGACCATGGGCAAAGTCGAGGACGAGCGGGCATTCTTTTCCGAAGGCTGGATTGAACCGCCTAAGGCAGTGCAAAAGAAGGCGGCACCTACCGAGAAACCGCATTATCACGGCCATCGCGACCGCCTGCGCGAGCGCTTTGTCGCCGGCGGACCGGACGCCCTGCCCGACTATGAACTGCTCGAGCTGCTACTCTTCCGGCTGATCCCGCGCGTCGACACCAAGCCCATCGCCAAGGCGCTCATCGCCCGCTTCGGCTCGCTGGCCGAGGTGCTCGGCGCGCCGGCATCCCTGCTTGAAGAAGTCAAAGGCATCGGACCGGTCGTTGCGGCCGATCTCAAGGTCATCGCCGCGACGGCCCAGCGCATGGCGCGCGGCGAGGTGCGCGGCCGCGAAGTCCTGTCCAACTGGACGCAATTGCTCGACTATTGCCGCTCCGCCATGGCCTTCGAGAACCGCGAGCAGTTCCGTATCCTGTTCCTCGACAAGAAGAACGGGCTGATCGCCGACGAGGTACAGCAGACCGGCACCGTCGACCACACGCCGGTCTATCCGCGCGAGGTGGTCAAGCGCGCGCTCGAGCTCTCAGCCAGCGCCGTCATCCTGGTGCACAACCATCCTTCTGGCGACCCCACACCTTCCCGCGCGGACATCGAGATGACCAAGCAGATCATCGATACGGCCAAGCCGCTCGGCATCGCCGTGCACGACCACATCATCATCGGCCGCAAGGGCAACGCCTCGATGAAGGGTCTGCTGCTGATCTGAGGCGTTTGCCCGGCATTTCGGGATTGCCGGGACATCGTCGCCTCATCAGATAGTCGGCTCTGGAATTTCAGCAGGAAATCAAGCATGATGGCACTTGGTATCTTCCTGGGATGCTTCGCGCTCCCGTGAAATACCGGGAGGACGGGACATGGCCATTGTGCTTGTACTCGTTTTGATCGTTGTGGGCTCGGTGCTGTTCCACCTCCTGAGCCCATGGTGGTGGACGCCCATCGCCTCGAACTGGGACTACATCGACAACACCATCACCATCAGCTTTTGGATCACCGGCATCGTCTTTGCCGCTGTCGTGCTCTTTATGGCTTATTGCGTCTTCCGCTTCCGGCATCGGGAAGGCAATCGCGCGGCATATCAACCGGAGAACAGGCGGCTCGAATCGTGGCTGATGATCGCAACGGCGGCCGGTGTCACCGCCTTGCTGGTTCCCGGCCTCTTCGTCTGGAGCCGCTTCGTCAACGTTCCCGGCGAGGCCGCCGATATCGAGGTTGTCGCCCAGCAATGGCAATGGAGCTTCCGTTTGCCCGGCAAAGACGGCAAGCTCGGCACCTCCGACACCCGTATCGTCTCGGCTGAAAACCCGCTCGGCATCGTACCCGGCGACCCGAACGGCCAGGACGACGTCGTGGTCGAGGCGGCGGACCTGCACCTGCCGGTCGGCACGCCGGTCAAAGTGCTGTTGCGCTCGATCGATGTGCTGCACGATTTCTACATCCCGGAATTCCGCGCCAAGATGGATATGATCCCGGGATCGGTGACGTATTTCTGGTTCACGCCGACGCGGACCGGAACCTTCCAGGTCTTGTGCGCCGAGCTGTGCGGCCAGGGACATCCGCTGATGCATGGCGTTGTCATGGTCGATACCGAGCAGGACTATCTGGCCTGGCTCGGCCAGCAACAGACCTTTGCGCAATTGTCCGCGCCCCAGCAAACGGGCTCGGCGAACCAACCGTCGGAAAAGACGATGGCGTCCAGTTTGGGCGTCGCGGCAAAACTCGAAACGCTCGAGGCCCGCTGAACAGGGTGCGGAGGTGCTCCCATGGTCGACGTCACACCCGCAGATGCCGTTCCACCCGCCGAAGTCGCGGAGATGGAACTCTACCATCCGCACAGCTGGTGGACGAAATACGTCTTTTCACAGGACGCCAAGGTCATAGCAGTCCAGTATTCGGCGACGGCCATGGCTATAGGCCTCGTCGCGCTGATGCTGTCCTGGCTGATGCGCCTGCAGCTCGGCTTCCCCGGCACGTTCGATTTCATCACTCCGGAGGCCTACTATCAGTTCATCACCATGCACGGCATGATCATGGTGATCTATTTGCTCACCGCGCTCTTCCTTGGCGGCTTTGGCAATTATCTCATTCCGCTGATGGTCGGCGCCCGCGACATGGTCTTTCCCTATGTCAACATGCTGAGCTATTGGGTCTATCTGCTTGCCGTGCTGGTCCTGGTGTCGAGCTTCTTCGCGCCGGGCGGGCCGACAGGCGCCGGCTGGACGCTCTACCCGCCGCAGGCGATCATGACCGGCACGCCGGGCGGCCAGGACTGGGGCATCATCCTGATGCTCTCTTCGCTCATCCTGTTCATCATCGGCTTTACCATGGGTGGCCTGAACTATGTGGTGACGGTGCTGCAAGGCCGCACCCGCGGCATGACCTTGATGCGCCTGCCGCTCACCGTCTGGGGCATCTTCACTGCCACGGTCATGGCGCTTCTGGCCTTCCCGGCACTGTTCGTTGCTTGTGTGATGATGCTGCTCGACCGTCTGCTCGGCACTTCCTTCTTCATGCCGGCAATCGTCGAGATGGGCGAGCAACTGCAACACAATGGCGGCAGCCCGATCCTGTTCCAGCATCTGTTCTGGTTCTTCGGCCACCCGGAGGTCTACATCGTGGCGCTGCCGGCCTTCGGCATCGTGTCCGACCTGATCAGCACGCATGCGCGCAAAAACATCTTCGGCTATCGCATGATGGTCTGGGCCATCATCGCCATCGGCGCGCTGAGCTTCGTGGTCTGGGCGCACCACATGTATGTCAGCGGCATGAATCCGTATTTCGGCTTCTTCTTTGCCACCACGACGTTGATCATTGCGGTGCCGACCGCGATCAAGGTCTATAACTGGGTGCTGACGTTGTGGCGCGGCGACATCCATCTCACCATCCCGATGCTGTTCGCGCTCGCCTTCATCGTCACCTTCGTCAATGGCGGCCTGACGGGCTTGTTCCTCGGCAACGTCGTCGTCGACGTGCCGCTGTCGGACACGATGTTCGTCGTCGCACATTTCCACATGGTCATGGGCGTCGCGCCGATCCTGGTGATCTTCGGCGCGATCTATCACTGGTATCCGAAGGTCACCGGACGGATGCTGGACGAGACACTCGGCCGCTTCCATTTCTGGATCACCTTCCTCGGCGCCTACCTGATCTTCTTCCCCATGCACTATCTCGGCCTGATGGGCGTTCCGCGGCGCTACGCCGAACTCACCGACATGAATATCATGACGGAATCGGCCCACCATCTGAACTCGTTCATCAGTATCATGGCCTTCATCGTCGGCTTCGCCCAGATGGTGTTCCTGTTCAACCTGATCTGGAGCATTCGCCATGGCCGTGAGGCCGGCGGCAATCCGTGGCGGGCAACGACGCTCGAATGGCAAACGCCTGAGACGCCGCCGGAGCACGGCAATTTCGGCAAGGAACTGCCGATCGTCTATCGTTGGGCCTACGACTACAGCGTGCCGGGCGCCAAGGAGGACTTCATCCCGCAGAACGTGCCGGGCTCCTTCGGCCCCTCCAGGGAGCCGGCATGAGCGTCATCCTGGTCTTCATGTTGGTGATCGCCGGCTTTGCCGGTTGGTGGCTTTCGCACCAGCGGTTGACAGCCAAGCCGTGGCTGGAGCAAGGCGTGGCCGGGGACGTCGTCGGCTTCGACCGGTCTTCCCTGCCCACCGCCAAGATCGGCCTCGGCGTCTTCCTCGCCGTCGTCGGCTGCCTGTTTTCGCTGTTCACCAGCGCCTATTTCATGCGCATGGACCTGTCGGACTGGCGGCCGCTGCCGCTGCCGCGCCTGCTTTGGCTCAACACCGGCGTGCTCGCGCTGAGCAGCGTCGCGCTGCAATGTGCGGTGGTCGCCGCGCGCAGAGGCCAGGTGGACATGGTAAGGCTCGGTCTTGCAACGGCGGGGTTGACCGCCCTCGCCTTCCTCGCCGGCCAGTTGATTGCATGGCGGCAGCTGACCGAGGACGGCTACCTGTTGGCCTCCAACCCGGCCAACAGCTTCTTCTATCTGATCACGGCGATGCATGGCCTGCACATATTGGGCGGGCTGGTCGGCCTTGGCAGGACGAGCGCCGGCGCCTGGAACGGAACGCGGCGGGAGCGGCTGCGCCTCAGCGTCGAGCTGTGCGCCATGTATTGGCATTTCCTGCTTTTCGTCTGGCTGTGCATCTTCGCCGTCCTGGCCGGTTGGGCGGCGACGTTCGTGAGCATTTGCCAACGGCTGCTGACCTAGGAGACTGGCGATGGCCGAGACCACACTGACGCATACCAGCCAGATGGATCGCCCCCAGGGCTTACGCGGGATCGCCGCCGACTGGGCCTCGGATCAGCGCGCGTTCAAGAACGTGTCTTGGGGCAAGGCCATGATGTGGATCTTCCTGCTCAGCGACACCTTCATTTTCGGTTGCTTCCTGCTTTCCTATATGACGGCGCGGATCTCCACGCGCGTGCCGTGGCCGAATCCAAGCGAGGTCTTCGCCTTGCGCATCGGCGGCTCGGAGATCCCGCTGATCCTGATCGCCATCATGACATTCGTTCTCATCTCGAGCAGCGGAACCATGGCCATGGCGGTCAATTTCGGCTATCGCCGCGATCGGCGCAAAACCGCGATCCTGATGCTTTTGACCGCCGCGCTCGGCGCGACCTTCGTCGGCATGCAGGCCTTCGAATGGACCAAGCTGATCACCGAAGGGGTCCGGCCGTGGGGCAATCCCTGGGGAGCCGCGCAATTCGGCTCGTGCTTTTTCATGATCACCGGCTTCCACGGCACGCACGTCACGATCGGGGTGATCTTCCTGATCATCGTGGCGAGAAAAGTCTGGCGTGGTGACTTCGACACCGGCCGGCCCGGCTTTTTCACCAGCCGCAGGGGCCGCTACGAGAACGTGGAGATCATGGGGCTCTACTGGCACTTCGTCGACCTGGTCTGGGTGTTCATTTTCGCCTTCTTCTATCTGTGGTGAGAGGCAGGCTCTGTTGAGAGGAAGACATGGCTGAAGCAACCGCAAACGGTCTTGGACAACACGCACTGCATCCCGCCCATGATGCGGCGATCGTCGCCAAGGCGGAGACGCATCAGGAGCACCCGATCAAGCTCTATCTGGTCGTCTGGGCGTGGCTGTTCATTCTCAGCACCTGCTCCTATCTGGTCGACTATTTCGGCCTCCACGGCTATCTCAGGTGGTCGCTGATCCTGATCTTCATGATGCTCAAGGCAGGACTGATCGTCGCCGTCTTCATGCACATGGCCTGGGAGCGGCTGGCGATGATGTATGCAATCATCCTGCCGCCGATACTGGTGCTGGTTTTCGTGGCGATGATGGTCTTCGAGGCCGACTATACGCTGCTGACTCGTATCGCGTTTTTCGGGCCTGGCCCCTGACACCCGATACGGGGTCCAGCCGCAGCATGACGGGCCGGGGACGGCCGGTTCCGATGGCTTGAAACAACAGGCCGCCGGCCAATTTTGATCTGGCGTATGCGCCGTGAACTCAAGCAAAGGACGCGGACAATGACGATAGCGAACAGACTGAGAAACTTTATCGACCGCAAGGGCATCTCCTACGATACCGTGGGGCATCATCGAACTGCCACCAGCAGGCAGGCCGCCATTGCCGCGCACGTGCCCGGCAGCATCATGGCGAAGTCCGTGGTCGTTCACCACGAACTCGGTTATGCGCTGGCCGTGGTGCCAAGCACCCACAGAATCGAACTCGGCAAGCTGCAGGACGTCATGGACAAACGCCTCGGCCTCGCTTCCGAAGACGAAGTGGTATCGCTCTTTGACGATTGCGACGTCGGCGCCATACCGCCGATCGGTGCGGCTTATGATGTGCCGGTCATTCTGGACGAAAGCCTGCGTGATGCCGCCGATATCTATTTCGAGGGCGGCGACCACAAGACGCTTGTGCATGTCAGCGGCAAGGATTTCCGCAACCTGACGACGGACGCGCGCCAGGCGCGGTTCAGCTATCCGGCCTTCTGACGCATAGAGACTCCCGCCGCTGCGTCACGGCAGGGCCTGATTGCTTCGACGGTCTGGGGCAGCCGGCGGCTCTACGACCTTGCGGTAAAAACATGCCAGGGCCGAGGATCGGCAGCACGACCGCCAGTCGTCCAGGGCTGCTTTTTCGGTATTCTCAAGATGCGAAGGTGAACGTCATGGACACGCGGACGCTTCTCATACTCGGCCTTGGCATAGTCATTCTGCTGCTATTGGGTTTTTTTGCGCTGCCGGCGTGACGGTACTGGGGGCGATATTCATCTGCGCAACTGCCGGCGTCTTCCTTCCGGATAAGCAGGCGACCATCAAAAGAGTCTGGACGGCGGTGTTTATTTGGAAAACTGCTTCAGGTAGGCGATGACGTTGGCTATGTCCTGATCGTTCTTGAGGCCGGGAAACGCCATCTTCGTCCCTTTGACCATCGCCTTGGGGTCGTGAAGATATTTTGTCAGCGTAGGCTCGTCCCATTTGATGCCGGATTTTCCGGCCTCGATCATGGCCGTGGAATAGGTGAAACCGGGATGCGTGCCCGCGGTGCGCCCGATGACGCCGTGCAGAGACGGGCCGACCTTATTCTGGTCCTGGTCGGCAATGTGGCACACCTTGCACTTGGTGAACACCTTCTCGCCTGCGGCGGCGTCTTGCGCCTGCGACGGACTTGCAAAGAAGGTCGTAGCTGACAAGACGATGAAAAGTGCGGTTACGCGCATGGCACTTCCTCCCTGATCGTCATTTACGTCGGACGGCCCGCGCCACGCTGGCGTATCCTGCATGGCGGGCGGCCGCGTCTCTTCAGTGGAATTGCGGCACCTACATACCACAGAATCGAACCAATGAGCAAAAATTGCCGGCCTGCGAAGGCTTAGGCCATGCACGAGGACTAACTGCCCAAAAAGCGGTCCAAGCCTTCTGAACGGCGACGGTCAGGGCGGGTCGGTATTGCAGCTTGCCGCGATCTGCCCGATCACGTCCGAAAGGCCCGCAAGCTCGAAATCGGCTTCGCCGCGTCCCGACAAAAGGCCGAAGCGCCACGACAGCGTCAGCCGGTTCGCTGAAGCCAGACGCTTGATGCCGTCGTCTCCATCCCTGACCAGTGTTCTGCCGCGCGGGCCGACCGACCAGCTTTCATCGGTTTTGCCGCCGCCGTCGACCGCGACGGAGATGGTGATCTTGCGGCTGGCGGAGACAGCATCGTTGAGCTGGAGCCACTCGCTCCAGCGTGGTTCGCCGTCGGGCCGGCAAGCCAATGTCAGCACAGGGCTGTAGCCCAACGCTCCGCCGCCGGTGATCAGTTTGTTGCTGGCGTGGAGCGACGCCGTGATCTGACCATCATTGCCGGCGCCAACGCTCCAGTTGCCGAGAGCCGGCTCGGCCCGAGCGACACCGGCGGCTGCGGCAAACATGAGCGCCGCGGCGACGACCACGTCTCTCATCGTGAATCCCAGCCTCACCAATGCCTCCATACACCCGCGAATGCGATGAAGCGCAGATAATGTTCAACCGTTGGTATCGCCAGCGGCAGGCCTTCAAGACAAGTTGTCTGTGTTGCCGCGCCGCCACAATAAAGTAGCTCCTAATGAAAAAGGCCGCCCGGAGGCGGCCTTTCGAAGTCTCGGCATTGAAACCTGTTACTCGGCTTCCTTGGCGGCTTTTTTCTTCGGCGCGGCCCTCTTCTTCGGCTCTTCCGCCTCGTCGGTGGCTTCGCCTGCCTTTGCTTCGCCAGCCTTTGCGTCGCTTGCCTTGGCTTCGGCCTTCTTCGAGGAAGCCTTCTTGGCCGGCTTCGCCTTGGTCGCGGTTTCGGCCTCCTCGTCGTCGGCCATCAGCTCGTCCTTGCCGACCTTGACGTCGTTGACCGAGATCTGGCCAAGCAGATAGTCGACCACCTTCTCCTCGAACATCGGCGCGCGCAGCGCGTTGATGGCTTCCGGGTTGCTGCGATAATACTCGAAGGCTTCCTGCTGCTGGTTGGCCGGGAAGCGGCGCACCTGCTCGAACAGGCCGCGCTGCAGTTCCTCGTCCGACACGGTGACGCCGGCCTTCTCGCCGATCTCGGCCAGGACCAGACCGAGGCGCACGCGGCGCTCGGCAAGGCGCATATATTCGGCGCGCGCTTCTTCTTCCGTCGTCTCTTCGTCGGCGAAAGTGCGGCCGGCGGCTTCCAGGTCGCGGTTGACCTGGCCCCAGATGTTGTTGAACTCGGCCTCGACGAGCTTCGACGGCGCCTCGAAGGAGTAGGATGCGTCGAGCTGGTCCAGCAACTGGCGCTTCACCTTCTGGCGGGTCATGGAGCCGAACTGGTTCTCGATCTGGCCGCGCACGATCTCGCGCAGGCGCTCGAGCGATTCCAGACCGAGATTCTTGGCCGTCTCGTCATTGATCTCGAGCGCGCCGGGCGCCGACACTTCCTTGACCGTGACGTCGAAGGTGGCTTCCTTGCCGGCCAGATGCGCCGCCTGGTAGTTTTCGGGGAAAGTGACGGTGACCTGCTTCTCGTCGCCGGCCTTCGTTCCGATCAGCTGCTCCTCGAAGCCCGGGATGAACTCTTTGGAGCCGAGCACCAGCGGCTGGTCGGTGCCGGCGCCGCCGGCGAAGGCCTCGCCGCCGATCTTGCCGACATAGTCGATGGTCACACGGTCGCCCTCGGCGGCCTCGCCGGTCTTCGGCTCGTAGCTGCGCGCCGATTCAGCGACGCGCTTGACCTGATCCTCGACTTCCGCGTCCGGCACGTCATAGACCTGGCGCGTCACCTTGATGTCGGAGAAATCCTTGATCTCGATCGGCGGGATGACTTCGTAGTTGAGGCTGAATTCGAAATCGGCGCCGCCGGCCAGGATCTTCTCGGCCTCCTTCTCGTCCTCGGTCATGATCACTTCGGGCTGCATGGCGGCTTTTTCGCCGCGCCCCGAGATGATCGAACGGGTCGAGTCATTGAGGATCTCGTTGACGACCTCGGCCATGAACGACTTGCCGTACACCTTGCGCAGGTGCTGCACCGGCACTTTGCCCGGGCGGAAGCCGTTGATGCGCACCTTGCCGCGGGCATCGGTCAGCCGCGCCATCAGCTTGGCTTCCATGTCACCGGCCGGCACGGTGATCTTGATCTCGCGCTTGAGACCGGAGTTGAGCGTTTCGGTGACCTGCATCCTAGAACCTTTGTTTTCAACAATGAGACTGCCGAACGGTTTTAGCCGTTTACAGCCTGCCGGTATGATCTTGCCGGAAATGGCTTTTGGGACGGAACCTGGCGATTTGACCGCGAATGCGGCTCAAATTCTCCTGAACTGCGCCTTGCCGGATGCGAATAAGTCTTTGTTTTTCCTATAACTTTTCACATCTTGCGAAAGCGGAAACTCACTTTCCGTCACATTCGACACGCCTTTTGTCACAGGCTAGGCTAATTTTCAACTATCTTCGCTCCAATGCATGTCGCCCAAAACTGCGCAGCGGTTTTGGGAGAACGGCATGCATCAAGACTAGGCCTGAAGCGCGTCACCCGAGCCGTTTCGACATGACGCGCTTTAGCCGGATAAGCATGACTTGAGCCTCGACATTGACAGAATGATGGCTACATGGGATTGCCGGGGAAAGCGGATGTGGCGGAATTGGTAGACGCCCTGGATTTAGGTTCCAGTGCCGAAAGGCGTGGGGGTTCGAGTCCCTTCATCCGCACCATCCTTCGCTCTTCGAGCTTCGGATGGCAGGCCACCACCTGAGGCTCGAAGAGCCGAAGGTGTCCTCCGAAGCCTTGGCTATCTCCTGGCGGCGCAAGCAAGGCCCTCACGCTCTCGGAGACCGTCCCGCTTTGCGCATCCGACGCACTTGAAATAGCCCTTTAACAGGTTCTTAGTTGCAACAGGCGGGTCGGGGCTCTGTCAGATCGTGCGCGTAACTTCTCTGGTTCTGGGGCTTGGGTCAGCTCTCGCGGCGGCGTCTCAGGTTGAGGCTTTGGAGTACACTCCGGCTTCTCTTCCGGGTCAGCGGCCAATGCTCATTGTCTCCGGTGAGTTTAGCGCCAATGAGTCCTTGAACGGCTTCAGCCGCGCGGTTGCGAGCAGCGGGGCCAAGGTGATTGTATTCAACTCCCCTGGTGGCAATGTCGGCGGTGCTATTCGTTTGGGGCGTATGATCCGCGCAGCAGGGTTGGATACGCTTCAGGTTGGCCAATTGCAGTGCGCTTCAGCCTGCTCACTGGCCTTCCTGGGTGGCATCCACCGTGTTGCCGAACCAAGTTCCATCGGCATCCACCGGGCGTTTCTCAAACCGGCTGACGGGATGTCCACCGAAGAAGCGAAGGCCCGCGTCCAGCTCGGAACGGCAGCAATCACATCCTATGTGGTCGAGATGGGAGTGGACCCCAAGCTGATAGAATTGGCTTCGAGCTATGGCAAGCATGACATAAGATATCTATCGGCCAGCGAAATGGCTGACTTGCATGTGACCAATGCCGCAGCGAACCAGTCGCCGGCAGATATTTCACAGGTGTTAACGAGGCCCAATCCTGCGCCCATGTCCGCCCCTGCACCCGACCCCAGGCAACTGCCGGAAAGCATTGCGGTCGCCTTCGTCAGGGATCTCATCGAGCATCATGGCGACAACGACGATTTCGCTCTTGCCCAAGTTCAGGCATCCTACGCTCCCAAGGTCGATTATTATGGCAAGCTGACGAAGTTGAGGTCGATCGTTCAGGACAAGAGGAACTATTACCGGCGATGGCCTGAACGCAGATATAGCGTCCGCAAGGACAGCATCGTGGTCAACTGCACTAACGATCGCTGCATGGTCTCGGGCGTCTACGACTGGGTTGTGCGCAGCCCCTCGAAACACAAGCAGGAAAAAGGCGTGGCAAACTTTAGCTACACGATTTCGATCGGTCCCTATCCCAAAATTATCGCAGAGACAGGGAGTGTCCAGCGATAAGCGGGACCACCGTTAGCCCGGACACAGACGTCAAGCCCCTATACACTTAATAAAGCGGCTCCTCGAACAGCGTCTTGTCGCCGTCCATCAGCGCCTTGATCTGCGCCGTGCCGTCTGCCGACAGCGCGAGCTTGATGCCGAACGGCCGCACGCGCATGTCGTCCTGGATCGCCATTCCTTCGCCTTCCGGCAGATAGAAGCGGTCGATCCCGTAGTCGGGCGCGATCGTCGCTTCCGGATCGCTGAGGCCCCAGCCTTCCCCGACATGGCCGGCAATGTCTGCTTCGTCCGCGCCTGCTGGGCCGGCGCTTTGCCGAACCACGCCGCCGTCGGCTGCCAATAGCCGTCGGAGCCCTTCTTCAGCCGCACCACGATCGCTGTGTCGTCGCTGGAGAACTTGCCTTGCGGAAGGTTGACGATCAGCTTCACCGGGATGCGCGAAATGTTGTTGTTGAGGGAGATATAGTCACCTCGCAGGAGGTCGCGCGGGTCGACCGGTTGGACTTTCAGCAGCACTTCCTTGCCGTTGCGCAGGATCGCGGCGCGGCCGGCGATGATCCAGCTGAGAAAGCCGATCTGGACGAGCGCCAGCACCAACGCCGAGATGATCAGCTTCTTGCCGGTCATGCTGCTGCTCCTGTCTCGGCGGGCGCTCTCATGCGCTTCTCGATACGGATGATGATCAGCGCCAGTACGCCGAGCAGCACGGCAGCCGCCAGGAAGAAGCCGGCCGTATCCAGCATCGACCTCAAGGTGACGCTATAGATAATGGCGAGTTCGAAGGCGAAGCCGGCATAGGCCAGCCAGCGCAGGCCCCTGCTCTCGCGGCCGGCCAACATGATCGCCGCCACGATGCCGGCAAGCGCTACGATCGAGGCGAGGGCGAAACCGCTGTTATAGGTGCTTTCATCCGCCAGCTCGAACTGGATCATCGCCATGCCGGTCAGGAAGCCGAGCAAGGCGTGCAAGGACAGCCGGCCGCCGAGTTGCAGGATCCTGTCGATCGGATCGCCGGCAAAGACCGCAGCGGCGAAGAGCAGCACTGACGCGATGGCCAGCGACATCGCCACCGGCAGCGTGTCGTGATCCGTCGCCAGCAAGACCAGATACAGAATGACAGACAGGACGATGAGGTGGCGCGCTGCCCGGCTGCGCGTCCAGAACGAAATGGCGAACAGGATGATCGCCATGACGATGAAGAGATGAGGAATTTCCGCGCGCCAGTAGAAGCCGAACCCCTTGAGAACCAGCCAGGCATCGGCAATGCCGACCGCAGCCACCGTCAGTGGGTTCGAACGCAGCGCTACTGCCGCCAGCGCAGTGCCGGCGCACCATGTCACCAGCGCCGAGGCCTCGTCGCCAGAAAGATGGTACATCTGGCCGATCAGCGCGATCGATCCGCCGAAGGCGGCGGCTGCAATGATCCACAGCGCCTCGCCGATCGCGGCATGGTCGCGCGTCTTCAGCACCGCGCCGCCGACATAGCCGGCCAGGATGACGGCGAAAAGCGCCGCCACACGAACGACACGCGGAATGGCCTCCCAGTTGGCGGCGACGAAAATCAGGATCGCTGCACCGAACAGAAGCGCCGCCATCATTGCCAGGATCGAGCCGAAACTCAGCGACGCGCGCTCGTTGGCAGCGACGTCGCGCGTCAATGCCTCCGCCGTGGCGGGATCGATCAGCCCTCTCTCCCGCCAGCGGGCGATATCCGCCCTTAGCCGTGTCGTATAGCTCGCCATGCTTTCCCCCAAAGCCTGGTCATTTCCTCAACCGGGGCAGCCAAACCGTTGATGCGGCGGCACTTTCCGATTCGGCCTTCTTTGCGACGCAGGCGTGAACGGCCGTTAATGTTGCATTGCACAATTTGCATTGCTGCCATGCGCCAACGGCACTTTTAAACCGATATGATCCCACCTATTTTCTGTTCGTACACAACGGAATGATCCGAAGTTAAAGACGAAACGAGAACTACCATGAACCTGATCCGCAACTACCGCAACTGGCGCCGCTACCGGGACACCGTCTCCGAGCTGAACCGCCTGTCGAACCGTGAACTGACCGACCTCGGCATCAGCCGCAGCGACATTCACTACGTCGCCCGCAAGGCGGTCTAATCCGCTCGGACCGCAAATGGTCCGAACCAGTTTTGAAGAGAGTTAAGACAATGAACCTGATCCGCAGCTATCGTAACTGGCGCGTCTATCGCGACACCGTTGCTGAGCTGGGTCGGCTTTCGAACCGCCAGCTCCACGATCTCGGCATCGTTCGCGACGAGATCAAGATGGTCGCCCGCAAGGCGATCTAAGCAGGGCATTTCGCCAGGGTCGACCTCCTCCCCGACCCTGACGGATACGGCCAACCCTCACCTCCTCCCGAGGGTTGACCACCAAAACGGCGCCCGCCGGACCTCCTCCCCCGGCGGGCGTTGTTCCCGAAGCGAACGCAGTTCGTCTTCGAAGGCTTCGCCCCTTCTCAAAGGCGAAAAGAATTTTCGTCCTCAAGGGCGATAAGGAATTTCGTCAAAGCCGACCTCCTCCCCGGCAATGACGAATGAAGGTCGATCTTCACCTCCTCCCGAGGATCGACCCCCAAAACGACACCCGCCGGACCTCCTCCCCCGGCGGGTGTTGTTGTTTCTGGCGCAGGCACCGGCCTCGTGCGTTGTCAGCTGGCAATTGCAATCGCGTCCCCAAGCGATTATTCCGGCGCTCATGAGCAAAAATCCCGTACACGTCATCGGCGGCGGCCTCGCCGGCTCCGAAGCCGCATGGCAAATTGCGCAAGCCGGCGTTCCGGTCGTGCTGCATGAAATGCGCCCGGTACGCGGCACCGACGCCCACAAGACCGACGGCCTGGCCGAGTTGGTCTGCTCCAATTCCTTCCGCTCCGACGATGCCGAAAACAATGCCGTCGGGCTGCTGCACGCCGAAATGCGGCTTGCCGGCTCGCTGGTCATGAGTGCCGGCGATGCGAACCAGGTGCCGGCCGGCGGCGCGCTGGCCGTCGACCGCGACGGCTTTTCCGACGCGGTCACCGCGAGGATCGAGGCGCATCCGCTGATCACCATCCAGCGCGAGGAAGTGCCGGGGCTGCCGCCCGAGGATTGGGACCAGGCGATCATCGCCACCGGCCCGCTGACGGCGCCTTCGCTGGCGCAGTCGATCGCCGAAGCTACCGGCGCCGATGCGCTCGCCTTTTTCGACGCGATCGCGCCGATCGTGCATTTCGACACGATCGACATGAACACCGCCTGGTTCCAGTCGCGCTACGACAAGGTCGGTCCCGGCGGCACCGGCAAGGACTACATCAACTGCCCGATGGACAAGGAGCAGTATCTGTCCTTTGTCCAGGCGCTGCTCGACGGCCAAAAGACCGAGTTCAAGCAATGGGAAGGCACGCCCTATTTTGACGGCTGCCTGCCGATCGAGGTGATGGCCGAGCGCGGTGTCGAGACCCTGCGCTACGGGCCGATGAAGCCGATGGGGCTGACCAACGTCCACAATCCGTCGGTCAAGGCCTATGCGGTGGTGCAGCTCCGGCAGGACAATGCGCTGGGCACGCTCTACAACATGGTCGGCTTCCAGACCAAGCTGAAGCATGCCGAGCAGGTGCGCATCTTCCGCACCATCCCCGGGCTTGAGAACGCGGACTTTGCGCGTCTCGGCGGCCTGCACCGCAACACCTACATCAACTCGCCGACGCTGCTCTATCCTTCGCTGCAGCTGAAATCGCGCCCCGGCCTGCGCTTTGCCGGCCAGATCACCGGCTGCGAAGGCTATGTCGAAAGCGCCGCCATCGGCCTGCTCGCCGGCCGCTTCGCCGCCGCCGAACGCCTCGGCCAGGCGCTATCGCTGCCGCCCTCGACCACCGCCTTCGGTGCGCTGCTCAACCACATCACCGGCGGTCATATCGTCTCGGATGACGAGCCCGGCAAGCGCTCCTTCCAGCCGATGAACGTGAATTTCGGCCTGTTTCCGCCGGTCGAGGCGCCGAAGACCGAAGGCAAGCGCCTGCGCGGCAAGGACAAGACCGTCGCCAAGCGCCATGCCATCACCTCGCGCGCTCTGGCCGATTGCAGGGTGTGGCTGGGGCTGCCGGCGCGGGCGGAAGCGGCGGAGTAGGGTTTTCGGTGCGGGTTGGACGGCCCATATAAAGTAGGATACTATCCCACTTTATGCGTGGAGCAATGCCATGGAATCCGCTGAGAAAATGTCCATCACCGTCACGCCAGCCATGGCACGTATGATCCGCGAAAAAGTCGAGGACGGCTCCTTCGGCTCCGCTAGCGAAGTCATCCGCGCCGCGCTCCGCGCCTTCCAGCGCGAGGAGCAAGAGCATGCCGAGCGCATGGCATCGATCCGTGCGCGCGTAAAGGCTTCGATCGAGGACAAGAGACCCGCCGTCCCGCTCGATGAAGCAATCGACCGGGTGAAGAACCGAATTTCACAGCTGGCGCAAGGCCGTGATGATCCAGCGCCTCGTCGTCGTTCTTAGCGAAAACGCGATCTCCGATCTCGAAGCGATTGGCAGCTACATCCTTGAGAAGGGCGGCAGCGAAAACGTCGCCAATGGCTTCATGGATCGGGTTAGAGAGCGCTGCCGAAGCATCGGCAACGCACCTCGCGGCGGCCGCTCGCGCGATGACATCGCACCCGGGCTACGAACCGTCCCTTTCGAACATTCCGCGGTCATCACCTATGTTGTCGAAAGCGATGTCGTTCTCATACTCAACATCTTCTACGGCGGCCGCGACTACGAGACATTGATGCGCGACGGTGGTTCTGGCGATCAATCCTAAGGCGTTGATTACTCCGCCGGCTCCGCGCCTGCCCTCGGCAAGCCCGGCTTGCCCGCCTCTCCCGGATTCCTCCGCACATAAGCCGCCTTCAGCGTCTGCGACGTATCGCGCGAACCGTCATGGCTCCAGCCTGGCGGCTGGATGAGATAATTGACACGCTGACCGAGCGTCAGCCCCGGCGCCAGCACATCCTTGAACATGCCGATCCATTCGTGGAACGCAACCTTCAGCGGATTGAAGGTGCCGATGTTCTTTACGATGCCGTAGCGCGGCCGGTCCTCCTCCAATTCCTCGACGAAGGTGCCGAACATGCGATCCCAGACGATCAGCGTGCCGGCATAATTGGCGTCGAGATAGCGCGGATTGGTGGCGTGGTGGACACGGTGGTGCGAAGGCGTGTTGAAGATGAATTCGAGCCAGCCCCACATCTTGCCGATCGTCTCGGTGTGGATCCAGAACTGCCAGACCAGGTTGAAGCCGAAGACGAAGGCTATCACCGCAGGATGGAAGCCGAGCAGCACCAGCGGCGCCTGCAGGGTAAAGGTGAAGGTGAACAGGCCCGTCCAGCTTTGTCTCAGCGCCGTCGAGAGATTGTAGTGCTGGCTGGAATGATGGTTGACGTGCTCGGCCCACACCCATCGCACCCGGTGCGCGATGCGGTGATAGACATAGTAGCGCAGGTCGTCGAGCAGGAAGGCGGCGACGAACACCCAGATCAACAGGCCGAGGTTGAAGAAGCGGAATTGCCACAGCCACAGCAGCGCCCAATAGGACACGACGCCGAGCAGCAAGCCTGCGACGACATTGCCGGTCCCCATCATCAGGCTGGTCAGCGTGTCGCGCGTTTCGAACGATCCCCTGGCGCGGCCGGTGCGCACCAGCCAGAGCTCGATCAGGATCGCCGCGACGAAGAATGGGATCGCAAGCTGGGTGACCTGCGGGAAATTATACTCGTCCATCACGCCGCCTCCCGGATCCGATCATGGCTTTGCAATGCCGCCGCCACGGCCAGCGCGCCGGCTTCGTCGGCAAAAGCAAACCGCCCGCCTTTCCAGGTGAAATCATTGAGCCGCAGCGAGACCACATTGCCTTCCCTAGTCAGCGCCAGAATGTCGTGGGGCGTGACGATGCGCGTCAGAAAACAATCGCCTATGCTCCGGACGATGCCGCAGCGCTGCGGGCCAAGATCGAGAAACGCGGCATGGCTGTCGGCTGTCAGCCGTATTGAACCCGGTCTTTCGTCGGGAAAATCCTCGGCAAAGCGTGCGAGCGCATGATCGGCGCCGGCAAGCGTCGCGGTCGTCGTGCCGCCGGTGAAATGCACGGCCGCGACCGACAGCGCGATGCCGAACACGACAAGGACGACCAGGACTGGCAGGCTCATGGAAAGACGGCTGCTCCGGCGGCCCGCATTTCTTCGACGCGAGTCCACGCAACGGAATCCCTATCACGGTTGACGTTTACGTCAAAGGCGCGTCCAGCCCCGCATCGCATGACGCAAGAGCAGCCAGTGCCGGCGCAAGGTTGAGAGCGTTGCCGTCGCACTGAGCGGCGACCTGCCCGTCTTCTCCATCCTGTCGAGATAGGCATGGGTCAGCGCTAGCGGCAGGAAGGCGGGCCGCAGCGCAACGGGAAGCGCCGGCGCACCTTTCTCGAAGGCGTTGAGATGCTCGCGCGCCAGCGCAATCATCGCCGCAACCGCGCGCTCGGCGGCTGCCCCGCCTTCGCCTTTGACGAACTCTTCCGGCGTCGTGCCGGCCGCCGAAAGGATGTCGGCGGGCACAAAACACTGTCCGCGCCGACGATGGAGCGGCAGAAGCAACAACAGGCCGGTGATCGCCTGCGCGCAGCCGGCCCTGCCAGCCAGTTCGGCAAAGCCGGGCGCCGCGGCGGGATCGAGCACCATGGCCGCAAGCTGGATCAGCGCCGCGGCCGTCTCGCCGCAATAGCCTTCGAGATCGGTCCGCGACGGCATCGGGTCGTCATAGAGATCGAAGATGCGCGCCTCGAGCATGTTCTCGAAAGCAGCCTTCGGCAACCGGCAGGCGGCGATCGTCGTGCGCAGCGCATCGGCTGTCGGGTGGCCTGTCTCGGCATCCCCTTCGGCCGAAATGACGTCTCGCCACCATTGCAGCCTGACCTCGCCCGGCAGCGGCTCATGGATGCGATCGCGCACGCCGGCGATCTCGGCATTGAAGGCGTAGAGCGCGAGCAGCGCGTCGCGCTTGTCGGCCGGCGCGTAAAGCGCCGACAGATACCGGTCATGGTCGACGGCGCGCACCGCACCCATGACGATGTCGCCATTCTTGATGATCTTGGACGTGCCGGCCATTCAATCGACGGCGATCAGCGCCGCGGCCACGGCGCGGTCTTCGGCGAGCAGCACATTGTAGGTCCGCACCGCCGCTCCCGTCGACATCGGGTCCGCCGAGATCCCGGCCTCCTTTAGCGCGGCGCGCAGCGCCGCCGGCAGCGGCCGCAGTTCCTTGCCCATCCCGACCAGCAGGATCTCGACTTTGCCGGCCTCGGCGAACAGCTTGTCGAAATCCGTGGCCTTCAGCGCCAGCGGATCGGCGGGCTCCCAGCCATGGATGCCGGACGGCAGGACGAGCAGCGATCCGCGATGCGACATATCGGCAAAGCGAAAGCCGCCATTGCCATAGGCCTCGATCGGCGCCTTGCCCGGGAAATGCGCCTCGCGGATGATGATGCCTTTGGCCATGGCTCTAGAACATGATGCCGAAACGGCGTCAGGTCGCCACCGCCTTGCCGTTCACCGGCTCCTCAGCCGAGGCCTGCGGCCTCAGCTTGAAGAGGATCAGCAGCGGCGCGGCGATGAAGATCGACGAATAGGTGCCGAACACCACGCCGAACAGCATCGCCAGCGTGAAGGAGCGGATCACCTCCCCGCCGAACAGCACCAGTGCCAACAGCGCCAGCGACGTGGTGACGGATGTCAGCGTGGTTCTGGACAGCGTCTCGTTGATGGCATTGTTCAAGAGCTGCGGCAGCGGCATTTTCTTGTATTTTCGCAGATCCTCACGAACGCGGTCATAGACCACGATGGTGTCGTTCAGCGAATAGCCGATGATGGTCAGGATGGCCGCCAGCGACGACTGGTTGAACTCCAGCCCTGTCAAGACGAAGAAGCCGATCGTCATCACCACATCGTGCACCGTGGCCACGATGGCGCCGACGGCGAACTGCCATTCGAAGCGGAACCAGACATAGAGCAGGATGCCCGCCAGCGCGATCAGCATGGCGATCGTGCCCTGCTTGGCCAACTCGCCTGAGACCGTCGGCCCGACCACCTCGACGCGGCGGAAGTCATACTGGTCCTGCAGTTCGCCCCGCACCTTGTCGATCACGGTCTGCTCGGCATTTTCGCCGGCGTCCTGCGTGCCGACACGGATCAGCACGTCGTTCGGCGCGCCGAACTGTTGCACCTGGATCTCGCCAATATTGAGCTCGGAGAGCCTGTTGCGGATGTCGCCGAGATCGGCATCGCCCTTCTTGGACTGCACCTCGATTATCGAGCCGCCTTTGAAGTCGATGCCGTAGTTGATGCCAAGAGTCAGGAACCCGACGACAGACAGGATCGACAACGTGCTGGAGAGAGCGAAGGTCCAGCGGCGGATGCCCATGAACGGGATCTTCGTGCCCGGCGGAATGAAGGTGACCGGCGCGCGCGGCAGTTCCTTCGGCCGGGCGCGGCGCAGCCAGATCGACACCAGCATGCGGGTGAAGGTGAAGGCGGTGAAGACCGTGGTCAGAATGCCGATCGCGTAGGTGATCGCAAAGCCCTTGACTGGCCCTGTGCCCAGCCAGAACAGCACCACGGTGGCGATCAGCGAGGTGACGTTGGAATCGATGATCGTCGCCAGCGCCTTCGAGAAGCCGGTGTCGATCGCCTGGATCACCGAACGGCCGTTGCGCCGCTCTTCGCGGATGCGCTCATAGATTAGGACGTTGGAGTCCACCGCCATGCCGATGGTGAGCACGATGCCGGCGATGCCGGGCAAGGTCAGCGTGGCGCCGAGCAGCGACAGCGCGCCGACGATCATCGCCACGTGCACAGCCAGAGCGATGTTGGCCAGGAAACCGAGGAACCCATAGGCGACGAACATGAAGGCGACGACGAGGATTGAGCCGATCACGCCAGCCACCTTGCCGGCGTGGATGGAGTCCTGACCAAGGCCCGGGCCGACCGTACGCTCTTCGATGATCGTCAATTTGGCCGGCAGGGCGCCGGCGCGCAGCAAGACGGCGAGGTCGTTGGCGCTCTCGGTCGTGAAATTGCCGGAGATCTGGCCACTGCCGCCAAGGATCGGCTCGCGGATCACCGGTGCCGAAATCACCTGGTTGTCGAGCACGATGGCGAACGGCTTGCCGACATTCTGTTGGGTCGCCTGGCCGAACCTGGTCGCCCCGCGGGAATTGAAGGTGAACGAAACCACCGGCTCATTGGTCTGTGAATTATACGTTGGCGTCGCATTCGACAGGTCTTCGCCCGAGACGATAACGCGGTTCTCGACGAGGTAAGGAACCGGAGGATCGTCCTGCGAATAAAGCACCGAGTCGCCAGCCGGCGGACGATTCTTCATCGCGTCCTGGACCGGCACCGACGTGTCGACCATCTGGAACGTCAGCTTGGCGGTCTGGCCGATAATGTCCTTGAGCCTTTGCGGGTTCTGGAGCCCGGGCACCTGGACCAGGATGCGATCGTCGCCCTGCCGCTGCACGATCGGCTCGGTCGTGCCAAGCGCGTTGACGCGTCGCTCCACCACCTCGATCGCCTGCGAGAGAGCGGTCGTGGTGCGGTATTTGATGCCCGCATCCGTGACGGTGAACTTCAACAGCCCAGGCTCGGAATCGTCCAGCGCCATCGACTGCACGGAACCGCCGGCAAAGAGGCCGGCAGTGACCGGATTAGTTATCGGCTTCAGCGCTGTCTTGGCGGCTTCGACCTGGCTCGCATCGTTGATGCGCACCTGCACGGTTCGGCCTGTTCCGCCAAGGCCGGTATATTGGATCTTGGCGTCGCGCAGCAGCGTCCTGATCTCGTCACGCGTCGTCTGCAGCTGATCCTTGATCAGGTCGTTCTGATCCATCTGCAGCAGGATGTGCGAGCCGCCCTGAAGATCGAGGCCCAGCGTCATCTGCCGCTTCGGCACCCAGCTCGGCAATTGCGCCAGCATGCTTGCCGGGAAGAGATTGGGCGCGGCGAGGATCACTGTGACGGCCACCGCGAGCCAGATCAGGATCATCTTTAGGCGCGAGAAATAGAGCATTCGTTTTATCCGTTCAGGCGTACAAGCGGCAGCGTTCCGCCATCGAGGTTAGGATTACTTCTTGGCGTTCTGGTTCGCCACCGGCTCGCCCTTGACGCGCACGTCCGAAATCGTCGAGCGCAGCGCCGTCACCTTGGTTCCGCCGCCAAGGTCGATCTCCAGCTCGTTGTCGTCGATCACCTTGGTCACCTTGCCGACGAAGCCGCCGCCGGTCACCACCGTGTCGCCGCGGCGCACCGCCGACAGCATTTCCTGGCGCTTCTTCAACTGCGCGCGCTGCGGCCGGATGATCAGAAAATACATGATCACGAAAATCAGGACAAACGGCAAAATCGAGATCAACATGTCTGGCGAGGCGCCGACGCCCTGGGCGTATGCCGGTGTAACGAACATCAAGAAACTCCTGGATGGTGAAATACCGCTGCGGCGGCCCCGCGAAAATTTGGCCGGAATATAGTCGGTAAACTTGCCAATGCAACTGCGCTGCGAGCCCGATCCGTTGCTTTTCCAGCCGTTTGCGGCGTGCTAGAGCGTCGCAGCGGAAGCGGCTTCGAGGCCACCGAAAAGATCATGCTCCAACAAAAGCTTGGAGCTGGTTCTTGCAGCGATGTCATGGAAGCTGCTCCCACACGCTGAAATGCCTAAACAAAAAGACCTGATATGACCGACAGCATGGATGCCTTGAACAAGAAACTCGATCGCCTGATCGAGGCAGTCGCTCGCCTCGCTCCGCCGCCGGTTCCTCAGACCGATCTCGGTGTTGCCGACTGCTTCGTGTGGCAGGCGGACCCTGGTTTTCTGGATCCGGTGCGCAAGGTCAACCGCGTCGACATCGGCCTGATCCGCGGCGTCGACCGCGTGCGCGACATCCTGCTCGACAACACCGAGCGTTTCGCGTCCGGTTATGCGGCCAACAACGTGCTTTTGTGGGGCGCGCGCGGCATGGGCAAATCGTCCCTGGTCAAGGCCGTGCATGCCACGGTGAACGCATCCGACAAGCTCGAGCGGCCGCTGAAGCTGATCGAAATCCACCGCGAGGACATCGACACACTGCCCAAGCTGATGGGTCTCCTGAAGGCCGCCCCCTGGCGCTTCATCCTGTTTTGCGACGACCTTTCCTTCGATCACGACGACACGTCGTACAAGTCGCTGAAGGCGGCGCTCGAAGGAGGCGTCGAGGGCCGGCCCGGCAACGTCATCTTCTACGCCACGTCCAACCGGCGGCATCTGCTGCCGCGCGACATGATCGACAATGAGCGCTCCACCGCCATCAACCCTTCGGAAGCGGTCGAGGAAAAGGTCTCGCTTTCCGACCGTTTCGGCCTGTGGCTCGGTTTCCACAAATGCTCGCAGGACGAATATCTCGACATGATCGACGGCTATGTCCGCTACCACGATCTGGCGATCGACCCCGAGCAGCTGCGCGCGGAGGCGCTGGAATGGGCAACCACGCGCGGCAGCCGTTCCGGCCGTGTCGCCTGGCAATTCACGCAGGACCTCGCCGGGAGGCTCGGCAAGCCGCTCAAGGATTGAAACGTTAACGTCAACTGGGCGACTGCGCTCGTCGCAAGTCGCGCGGCGTCTGGCCGATTTCGCGACGCATCCAATGCGCCAGATGTGACTGATGCGCGAAGCCCGTCAATGCTGCCACCTCGCTCGTGCTCAGATCGCCTTGCTTGAGCAGAACGCGCGCCCTTTCCACGCGGCGTCGCAGCACGTAGCGATGCAGGGTGACGCCCGTCGTCACCTTGAACCACGTCCGCAAGTGCGAGCTGCTCGCGCCGGCAACCCGGCTCAGCCGGTCAATCGAAAGCGGCTCGTGGAGAGCGGTCTCTATGTGTTCCAGAACCCGCTTGAGCTGCGCATCCGACAACCGGTTCGTTTGAACAATGTCCGGCCCATCGAGACCGAGCAGCCTTACCGCAAGGGCCGCGCCGATGCTGTCGGCAAACAAAGGGCCGCTCGGCGCGCCGGCATTGAGGTCGCTCTGCAGCGCTCGGGCGAGATGTTCGATGCGCTGGTCACGAAGCAAATGGCGCGTGTCGAGCCGCGACGCTCGCGCCCTGCCGCCAAGTTCCGCGGCGACCCTTTCCATCAACGCCGGCTGCAAGATGATCTCGATCGTGTCGAACGGGGTTTCGGCCTCGAAGCCGCCCTCCTCCCCAGCCGGCACAAGGTCGATATCGCCGGCGCGCCTGACGAAATATCGCCCAACCTGATTGCAGTAGGAGCGCGTTGCCGCGCTTGCATGCACCATGATGCGATGGTGTGGCGCCCGGGACAGGCGATGGACGCCTGCTTCAACACGGCGGGAGACCATTGCTACGTCGGACGAGGATCGGGCCGGCTCGAATTGCGAAGGCATGCTCTCTCGATTCATGGCGGAACCTGTCCAAGATTTGGCAATTGCCGCGCGATTTTCAACGCCGTGAACTCGTACTCACGCCTCTCCATCAAGCTTGGAAGAGAGGTTGCAATGAGTTTCTATGTTGTTGTCGGCGCGGGCCCCGTTGGGCGCGAGACGGCTCGTCGTCTTGGCGAAGAAGGACACGATGTCGTGCTCACAAGCCGAAGCGTCGGTTCGAACGCGTTGCCGAATGTGCGGACGATACGGGCTGACGCCACGGACGCCGCGGAGCTGTCACGCGTTTGCCGAGGCGCCGATGCCATTTTCATGTGCGCCATGGCCACATATCATCGGTGGCCCACCGACTTTTTCCCAATAATCGACGGCACCGTGCGCGCGGCGGAAGCCGTCGGCGCGAAGCTCGTCGTGCTTGGCAACCTCTATGGTTATGGGGGAAATGCCGACCGTCCGCTTCGCTCCGACATGTCTCTAGACCCGACTTCGAAGAAGGGAACCGCCAGGACCATCATGTGGCAGCGGGCGGTCCGCGCCAGTGTGCCGGCGATCGAAGTGCGGTCCAGCGACTATCTCGGACATGGCGCGATCAGCTACTTCTCGCTGGTCGCGCTGCCTTCCATTATCGAAGGCAAGCCCACCGCCTTCATTGGGGACCTCGACGCAACTCATGCCTGGGCCTTCACCAAGGACGTCGCGAGCACGCTTGTCGCGGCTTCCCGCTACACGGGTGAATGGGGACGGGCGTTTCATGTTCCTTCGCAATACGCCTCGCCCCGCGAGCTTATCCGGAAAACCGCGGCAATGCTCGGACACGAGACCCCAGAGACACGCTCCTATTCCGTCCCCGAGATGGAAGCCCTTGGCATGCATGAGCTCGTCGAGATGCGGTACCTCTTCGAGAGCCCCTTGCTGGTTGATAGCTCCGACGCGGAGACACTTCTTGGCGTGAAGGCCAGCAGCCTTGAAGAGATGATCGCCGATACGCTCCGTGATCATCTCTGAACCTTGCGGGCAGGCATGTTGCACGAATCTGAAAAAGCCCGCTCCTTGCGGAGCGGGCTGAAGACGGCGGGCCGGACTGGAGGTCAGGCGGCCCGCAAACGGTTCTTGTTCTATTCGAGGTAGCCGCTCGGATCGACCGGGGCCGAGTTCTTGCGCACTTCGAAGTGCAGCTTGGGCGAGTCGGTGGTGCCGCTCATGCCGGAGAGCGCGATTTCCTGACCGCGCTTGACCTTCTGGCCGCGCTGCACCTCGATCGAGCTTGCATGGCCATAAACGGTGACCAGGCCGTTCTCGTGCCGCACCAGCACGGTGTTGCCGAATTCCTTGAGGCCGTCGCCGGCATAGATGACGACGCCGTTCTCGGCTGCCTTGATCGGCGTTCCTTCCGGCACCGCTATGTCGACGCCGTCCTTGCCGGAGCCGAAGCCCGAGATGACCCGGCCGCGCACCGGCCAGCGCATCTTGCCGATCCCGGTCGCGTCGGGCGCCACCGCATCGTCGTCCTCGGCCTGCTGGATGACCTTGGCGTCCTTCTTCGGCGGCGTATAGGAGGCGAGCGTCTCGGTGGTCTTGGCCGCCGGCGGCGTCGTTGCCGTCGTCACCGGATCGACCGCCGGCTTGGTGGCCGCGGGCTTTGCCGCGGCAACGGCGACCGTGCCGCCGGCCGGAACCTTGAGCGTCTGGCCGATCTTGAGCAGGCCGTCCTGCATGCCGTTGGCCTTCTTCAGCGCCACGACGCCGACGCCGGTCTTCCTGGCGATCGACGACAGCGAGTCGCCCTGCTGTACCGTGTAGGAGCCGCCGGCGCCGGCCGGCTTGGCCTCAGCCATCTGCGCCGCTGGCTTGGGGTCCTTCGAGCCGCTGGCCGCGGCCGACGTATCGACCTGAGCGGCCGACTTGCCGTCTTTGATTTTCGGCTGCTGCGGCAGCACCGCGACCTTCTCCGGCGCGCCGGCAGGCTGCTTCGGCGTATTCACCGGCTTGCCCTCGGCGACCTTCGGCTCCTTGCTGGAATAGGCATAGGCGGGAATGACGATCTTCTGGCCGCTGCGGATGCCCTTCTTCGGATCGATCCCGTTGACCTTGGCGATGGCATCGGCAGGCACGTGATAGTGCTGCGACAGGCCCGAAAGCGTCTCGCCGTCCCTGACCACGATTTCGGTCGCATGCGGGGCAGCACTGGCGTTGCGCACGGCGTCGGGCTCGGCCGTCTTGAACGGCTTGGCCGGCGCGACGGTGTTGGTGGTCGTCCTGTCGACATGCGGTGCGGGGGCAAGCGCGGGAGCCGGAGCAAGGGCGGGGGCTGACGCTGTGCGCATCGGCCTGGCCGGCGCGGCGGCAGGCTGCGAGGGCGGCGGCAGCTGCTGCGCCGTGACCGGCTCGAGGCTCGAGCGGCTCACCGACTGGGTGTGGGTGCCGTCGACAGGGGCCGGCGCGACTGTGTCGCCCGGATAGGGCTGGTCGACATTCTGCTTGTTTATGATGGCGCGCTGATTGTTGGTGGACGACGTGAACACGTCGTCGACACCGTTGAAGCGCATCGACTGGGAACTGCACCCGGCCGCCGCGCCGGCAATCATCAGGACAGCGCAACCGCGCGCCAGATTACGTCTGTTTGCCTTCAAGTGATTGAATTGCATCGCACTAACCCGCACAGACCCGGTACAAACTGATCACGATTAAAGCGCGTTAATGTTACTGGGCGGTTAACCCATTAGAATCCGACAAAAATTTTCTTAAAACATTGGCGGAAATTTTGGCGAGGGCTGTGAAGCCCTTAAATCACCATCGCGACGCTGCGCAGGATCGGCTGCAGCCTGACCATGCCGATGTCCTCGCGCTCGAAGCGGCTGCCGACCTTGGTGAGCTTGGCCAGCACCTGCTCGCCCTCTTCCGGACCGATCGGCGCGATGACGATGCCGCCGCTCGACAGTTGGTCGAGCAGGAAGCGCGGCAGGCTGTCGAAGGCGGCCCAGGCGACGATACGGTCGAACGGCCCTTCATTGGGCAGGCCGTTGGACCCGTCGGCCTGACGGGCGATGACGTTGCTGATCGCGAGCGCCTCGAAGCGCTGCTTTGCCTGCTCGGCCAGCGTCTTGTAGCGGTCGACGGTGATGACGCGCGCCGCAAGCCTCGACATGACAGCGGCCGTATAGCCCGAACCGGTTCCGATCTCGAGCACGCGGTTGCCCGGCTCGATGTGAAGCGCGGCGATCACCGCCGCCTGCAGATCGGCGCCCTCGATCGCCTCGCCGCATTCGATCGGCAGCATGCCGTCCGACCACGCGACCGCATGGAACTGCGCCGGCAGGAAACCACGCCGCGGCGTCGCCTCGAAGGCGGCGACCAGCGCCTTGGGCGCCGCGCCCCTGCCCCGCAGCCTGAGCAGGAAAGCGGCAAAACCTTCGCGGTCGTCGATGCCCGTATTCATGCCAAAACCGTGTTCATGCCAAAACCCTATTTTATGACAGCGCCTTGGTCAGTTGGTCGCGGAGCTCATGGGCGGTGAGGTCGAGCTGCAGCGGCGTCACCGAAACCTGCCGGTTGCGCAGCGCATGGAGATCCGTGCCCTTCTTGCCTTCGACCGGCTCGCGGCCGAAGCGCAGCCAGTAGTAAGGCAGGCCGCGCCCGTCGCGCCGCTCGTCGACCCAAAGGCTGTGCACCAGCTTGCCCTGCGCGGTGACGACGGTCCCCTCCACTTCGTCGGGCGCGCAGTTCGGGAAATTGACGTTGAGCAGCACGCCTTCCGGCAGCGGCGTCTCCACCAGTCGCTTGAGCAACGCCGGCGCCAGCGCCTCGGTCGTCTCGTAAGGCACGACGCGATCCTCGCCGACATAGGAATAGGCCTGGCTCACCGCGATCGAGCGGACGCCGAGCAGCGCGCCTTCCATGGCGCCCGCAACGGTGCCGGAATAGGTGACGTCGTCGGCGATGTTGGCGCCGGAATTGACGCCGGACAGGATCAGATCCGGCGGTCCAGGCAGGATTTTTTTCGCGCCCATGATGACGCAGTCGGTCGGCGTGCCGCGCACGGCATAGTGCTTCTCGCCAATCTTGCGCAGCCTGAGCGGTTCCGAGATCGACAGCGAATGCGCGTAACCGGACTGGTCCTGCTCCGGCGCAACCACCCAGACGTCGTCCGACAGCGTGCGGGCGATACGCTCGAGCGATGCCAGCCCCTCGGCATGGATGCCGTCGTCATTGGTCAGCAGGATGCGCATCAAGTCACTTCGCTTCGATCTTGGCGAGACCACCCATGTAAGGCCGCAGCATTTCAGGAATGGTTACGCTGCCATCCTCATTCTGGTAGTTTTCGATGACGGCGATAAGAGCCCGGCCGACCGCGGTGCCCGAACCGTTGAGCGTGTGGACGAAGCGATTGCCCTTGCCATCCTTGTCCTTGTAGCGGGCATCCATGCGCCTGGCCTGGAAATCGCCGCAGACCGAGCAGGACGAGATTTCGCGATAGGCGTTCTGCCCCGGCAGCCAGACCTCGATGTCGTAGGTCTTGCGCGCGCCGAAACCCATGTCGCCGGTGCAAAGCGTGACGGTGCGGAACGGCAGGCCGAGCCGCTTCAGCACTTCCTCGGCGCATTCAGTCATGCGCTCATGCTCGGCGAGCGAGCTTTCCTGGTCGGTGATCGAGACCAGCTCTACCTTGTAGAACTGGTGCTGGCGCAGCATGCCGCGCGTATCGCGGCCGGCCGAGCCGGCTTCCGAGCGGAAGCATGGCGTCAGCGCGGTGTAGCGCAGCGGCAGCTTTTCATGCGCGGTGATCTCTTCTCGCACGAGATTGGTGAGCGGCACTTCGGCCGTCGGAATGAGCCCAAGCCGACTGTCGCCATGCGGCGTGAAGAACAGATCGAGTTCGAATTTCGGCAGCTGATTGGTACCGAACAATACCTCGTCGCGCACCATCAGCGGCGGGATGATCTCTTCATAACCGTGCTCTGTCGTGTGCAGGTCGATCATGAACTGGCCTAGCGCCCGCTCCATGCGCGCCAGCTGGCTCTTCAGCACCGTGAACCGCGAGCCGGACAATTTCGCCGCCCGCTCGAAATCCATCATGCCGAGCGCTTCGCCTATCTCGAAATGCTCCTTCACCCAATTCGGACGCGTCGGCACCTCGCCGACGATGCGCTTGACGACATTATCGTGCTCGTCCTTGCCGACCGGCACATCGTCATGCGGCACGTTGGGCAGAACCGCCAGCGCGTCGTCCAGCGCCTTGTCGAGCTCGCGCTCGCGCGCCTCGCCATTCTGGATGAACGCCTTGATCTCGCTGACCTCGCCCTTGAGCTTCTCGGCGAGCGCTGAATCGCCTGAACGCATGGCGTTGCCTATCTCCTTCGAGGCGGCGTTGCGGCGTTCCTGCTTGACCTGCAGCTCACTGAGATGCGAACGCCGCGCTTCGTCCTTCGCGATCAGATCGTCGACCGTGGACTGCGCCTCGCCCGCCGACCACGAGCGCTTCACCAGCGCCTCGACAAGGGCCTTCGGGTTGTCGCGAATCCATTTGATGTCAAGCATGGTCGATCCTCAAACTAGATGCATGTCACCCAAAAATGTGCAGCGGTTTTGGAAAACGACATGCATGAAAATAGAGACTTAAAAGCGCGTCGCTTAAAACATTGAGCGCGACGCGCCTTAAGGATCGAGGGGGTAAACCGCATCCGCCATCGATGCAAGACGGCGACCAGGCCGACAGCTGCGATTTCTCGGCTGGAAAGCCCCGCTTAGGTGGAAGAGGCGTCCGGCGTGTTGCTGGCGGCAGAGCTCCCCGCCTCCGCCTGCTCGCGCGCCAGGCGGTCGCGCGCCTGGCTGCGCTCGATCATGCGCGAGGACCAGATGGCGACCTCATAGAGAATGATGGTCGGGATGGCGAGGCCGCACTGGCTCATCGGATCGGGCGGCGTCAGCACGGCGGCAACGACGAAGGAAAGGACGATCGCCCATTTGCGCTTCTCGGCCAGCGCCTGCGACGACAATATGCCGACGCGCGTCAAAAGGCTGGTCACCACCGGCAGCTGGAACACCAGGCCGAAGGAAAAGATCAGCGTCATGATCAGGCTGAGATATTCCGACACCTTCGGCAGCAGCGAGATCTGCACCTGGTCGTTGGTGCCGGTCTGCTGCATGGCCAGGAAAAACCACATGACCATCGGGGTGAAGAAGAAATAGACCAGCGAGGCGCCCATCAGGAACAGGATGGGCGATGCGATCAGGAACGGCAGGAAGGCGCTGCGCTCGTTCTTGTAGAGGCCGGGCGCGATGAACTTGTAGATCTGCGTTGCGATCAGCGGGAAGGCGATCACCATGCCGCCGAACATGGCGAGCTTCACCTGGGTGAAGAAGAACTCCTGCGGCGCGGTATAGATCAGCTCGACCTTATGCGGGTCGAGCCCTGCCCACTGCGTCGCCCATTTGAAGGGGACGACCAGAAGGTTGAACAGGCGCTTGGCGAAGAAGAAGCAGACGAGAAAGGCGACGAAGAAGCCGCCCAGCGACCAGATCAGGCGGCGGCGCAACTCGATGAGATGCTCGATCAGCGGCGCTGACGATTTCTCGATTTCTTCCCGCTCCTTGTCCGAAACGCTCACTTGGTGCCGCCCGTCATCTTCTTGCCGTCGGTTGCCCTCTTCGCGGCCGGCTTCTTCGCCGCGGCAGGCTTTGCCCCAGCCTTCGGCGCTGCCTTCGTTGCAGGCGCTGCGGCTTTGGCCGGCGCTTTTGCTGCCGGTGCCCTAGTTGCCGCGACCGGTTTGGCCGCCGTGCTGGCGGTCCTTGCCTTGGCGGTCACCGCCTTTTTCGCCGGCCTGGCCGGCACGGCGGTGTCAGAAACCGGTGCGGTGACGGAGGCGTCGGTCATGGCCGGGAAGGCTGGAGCGGCAGAGCTAGCCTCGGGCCCACCGACGCCAGGCAGGTCCGTCGCACCGTTCTTGAGCGGCTCGGCGGCCTGCGGCGTTTCCGCTGCCGGCGCCGCCGGATCGGCGGCCGGCTTGGGCTTCATCATCGTATCGACGCCGGCGCGCACATCGGCCGCGGCCTGCTCGAACGGATTGAGCTGCTTGCGCACCTCGTTCATCGGATTGAGGCCGCGAAGACTATCGATCGAGCTCTTCACATCGTCGAGCTCGGCTTCCTTCAGCGCTTCGTTGAACTGCTTCTGGAAGTCGCCGGCCATGGCGCGCAATTTCGCCGCGGTGCGGCCGAAGGTGCGCAGCATGTTGGGCAAATCTTTCGGCCCGACGACCACGATCATGACGACCGCGATCACCAGCAGCTCGCTCCAACCGACTTCGAACATGACAATCTATTCCGACGGGTGCCTGCCGCCCAAAAATGCGAAGCGGTTTTGGGACAACGGCATGCTCAAAGCAACAACCAAGATCAGCTCTTGCTGACCTTTTCCTTGGCCGGCGAAACAGTCTCGTCAGCGCGATGCTCGACGGTACGCTTGTCGTCGGCGTCGTCGTCGGCCATGCCCTTCTTGAAGCTCTTGATGCCCTTGGCCATGTCGCCCATCAGTTCCGGGATCTTGCCGCGGCCGAACACCAGAAGCACGATGACCAGCACGATCATCCAGTGCCAAATCGAAAATGAACCCATAACAATCTCTCTCGAATGGTTTCCCTCGGCGATGATCTATGCGTTTTCGCTCAGGGATTCAAACACAACCGCTACGAAGTTGATAAAATGGCTAGCGGATGTCACGCACTTTCGGCGTGAGCGGCTTGCTACGAATCCGCGCAGCCTCTGCTAATAGACCATTCGCGGCGATTTGATGATCACTCGTCGGTGACGCGCGGCGTCAGCAGCCCGAGCTCCTCGAGGTCGATATCCGTCAGCGCGTCCTCGTCTTCGGCGAGCGCGTCCGGATCGGCCGGCGGCACCGGCATCGAGAAATTCGCAGGCATGCGCGTCGAGAGCAGGCCAGCGCCCTTCAGCTCTTCCATGCCGGGCAGATCGCGGATCTCCTCCAGCGCGAAATGATCGAGGAAAGCGTCGGTGGTGCCGTAGGTCACCGGCCGTCCGGGCGTGCGGCGGCGGCCGCGCATCCTGACCCACTCCGTTTCCAGCAGCGTGTCGAGCGTGCCCTTCGACGTTTCGACGCCCCTGATGTCCTCGATCTCGGCGCGCGTCACCGGCTGGTGATAGGCAATGATCGCCAGCACTTCGAGCGCCGCGCGCGAGAGCTTCCTTTGCTGCACGGAGTCCCGGCTCATCAGGAAAGCCAGGTCGCCGGCGGTGCGGAAGGCCCAGGCATCGCCGACCCGTACCAAGTTGACGCCGCGCTTGGCATAGATTTCCTGCAAATCCGCCATTGCGGCGGCAATGTTGACGCCTTCCGGCAGGCGCGCGGCAAGCTGCTTTTCGCTGACCGGCTCGGCACTGGCGAAAATGATCGCCTCGGCCATGCGCACGGCTTCCGACAATTGCAGCCGCTCGGCGGGGTTTTCGATGGAACCCTGCTCGGCCATCTCGTCTTCCGGTTCGTCCTCGACCTTGAACGGGATGACCGAAGCGTTGGCGCGTTCGCTCATGATACCACCTCGACTGCCCTTACCCCTTGCGCGCGGCCGCGCAGATAGATCGGCGCGAACACCTGATCCTGCCGAACTTCCAATTTGCCCTCGCGCACCATCTCGAGCGTCGCCGCGAAAGAACTGGCCATCGCCGTGCGCTTCTCCTCCGGCGCCGCCAGATATTCGATCAGGAAGCTGTCGAGCGTCGTCCAGTCGCCGACCGAGCCGATCAGCCGCGCCAGCACCTCGCGCGCATCCTTGAGCGACCACACGGCGCGCCGGGCGATCGTCACATTGTTGATCGCCTGCCGCTGGCGCTGCTGCGCATAGGCGGTGAGCAGATCGTAGAGCGAAGCCGAAAAGCTGTTGCGCTTCTCGACAATGACCATTTCCGGCATGCCGCGCGCAAAGACGTCGCGCCCAAGACGGTTGCGGTTCACCAGCCGCGCCGAGGCGTCGCGCATGGCTTCAAGGCGCTTCAGCCGGAATTGCAGCACCGCCGCCAGTTCCTCGCCGCTTTCGCCCTCCTCGCCCGGCTGTTTCGGGATCAAGAGCTTCGACTTCAGGAAGGCCAGCCACGCCGCCATCACCAGATAGTCGGCGGCAAGCTCTAACCTAAGCGCCCGCACTTTTTCGACGAAGGCCAGATATTGCTCCGCGAGCGCCAGGATAGAAATGCGCGCCAGATCGACCTTTTGGTTGCGGGCAAGATGCAAAAGAAGATCGAGCGGGCCTTCGAAACCCGCCACGTCGACGACCAGCGACGGGTCGCCAGTCAGGCGGGAATCGTCGTTCTCGGCCCACAGGCGGTCCATCGGTGCGGCCTTCGCGGCCTTGCCTTCCAATGTCTCCGCCACTTGCCTTTCGTCCCTTCGGTTCAGGCCACCGCTTCGAAATAGGTGGCGAATTCTGCGCGTATGGCCGTTTCGTCGGCGACGTCGCGATCCTTTATATAGGTCAGCGCCCGCTCGGCGCGCTGCAAAGACTTGCCTGACAGCGCCGTCGTGCGCGACGCGATCCCCGACATCTCCTCGAAAACGCCGTTGCAGTGAAGGACGAGATCGCAGCCGGCCGCAAGGATCGAGGCCGCCTTTGTCGGGAAATCCCCAGAAAGTGCCTTCATCGACGTGTCGTCGCTCATCAGCAGCCCGTCGAAGCCGATCTCGCCGCGGATCACCTGATCCACGACCTTGGCGGACGTCGTCGCCGGATTGTCGGGGTCGACCGCGCTGTAGACGACATGCGCCGTCATCGCCATCGGCAGCTCGTTCAACGCCTTGAACGGGGCAAAATCATGCCGTCTGAGTTCATCGAGCGGCGTATCGACGGTCGGCAGCGCGAAATGCGTGTCGGCAAAGGCGCGGCCGTGGCCGGGAATGTGCTTCATCACCGGCAGCACGCCGCCCGACATCAATCCCTCGGCCGAGGCCCGGCCAAGCTCGATCACCGCATTGGGCTCCTTGCCATAGGCGCGCGCGCCGATAACGTCGCTGGCGCCTTCGACCGGAACGTCGAGCACTGGCAGGCAGTCGGCCGTTATACCCAGGCGCGAGAGATCGAAGGCATGCAGCCGGGCCAGCAGCCAGGCGGCGCGGCGGCCGGCTTCCTTATCCTCGCGCCACAATGCGCCAAGCGCACCCCCGGCCGGATAGTTCGGCGCCAGCGGCGGACGCAGGCGCTGCACCCTGCCGCCTTCCTGATCGATGAAGACCGGAGCGCCCGGGCGGCCGACGCAGTCACGCATCGAGGCGACAAGGTCGCGGATCTGCCCGGCTTCGCCGATGTTGCGCGCAAACAGGATGAAGCCCCAGGGACGTTCGTCCCGATAGAAGCGGATTTCGTCCTCGGTGAGGGATTTCCCGGCGCAGCCGAGGATCATGGATTTTGATTCGCTCATGCCCGGAAGCTTAAGGCTTTGAGCGAGCAAAGGGAATCACCCCTGCCCTCGGACCAGCCAAAGCCCGCAACCGTCCACAACGAAAAGCCGGCGCGGCCTTTCGGCGGCGCCGGCTTTGATAGGCTTGATTTAATCAGCGCGATACGAAGCAGTTGCCGCCGGCCGCCTTGTAGCTGGTGCAAAGGCTGATTGCATCGTTGCGCGACTGGGCCGCAACGCGGACGCGGTAGAAGGTACCCTTGCCCGCGACCTCGGCCTTGACGATGTTGGCCGTGCGGCCGGACAGCACGCCGCCATAGCGGCGCTGCAGGTCCTGATAGGTCGACTGCGCGCTTTCGACCGTCGGCTGCGATGCGATCTGCATCGACCACGAGCCGCCGCCGGCGGCCGCCGCCGGATCGATCGAAGCGACCTGGTCCGGCTTGACCTCGCCGACGATATCGACCGGCTGGTCGGACGGACGCGCCGGCGCCACCGGCGCCACTGCCGGCGTGTTGGCCGACTGCGCCTTGGCTTCAGTCTTCTTCGCGGGTTTCACCGGCTTGACGGCCGGCGCATCGGCCTGGTCCGTAACGGCCTGGCCCGCGTCGGAAGCCACCGTTCCCGTCTGCTGGCCGTCAGAGGCCGGCGCGACATGTTGCGGCGCCGGATCGTTCGGTTCGGCCGCGGCGACCTTCGGCGCGGCGGCTGGAGCCGGGTCCTCGCGCGGCACCAGCGAGCCGTCGGGTTTCACCATCATCGTCTTCACCTTGCGCGGCGCGACGGCGACGACATCGTTGTTGGCGGTGTTCTCGGCATCCTGCTGCAGCACCTGGGCGATGCGGTCTTCCGACTTCGGCGCCGGTGCCGCCGGCTGCGCGCTTGCCGGCGCGGTAGGCTGCGCGTTTGCGGGCGCGGCAGGTTGCGTGCTTGCGGGCACAGCCGTTTGCTCGACGCCGGGCAATGCTGTGCCTGGATCGCCGGGGGCGTCAGTGCCGGCCGCGGCGCCGTTATCCTTGGGCGAAAGGTCGACCACCCGGCTCTGCGGCGGTTCCTTCGATGCCAGGTCCACAGGCTGCTCGGTGGTGTTCACCAGCTTCTGCTGCACCGGCTCGGCCGGCTTGGCCGCGCCGCCGCCCTTGGCGACCGCGTCGTAAACCTTGTTGTCCTGGTTCGGCACCACCGTGCCGCCCGGATTTTCGGGCTTCACCTTGATCGGCGAATTGTCGGCCTTGACGATCACCGGGGCCGCGCTGCCGCTTTTGCCGCCGAAGGAGAAGGCCAGCGCGCCAAGGCCGCCGAAAACCACCACTGCGCCGACGAGCGCCGCGATCATCACGCCGCGCCGGCGCGGCTGCGCCGCCTCGCGCTCGGCGAGCCCGGGGATCGCCATCGCTTCTTCGAGCTCGGGATCATAGTCGAGCTCATCGGCGGCGAATTCGTCCGCCTGCGAAACCGGCCGGCTGCCGGGCAAATCATCGGCATCGTAATCATTCGCGGCGGCAAGCGCAGCTGGGGTCACCGGAGCCGCCGGAGCCTCGACACGCAAGTCGCGACGATCATAGCCATTGAAGCCGGCATTATAGGATTCGTCGTCATAGCTGCGGCTCTGTGTCGGCGCCGACGCGATCTCCGTCGCGTTCATGTCGGTGAGCAAGCTGGCGAATTCCGCATCGAGATCGTCATATGCGGGTGCCGCCGGCTGGTCCTCTTCGAAGCTGAGCTCCGGAATGTCGAGGTCGTCCGCGAGCGCGACCACGCGCTCCGGCACGTCGACCGTCTCGACGTCGGGAATGTCATCATGCTCGTGGGGGTGTTGTGGAGGCACAGGCGCCTGCGCCGGCTTGGCGTAGGCGGAATAATCCGTAGCCGGTTCGCTGCGGTAGGCCGGCGCCGCCACCTGCATTGGCGCTGAAGGCGCGGTCATCTGCACCGCCGTCGAGGCTGCCGGCTGCGCAGCAAACGAAACCTGCACCGGCGGAGCGGCGGTCGGGGTCGAGCGACTCCACGACCTTGCCGGCTCGGCGTTCGTCGAATGCAGCCAATCGGACGAATTTGCCCTCGCCCGGGCGGCCTCCTGCTCGGCTTCGATACTCCGGGCGAAAGCGGCGCCGAATTCGTCGTCATCAAAATCGACCGCGGGCTCTGCCTTGGCCGAGGTTGCGAAATCCTGGTGATCGAGCTCGCTGGCGAGCAGGTCGTCCAGGTCGCTTTCGACCGGCTGACCGCCCTGGCCGCTCTGCGACGGCTGCTGCTCGTCGAGAGTCCAGTCGAGATCGTCGGCCTCGATCTTCTCGCTTTCGTAGCTCGCAGGTTGCGCGACCAGCCGTGGCGCCGGAACAGGCTCCCTGACAGCCGGCATCGGCCGCGCGGTCATGGCGCCAAGCAGCGCATTGAGTTCGTCTTCCAGGCTGCGCTCGCTGGCGGCCGGTTTCACGGGTTCAACGGCGGCGCTCGGCGGAACCGGAGCGGCGACGACGGGAGCCGCCTCGGCGACGGTCGGCTGCAGCGCGGCAACAGGCTCGACGGCCGGAGCTTGCGGCTCCTCGTTCAACGCATCGCGAAAGCTCAGCTCGAAATCGTCATCGAGGGTCAGCGCGGCGGCAGGTTCGGGCGCGGCGAGCTCCGGCTCGGCGGCGGCCGTCTCGGCCGGCGCCTCGACAGCCGGCGCAGACTCGTCGTCAAGCGACAGCTCAGGCTCTTGAAGGTCCTGACCCTGGCCGAGATCCATATCCTGGCCGAGATTGATATCGACATCGGTCATCGCGTGATCGAAATGACCGGCAAAATCATCCTCGGAAATCAGCGGGGCGGCTGCGTGAGCTTCGACCGGCTCGGCGGCCTGCGCATGCTGCTCCGGCTCCTGGCTCTCAAACGACAGCTCGTCTTCGAGCGACATCTGGACCGCGTTGTCGAAATCGGCGTCGAACGCCGCCTCGCTTGCGGCCTGCATGGCCTCGACGGCGTCCTGACGCGCGTCAGCCGGCTCTTGATCGTCGAGGTTGGCGAGCTCTTGATCGTCGAGGTTGGCAGGCTCGTGATGGTCGAGCTGGAAATCCTGGTCCAGCGAAGCCGCCATTTCCCGGTCGATCGCAAGATCATCTTCGACCGGCGAGACATCGAGCGAACCGGCGACGGCCTTGTCGAAATCGTCGTCGAAAGCGACCTCCGGCTCGGAAGCTTCTTCTGGCACCGGCGCGAAATGCGCCTCAGATGCAAAATGCGCCTCTGGCGCGCCTTCCGGTTCGGGCGCCGCCTGCGGCTGCGGCGCAAAATCCGGCTCCGGCGCACGGGCCACCGCGAAGTCGGCATAATCCGCCGCGTCGTCGAATACGAAATCCTGCTCGAAGGAAGCGGTAAGCTCGTCGTCATTCGCGGCGGCGCTGGCAGCCTCGAAGGCCGGCTCTTTGCTGATCTGATGCAGTGCAGCCTGCTGAACGACCGGCGCGCTTTCCTCGACGGAATCGAACTCGCCCATCAACTCCTTCTCGAGGTCGATGTCGAAATCGTCAGCCTCCACGACCTGATTGGCCTTCTCGGCCGCGGGGGCCGGCTGCCGCACCGGCTGGCGCGGATCGAAACCCATGATCCGGGTCAGTTCAGCGAACGGATCATCGTCGGCGATGTCGTTGTGGTCGGCTACTTTCAGCGGGGTTCTGTCTGCCATTATTGTTCCCGAACTCGCACACAGTCGGACGCCATGGACGTCGCGCAGGGTTGGCCCTTACCAGCGCAATGTGGGCAAAAGGTGACAGGTTTTTTAGTTAAACCTAACGCATTTCGATGGGCGCGTCTGCCCCGATAAGCGTCAAGCCGGAAGTCAAAACATCCGAAACAGCCTGCACCAGCCCTAGTCTGGCATAAGTTGATTCTCGGTCGTTAACCTTAACAAAACGTAAGTCCTGGTTGTCGTTGCCGCGATTCCACTGTGCATGGAAGCCGGAAGCCAGATCGTAGAGGTAGAATGCCAGCCGGTGCGGCTCCAGCGAAAGCGCCGCGGATTCGATCAGCCGGGGATATTCGGCCAGCTTCCGGATCAGCGCGATCTCGCCCTCGTCGGCCAGCGCAGCCACCGAGGCCGCGAGCCGGTTGCGATCGAAGTTCGCCTCGCCGAGCTGCTCGCTCGCCTGCCTGAAAACGGAATGGCAGCGCGCCGACGCGTACTGCACGTAGAACACCGGATTGTCCTTCGACTGCTCGGTGACCTTGGCGAAGTCGAAATCGAGCGGCGCGTCGTTCTTGCGGTAAAGCATCATGAAGCGGATCGGGTCGCGGCCGACCTCTTCCACGACCTCGCGCAGCGTGATGAAATCGCCGGACCGTTTCGACATGCGGACCGGCTCGCCGTCGCGGAACAGTTTTACAAGTTGGCAAAGCAGCACGGTGAGCTTGACGGCATCGCCGGCAACCGCGCGCGCCAGCGCTTCGAGCCGCTTGACGTAGCCGCCATGGTCGGCTCCGAGCACATAGATCAGGTCGACGAAGCCGCGGTCGACCTTGTCCTTGAGATAGGCGACGTCGGCGGCGAAATAGGTGAAGGAGCCGTCCGACTTGACCAGGGCCCGGTCCATGTCGTCGCCGACCGCGGTCGAGCGGAACAGCGTCTGCTCGCGGTCTTCCCAGTCGTCCGGCTTCTCGCCCTTGGGCGGCGGCAGCTTGCCTTTGTAGATGTGGCCCTTCAGCGTCAGGTCGGCGATCGCCGCCCGGATCTTCTTGGCGTTGTCGGCATGCAGCGTGCGCTCGGAGAAGAACACGTCGTGATGCACGTTGAGCAGCGCCAGATCCTCGCGGATCATCGCCATCATCGCGTCGACTGTGCGGTCCTTGACGATCGCCAGCGCCTCCTCTTCCGGCATCTCCAGCAGGCCGAGTCCGAACTCCTCAGCCAGCGCCCGGCCGACGGGGATCAGGTAGTCGCCCGGATAAAGCCCGGGCGGTATCTCACCGATGGCTTCGCCAAGCGCCTCGCGATACCGCAGCAACGCCGAGCGGCCGAGCACGTCGATCTGCGAGCCGGCGTCGTTGATGACGTATTCCTTGGTCACGTCGTAGCCGGCGAAGGCCATCAGATTGGCCAAGGCATCGCCGACCACGGCGCCGCGGCAGTGGCCGACATGCATGGGGCCGGTCGGGTTGGCCGAGACATATTCGACATTGGCCTTGCGGCCGCCGCCGATGGTCGAGCGGCCATAATTGCGCCCCTCGCCGAGCAACGCCGCCAGGTGCGTGTGCCAGAATGCGTCCTTCAGCCTGAGATTGACGAAGCCCGGCCCGGCGATCTCGGCCGAGGCAATATCAGCGTCGCCCCGCAGCGCTTCGGCCAGTTTTTCGGCAAGCGCGCGCGGGTTCTCTCCGGTGGGTTTGGCCAGCACCATCGCCGCGTTGGTCGCGAGGTCGCCATGGCTGGCGTCACGCGGCGGCTCGACCGCGACACGCGACAGGTCGGGCGCGGCCCCATCCTTGTCTTTCAGGTCAAGGGCTTCGACGGCTTTTATGATCCGCGCGTTGAAATCGGCGAAGATATTCATCGGAAGTGCTCTGGGCTTTAAGAGGCGACCGGCTCGATGGCCGGCAAAATCGAGGCTCGCCCTAGCTCAAATCGGGCGTATGGTCAAACAGACGCCGATGTTCCTTGAGTGCATAGGTGTCGGTCATGCCGGCCAGGAAGTCGGCGACGCTGCGCGCCTTGATGCGGTCCTCGGCCCGGTCGAGCCCTTCGCGCCAGCCGTCGGGCATAGCGCGTGGATCGGCGAAATAGACGTCGAACAGCTCGCGCACGATCTGTTCGGCATCGGCCCGCACCCGCATAACCTCCGCATGCCGGTAGAGATGCTTGTAGAGAAAGGCCTTCAATTCCTTTTCGGCCGCCGCCATGCTGGCCGAGAAGGTCACCAGGGTCTCGCCGGCCGCGCGCACCGCATCGGCGCTGTCCGGCTTGAGCCGCTCGATATTGGCGATGGTCGATGCGATGACATCCTCGACCATCAGCGTGATCTGCCGGCGCATCAGTTCGTGGCCGGTGCGAACATCGTCGAGCTGAGGATATTTGGCACGCACGCTGTTCAGGATCGAGCCGGGCAGACCGACCTCTCCAAGCATATCCAGCGTCAGCAGGCCGGCGCGCAAGCCGTCGTCGATGTCATGGGCGTTGTAGGCAATGTCGTCGGCGATCGCCGCACACTGCGCCTCGATGCCGGCGAAGCGGTCGAGCTCGAGATCGTGCAGCTCCGAATAGTCGCGGATCGCCTGCGGCACCGGGCCCTTGAGCCCCTTCCCGCTCGCGTCGGCCAGCGGGCCATTGTGCTTGACCAGCCCCTCCAGCGTTTCCCAGGTGAGGTTCAGCCCGTCGAATTCGGCATAGCGCCGCTCGAGCCGCGTCACGATACGCAGCGACTGGGCGTTGTGATCGAAGCCGCCCCAGGTCGCCATCTTCTCGTTGAGCGCGTCCTCGCCCGTATGGCCGAAGGGCGTATGGCCGAAATCATGCACCAGCGCCACGGCTTCGGCGAGATCCTCGTCGCCGCGCAATGCCCGTGCCAGCGCGCGGGCGATCTGCGCCACCTCGATCGAATGCGTCAGCCGCGTGCGGTAGTGATCGCCCTCATGCGCGACGAACACCTGCGTCTTGTGCTTCAGCCGGCGAAAGGCGGTGGAATGGATGATGCGGTCGCGGTCGCGTTGGAACGGTGTGCGCGTCGGGCTTTCCGGCTCGTCGAACAGGCGACCGCGCGAGCGCGCCGGATCGCTCGCATAGACGGCGCGCGGCCGGTCGCCGAACCCGATGTCGCCGAGAGCATCCTTGCCCTGCCGCTCGTCCATTGATCCACCAGTTGACTTGGCCCCGCCCGCTTCATACCTATCATGTGAAACCGAAAGCAAGGTGACGCCGATGGGCGCGGATGCCAAGACTGCCATGAAGGTCGAGATGACCGATGCCGCGGCGAAGCGGATCGCCAGGATTGTTTCCGGCGAACCGGGCAAGACGGCGCTGCGCGTTTCCGTCGAAGGCGGCGGCTGCTCCGGCTTTTCCTACAAATTCGATTTGGTAGGCGACCGCAACGATGACGATGTCGCCATCGAGAAGGACGGCGCAACCATCCTGATCGACGACCTGTCGCTGGTCTATATGGGCGGCTCGGTGATCGACTTCGTCGACGATCTGATGGGCCAGTCCTTCCAGATCAGGAACCCGAACGCGGTCGCCTCCTGCGGCTGCGGCACGAGCTTTTCCATATAGTCCGATGCCTGCCATCGGCGCGGTCCGTCAGGTCGCGCTCTCGGCTGGCCGCGATTTCGATGCGACGCTTGCTTTCTGGCGCGACGTGCTTGGTCTGAACGTGCACGCTCGCTACGACCCGCCCGGTATTGCCTTCATTATGGCCGGTGACGTGCGCCTCCTCTTCACTGACGGCGTTCCGGCCGGCACCGTCTATTTCGACATCGCCGGCCTCGAAGCCTTCCACGCCGAGGCGAAAGCCGCGGGCATTCCCTTCACCGCGCCGCCGACGCTCGTCCACCGCGACACCGAGGGGCGGTTCGGCCCGGCGGGGGAAAGCGAATGGATGGCCTTTCTAAAGGACCCCGCAGGCAATACGATCGGCCTCGTCGAACGCCTGCCGCCCGAAGAGCATTGAGGTCCTCATGAAGATCGTCACCTGGAACATCAACGGCGTTCGCGCCCGCATCGGCAACCTCACCCACTGGCTGACCGAAAGCGCGCCGGACATCGTGTGCCTGCAGGAGATCAAGACTGTCGACGACCAGTTCCCGCGCGCCGAGATCGAGGCGCTGGGCTACAATGTCGAGACCAACGGCCAGAAGAGTTTTAACGGCGTCGCTCTTCTGTCGAAGCTTCCCTTCGACGAGGTCAATCGCGGCCTGCCGGGCGACGATGCGGATGATCATGCCCGCTTCATCGAAGGCGTTTTTTCCACCGACCAGGGCGCCTTGCGCGTCGCTTCGCTCTATCTGCCGAACGGCAATCCGGTCGACGATGAACGGAAGTTTTCCTACAAGCTCGCCTGGATGGCGCGGCTGGAGCGTTGGGCGCAGGAGCGGCTGCGGCTCGAGGAAGCGCTGGTGCTGGCCGGTGACTACAACGTCATTCCCGAACCCGCCGATGCCCGGTTTCCCGAAAATTGGCTGGGTGACGCGCTGTTCCAGCCACAGACGAGGCAGGCCTTTCGCCGGCTGAAGAATCTCGGCTTCACCGAAGCAGTGCGCGCCGTGACCGACTCGGCCGGCGTCTACACCTTCTGGGATTATCAGGCCGGCGCCTGGCAGAAAAACAACGGCATCCGCATCGACCACCTGCTGCTCTCGCCCGAAGCCGCCAACCGCTTCTCGTCGGCCTCGGTGGAAAAGCACGTCCGCGCCTGGGAAAAGCCGTCCGACCACGTGCCGGTCGCCATCGACCTCAGCCTGCAGCCCGCCTGAGACGTTGCCAGGCACCCTGACCCAGTATCGCCACAAATCCCGTCTTTGATGCGGCTTGCTGTGGGGGTTGAATGGCGATCCGATTTCTTTTCTGGCCAGCCGGCCTTGCCTTGGCGCTTGCCGCGCCGGCGCCGTTGCTGGCGGCGCCAACCTGTCTTGCCAACGGCAAATCCTTCAACGTCGGCGAGACAGCGTGCCTGACGCTGGCCGGCGAGAGTTACCTCGCCCGCTGCGACATGGTTCTCAACAACACGTCCTGGACCAGGATCAAGGACGAATGTCCGGGTGAAGCGCCAAAGCCGCACCCGACATCGCTTTCGACCCCGACGCCCGGCCAGACGCCGACGGAGCCGACCGAGAACTGAGGCCTCGTTGATCTCCCCACCATCCAGGTTACGCTATGCACACATCTTCTGAGACTGGCGCGACTGATCAGGCCGAGGCTTGATTGCCAGGTGGTTCCCCCAATCCGTCGCTGCTTCGCAGCGCCACCT